>JAFSNK010000030.1 GCA_017447445.1 Clostridia bacterium | reverse complement strand
AGCAAGCCCCTTTTCCGATCCACGCTTTATGATAAAATCAGCCAACTCGTGGGAAGAGAGGTAAAATCAGTCGAACCGGAGGACGATTACTCGGATCTCGAAGGAGTGCACGTCCTCGTGGCGGAGGATTACGATATCAACTGGGAGGTCATTCAGGCAACGCTCGGTATGTTTGGCATTACCGCGGATCGTGCGGAAAACGGCCGCGTTTGCGTTGATATGATGAGAAACGCCGAGGAAGGCAGTTACACGCTTATTTTCATGGATGTGCAAATGCCCGAAATGAACGGTCTTGACGCCACAAGAGCGATCCGCAAACTGGATAACCCGTGGGCTGCGTCGATACCGATCATCGCGATGACGGCGGATGCGTTTTCCGAAAACGTTACCGAATGTCTGAACGCAGGCATGGACGGGCATATCGCCAAGCCCGTAGACGTCAAACTTGTAATCAAAGAAATTCGCAAAATAAAAGAGAGGAAGAACAAACAATGAAAAAAATCTTCATCATTTTCATGGCGGCGCTCATGATCCTCGGATTGGCGTCGTGCAATTCCGGGAATCAGGAGGAAAAAGAGGAAAGCTTCGCGCCTAAACTTGACCAATCCACCTTTTGTAAAATCAGCGTGGTGGGTAGCTACAGCAATTTCGAGGCTCTTGAGGCTGAGTTTGACCGTTTCAAGGAGTATTACCCGAACGTCGAAATGAGCTACACGAAAATCGACGGCGATTACAACAACATGATCGCTACCGTCCTTGAGGGGAACGATGCGCCGAACATTTTCTTTTCGTCCAAAGCGATGATCGGCAACTCGGCGTACGATGAGGTTTTCGCAAAAATGGAAAACCTTGCCGACGCGTCTCTCGGATTGAATCTCGATTGCATCCGGCCCGGTCTTATGAACCGCGATTCTCAGGGGCGCGTTCTGATGGTCCCGATTTTTTCCACGTCATACGGGATGCTGATCAATAACAGTCTGTTTGAAAAAGAAGGACTCAAGGTGCCGACGACGCTGCAGGAACTTTTGACCGTATGCGAGTCTTTTAAAGAAAAAGGATACGAAAGCCCGATGATGGGATACAGCGCAAAGTCGAACGGCAGCTTGATGAATACCGTCGCTTATCCGATTTTTGCGGGGACGCTTGCTGAGCATCCGGAGGCGGTTGCTCTCGCCAACAAGTGTGATCCCGCGGCGGGCGAATATATGCGTCCGGCGCTCGAAACGCTCTCTCAATTGATCGATAAAGGATGCGTCAATCTGGAGAAATGCGCTGAAATCGGTGATAATTACACTGCCGTCATACTGCGGTTCTTTGAGGGAGACGTCCCGATGATGATCTGCACCGGCGACACGGTATCCGGCACGGGCAAACGCGAAAGCCAGTCGGAAGCCTTTAAGGCACACCCGTTTTCATATTCGTTTGCTCCGATCCCGACGACCGACAAGGGCGGATACTTCCTTGACAGTCCTTCGATTCAATTTTCGGTCAACAAATACTGCGACAATCTGGACATGACGAATGAGTTTATACGCTTCCTCATTTCGAATACGGAACTGAATCAGATGGCGTCGATCAAACGTCTGATCACGCCGTCGAAGGATCTGTCTTTCGATAAGGTATACGCTCCCATCGCCGAAGTCGCGCCGGACCTTGTCATCTCGCCGATCGCGCTCGGTATCGAGGATACGCTTTTCTCTCAAATCCGAAGCGCCTCTTATCAGGTCGGAAACGGAACCCTGACGATTGATGAAGCTGTGGCAAAATACGGAAGTTTTAATTGAGTGAGATAATAACGGTAATAACCGCAGAATTTCAAAACAACAATAAAACCGAATTGTGAAGGTTGCGGAAGACAAAGAGTAAGTGTGAGGCTTCGCGTATGCGGCACGGAGGAAAACTACATGACCGATAACAACTCAAAGTTCCGGATATCCGAGGAAAGAAGAAGGATACTTCTCGTTGAGGACGATATCATCAATCAGGAGATGATCAGGGAAAGCGTGAGCGATGTCTATGACCTGGCTGTCGCCGAGACAGGCGAGGAGGCGCTTTTGATCATTGGCGAGCAGTATGAAACGCTGAGCATCGTTTTGCTCGATCTGAATCTTCCGGGTATAAAAGGCATCGAGGTGCTGAAAAAAATCCGGAGCGTTCCGGCGTATTCCCGCCTGCCCGTTATCGTAATGACCTCGGACAGCGAGGCGGAAGTGGAATGCCTGTCGCTCGGCGCGATCGACTTTATACCGAAGCCCTATCCGGCTTCAAAAGTCATTCTCGCCCGCATCCTCAGGACGGTGGAGCTTTTCGAAAACCGTGATATACTGCGTTTTACGGAACGCGATCATCTTACGGGGCTGTATAACAAAGAGTTTTTCTATCGATACGCGGAACAGCTCGATCTTTATCACAAGGACGCGCAGACCGACGCGATCGTGTTCGATATAAACCACTTCCGCACGATCAACGACCGCTTCGGCAAAACGCACGGCGACGAGATCCTGAAAAGCATTGCAGATAAGGCGCTTGGCTTTGTAAACGAAGCCGGAGGTATCGTCTGCCGCAGCGACGCGGACACGTTTATGATCTATTGTCCGCACCGCGATGATTACGGCGCGATTCTTAACGCTCTTTCCGTACCGCTCGGAGACGGTGAAAATCACGTCCGGCTCAGAATGGGCGTTTACTCCGACGCGGACAAAACTCTTGACATCGAGCGCAGATTCGACCGTGCGAAAATGGCGTCGGACAGCGTAAGAGATAATCTGTCAAGTCCCATAGGTATTTACGATAACTCTATGCGCGAGGCGGAGATGCTTGCCGACCGGCTGATAGGCGATTTTCCGACCGCGCTCCGCGATAAACAGTTCGTCGTATTCTATCAGCCGAAATTCAATGTGCGCGGGGAAGAGCCGGCTCTGTGCAGCGCCGAAGCGCTCGTTCGCTGGAAACACCCGAAGCTTGGCATGGTCAGCCCCGGCACGTTTATACCGCTGTTTGAAAAGAACGGACTGATTCAAGAGCTCGACCGTTACGTATGGTCCGAAACGGCGGCGCAGATACGCGACTGGAAAAAGCGGCTCAACGTTTCCATACCGGTGTCGGTGAACGTTTCCCGCATAGATCTATACGATCCCGACCTGGCCGACAGACTTCTCGGCATCGTCAAAGCAAACGGGCTGAGCGTTGAAGAACTGCTGCTTGAGATCACGGAATCCGCGTATACGGAAAACTCGGAGCATATCGTGGAGAAGGTGGAAAAACTCCGCAAGCTCGGATTTAAGATCGAAATGGACGATTTCGGTTCCGGCTACTCTTCTCTCAGTATGCTGTCATATCTTCCCATTGACGCATTAAAACTGGATATGCAGTTTATAAGGAGCGCGTTCACGGGTCGCAGGGATACGAGACTTCTTGATACCATGATCTGCCTTGCCGCTTCCTTTGAAGTGCCGACGATCGCCGAGGGCGTTGAGACCGCCGAGCAGGTCTCCGTGTTGAAACGGATGGGGTGCGATATCATCCAGGGGTATTATTTTTCACGTCCGCTTCCCGCAGACGAATTTGAACAGTTCATCAAAGTCAAACAGCCCGTTCTCGTGTAAATAACACTTTATCGGAGGAGTATTGTATGCTTACCGTTGAAAAACTGAAGGAATACGGCGCCGACGCCGAAAAGGGGTTGTCCCGCTGCGCGAACAACGAGTCGCTCTATCTTCGCCTTGTAAAGATCTGTATACAGGAGATCTCCGCCGACGCGCTCGGCGCGGCATTGAAGGAAGGCGATCTTGACCGCGCGTTCGAAGTCGCTCACAAGTGGAAGGGCGGCGTAAACAATCTTGCGCTCGATCCGATTGCCGCACCCGTGTGCGAGCTTACCGAGCTTCTCCGGAGCAAAACGCCCGGCGATTATGAAAAACTGCACGGGGATATCCTCAAGGAGACGGCGGTTATTGCTTCTCTGATGAACTGACCGCGTTGGAAAACTTTTTCTGTCACAAAGCCAGAGGAAATGTTCCCGGCAAACCGGGATTTGCGGAGGCAAACTATACGCAATGCTTCTTATCAAAAACTTGGAAACGCCAAGACTGACGATTCGTTCCTGGCGGAAGTCAGATAAAGACTTTACGTTATCTCTTTGGGGAGACAAGGAAAACGGAAAATATATGAGCGACCCTGTTCGCGAGAACATGGATGATGCGTATCTCAAATGCGTCGATGAGATGGAAGACAACCCGGAGGGATATTATCTGATTGCCGAACTGAAAGAAAACGTTACGCCAGTCGGCACCTGTTGCATATTCCCTGAAAACGGGAATTACGATATCGGATATTGCATCTCAAAAGACCACTGGAAGGAAGGACTCGGAACCGAGGTGGTAGAGGCCATAATCGGCTGGGTTAAGGCGGAAGGCGGCAAGTCCATCACGGGAGAAGTGGCAGACATCAATCTTGCGTCGATTGCACTTCTTCGCAAATTCGGGTTTTCAGAGGACAGAAAAACGCGCTATAAAAAATGGGGAGAAGAAACCTTTTTTGACGCCCATTATTATAGGCTGAACTTAGAGTAATAATTCTATTCCGCACTGACAAGTTCCGGTTTGTCGAGATTACAACAATCCAAATAAACCGGGATTTATCGAAATAAAGATAACCGCCCTCACTCGAAAAAAGGAGGGCGGTTTTTGATATCGCAACGACTATAATACCGAATTATTGTAACCGAGCTTAGGATCATCTTATGATCGTAAGCGCGGTCGCCGTCGCCTCGCTCTTCCTTGGCGGCGGAAGAAAGAGAGCTTTCGGCAAATAATCAAATAAATGAGAATCGCGGCGAAGCATACACGCTTCGCCGCGATTTTGTCGCTTGTCGCAGAACCCGTTATTTTCAAAAGACGCGCGGTCATTAAAACCGGACCGGTATTTTTTTGCCTTGCCGACGCTTCTTAAGCTTCGCTTTCGCTGTAAAACGCGAAACTCAGCGTTCTGTCGACCTTCGTCTTGTAAAGCGCGACGTCGGCTTTTTTGAATATCTCGGAATAATTCTTCTCCGCGCCGTGATAGAGCGCGGCGCCGACGCTTACGCTTATCGTCATACCGTCGTCCGGCAGTTTTACGCGCTTTGCCGCGCCTTCGATTATCCTTTGCGCGGCGCTCTCCGCGGCCTCGGCGGAATTGGTATTTCTGATGAACACGATGAATTCGTCTCCCCCGAAGCGCCCGACGATATCCCCGTCCCCGAAAGTTTCGTCAAGGAAGACGCCGAACTGTTTTATAACGCTGTCTCCGACGTCGTGGCCGTACGTATCGTTGACGGATTTGAAATGGTTTATGTCGAGCAGGAGCATTATACCCTTATCCTTCGTCTCGTCCGCGAGAAATTTGTTTATCTCACCCGTCAACGCTCCCTTGTTTTTCAGCCCGGTCAGCTCATCCGTGTCCTTTTGGATGCGCAGCTTCCTCGCAAGGACGAACTCCCTTATGCGGATGGAATTCGAGATCACGTGGATAAAGAAGCCGATGATCGAAAACATTATTATGTTGGCGACGTCTATGCGCCAGACCTCGTACGGCTTTACCGCTTTCATCCACACAAGGAATACCACGGACGCCGCGCCAAGCTCGATCGCCATAAAATACGGCTTGTCGATCATAAAAAGGGGAGTTATGAGCAGAAAGACGATAAACGTCGTCGCGGGGATGCCGGGGTTGTTCCGGGTGATAAGCGCGGCGAATACGAACAGCAGCGAGATGGACAGATAGATCATAAGCTGCGCGATCACCGATTTCTTGTCGAATACAAACAAGAACAGGCAGGCGGCTATTACGGAATAGGCGAGCGCCGCGAGATAAAAGAACAGGTTTTCCGCGAACAGATCGACTTTGAGCGACGCGACCGTCAAAGCGGCGAACACGGCGGCCATAAAGCAGTGAAGCACGCGCCACACTTCGAAATTCGAAACGTAGGCGTCCTTTTTCAGTTCGTTGTATTCGTCTTTTTCTATGCCGCAATAGCAAATGTAGTTGCGGATCTTTCTTAAAGTATTCATCGTCGCTTCTCCGGTGGGCAAAACTGTTTGTGCGGTTTCGTTGAATACCGCCGTGAGGTCCGATGCGGTCTTATATCAGCCGCGGGATGATTCCGCGTACGCGCGGGTCCCTAATATATTGTAACATATACAAAACGGTTTTTCAATAGTTTTTCGCCGGGATTTTCGCGCCGGTTATCAGTCGCTGAAGTCGGTATCGACGTTCACGCAGACCGAATACTCGGGATACACCGCCTTTATACTGTCGGTAACGTCTTTGATAAGCGCCTGCTTGTCCTGGACCTTGAAATCGACCACTATATCGAAGTTTATGGTCTTTTCCGCTTCTTTTATGAATATCCCGTGCGCGTTGAGCGCCCCGGGGCGCGATTCGGTGCATTCGCGTATCACGTTGCGCATCTCGGCAAGCTGCGCGTCCTGCGTGTCGATGGCGTAGATGCCGACGGTAAGGAACACGCTGTATTCCGCGAACACCGCGCGCTGTATGCTGTTCGTGATCTCGTGTATCTGCTTTGCGGTAAAGGTATCCGGCACCTCTATGTGCACCGACCCTATGGCGTAGTTCGGTCCGTAGTTGTGTATTATCAGGTCGTAAACGCCCTGTACTCCGTCGATTGTCCTTATAAGCCGCTTGATGCCTTTGGTCGTTTCGCTGTCCTCGCGGGTGCCGACAACGTGGTTCACCGGCTTCATAAGCATCTCCACGCCGGCTTTTATGATGTAAAGCGAGATCAGCGCGCCGATTATTCCGTCGACCGAAACGCTCCATATAAGCGTTACTATAACGCCGATAAGGGTCGAGAGGGTAAGGAACGCGTCGTAGATCGCGTCCGCGCCGGAAGCGGTAAGCGCGTCGGAGTTGTATTTTACCCCCACGCTTTTTACGTATCTGCCCAGCACGAGCTTTACGGCGATGGCGGCGACGACGACGATTATTGTCGCGGCTGAATAATCCGGCGCCTCGGGCGCTATTATTTTTTTGACCGATTCCACCAGCGAAATGGTACCGGCGGCGACGATGATCACCGAAATGATTATCGCGCTGAAATATTCGATCCTGCCGTGTCCGAACGGGTGCTTTTTGTCCGGCGGGCGCTTTGCAAGCTTTATCCCGACTATCGTTATGACCGAAGAGAGCACGTCGGTCAGATTGTTCACCGCGTCGAGCACTATCGAGACCGAGCCGGACACCAATCCGGTAAACGCCTTGAATCCCGCCAGCGCGAGGTTGGTGAGCACGCCGATAACGCTTGTTTTTGTAATCTTTTTTTCGCGAACGTCCGCGTTAACGTTCATTCATATCACTCGCTTTACGATTTATGTGTCTCGTCGTACGCCTTGCGCACGGCGCGGGCAAGCTGGTCCGCGCAGGAGGTGGGCTTGAACCCGCAGGTGTTGCCCAGCAGCTTGGATTCTATCTCGTCCACCGTTTTGCCCTCCAGCAGCTTGGAAATGGCTTTTAAGTTGCCGCTGCAGCCGCCGTTGAACTTTATTCCGGTGATAACGTCGCCCTCTATGTCGAAGCTTATCTCCGAAGGGCATACCATCTGGGGTTTGTAGGTGTATTTCATTTCACTTCTCCGTCCGTTTGAATTGCATCTTACAATAATTATACGCCAAACGCGCCGTTTGTCAATAATACGGCGCAAAATATTGCAAAACCGTTGAATTACGGCTCGAAATGTTTTATAATGTCCGAAGGAGACGATAAAATGAAAAACACGAAAGTCTTTATAACGGATATATCTCGCCGAGGGGGATACGCTGCGGTCGCTTTCAAGGGCTGTCCGCTGCGCTGTAAATGGTGCATAACGCCGGAAGCGCGGCAGTTCGGGCAGGAGATCGCCTTCGACATAGATTCCTGCGTTACGTGCGCCGCCTGCAATCGCGCCTGCGGCGTCGGTATGCAGAAAATGAGGCCCTCGCGCATCTACGACAGGTCGTTCTGCACCGTCTGCGGGAACTGCGTGCCCGCCTGCCCCAACGGGCTTCTTAAACTTATCCGGCGGGAGGAGACCGCGGGCGGGATCGCGGAAGCCGCGGCGAAAGCGGGCCTGCCGCTTCTGCTCACCGGCGGGGAACCGACGGCGCAGCCGGAGGCGTTCCGCGCGGTGCTGGAATGCGCCGCGGAGCTCGGGGTGAAGACGGATATACACACCTGCGGCGACTATGCTCCGGAGCTTAACGCGGATATCGTTTCGCGCGTGCGCAGGGTGTATTTCGATATAAAGGAGCTCGACGCTCGCTCTTTCGCCGCCGATACGCGCGGCGACCTCGGCAGAGTGCTTGCCAATCTGCGCGCGCTGGACGGGGCGGGGAAGGACACCGTTATCCGCTGTACGCTCATACCGGGCGTGAACCTGAACGCGGAGTTCTTTGCGTCCCTGGCGGAGCTGCTGCGTTCGCTTGAAAACGTTTCGCGCACCGAGCTCGCGCCTTATTCCGACGAATGTATAAAAAAGGCGCGACTGGTTGACATATTCCATATGCCGCGCTATCGCGTCCCGGCGCGCGCGGAACTCGAAACCGCCGCGGAAACGCTGCGTAAACTCGGAACAGAAAACGTCCGCGTCCTTGCGGAATAAGTTTACATAATGTATTGAAGCCCCGCGCGGGCGGGGCGGCGGAAGCAACAGGAAAGGGGGAGGAAAAACGTGAACGAAGCGAAAACCGCTTTGAAGCGGCTGGCGGTCTATTATCTGCTTCTGGCGTTAAACGTGGTATTCTGCGCGAACGTCATACCGGACGTTTTTCCCGCCAGGAACCTTTCCACCGTCTATCTGCTTGCGCTTTCGGCGTCGCTCGTGCTCTATTATTCGCACCGCGTCACGCCTTCGGGCGGGCTTTCGTCAATGATGAAGCGGCTTTCCCGGATGTGTCTGCTGCTTATACTGCTGCGCGGGATAAAATACAGCGCTTTTTCGGGCGTGGGCGTGCTCGCGCGGCACGTATGGTATCTCTATTACGTCCCGGTACTGCTTTTGCCGCTGTTTCTTTTCGGGATCTCGCTGCTCGTCTCCCACGGGGAAAACGCCCGCGTGCCGCGCATTTGGTATCCGGCGCTCGCGCTTACCGCCGCGTTCATCGTCCTTGTGCTGACGAACGACCTGCATCAGCAGGTGTTCGCGTTCAACCCGGATTTTGTGAACTGGGACGGCGATTATTCGCGCGGGTGGCTTTTTTATCTGCTCACGGCGTGGGAATACGCGCTTTATTTCGGCGGGATAACCGTTTTGGTGGTGAAATGCCGCATAAGCGGCGCGAAAAGGAACGCGTGGATCATACTTATACCGCTCGCGCTGGGGATAGCGGCCTTCTCGCTTCTCGCGGCGGATAAGATGCCGCGCATAAACGAAACGCCGATAGTCGAATTCCCGGAGGCGTTCATTTTCACCGCGGCGGCGGTGCTGGAATGCTGTATGCAGCTCGGTCTTGTGCCGACCAACACCGATTACGGCGGGCTGTTCCGCGAACTGTCGATCTCCGCGCTGATAACCGACAAAAACGGCGAAGCGGTCTATTCCTCGCGCTCCGCCGTTCCGCTCGCTCCCGAGCAGTTCGCGCTGCCCGGCGGTTCCCGCACGGACGCGCACACCGTCCTGCAAAAAATAAAGCTCCCCGGCGGATACGGCTTCTGGCGCGACGATATGACGGAGCTCGACCGCCTGAACGACGAGCTCGCGGAGGCGAAAGAAGGGCTTGCGCAGGAGGCGGAGCTTATACGCCTGCGCAACGAATTAAAAGAAAAACAGACCGAAATAGAACAGCGCACGCTGGTTTACGACGCCATAGCCAAACGCACCCAGCGGCAATCGCAGGAGATATCCCGCCTTGCGCAAAGCGCCCGCGCGGAAACGGATGTCCGCGCAAAGGAGGAATACGGGCGGCGCATAACGCTGCTCGGCGCTTATATAAAACGCTATGCGAATCTAACGCTGCTTTCGCAGGAAAACAGCTTTATCGAAGCGGGCGAGCTTGGACTTTCGGTCTCGGAGGTGCTTCGCTGTCTTAACGGCTGCGGCATCCCCGGCGAATGCATCTGCGGCGCCGAATGCGCCGTTCCCTCCGGCACCGCCCCGGCGGTGTTCGAAGCGTTCGGGACTCTGCTGGAGGACAATTATACTGCGCTTCGCGGAGTTTTCGTGAACCTTACCGAAAAAGAGGACCTGCTGTTCAAGATAACGCTGGAAAACCTGCAGACTCCGCTTGCGGAGGAACCCTCGCGGCGGCTGGCGGAAGCCGGCGTCCTTTGCGATTATCAGACGGAGGACGGAATTGCGTACTATTGCTTCACCGTCCCGAAAGGGGGCGCCGTGAAATGACTCCGTTCTTTGCGCTTTCCGAGCTTGCGCGCGCGTTTTTCGCGCTGTGGGCGCTGCTGCTCTGCCTTGCGGAGATCGGCGGCGCACTGCTCGCCGCGGTAAAAAAACGCTTCCGCAGCGTATTGCCGCCGCTGCTGCTGCTCGCGCCCACCTACCTTATCTGGCAGGTGATTTTCGATATCCGCCTGTTCGGCGTATCGGACGGGGCGAACGGGATAAGCCGCGCGCTGGGCGGGATAAGCTGGCTGTGGTGGCTCGCCGCGTTCGCCGCGCTCACCGCCGCTTCGGCGCTTGTGCTTTACGGCGATATCCGCTACGGCAAAAACAACATCACCCCCGGCGCGATAAAGGTCTTTCTCGACAACCTGCCCTGCGGCATATGCTGCTGGCGCGAAAACGGCAGGGTGCTGTTCTCCAACGTGTGTATGGACCGCCTCTCCCGCGAGATCACCGGATCGCCGCCTTTGAACGGGAACCAGCTTTACGGCGCGGTAAAGGGCGGTATGATCTCCGTGGGCGACAGAATGTGGCGCTTTTCCTGCCGCGAAATGAACTTCGGCGGCGACATCCTGCGCGAGCTGATCGCTTCCGATATAACCGCCGAATACGCCGAAACGCGGGCGCTGGAACGCGATAAAGCGGAGCTTTCGCGCCTGAACCGCGAGCTTCGGGAATATACCATAGGCATCGACGAAACGGTGCGCCGCCGCGAGATACTGCAGGCAAAGGTGAACATCCACGACGAAATGAACCGGTTGATGCTTTCCACCGCCGCGGCGAAAAGCGGCGACGCCGGGGAGATGGACAGGATATTTTCGCTTTGGGAGCGCAACGCGCTGCTGCTTTGTATGGAGGCGGGCGACAGGGACGGCGCCGGGTTCGCCGGACTGGAAAAGCTGGCGAAAACGCTTAAAATAAAAATAATACGCGGATCGCCGCTGCCGGGCTCGCTTTCCGCAAAACAGCGCTCGCTTTACTTCATCGCGGCGAACGAGGCGGTCACGAACGCCGTGAAGCACGCCGGAGCGAAGGAGATAACGCTTTCTTTCGCCGAGACCGGCTCCCGCGTGATATGCGGTTTTACGAACTCGCTAGAACGCCCTGCCGCCGAAGTGCGGTTCGCCGGGGGGCTTGCGAACCTTGCCCGCCTGGCGGAAAAGCAGGGCGCCGGCGTTGCCGCTTCCGCGGGCGAAAACTTTACTTTAACTCTTTCGCTGCCGAAGAATCAGCCCGACGGCTGATGCGCGCCGCCGGTTTTGCGTATATAATATTACCGCGATAAAAGAAGGGGAGGTGTTTTTGTGGCGTATAAAGTGCTTATAGTCGAGGATCAGGATATCCCGCGCGAGCTTTTCGAGATATATATTAGATCGAGCGCGGATTTCGAACACCTGCTTTCCATTCCGAACGCCTCCGCGGCGGTCTCGGTCTGCCGCAGCAGCAAGCCGGACCTTATCCTTATGGACGTTATGACGGAGCTCGACCGAAGCGGGCTCGACGCGGCGGAGGAAATAAAAAAACAGTTCCCGGAAATAAAAATAATCATCGTTACCTCCATGCCGGAATACTCCTGGCTCTCACGCGCGCGGAGGATCGGAGTCGACTCGTTCTGGTATAAGGACGGGCAGAAGGACAGTCTGCCGGAAGTTATGGAGCGCACGATGGCGGGCGAGCATATATACCCGGACGAAACTCCGCTTGTGCGCATCGGCTGCGCGACGAACCGCGAATTCACCGAGCGCGAGCTCGACGTGCTTAAAGAGCTCACCACCGGCGATACCAACGCCGAAATAGCCGCGCGGCTGTTCATTTCGGTCGCCACGGTAAAAAGCCACATACAGCACCTGTTGGAAAAGACCGGGTTCAAAACCCGCACGGAGCTCGTTTCCGAGGCGCGCGGGCTCGGCATAGTTATTAAAGAAAGAAAATGAATCGCGCATCCTGCGGCGGTCTCCGGACCGCCTTTTTTATAAGATTAAATCCGTAAATATCGTCCTTTCGGCTGATGTTAAGCGCGGCGGGATGCGTTATAATAACAATGGCTTATAATATTTACAAAATAAGGGGTGTATGGAAGTGAAAACACGCGTTTTAGGCGCATTGCTTTGCTTTGCGATACTTATCGGGCTTCTGCCCGCGGCGAACGTCGCCGTCCCCGTTTCGGCGGAGGATAACCTTTTCAAGACCGAAAACGTGGAAGTTCCCAAAAACTGGGACTACGTCGAGGTCTCGAACGTCAATGAACTGTTGGCGACCGAGGAATTGCACGGCGGCTGGGATTCGGACTGCAAGTCTTTGTTCGTGCGGCTTACGGCGGATATCAGTGCCTCCGCCGGAAACGTCGGTCAGTATGAAAGAGCGTGCATCGATCTTTCTTACTGGACCAACACGATCATCGACTTTAACGGTCACACTATAAAATGTTATATCAACGCCGAACAGAACGGCGATAACAGAACCTGGTACGGCGTCAATATATATATGGACTACGGTCTTGTCCCGAATCAATACCTGCGATTTGTGGATTCCGTGGGCGGCGGAGGGATCACGCTTAACGCGCGTACCGACGTTGACGGTCCCGCCAACGCGCTCAGGATACAAGGACAATCGATGAAGCGCTACGCGCCGGCAGGGTATCAGGTTTATTATTCCGAAACCCGCCCCACGGTCTATATAGACGGCGGGCACTACGGTATGACCACCTACAACAAAAAGTTCTGCGGGGTGCAGGGCGGTCCGCTTAACGATTCCAACGGCTATCCCCGTTGGAGCGATATGTATACCCGTTCGGCGGTCGGACTGTACTATTGCAGCGCGGTCATAAACAACGGGCATTTCTGCGCCGAGTACGACAAGGACGCAAGCGGCGTATCTGCGGATATGGGCAAACGGTTCTTATCCGATTTCGGATATCTGAACTTAGATCATCTTGCGATCAACGGCGGATTGTTCAACGGGACCTGCTATTCGGTGATGACGTATGAAACATTGTCTTGTTATTACGACGGCGTGATATTCAAACAAATGATCCCGGTGATCAACGGGGGCGAATTCCACGGCGGTATACAGTTATGCACGACAAGGACTTCGTTTTGGAGGAAACTGCAGGGCTGCTACGACCTTAACCCGAAAATGAAGGATATAAAGGTCAAAGAAGCCCTTTATCCCGGCGCAAAGATGTATATGGACGGCAAGCTGATAGATCCGAACGAAAAAGACCTTGAGGATATCGCGTGGCCGTACTTAATAACCGTCACACCCGGTCCGCATATAATCCAAACAAAGCTTTTAGACGAAAATCTTGCCACGGGCTGCTACACGGGATATCTCGTGCAGTACAACAAAATGCCCGATTCCGCCATGCTGCAGGAGTATATCACCGTGATCCGTTTAGGAGAAGAACAGTCCTATTGGACGGAAGCCAAGGGGTCTGATTATACTTTACAGACAAATCTCGGTGAAAACTATTTGAATTTCTTCGTCCCTGCAAAGGATACGGCGGGCACGCGCAAATACCGCGTCAGAGCGACCTTCGGCGACATAACTATCCTGTCCGATGAATTTGAAGTTTACTGGATGGATTTTTCCGATTTTAAATTCACCGAAGGACCGAACTGGCACGACGGCAACGGCAGCGGCGTCGCGTACGTTGATTTTGACTTCAGTTACCATTACACGATGTGGCATTACGAGCTTTACTGGCTCGTTCACGGCGACTACTGGCAGTCGATCGATGACGCGCCGTATCTTACCCCGCAGAAAAACAACGGTCTTTACCGCTTCTACCTGCCGGAGATCGCCGAAAATGATTCGGACAGTACGACGTACTGCATAATCGTAACGTATATCTTAAACGGTTTTGTATACAAAATTTACTCCGACGAATACACGCTTGCCAAATCCGGTATCGGCGCTCCGATGGATCCGGACGGCGTGGCTCTTGATCCGTCGTCGCTGGTGCTCGGAATCGATGAAAGCGCGACGGTAAAAGTCACCCTGCTCCCGACCACGGCCCCGCACAAGACCGAATTCCACGCGACCTCCTCTGATGAGAAAGTGGCGCGGATCGGCGCGGTCGGTGACGACTGGATAGTGGTCTACGGCTTTAAGGAGGGCAAGGCGGTCATAACCGTCACCGCCGAGGGCGGCGCGTACTCCGAGCTTGAAGTTACCGTCGTCGGCGGATCCGTTCCGTTCATCCCCGGCGACGTAAACGGAAACGGCAAAATAGACGCCGCCGACTACGCCATGTGCAAGCGCGCGGTCCTTAACACCTACGTGCTTTCTCCCGAACAGCTCCTGCGCGCGGATATAAACAACAACGGCAAGGTCGATGCCTCGGAATACGCGATGATAAAGCGGCATTTCTTGAAGACCTACACCATCCCCGGCGCAGAAGGAAAATAATACCCCAAAAACGCAAGCGTTTTCGGGGGCCCCAATTAAACCCCACGAAACAGAGTTTCGCGGGAACCCCGTTAAGCCCCACGAAACAGAGTTTCGCGGGAACCCCGTTAAGCCCCATAAAACAAAAACCGCTTTTGCCGCCGGGCTTTGAACACGGAAACTGTAAAAAAGGAGCGTAAGAACGATGAAAAACAGGATCCTGGGCGTATTGCTTTGCCTTGTGATGTTTGCCGGGCTTATTCCGGCGGGCGCCGCCACCGTTACCGTCTTTGCAGAGGAGGAGGCGGATTATTCCGATCCGGAGCACCCCTATATCGCCACGGATTATATGTCGATGCAGAAGATATTCAGCGCCGACAACTCCGACAACCCGAAGACCGTCTATATAAAGCTCGGTTCGAATATTTATTATGAATCGCATTCGACGAGCATTCAGCACGGCGACACGGTAACGCATTTTTTCCCGAATGACCGGCTTGTCACGAACCACACAAGAGTATATCTCGATCTTGCGGGATATACGCTTTCCTATAAAACGGATTTCGCGTACAGTTTTATCTCCGCGGGTTCCGGCAGGATAACCATAAAAGATTCGGGCAGGTACGATCCCGCGACCGGCTTGGCGTATCTGGGCAGAATAGAGTTTTTGCGTACCACCTCGGCGGACGAGACCTGCACCTATGCTCTCAGCGGTCCGATAACCGTCGAATCCGGCACGATAGTGAACAAAACTCATTCAAACGTGCAAAGCCACTGGGCGTATTACGGCTCTCAGCTTTGTATACTGGGCGGCACGCTGGAGGCGGACACCCCTATATATCTTAAAGGCAACACGTCAGGCGGTTTCCCGTATCTTTATATCCTCGGCGGTCAGCTCCGCGCAAAGAACTCGCCGGCGATAGAAATACGGTTTTCGGAAGCCGAGCTCAACAAGATCACGCGATTTGCCCAGTGGCCGGATAATTATTACGCCGACACGGTGCTTCCGCAGATCAAAGCGTGCGAGATCGTGAACGCTTCCGGAAAGTCCGAGATAGACGTTTTCATGATCACTTTCCCGACCGATAAATACGATGAATCCGGCGAGCATATCGTCCTCCCCGACGAAGAACAGGCGGGGGAAATGCTGGATAATATAATCTGTCCGTCTTCGTGGGCGTATATCGACGGCGTGAAGCAGCCATACCAGAACTTGGGCGTTACGCAGTACGTCGATCACGTGATAACCGGGCCGAAGATACATACAAGCTACGTGCTTACGGAAATGGAGTATATTTCGAATATCGAACTCACGATCCCGCAGCCGAAGCTTGGCGAAAAAGTCACCTATTCCGCGTCCGTTCCCGGCGGCAGGGGCTACGGCGTGTTGAATCAGAACGATTACAAGGTCTGGAAATCCGGCGTTATGTGGGCGCACAACAATACCGCTCTGGAGATCGACGACACGCGCAAATACGGCAAGACCACCTACACGGTCAACATAGCCGTCGGCATTTCCTCCTCCGTCGGCACGACGTTCGATTACGCGGAATACCTTTCCGCCACGGTCAACGGCAAGCCCGCGAGAGTGATAAGGGTATCCGACACGTCGCTTATAGTTCAGTACGATTACGATTTCTCGTCGGCTTCGGTAATAAAGAAGATCGAGCTGACTGTTCCGGAGCCGGAGGGCGACAAGCCCATCGACTACGCAGCGACCGTTCCTTCGGGGGCGGCTTACAGCGTAAGCGATTACTCCGACGGCGAAGTCTGGCTGAACGGCGTAAAGTGGGCTAACAGCTGGGGCGGCGGAGATCTGGAAGCGACAAACGCCGGCATATTCGAGTACGGTTTCGCCTATACAGCGCACGTGCGCGTAGAGGTGAACGATACCGATAAAAACAGCTTTGAAGACGTTTCGAAGATCTCCGCGACGATAAACGGCAGAAAGGCGACTGTCGAAAAGCTTTCCGACAGCGTTTATATCGTCTCGCTCGAGGCCGAAGTGCCCACGGTCATAAGTTATATAGCGCTCAACGTACCCACTCCTAAAGCCGGCGCGCTTATGGAATACATCGCCTGGGGATCCGAAAACGAAGTGGCGTATGAGGTCGAAGACTATACTCAGGCCGCGTGGGTAAACGGCGTGGCGTGGCTCGATAAGGATATGAACTTTATCGATCCGTCGCTCAACAAAAGATTCGAGATCGGCTATTATTACGTGTTTGTAAGTCTTGTGCCAACCTACACAAGCACCTTTTCTTTCGCCGCTCCGGAAGAAATAACCGCCACCATCAACGGTTACAAAGCGTCTATTCAGAAGTATTCCGACACCAACTACGGCGTATTTTGCCGCATTCCGGTAACCGAAAGCGATCCGGTCATAGATCTGGTCGAGCTCACCGTGCCCGAACCCGCCGCCGGTGCTAAGATAAGCTATGACGTAGTTGTCCCTCAAGGTCTCGGCTACGCTGTCGAAAAGGACTACGGGGGAAACGACATGATCGCATGGTATATTAACTGGACGCTGCTTGACAAATACAGCGGCAATAAATTCGAGCCCGGCTGGACTTACCGAATGAACGTTTTCGTCGAGATCACCGAACCCGGTCACAAGTTTGCGGACGACTGCAAGGCGACGGTGAACGGCAAGGAAGCGAGGTTCGTCAAATTGACCTATAACGGTGCTGTGAGCGGCTATTCCGTCGAATACACCGTCGAGATACCCGACCCGAACGCCAAGGCAAAGACCGTCGTCGACAAATTAGCCGTTGCGGTCGCCGAACCCGTCGCCGGAGCCGCGATGCCCTACACCGTCGGTCTGACCGGCGAGGGTTACGAGACGAATAATTTCAATACCTCCAAATATGCCAACGGCGTCGCGTGGGCGGAAGAAGAGAGCAGTTATTTCTTGAATTGGAGCGATTCTCCTAAATTCGAAGCCGGAAAGAGCTATATCCTTCGCGTTTACGTGAGGCTTTCGGATACCGAGGAGTATATATTCGCTGACGAGGATAAGATTACCGCTACGGTCAACGGCAAGCCCGCGGAAGCCGTAAGGGAGGGGCTGAACGCCTATATCGTAAAATATACGTTCACCGTTCCGGAAGGCGGCGCGGCGCAGGATTTCATCCCCGGCGACGTAAACGGCAACGGCAAGATCGATTCCGCCGACTACGCTATGTGCAAGCGCGCGTTCCTGAAGACCTACGAGCTTTCCGCCGAACAGCTCCTTCGCGCGGACATAAACAAGAACGGCAAGGTCGATTCCTCCGAATACGCGATGATCAAGCGCCACTTCTTAAAGACCTACGTCATCCCCGGCGCGGAAGGGAAATAGCCCCGCGAAAAAAACTGATTAATTGAATAAGATCGGAAGAAAACGCCCGGAAGAGCGTTTTCTTCCTTTTTATTGCGTTTCTTATTGAAAATGCCGTTCCGTTGTGATACAATTAACCGGAATGGGGAAGTATTATGGCTGACATACTCGATCTGCGGCAGATAAAAATAAACTCCGGCGAATGCGCGCCGCTTTACTATGCGCGAATGGAGCGCGCCGAAGCGGGCGGCAGCACGCACTGCTTCCTTTGCCGCGCCGTGTTAGGGAACGGCGAACGCGAGATTAAAAACGCCTACCGCAAGACCGCCGGGGAAGATATATGGCTGTGCGGAAAGTGTTTTGCGGATTTCCGGGAAACGCTTTCGATGACCGAGAAAAACCAGAACGGGGCTGAGAACATATGAAACTTACCTTTATAGGCACTTCGCACGGGGTGCCGGAGGCGGAGCACCGTTGCTCCTGCACGATGATAGAGACCTGCGGCAGGATATATTTCGTGGATATGGGCACGCAGGCGATAGAGGACCTGCGCCGCCGCGACATCCCGCCGGAGGACGTGAAAGGGATATTCGTCACGCATATGCACGGCGACCACGTGAACGGGCTTTTATCTTTTGTCGATATCTGCAACTGGTATTTCACTTCTGCCGATCCGAAGATATTTTTGCCCACCGCGGAGGGGATAGAAGCGCTTAAGGGCTGGATAAACGCCCTGGAAAAGCGCCCCTGGCGGGGGATAGAGATAAATCTCGCGCACGAAGGCGTCGTTTACGACGACGGGTTTTTTAAGATCACCGCGGAGCAAACGAAGCACACGCGCGCTTCGTTCGCCTATTTCGCCGAGGCGGAGGGAAAAACGGCGCTGTTCACCGGAGATCTGCGCGGCGTGAACGAGGATTACCCCAAAGGCGCGTTCGGCAGGACGCTGGACGCCGTGATCTGCGAATCGGCGCATATCGACCCGCGCGATTACGCGGCGGTTTTTGAAAAAAGCGATATAAAGCGCGTGTTTATAAATCACTGCCAGCCGCGCAAGATGCCGCTTGTGCCGGAGCTTGCGAAGACCTGCGATAAATTCCCGGTGCGGTTCGCCACAGACGGGATGGAGGTAAAATTATGAGCGACGAAAAGCAAAACGGCAAAAAAGAGCTGTAGCGCGCGGCGAAATTCACTTTGTTTTCGATAAGCGCGGGTATAATACCAATAGCGTCGTTCACGCTGTTTAACGAGATACTGCATTGGCCCTACTGGATATCCTACGGCATCGCGCTGGTGCTTTCGGTGCTGTGGAACTTTACCTTGAACCGCAAAATCACTTTCAGATCCGCGGCGAACGTCCCTGCGGCAATTTAAGGTGCTGGCGTACTACGCGGTGTTCACGCCGCTGTCGCTTCAGCTCGAATATCTGCTTGCCGATAAACACGGCTGGAACGAATACCTCGTTACCGCCATAAATATGTTGATCAACTTCGTTACCGAATTCCTGTACCGGCGCTATTTCGTTTTCGGTAAAAGCATCGACACAAACAAAAAGGAGAAAAAAGAAGAATGAAGATCGGAACGGTGATACACGGCTTCCGCGTTACGAATATCCGCCGCCTTGCGGAGCTGAGCGCGGATTTTTACGAAATGACTCACGATAAAAGCGGCGCCCGGCTCGCCTGGCTCGACAGGGCAGACGTAAACAAGACCTTCTGCATCGCGTTCAAGACGATCCCGGAGGATTCCACCGGCGTGTTCCATATACTGGAGCATTCGGTGCTGGGCGGTTCGGAAAAATACCCGGTCAAAGAACCGTTCGTGGAGCTTCTGAAAAGCTCGGTGCAGACCTTTCTGAACGCGTTGACCTACCCGGACAAAACCGTTTATCCGGTGAGCAGCCGCAACGACAAGGATTTTCTTAACCTCGTCGGCATCTACCTCGACGGCGTGTTCCGCCCCTCTATCTACACCAAGCCGGAGATATTCCGGCAGGAGGGCTGGAGATACGAGTTCGGCGAGGACGGCAAGGCGATCTATCAGGGCGTGGTGTTCAACGAGATGAAGGGCGCCTACGCCTCGCCCGATTCGGTGCTGGAGCACGAAACGGCGAAGCTTCTGTTCCCGGACAACTGCTATAGCTGTGAATCCGGCGGACATCCGGAGCATATCCCGGACCTTACCTACGAGCAGTTCATCGCGATGCACCGCAAATATTACCACCCCTCCAATTCGCTGATCTCGCTTTGCGGAAGCGTCGATCCGGAGCCGGTGCTGGGGCTTATCGATTCCTATCTGGCGAACTACGACGCGGTCAAGACCGATTTCGATATCCCTTACCAGGGCGCGAAGGAATACGCCGAAAACGAAGTGGAATACGAGATCGGTGAGGACGAGCCCGCGGAGGCGAAGACGATAGTTTCCGGCTCCTCGGTGTTCTGCCGCTTCGACGATCAGGAAAAGATAATCGCCGCCTGCGTGCTGGCGGATTACCTCGCCGGGGACAACGATTCGCCGCTTAAACGCGCCGTGCTTGAAAACGGTCTGGGTGAGGACCTGCGCGTTCACGTGGACGACGGCATACTGCAGCCCTGTTTTTCCTGGCAGGTCTGGAACACCGATAAAGACAAGCTCGACAGAATAAAAGAGACCGTGCGCGGCACGGTGAAAGCGATCTGCGATAACGGGCTGGACAGGGAATTCCTAAAAGCGAGCTTCAACCGCTTCGCCTTCCGCCTGCGTGATAAAGAGGGTTCCGGCGCGCCGCGCAGTCTTGTCGAGGCGATAACCATGCTCGACACCTGGCTCTACGGCGGCGATCCGGCGCTCGCGCTGTGCGTGGAGGATTCGCTCGCCTCGCTCGAAGCCAAGCTCGAAAGCGGATATTTCGAAAAACTGCTTTCCGATATTTTCTTCGGCTCGCCAAACCGCGCGCTCGTTGTCCTTACGCCTTCGCAGACTCTCGGCGGGGAAAAGCGCCGGAAGGAAGCCGCCCGCGTCGCGGCGGAGCAGGCTTCGTGGAGCGCGGAAAAAACGGCGGAATTAAAAGAACAGCAGCGCGTGCTTACCGAATGGCAGAAGGCGCCGGACACCGAGGAAGCGCTTGCGACGATACCGCTTTTGAAGATAAGCGACCTCGACGAAAAGCCCGGAAAGGTCGAATCCGCCGAAAAAACCGTCGCGGGAGTCCCGCTTCTGCGCACCGAGACCGGGAGCGCGCTCGCCTACCTCAGCTTCTATTTCAACGCTTCGGACGTCCCCACGGAAGACCTGCCGAAGCTTGCGCTGCTGGGACAGGTGCTCGGCAAGCTCGCCACGAGAGAGCACGACAGCGCGCGGCTGCAGATGTTGGTAAAACAGAACGTCGGCAAGCTTATATTCGCGCCGGACGTTTTCGCGGGGGACGGTCCCTCGCGGTGCCGGGTGTTCCTCTGCGCGGACGCAGCTTGCCTTTCGAACAAAGTGCCGCGCGCGGAGGAGCTGATCTCCGAAATATTGCTTTCCACGGTCTTCACCGATAAAAAACAGCTTCGCGACCTTATAAAGCAGTTCGCGCTGAGCGCGCAGATGGCGCTTTCTTCCCGCGGGAACCGCTTTGCCGTTACCCGCGCGCTGTCCTATTCCGTTTCCGCCGGCGCGGCAAGCGAAATGGTCTCCGGCTTCTCCTATGCGGAATGGCTTAAAAAGCAAAGCGCCGCTTCCGACGAAGAGCTTGAAGAGCTCGGAGCCGGGCTCGCCTCGCTCGCGAAGAAGCTGTTCTGCGCCGAAAGACTGTTTGCAAGCGTTTCCGAAACGGTAGGCGACGAACAGGCCGCGCAGTTCATAAAAACGCTGCCGCACGGGGACGCGGGCAAAGAATTCGCGGAACACAAGCCGTTCAATTCAAACGGAGACGGAATAATCATTCCCGCCGCCGTCGGATTCGCCGCGAAATGCACCAATATGTTCCTGCACGGCAGGGAATTCAACGGCAGCATATTCGCGCTGGCGAACATTCTCAACTACAGCTATCTGTGGAACGAGATACGCGTTCAGGGCGGCGCCTACGGCTGCGGCTTCTACGGTCGCACCGGCGGCGATCTGGTCTGCTATTCCTACCGCGATCCTCAGCCCGGGCGCTCGCTCGGGATATTCGACGGTGCGGCGGATTTCATCCGTTCCTACTGCGCCGAAAACCCGGATATCACAAAGCATATACTCGGCTCGGTAAGCGATCTCGATCCGCTGCTCAACGCCGAGGATAAAATGGACGTTGCCGAATCGATGCGTATCAGAGGAACGACCTACGACGATATGTGCCGTTACTACACCCAGCTCATCAGCGCCGACGGGAACGGGCTTATCGCGCTGTGCGATATGCTCGAAGATATCGCGCGGGACGACAAATACGCCGTCGTCGCCGGCTCGGCGCAGATCGACGCCTGCGGCGATAAGATAACGAAAAAGCTTTCGCTGTAAACGCGCAAAACAAATAGAAAAACGGCTCCGTACTTTTCGGTACGGGGCCGTTTTCGGTTCAGTTATCTATCTTCCAGTCGATTTCAGGTTCGCCGACGGAGCGCAGGAATTCGTTGCAGAGCGAAAAATGCCGGCAGCCGAAGAATCCGTTGTAAACCGAAAGCGGGCTCGGATGCGCCGCCTCCAGCACGCGGTGGCGCGGTTCGGTGATAAGCCGCTTTTTCTCCCGCGCGTAGCGCCCCCACAGTATAAAGCACGCCGGCTCCTCGCGCCGGTTCAGAAGCTCTATCGCCCGGTCGGTGAAAATCTCCCAGCCGTGCCCGGCGTGGCTGCCCGCCGCGCCCTCGCGCACGGTAAGCACGCTGTTCAGCAGCATCACTCCGTTTTTCGCCCACTGCGTAAGCTCGCCGTGGTTGGGCGGGATAATGCCGGTGTCGCTTTGCAGCTCCTTGAATATGTTTTGAAGCGAAGGCGGCACGGGAACGCCTTTTTTAACCGAAAAGCACAGCCCGTGCGCCTGCCCGAAGCCGTGGTACGGGTCCTGCCCTATGATCACGGCGCGGACCTTGTCGTAGGGCGTGTACCTGAACGCGTTGAAAATGTCGTTCATATCCGGGAATATCCGCACCCCGGAGCGCAGGTATTCGTCCGCAAGGAATTTACGCAGCGCTTTGTAATAGTCCTTTTCCGCCTCCGGCGCCATAAGAGCGTCCCAGGAATTGTCAAAACGGAACATTGTTTGCCACCCCCCGTGTTCCATTATACCTATCCGGAAGAAAAAATCAATAAAAATCAAAATCATTCGTTGACAAATCGCTTTTTAAGTATTAAAATACAATATATTCTTCTTTATAAAGAGAGGTGGAACACACATGGATACCGGACGAAGTAGCGGCAAGCCCAAAAGTATTTGCGCGGACGGGGCGTGTGTGTTTTTTATCGCTCTTTCCGCGTGATATAACGGGCGCCGTGCTTCTTCTTGCCGCCGCCGGGCGGCGCTGAATATTTGAAAAAGGAGAAACGGCTGTGGAAGAAAACAAAGAAAAAGAATCCGAAGAACTGCTTGAAACTTCGACCGAAAATCCGCCCGAACCGGATTTGCCCGGTCAGGACGAAGACGAAGACGAGGAAGAAGAGCTGATCGACGTCGACGATATCAACGACGTAAACGATATCGACGATATCGAGGAGATCAATGAAAAACTCGCCGACCAGATACCGGATCTTGTCGCCGCGCGCGATTTTCAGAAGGTAAAGGAACTCCTGCGCGAGCTGGAGCCCGCGGATATCGCGATAGTTCTGGAGGATATCCCCGCGGACCTTATGCCGGTGCTGTTCCGCCTGCTGCCCAAAGAGCTGGCGGCGGAATGCTTTACCGAAATGTCGGCGGACGAGCAGGAAATGCTTATAAAAAGCTTTTCCGATAACGAACTGAAATTCATACTCGACGAGCTGTATATCGACGATACCGTCGACATCATCGAGGAAATGCCCGCGAACGTAGTAAAGCGTATACTCGCCAACTGCGACAGTTTGTCGCGTTCGCAGATCAACCAGATACTGAAATACCCGAAGGATTCCGCCGGAAGCATTATGACGGTGGAATACGTCCGCCTGGAAAAGAATATGAGCGTCGCGGACGCGTTCACACGGATCCGCCGCACCGGGACGGAAAAGGAAACCATCTATACCTGCTACGTTACCGAATCGGATAAAACGCTCGTCGGCGTCGTATCGGCGATGGACCTTATGCTGAACGACACGGACAAGCTTATTTCCGAAATAATGGATACCAACGTGATCTGTGTCACCACCGACGAGGACAAGGAAGCCGTCGCCGCCACGATGAGCAAATACGACTTTCTGGCGATCCCGGTGGTCGACGCCGACAACAGACTTGTCGGTATCGTCACCGTCGACGACGCAATCGACGTCATCCAGGACGAGGCGACCGAGGACATTACCAAAATGGCGGCTATCACGCCGAACGACAAGCCGTATTTCAAGGTGGGGGTGTTCTCCACCTGGCTCGCTCGCATACCGTGGCTGCTGCTGTTAATGCTTTCCGCCACCTTCACCGGGGCGATAATCTCGCACTACGAGGAATCGTTGAGCAAGGTCATAATCCTCACCTCGTTCATACCCATGCTTATGGACACCGCCGGGAACGCCGGCGGGCAGGCGTCGGTAACTATCATCCGCGCCATATCCCTGGGCGAAGTCGAACCGCGCGATTTCCTGCGGGTGCTCTGGAAGGAATTCCGGGTTTCGTTCCTCTGCGGCGTCACGCTTGCCGCCGTGGGGTTCGGCAAGGCGGTGCTGTTCGACGGCGCGAGCGTTATCGTGGCGCTCACCGTCTGCCTCACGCTGGCGACGACCGTCGTCGTGGCGAAGGCGGTCGGCTGCTGTATGCCGCTGCTCATAAAGCGGCTCGGGTTCGACCCGGCGGTGGTCGCAAGCCCGTTCATAACCACCATCGTCGACGCGATCTCGCTTATCGTATATTTCGCGATAGCTACCGCGGTCATCCCGCAATTGGCATAGTAACATATCAAAAAGGCCGGACTGTTTTGCTCGGCCTTTGTTTTAAGGAGTAAACAATGGCTGTGATCTACGATCCGCAAACAAAACAATATTCGCTCCACACCGCGAACACCAGCTATATCTTTCAGGAGCGCGAAGGGTTCCTCGTCCACCTCTATTGGGGCAGACGCACGGAGGGCGACTGCGCCTATATGTTCCGCGAGCAGGGAAGGGCCGCCTTCTCGCCCCGTATGGAGCGCTGCGAGGGGTTCATACTCGACGATATCCCGCTTGAATACCCCTGCTGGGGCAGGGCGGATATGCGTACTCCCGCGCTGGAAATAACGAATCCGGACGGCTCAGTTATAATCGATCCGCGCGTCGCCGGGCACCGCGTTATAAAGGGCAAGCCCGGCATAAAGGGGCTGCCCGCCGTCTACGCCGAAAACGGTTCGGAATGCGAAACGCTGGAGATAACCCTGCGCGACGAAGTAAGCGATATCACGGTAAAGCTGTATTACTGCGTGTTTGCCGAAAGGGATATAATCACCCGCTACGCCTCCGTTACGAACGGAAACTCCGAACCGGTGTTTATCGACAGGGCGGCTTCCGCCTCGGTGGACTTCGACCGCATAAATTACGACGTCATTTCCAACTTCGGCACCCATTGCCGCGAAAGGAATATCGAGCGCGCGCCTCTTAAACACGGCGCTTTCGTAATGTCCTCCCGCCGCGGCGCCAGCTCGCACGTTCACAACCCGTTTTTAATACTCACTTCGCCCCGCGCGGACGAAACGAGCGGCGACGCTTTCGGCTTCGTGCTGGTCTATTCCGGCTCCTTCACCGCGGAGATCGCCGCGAACCAGTTCGACACGGCGCGCGCCGTTATAGGGCTGAACCCCGATTCCTTCCGCTGGAAGCTGCTCCCCGGCGAGACTTTCACCACTCCGGAATGCGTGCTTTCCTATTCAGGCGAGGGGCTGGACAGGCTTTCGAACAACTTCTCCTCGCTCTTCCGCGAACGGCTCTGCCGCGGCAGATACCGCGATATAAGGCGTCCCGTCCTGCTTAACAGTTGGGAGGCGTGCTATTTCGGCTTCGACGCGGACCGGCTTATGCAGATCGGCGATTCCTGCGCCGACCTCGGCATAGAGCTTATGGTCATCGACGACGGCTGGTTCGGCAAGCGCGATAACGACCGCTGCTCGCTCGGCGACTGGTTCGTGAACGAAAAAAAGCTCCCCGGCGGGATAAAGCGCATTTCCGACCACCTCGCCTCCCGCGGGGTGAAGCTCGGCATCTGGTTCGAGCCGGAAATGATCTCCCCGGATTCCGAATTATACGCGAAGCACCCCGATTGGTGCTTGCATTATGTAAACCGCCCGCGCTCCGAAGGCAGATATCAGCTTATACTCGACCTTACTCGGCAGGACGTTTGCGATTATATTTATGATTCCGTTGCGAAGATCCTGCGCGAAGGCGGAATAGATTATGTAAAGTGGGATTTCAACCGCAATATGTCCGAGGCGGGCTCGCCCTCGCTCCCGGCGGACCGGCAGAGGGAAGTCGATTTCCGCTATTATCTCGGCTTGTATTCGGTGCTCGAACGGTTGAACCGGGACTTTCCGGACGTGCTGTTCGAATCCTGCTCCGGCGGCGGCGGCAGGTTCGACGCGGGCATGCTCTATTATATGCCGCAGGTCTGGACCAGCGACGATTCCGACGCTATCGAACGGCTTAAAATACAGTACGGCACCTCGCTCGTTTACCCGATGTCCGCGATGAGCGCGCACGTTTCGGCTTCGCCCAACCACCAGACGGGGCACGTTACGCCGTTCGACACCCGCTTCACCGTGGCGCTCACCGGCTCGTTCGGCTACGAGCTCGATCCCACTCAGCTTTCCGAAGAGGACAGGGAAAAGGTCCGTTCCACCGCGGCGTTTTACAAGCGGTACGGCGACCTGTTCGCCCGCGGCGACTACCACCGCCTGCGCGACCCGCACACGGAGAACTGCTCCGCTTGGTGCTTCGTTTCAAAGGATAGATCGCTCTGCGTCGCGGGGTACGTGCTCACCCACGTCCGGCTCTACGGCAATAACGAGCGCATCGCCCTGCGCGGGCTCGACCCGGAGGCGACTTACAGGGAAACGTCCACCGGCGCCCGTTACCGCGGCGACCAGTTGATGAACTTCGGGCTCCACGCGCCGACCACGCTCGAATACCACAGCATCCTTTGGGTGCTCGAAAGGGAAGAATAAACGTTTTTTGCATAACGAAAACAGACGGGCAAAACCCGTCTGTTTTTGCGTTTACGCGGTTTTATGCGTTTCAGAACCGTGCCTTTATCCTGCGCGGGATCATCACAACGACTCCGCAAGCGGATATCAGCGCGATAAGCACGAGGATAAGGGTTTCCGAACCGTCGCCGGTCTGCGGATGCCCGGTCGCGGGGATAACTTCGGTCTCGGTCACGCCGCAGCGTGCGCAGGTGTGCGTTTTTTCGCCGTTTTCGGTCGCGGTGGGCGTTTTTGTTTCGGTCCATTCGCCGAAATCGTGCCCAAGCGGTTCGGTCTTCTTCGTCTCGCGGCTTAACTCCTCGCCGCAGACGGTGCAGTAAACAACCTCGTCATAGGAGCCCTCGGTCTCGCATCCGGGATCGTTCACGTTTTCTCTCACCGCTTCGCCGGGAACGTGCTCGTCGCAGGTATAGAAATCTTCGACAAGCTCGCCGAGCCGCGCTATGTCGTAAAAGCCGCTGTAGTCCACCGCGCCGCTTTCGTCCTTTGCGGTAAGATCGCAGTCGACGGGCGCGCCGAGGTCGACGTCCGCGCCGCTTTCAACTACGAACTTGGTGCAGCCGGACATGAAAATGTAGTGAGAATCGGAAAGATAGTACCTTGCTATCGAGCAGGCGCCGCCGCCGCTTACTTCGCCGAACACGGCGATGCCGTATTCCTTGGCGTGGACAGGAAGCAGGTTCCCGCACGAGAAGGAGTATCTGGAGGTAAGTACCGCGAAATTGAAATCGTAGTCGGCTTCCTTATCCTTATCGTCTATCGTGCCGTCGAGGTTAAGGTCGAACTTGAATCTGGCTTCTTTTACGTTTCCGGTCGCCGTATTCAGCGATCGCGAAGCGTATATGCCGGAGCCGAGTTTTTCCACGGTCATCGAATACATCATATAATACAGCGTTGCGGACAATCCGCCGCCGTTGCACGAAAGGTCAATAATAAAGTTCTTTACCCCGTTTTCCGCGGCGTATTCCAAAGCCGCCCTGTACTCCGGGACGGTTTCGGGCTTGAACGAATCGAATACGAATACCGCGGTGTCGCCCTCGACAAGCAGATATACAAGTCCGTCTTCCCACGAAAGCGCGGGTTCGTATTCGGAATACTTTTCTTTGCGGGTATTGATTATAGTGTTCCTGCCGGTCCCCGAAGAGGAAACCTCCATAACGCTCTGCTTCGCGGCGGTGTATAACACGTCGTTGCTGTTTTGAAAGCGATCCAGGAATGCGACCGCAAACGCGGAATCCTTATACTGCGCGACCTCGGCCAGCTGATCCATATAGAAAGACGTGTGCCCGCCGTCGTTGAAATAGGTCGCCAGCAAGCAAAGCGCCGCCATATAATCGCAAACGTCGGTCGATTTAAGCTTTTCTTTCGCAAGCTTCGTTTTTTCGTCGTATTCCTCCAGCGCGGCTTCAAAGCCCTTTTCGGCAACGTCTTTCGCTATCTCCGCGTTGGTGGGCTTGCCGTAGAAGCGGTCCATCATAAAGCAGATGTTCGCGTAGGTGAACTCCGCCTCCTCCTCGCTGCGTTCAAGCGCGGCGTAGACCGGGCTTTTGTCGAAATATCCGTCTTTGGTCATATCGTCCATCGAGTGGACGTAGTAGATCTTATCGCCGACGTATTCCGCGTCGTTGTAGTTGTGCGAGAATATCACGCAGATGGTAACAAGCGGCATATACGCCTTGCCGTTGTATTCGATAATATCTATCCCGTACTTCTCGAGGTCGAGCGTAAGCCCTTTGAATTCACCTATATATTCGGCGGAGTCCGAATCGACAAAATCCACATTTAAGGAAGAGCCCTCTTTGTTCTGCTCGCAGCCCGGGAAAGCTTCGAAATCCGCGAACGAAACGATATCGTTTTCAACGTCTATCTCCATCGTGCCGGAAGGCGCCGCAACGGAAAAAGTGCCGTCTTCCTTCCTGCTCTGCGAAAATTCGCCCGTATAGATGGTGGAAAGGTAATCCACCGGGTCTATATACGGCGCGTTGGGCAGCCCGGGCAAAAAGACGCATCCGGTGGTTTTTTGGTTGTCGAGCGAAAACACAAACGTGGCGATCTCCCTGAATTCCGGCTCCGTTCCTTCGGCGGCGGCGGCAAAGCCGAACGCGCCGAACAGCAGCAGACAGGCCAGAAGGACGCTTATTGCGGAAAATGCTTTTTTCATAATGGCGTCTCCGTTTCTTTTTTATATAATGTTATTTGGTTCCTTTTGTATGCTCCACGAATTCGTCGACCGTGTAAGTGTATTCCACCTTCGCCTTCGCGCCGGAGAACACGAGGAATTCGCTCAAGCCGTATTCGGTCCCGTTGTCCGCCCAGTCATAGGTATAGCCGAGCCGCGTCCAGGGGAACGCGCTGTCGAAATATGACCAGATTATGTTACCGTCGAACCATTCTTTGTATTTGGTATCAAACTCTTCGTCCCCGGTCTTCTGCAATACGTTTTTCATTTCCGCGTTCGCGTCGGTAACGTACGCGGGGCGGTAAATAAGCGAAGCGTCCACCCAAAGCGCGGTAACGTTGTTATACCCTTTGGAATAGGGCATACCCATCAACTGATGCAGCCGTTCCGTCCAGTTTTTAACGTTTTCTTTGCTGTTCTTCATCCATTCGTGGAACTCCCCGGCGGAAACGCACCAGACGTTGCCCCATTTAAGCTCTATCTCTTCGCCCGCGGGGTAGCTGTCGGGGTATTTGTGCATAAACGCGACAAGCACGCTCTTTCCGTCCTCGCTCCAGATCACGTTTTTCGCGCCCTTCCGGATATTCACCAGCGGAAGTATCTCGTCCTCGTCGGCAAAAACCGCGTCGCGCACGGCGTTCGCGAACAGCTCGTCGTCCGAAAGCTTTTTTCCGCCGCACGCGGCAAGCGCCGCGACGGTGAACAGCACAAGCACGAAGCATATGAATCTTTTCATATACTGCCTCTTTTATTATATGTTTATAATTATTTATTTACGGTTTATTATACCACTCCGCGGCGCGTCTTTTCAATGTGGGAATAAATGAAAAAATATACGATCAGGGCAGTACAATTGAAATAACCAATAAAAAATCCGCTTCTCGGAACCGCGGAAACGGACTCTTTATCGTTCCGCCGGTTCGGTCTCTTTTGCCGCGCGGTTCGCGCGGATAATGCCCAATACCGAGGAAACTATGGCGGTCGTTTCGAATATCGCGCCGCCGACGGAGCGCACGAGTATATCGTAGATCAGCACGAGAGGGGAGGAAATGAGTATGCTTTTGCGTATGTTCTGCGCGCTCGAAAAGGACATCCCCACCGTGTTTATCGCGATGCCGAGTATTACAAGCAGCGAGCGTATATCCTGCCAGGAGAATATGCCCGCGGTTACCATCGCGATAACGAAGAAAACCGTTGTCGCGGCAGCGAGCTTTTTCGGCATCCTGCTTCTGTAATAATAGGCGACGTTGCGGAACAGACCCACCGCGTTTAACGCCAGCCCGGAATAAGCCCGCAGCAGATAATAGTGGACGCAGAAAACGATTATCGCCGCCATCTGCACCAGAAGCACCCTCTTCGCGTCGCGCATCTGGAACGCGATAAAGCCCAGTACGACGGCGATCCCGCCGAATATCTGGCCGGTTATCTCCGCCGCGTCCATTTACTTTATTACCGAAGCCGGGTCGATGAACACTCCGTCGATGCTTACGGCGAAGTGAAGCAGAGTTTGCCCGCCGGTGTATCCGCTGCTCCCCGCGACGCCGATTATCTCGCCCGAGGTGAGCGTGTATCCGACCTGGACGTTTACGCTGTCCAGATGATAGTAATAGGTGTATATCCCGCAGCCGTGGTAGATTATCACAGTGTTCCCGGTGGGCTTCGTCGTCCCCGCGAACACCACCTCGCCGACCTGCGCGGAGCGTACCTGAGTGCCCTCCGCGACCTTGTAAAGCCGCCCCGCGAGGGTAAGGTTGCCCGCGTCTCCGGTGATCTCGGCGTTTGCCAGGTTCACCACGTCGCCGTAGTCGAACAACGTCTCGCCGCTGATAACGGGGGCGCGCATCTGCTCCGTCCCCCAAATGAAGTAATCCGAAGAGGGGCGTATCTGCGCGGCGGCAGCAAGCGTGTCGGCGCAATCGCGCAGGATCTCCGGCGCAAGATACGCGCGGTAATCCTCTGCGGAGACCTGCACCGGCTTCCAGTTCCCGGCGTTCTCGCGCGCTTCGACGTTTATTTCGAATACCCGTTCGCCGCTTCCGGTGATTATTTTAAGCTCGTAGCTGCCGGGCTCGTTGTCAAAGGCGACCGGCAGTAGCGCTACGCCCTTGTCCTCCCCGGTCATCGAAAACCTTATCGGTGCGGTGTTCAGCCCGGTCTGCAGCGCGAATTCCTCGCCCTCGTTAAGATGCACCGCGTTTATCGCGATAAGGTCGCCCGGGCGGTAGGTCTTTTCTTCTATGCTTATCTCGGCGGGGATATCGTACAGCACGTTGAATTTGTATTTCGCCTCGCCGTGGCAGTCCGCACCGTTAAGACTGCTCCACTTCGCGGTGAAGCTCACCGTTACGAGCGTGTCGACCGAAAGGTCGAGCTCGGAAATATCCCTTATCGAATACTGGCTGCCGTTATCGGCTATGTAGGAGATATCCGCAAGCTCGTACTGCCGCGTTTCTATCCCCGGTTCGAAAACCAGACGGTTGTCGTTGCCCTTGTAGATGCGGTAGGTCTCGTCGCCCTTGGCGTAGGTCTGCGGGGCGTAGGGATATTCGTTGCCGTCGGTCTTTTTGTATTTCCAGTCGCATTCCAGCGGCATAACTTCTTCTTTGCTTTCTCCCCGCGCGACGTAAAGCCGGGGCAGGAACCGCTGTGCATACATATAGTCGAATTCGTCGCGCAGCAAAAGCTTGCCCGCCGTTTCGGATTCAAGCACGTAAAGCTTGTTGTCCGGCGCGGGACCGACAAGCAGGCATCCGGTAAGATTAAGCGTGGGATAAAGCCGGTAGGTAATGGATTTGTCGCTTCTCGTGCAGATTATGTTAACCGGAGTCTCGTCCGAAACGTCGCGCATCGGCGAGCTTATCGTCTTCGCGCCGTTCAGAAGGTCCACGAAAAAGTCGACGTCCGCGCGTTTGTCGAAAACCGTTTCGCTCCCGCCGGGGATCTGCACGGTAACTTCCTTTACGTTGCCGATCGAGACCGACTGCGAGGAATACGAAATAAGATAATATACTATAAACGCCAGCGGGATGCAGAGTATCACCGCAAGCAGACTTTTTCCTTTTTTTGCGCCGCTTCCAGAAGCCATTTGCCGTCCTCCGCGAAATACCTAGATTTTTGTCGTATACACAATTATTTTATATCACAAAAAGCGCTATGTCAATAGGTTTTTTCGTATGTTTCGCGGATATTTTCGCGGCGGGGAGGTAAATAATAACAACAAAAGGAGTGAGCACTTTGGACGACCTGTTCGATACCCGCCTGCGCGGGCTTACAAACGCTTTTTCCGGCTGCTCCGATCTCGCGGTCAGGGCGGGAACGGCGCGGAACGGCAGATACGCGGCGGTATATATAAAAGGCATCGTCTCGCGCGATTATATATCCTTCGCGGTGATAAAGCCGGTGAACGCGTCCGGCTTGGACGCGCTTTGCGAAAACCCGGCGGGCGTGCTCGGCGCGGCTTCGTTTTCGGTCCCCGAAAGCGCAAAGGAAGCGGCGTTCGCGCTCGCCTCGGGGAACCTTGTTCTGCTTTGCGAGACCGAGAACGCATACCGCGAATTCATCATAAACGCGCAGGAGTCGCCGGCGCGCGGGATCTCCGAACCGTCGAGCGACGTAACGGTCCGCGGCCCCAAGGCGGGATTCACCGAGGACGGCGAAACGAACCTCGCGCAGCTCCGCCGCTATATCCGCACGCCGCGGTTCAAAACGCGGGAGTTCACGCTGGGGAGCGTGTCCCACACGAAAATAATCATGTGCCACGTCGAGGGGCGCGCCTCCGGGCGCGCGGTGAACGACCTTGCCGCGCGTATCGAAAGTCTTAACGCCTCCGTAATAACCGACAGCGCCGACCTCGCGCTGCTGCTCAACGGCCGGCGCGACCGCCTGCTGCCCGCCTGCGGCGTTACCGAAAAGGTGAACAAAGCCGCCGCCAAGCTTATGGCGGGCAGGATCGCGCTGATAGTCGACGGCAGCCCCTTCGTGCTCACGCTGCCCTTCGTGTTCGCCGAAAGTCTGCAGTCCTCCGACGATTACCTGCATACGCCCTATTACGCCACCTTCATCCGCCTGCTGCGCCTTACCGCGTTCCTCGCCTCGGTCTTCGCGCCGGGGATACTCTGCGCTCTCGTGACCTACGAGCGCGATTCGCTCCCGAGCGAGCTTTACGGCATTATCGACAAATCGCGCGAGAACGTTCCGGAGCCGTTTTTCGCCGAAATATTAATAGTTCTGCTGCTGTTCGAGCTTTTACGGGAAGTCGGCGTGCGTATGCCCCGCCCGGTGGGCGACGCCGTCGGCATAGTCGGCTCCATCATTCTCGGCAACACCGCCGTCGACGCCGGGATAGTAAGCTCCGTCGGGGTGATAACCGTCGCCTTCGCCGCCGTCTGCGCGTTCATAACCCCGGCATATATGTACGTTATCGTGCTGTTCCGCATAGCGGTGCTGGTGCTGGCGCGGCTGTTCGGCATATTCGGGCTCGGGCTTTCGTTTGCTCTGCTCGTAATGCTGCTCTGCACCCGCAAAAGCTTCGGCGTGCCGTATCTGTTCCCGTTCTCCCCGCACGACGCGGAGGGGATGCAGGATTTCGTCTTCGCCTGGCCCAAAAAGACGCTCGGCAGGCGGGAAGACCTGGGAGGAGGGGAGTGATGGCGCTGTCCGCGCTCGCCTTCGTTTCCTCCGTCGCCGCGGCGTACTGCCTCGGTAACGGCGGCCTTTTGCCCGCTTTCGTCTGCTCCGCGCTGGCTGTCCCGCTGCTCTGCGGGTTTTGCGCGCGCGGGTTCGCGGGGTTCGCGGCGCGCACGGTCATCCTGTTCGGCTCGGCGCTTCGGCTGGCGGCGCTCGCCGTGTTCGTCAGCTCGGTCCACGGCGGGATTTCCGCCGCCGCGGTCATCCTGCTCTGCGCCGCGGTCTCGCTTCGGCTGGCGTTAAGCGATAAAAGCGCGCTCTACGCCCCCGCGCCCGCAGTGTTCGCCGCGCTCGTCCTGCTCCCCGCTGCGGCGATAGTCTCGCCTTGGGGCGGCTCCGCTCGCGCCGCGCTCTCCTGCCCGGACGCCGCCGCCTGGCTCACCGCGGCGTTCTGCCCGGTATCGGCGGGGCTCGCGCTTTCGCAGAACGCCGCCTGCACCCGGCGGGATGGCGTAAAAGGACTTGCGCCCGGCGCGGCGGTTTTCGCCGCGGCGCTGCTTTTCCCGTCGACGCGCTCGGTTTTCGGGTTCATATGCGTCCCGGTCTGCGCGGCTCAGCTCGCGCTGGAGCTTCGGGCGGTCGTTTTGCCGTCCTTCCGGGAATAAAAAGCCACGCGCGCGGAATAGAATACAGCGGGTGATGAATAATGCTGTTCAATAAAAAAGACAAATATACCGTTACCGAATCCTGCGTAAAAAAGGAGCTTCGCGGCGAAGACGGCGAAACGCTGGTGAAGATGAACCTTCGCGCCCCGGTAATAAAAAGCGCCGACCGCCGCGACCCGCTGCTCCGGCACGCCGCGCCTTTCTATGGCGTGCTGCTCCCGACGCTCACACGATACGCCGAGACCGACCTGCTCTCGGCGGCAAAAGCCGCCCGCGCCGCTTCGCCCGGCGATTTCGCGCCGTTCGGGGCGTGTATGAGCTGGGAGCTGACCTATTCCTCGCAATACCACTTATCGTTTTACACCGAGACCTCGTTTTCGGACGGGACTCGCGCCGAAAAGACCCGCCGCACCCAGATCTGGGACCGCCGGACCGGACAGCGCAGGGTGTTCTACGATTTCTTCCTGCCCGGTGCCGACATATACATATCGCGCCTGATAAACGGCGTTTCGGGGATGCGCCGCACCGACCGCGAGCTTTTCGTGCTGCGTCCCGGCGCCGCCGAATTTTTCCGCCGCGAGGAGGGCGGCTATTCCTCTTTCCGCGTCGCTTTCGCGCAGATAAAAGCCGAAGGACTGCTGCGTACCGAAGAAATATAAAAAAATCGGCGTTATTTTTCAAAAGACCTTTACTTTTCTCCGCGTTTTGATATAATGTAGGCGTAAAGACGAAAAACGCAAACCATACGCTTGGCATTATGCCGAAGGAGTAAAAAATGCAGCAGATAAGAATAGCCATACTCGGTCAGGGACGCAGCGGGCGCGATATACACGGCCTGCATCTTAAAAAGGATACCGAACGCTTCAAGGTCGTCGCCGTGGTGGATAAAATGGATATCCGCCGCGAGCGCGCGCGCGCCGAATACGGCTGCGACGTTTATTCCGACTACCGCGAAATACTCGGCAGGAAGGATATCGACCTCGTCGTAAACTCGCTTCCGAGCCATCTTCACTATCCGGTCACGAAAGACCTTCTGGAGCACGGCTTCAACGTCCTGTGCGAAAAGCCGTTCGTCCCCACCGTGGAGGAATACGACATACTCGTTGCTCTCGCCGAATCGCGCGGGCTGAAACTGCTGGTGTTCCAGCAAAGCCGTTTCGCAAACTATTTCTTAAAGGTAAAGGAAGTCATCGCCTCCGGCGTGCTGGGCAGGATCGTGCATATCGGCATCCAGTTCAACGGCTTCGCAAGGCGCTGGGACTGGCAGTGCTGCCTTGAATACAACGGCGGCAATCTTGCCAACACCGGTCCCCACCCGCTCGACCAGGCGCTCAATCTGCTCGATTATTACGAAGGTATGCCCCAGGTCTTCTGCCATATGGACCGCTGCAACACCTTCGGCGACGCGGAGGATTACGTAAAGCTGGTGCTTAAAGCGCCCGAAAGACCGATAATCGACCTCGACATTTCCTCCTGCGACGCATACCCCTGCTATACCTATAAGGTGGAGGGCACGCGCGGCACGTTGAAAGGCACTATGGCGCACATCGACTGGAAGTATTTCAAGGAAGAGGAAGCGCCGGAACAGCACCTTATCCGCGAACCGTTGACAATGGGGGAGGAAAAGCTGCCCGCCTACTGCTCCGAGAAGCTTATCTGGCACGAGGATTCCTGGGAAGGCGACCCGCAGGCGCCGTTCATCGCCGCGGTGCAGACCTATTACGACCAGATATATCTTCTGTTCACCGAAGGGCGCGAGCACGATATAAAACTTCCGCAGGTACGCCAGCAGCTCGCGGTCATCCGCGAAGCGCACAGGCAGAATTTCTGATATTATATTGCCTGCAAGCAAATCGAACAAAACGGTATTCCGCAAAGAAGTCCCGCCGGGGCTTCTTTTTTTGCGGAAAATCCCGCGTATCCGCATATACTTTATATATAACGGAGGTATGCATATGGAATTTTTTGCGGGCGCGAACACCGAAAAAGGGTTCGTTTCGATATTTGACCGGGTGCTTGCCGGAGCCGACCGGCTGTATATCATCAAGGGGACCAGCGGATGCGGAAAATCGACGTTTATGAAAACCATCGCGTCGGAAGCGGAGGAAAGGGGGCTTGCGGCGCACCGGGTATACTGCTCCGGCGATCCGGATTCGCTGGACGCGGTGATAGTGCCGGAGCTGCGCATCGCGGCGGCGGACGGAACGGCTCCGCACGTGCTGGAGCCGAAAAACCCGGTCCTGCGCGAAAGACTTATCGACCTCGGCGCGTTCATCGACGAAAAACCGCTGTTGCCGCACGGGGACGAACTTGCGGCGATCACCGCGCAAAAAGCTTTTCACTACGGCGCCGCCTACCGCCTGCTCGGCGCGGCGGGCGCGGTGTGCAAAACGGCGGGCGCGCTTGCTTCATACGACGAAGCGGCGATAAAGCGCGCGGCGCGGCGCGCGGTGGACAAATACGCCCCCTCCGGGGGAGAGGGAGACGGGCAGGCAGTGTTCGCGTCGGCGTTCACCGCGGAGGGGTTGAAGATCCTGCCCTGCTTCGGGCGGGCGGAAGCCCTTATCCCGCTCGGGAACGATATCCGCGCGGCGAAGCTTTTTCTTAAATTCGCCGCGGAATACGCGCGCGGAAGCAAAAAAGAGCATATCGTTTCGCTCTGCGCGACAAACGCGGAGGAATACGATTCGCTTTATTTCCCGCGGGACGGCGTACTGTTCACGCTGCTGCCCGCGCCGCCCTGCGCGGAGTATTCGTATTCGAAGCCGCAAACCCCGGCGCGCTTCTGCACGGCTTCGAAGGAAACGAAAAAGCGCGTGAGGGAGCTCGATTCGCTCGCCGCGGGCATAGAAGCCGCCGCGCAAAAGGAACTTGCGGCGGCGCGCGCACTGCACGGAAAAGCGGAGGAAATATACGTTTCCGCGCTTTGTACCGACGCGCTGCGGGAATTCACCGGGAAAGAGGTAAAACGGATACTCGGCGAATAACGGCGGGAAAAGGCGCATATATTTTTCATATGAAAGAACCGCGAAAGGAAAGATTCATATGGATAACGATACTCTGCGCCGCAAAACCAAACGCCGCGCGATAAGCGGGTTTCCGCTCGCTCTGCTGTGCGGAGCCGCCGGGCTCGCCGTGGCTCTGCTTGCGGCGCTGCTGCTTGCGCTCGCCGCCCAAAGGTCGCCGGACCCGGATTCGCTCGCCGTCCCGCTCGCGGCGGTCTGCATCGCGCTCGGAGGGTTTGCCGGGGCGTTCGCCGCGGTCGCAAGCGGGTCGCTCGGTACTTTGGCGGCGGCGGCGGTATCCGCGCTGCCGCTTGCGCTGGCGATGCTGTGCGCCACGCTTATCTCCCCGCGCGGCGGGGCGTGGCTCTCCGCCCTGCTCAACCTCGGCGCGCTTGCCGTATCCGCCGCTTTGGGCGCGTATTCCGCGCACGCGCTTAAATACCGCCGCAAAAGAGGCGTGAAGCGCGTTATGAAACGGCGCTGAACCGGTTTTCCGCCGTTTTAATTTTCATATAATAAATAATAATGAAAGCGCCGTCGCCGCATTGAATTTTTTGGCTGAATAATCGCTCCCGCATTTGCAGAAATTAAACGATGGGCAACGTAACATTGTCAAAAAAACAGGGAGCGGACTATGAAGAGCAAAAGAGCAAAATGGCTTTCGGCGATCCTTGCCGCGCTTGTGATTTCGCTGCCCGCTGCGGCGCCGGCTGCGCGTGCCGCCGGAGCAAACGCCGCGGTCGAGCTTATTCCCGGCGGCATGCCGTTCGGCGTGAAGCTTTACACCAAAGGCGCGCTTGTGCTGGGAACGACCGGAGTCGAAACCGTTTCGGGGCTGGCTTCTCCGGCAAAGGAATGCGGATTGCGCGCGGGCGACGTGATAATCCGCGCGGGCGGAGTCGAGTTTGAATCGGCGGAGGAACTGATAGAAACGGTATCCGGCGCCGGAGGCAAGCCGATAGTGCTGACTTACCTCCGGGGCGAGAAGGAATACCGCGCGGAAGTCACCCCCGTGCGCGAGCTTGAAAGCGGAAAATACCGCATCGGCGCGCTCGTGCGGGATTCCGCGGCGGGCATCGGCACGGTGACGTATATCGTGCCGGACACGCTGGAGTTCGGCGGCCTGGGGCACGGCATTTACGACGCCGGGACTTCGATGCTGCTGCCGCTGCGGCGCGGCAGCGTGGTGAACGTGGATATCACCTCGGTGGTGAAGAGCGAAAGGAACGAACCCGGCGAGCTTCGCGGCGAGTTTTCCGGCAAGCCCTGCGGCGAACTGACCGCTAATACCGATCAGGGCGTTTTCGGCAGATTTTTCGCGCTGCCGGAAGGCGCGGGCAAGCCGATCCCGGTGGCGGAGCGCGGCGAGCTTTCGGAAGGGAAGGCAAGCATACTGACTACGCTTTCGGGCGGGGGCCCGCGCGAATACGAAGCCGAGATCGAGCAGGTCTACAACGGTTCGGGGAAGACCAAGAATTTCCTTATAAAGATCACCGACGAACGGCTTAAAGATTCGGCGGGCGGTATCGTGCAGGGAATGTCGGGCAGCCCCGTTATACAGAACGGCAAGCTCGTCGGCGCGGTCACTCACGTGCTGGTGAACGACCCGCTTCGCGGCTACGGCATCTGTATCGAAAATATGCTTTCCGCGGCGGAGCCCTGCTGCGCGGCAGACGGTCTGGCGGCGTAAAAGAAGGAAAGAGGATCACGGCAGAAACGGCGTTTCCGGCATCGGAGACGCCGCTTTTCGCGCCTTGTCGACGCTATGCCGCCCGCTTCCGCACGCCCCGGCTTTTTCCCGCTTTTTGCGATATTTTTCGACATTATACGACAAAATATTACACGATTTTTGTGATTTTGCGGCGAAAGCGTGCCGTTTTACGCTACAAACGGCGAAAAATGTTGTACGAAAGTTGTCCCCGAAAGGCACAAAAATGGCGCAGACCTATTGAAAACGCGCTTCCGGTTTGGTAAAATATTCCCGTAAACATTAAGAACCGACGAAATGATATCGCCGGTACGAAAATCAAATCAAAGGAGCAACGAAAATGGAAAAACCGAGAGTTTTAGTAGCCGACAGCAACGCCGATTTCAGAAAGCAGTGCGTTATGAATCTGAGACGGCTGGACATAGACGTCGTCGCGGAGGCGGCGGACGGCCAGGACGCCTGCAACAAGCTTGTGAGATTGAAGCCGAACATAGTGATCTCCGACCTGTACTTAGGCAAGATCGACGGCGTCGGTCTTATCCGCACCGCCAAAAAACAGCTTGCGGCGGATTTCCCCGCGTTCATAATGCTGGCTTCCTTCCACAGCCAGAACCTCTTCGAGGAATGCTGCGAGGCAGGCGCCGCCTACTGTATGCTGAAGCCGCTTGACTTCAACGCGCTGGCGGACAGGGTAAAGCGCCTTGCCGAAAAAGGCCGCAAGCGCGGAAGCGCCGCCGTCCCCGGCAGGGACGAAAGCGATCTGGAAGCGCAGGTCACCAAAATAATCCACCAGATCGGCGTTCCGGCGCACATCAAGGGCTATCAATACCTCCGCACCGCGATAATGATGACTATAAACACGCCGGACGTTATAAACTCCGTAACAAAGGTGCTCTATCCCTCCGTCGCGAAGATGTATAACACCACCAGCTCCCGCGTGGAGCGCGCCATCCGCCACGCGATAGAAGTCGCGTGGGACAGGGGAGACGTCGACGTGCTCACCTCGTTCTTCGGGTACACCGTGCAGAATTCCCGCGGGAAGCCCACCAATTCGGAGTTCATCGCCATGATCTCCGACAATCTGCGGCTCAAAAACCGCGCCATGGCGACCGTATAACGCCTTTTCCCATATTTTCCCCTCCCGCGCCGCGCATTTCCGCGCGGCGTTTTTATTTATGTAAAAAATATCCGCCGCGGATAAAAAAACTCTTGACATCCCGGGTTTTTTGTGTTACACTAGCATCTGCCGCATGTATGGGGTCTTTCAAGTCGCATCCGCGCACCCCGGTCAGCGAGACTACGGAAAGGATAGGTCATTCAATGTTTGCAATAGTGGAAACGGGCGGAAAACAGTACAGAGTCAGCGAAGGCGACATCATATTCGTCGAAAAGCTCGATCTGGAAGAAGGATCCACCTACACCTTTGAAAAGGTTCTTGCCATAGGCGACGGCGAAGATTTCGTTGCGGGCACCCCCACGGTGGAAGCGACTGTTACCGCCAACGTCGTTAAGAACGGCAAAGGCAAAAAGATCCATATCATCCGCTACAAGCCGAAAAAGGATTCCAAAAAGCACATCGGCCACAGACAGCCCTACACCAAGCTTCAGATAGTTTCTGTCGCAAAGAAATGATCACCGCAGATTTTGTTTCGGAATCGGGCAGACTGTGCGGCTTTCGCATAAGCGGCCATTCCGGCTACGCGGAATCCGGCGGCGATATAGTCTGCGCGGCGGTCTCCGCAATGGTCCGGCTCACCGTAAACACGATATCCGGGCGTTTCCGCGCCGGATCGGAAGCGAAGGTGAACGAAGAAACCGCGGAAATAGCGTTTTCTTTCGACCCGGGCGACGAACGCGCGGAGCTGCTCGCAAAGGGGCTCAAGGATGAACTTACCGCGCTGGCGCGCGAATATCCGAAAAATATCCGCGTCACCGCACATTGATTTTTTCGAAAGGAGTTTTCTATCATGCTCAGAATTTCCATTCAGTTCTTTGCACATAAAAAAGGCGTCGGCTCGACTAAGAACGGCCGCGACAGCGAATCCAAACGTCTCGGCGTCAAAAGGCAGGACGGGCAGCTCGTTCTCGCCGGAAACATTCTTATGCGTCAGAGAGGCACGAAGATCCATCCCGGCGTAAACGTCGGGCGCGGGTCCGACGACACGCTTTTCGCTCTTATCGACGGCAAGGTGAAATTCGAACCGATGGCCGGCGGCAGGAAGAAAGTAAGCGTCTACGCCGTAGAGGAATAGTTATTCGCAACGTAAAGAGTCGCCGGGCGGCACAACTCCCGGCAACTCTTTATTTTTTATTAAAAAAAAGAAAGGCGGCACCGACGTGTTTATAGACAAAGCAACGATATATATCAAAGCCGGCGACGGCGGAAACGGCTGCGTTTCGTTCCGGCGTGAAAAATACGTTTCGCACGGCGGACCGGACGGCGGCGACGGCGGAAAGGGCGGCGACGTGATATTCGTCTGCGACGACGGCAAGAACACCCTGCTGGATTTCAAATACCGCCGCAAATTCGCCGCGCCCAACGGCGAAAACGGGATGTCCAAAAAGTTCTTCGGCAAAAGCGGCGAGGATCTTATAATACCCGTCCCGCGCGGGACGGTCCTGCGCGATCCGGAAAGCGGGCTCGTTATCCACGATATGTCCGACGGCCTGCCGTTCACCGCCGCGAAGGGCGGAAAGGGCGGATGGGGCAACGTGCATTTTGCCACCCCCACAAGGCAGGCGCCGCGCTTCGCCAAAAGCGGGCTCCCCGGGGGCGAACGGAATATCACTCTGGAGCTTAAAATGCTTGCCGACGTGGGGCTTGTGGGGTTCCCGAACGTAGGGAAATCCACCCTGCTTTCGGAGGTGAGCGCCGCCCGCCCGAAGATCGCGAACTATCACTTCACCACGCTTTCGCCCAATCTCGGCGTCGTAACGGTTTACGACAAAAGCTTTGTAATGGCGGATATCCCGGGGCTTATCGAAGGCGCCTCCGAAGGGCTCGGGCTGGGGCACGATTTTCTGCGGCATATCGACCGCTGCCGGCTCATCCTGCACGTTTTCGATATCTCCGCTTCGGAGCGTCCCGACCCGCTTGACGATATATTGAAAATCAACTCCGAACTGTATAAATACAGCCCGGAGCTGGCTTCGCGTCCGCAGATACTCGTCGGCAACAAGACCGATCTCGGCTATTCGGACCACGATCTTGAAAGGATAAAAGAATACGCCGCGCGGCAGGGGTGGCAGCTCTTCCTTATCTCCGGGATAATCGCGGAAGGCGTGCCGGAGCTTATGAAAGCCGCCTGCGACCTGCTCGGCACACTGCCGCCTATTGCGCGGTACGAGGAAGAGTTCGTCGAAACGGAGGAAAAAACCGGGTTCGGCGTTGAAGTTGTCAAGGAGAACGGCGTGTATTGCGTCAAAGGCGAATGGCTCATCCGTCTCTGCAACGACGTCAATTTCGACGATTACGAATCGCTTCAGTATTTCCAGCGCGTCCTGCGCGACAGGGGCGTTATACAGGCACTTGAGGACGCGGGCATACAGGAAGGCGAAACGGTGGACATCTACGGCATAGAGTTCGACTTTATGTATTGAAAACCGTTTCCACCGTCTTTCTGCACCCCTCCGGGGAATAACGCCAGCGGTCCATGTGCGTTATATCGGGATAAATATATTCCGTGTTTTCGGGGCGGGTGTCGGAGCAGTCGATTATCGCAAGCTTTATCTTCATACGCTCGGGAATTATGCTTTTAATGTATACCGCGGCGGTCTGCCCGACTTCGGCGCCCTCGCGGCATTCCGCGAGCCCCGCCAGATTCGGCGCCAGCTCCACGAAGATGCCGTAATCCTCCACCGAGCGTATCACGCCCGCGGCGGTCTGCCCGGGGGCGAAAGCGGCGGCGTTTTCCTCCCAGGTGCCCAGAAGCTCGCGGTGAGTAAGCGTTATCCGCCCGAATTCGTCGCAGGCGCCGCGTACCACGGCTTTTATTACCTGCCCGTTGCGGAACCGGTCTCTCGGATGCGTTATGCGCGATACGGACATACAGTCTATCGGCAGCAGGGAGATTATCCCGCGCCCGATATCGCAAAACGCTCCGAACGGGTCAAGGCGGGTTATCTTCGCTTCTATCACGTCGCCGGGGATCAGCCGGCTGACGTAGTCGCGCATCGCGTCGCGCTGGGCGTCCCTTCGCGAAAGCAGCGGCGCGGCGCCGCAGCCGCCCGGTTCAAGCGCTTTTACCTTGCAGCACACCGGTTTCCCCACGCGGGAGATCACGGCGATGTCCTTTTCCGGCAGTCCCGCGGCGGTATAAACGCATTCGCCCGCCGGGATAACGCCGCAGAACTCGCCCAGACGGACGTGCAGGTTCTTTTCGGAGTCGCACAGAAATCCCACGCCCTCCACAGTCTCGCCCGTCTCCATCGCCTCGTAAAGCCCGGCGTAATCCTTTGTCAGCCGGCGGTTGCGCTCGGTGTTTATCAGCGCGCCCTCGTAACGGTAATCGTTTTGCATAATAATCCTGCTCCTTTATTTTGTTCCGTTCAATCTATATGTCGTCCGGAGGTGTCTCTATGACAGAAAAACTGTCGCGCCTTGAAAAAAGGTTCGAGGAAATAGAAGAAAAGCTTTCCGCGCCGGAGGTAGTCGCGGATATGGAAAGCTATAAAAATTATATGAAAGAATACAAAAACCTTTCGCCGATAGTCGAAAAATACCGCGAGTATAAAAAGGCGCTGTCGGATATTTCCGAAGCGGAAGCGCTTTTAAAGGACGAGGACGACAGGGATATGCGCGAGCTTGCGGAAGAAATGCTCGTTCAGGCGAAGGAAACGGCGGAAAGCACTCTGCAGGAGCTCAAGGTGCTTATGCTCCCCAGGGACCCGAACGACGATAAGAACGTTATAATCGAGATCCGCGCCGGCGCCGGGGGCGAGGAGGCTTCGCTTTTCGCGGCGGTGCTTTACCGGATGTATACGATGTACGCCGAATCTGCGGGCTTCAAGGTGGAGCTTCTGGGCTGCAACGAGACGGAGCTGGGCGGGTTCAAGGAGATATCCTTCACCGTCGAGGGCGAAAACGCCTATTCGCGCTTCAAATACGAAAGCGGCGTCCACCGCGTGCAGCGCGTCCCGGAAACCGAGGCGCAGGGCAGGATACAGACCTCCACCGCCACGGTCGCCGTACTGCCGGAGCTGGAGGACGTGGATTTCGAGCTGGATATGAACGAGCTGGAGATCACCCGCCACCGTTCCGCGGGCGCGGGCGGACAGCACGTGAACAAGACCGAATCGGCGATAAGGATAATCCATATCCCCACGGGGATAACCGTGGATTGCCAGGACGAGCGCTCGCAGATAAAAAACAAGGACAAGGCGCTTAGAATAATGAAAAGCCGGCTTGCCGACCTTTACAACAGCAAAAAAGAGCAGGAGGTCGCCTCCGAGCGCCGCAGTCAGGTCGGCACCGGGGACAGGAGCGAGCGTATCCGCACCTATAACTATCCGCAGGGCAGGGTGACCGATCACCGCATCGGTTTAACGCTCTATTCGCTGGAAAGCTTTCTGAACGGGCGGCTCGACGAGATGATCGACGCGCTCACCGCCGCCGACAGGGCGGAAAAGCTTGCGAACAGTTGACCGGACGCAAATACGAATAAAAACACACCCCCGCGGGCGCGAAAGAAAAACGCTTGCGGGGGTTTTGTGTTGACAAAAGTCGGTTTTTGTGTTATTATCAAAATGTATAGTTATCTAAAATGGAGATATATCCGCAAATAAACGGGGAGAACGGCGATGAAAACACGCAGATACATAGCTTTCATACTGGCGCTGGCGCTTTTGCTGCCCGCCGTTTTCGCCCTGCCGTTTTCCGCCTTTGCGGCTGCCGATTACCCCGGGCTGCACCGGCTGCAGGTCTATTTCATCCGCACGCTCGGCTCGCTCGCCCGCGCGGATTACTACGAAAATGACGTGCTCGCGTCGATAACCGTTTCTCAGGCGATAGTCGAAAGCGGATTCGCCGCCTACACGCTTCCCGCCGCGGCGAACAACCTTTTCGGCATCCGCGCTTATTTCAATTCGCCGGGTATGATATTCGACCCGACGGGCGGAACCACCTACGCTTCGTATTCCGACCTGCTCACGGCGAAGGGCGCGTCCTACGCGAACACCGTTTCCGCCTGGCGGGCGGACCGGTCCTGGCGCGACAGCGTCGATACGCACAGTTGGCTGTTCTTTTATGAATCGCGCTTCAACGCCATCGTCGGCAATCACGATTATAAAGACGTCGCCCGCCTGCTTATGACCACGGGCTACTGCGGCGACGCGGGCTATGCCGAAAGCGTTATAAGATGCATAGAAAAATACGGCCTGACCGAATACGACGACCAGACTCCGGACGAGGACGGCATCGTCGGGATAATATTCAATAAAGACCGTATGTGGCTCGATATCGGCGAAAGCGAGCAATTGACCGTTTCCGCGTTCCCGGAAGCGGAGCCGTCCGTTCTCACCTGGAAGAGCGACAACGAATCGGTCGCCTCGGTGGACGAGGAGGGCAACGTGCGCGCGCTCGCCCACGGAACGACTTTGATCACCGCCACGCTCGCCAACGGGCGCGAGGCGTGCTGTATCGTATACGTCGACTGCAACGCCACCATAGTGGACGCCTGGGCGAAGGTGCATTCCTCCCCGGACGTCGGCTCCGGCTACGTTTATATGTATAACGGCACTCCGGTGAAAACGCTTTCCGACGCGCTCTATTACGGCCCGGACGGAAGCGCGTTCCGCCGCGTCTACGGATATAACATCAACGGCGACGTTATGACGGGATACGTTTCCGCGGACAACGTCGTGCCGCACAGATGCGACGTTTCCGAAATCGCCTTCGTAAAGGATTCGGTAACGCTCGTCCCGGGCGATATATACACAGTCGAAACGGCGGTCGTCCCCGCGCTGGCGGACGACACCTTGCTTATCTGGACTTCGTCCGACCCGCTTGTCGCCACCGTCGACGAGCTGGGGCGAGTCTGCGCCGCCGACAACGGCACGGCGGATATAACCGCGACTTCGGCAAACGGTATCTCGCGGACGCTCCGCGTGACCGTGGCGGATACCCACGCGGAATACCGCGCGCTCGTCACCGCCTACGAAACGCTTTACGTCCGCAAGGAGCCGGACGGCGAAAGCTCCATCGTCGGAATAATACCGTTCCTCACCGAGGTGCGAGTCAGCGGCGAACCGATAGGGCACTGGTGCAAGGTCACCGGGCTCAACACCGCGGGCAGGTCGGTCACCGGATACGTCAACGGCGCTTATCTGCTGTACGTCGCGCCCAAAGTCGCTGTAAACCGCGTCCCCGCGGGCGAAAATATTTACGTATACGAAGACAGATCGGTCAGTTCCTATTTCTACGGGATACTTATAAACGGCTCCGATTGCGCGGTGATAGGCGAACCGGAGGACGGCTGGAGCTTTGTTGTGGGCACACGCACGCCCGGCAATATCCAGGCGACCTACGGCTACGCCCGGCTTTCCGGCGGCTCCGGGACCGAACCGCTTCCCGGCGGTGAACGGCAGTACGCCGAAACGACTTCGGTCCTGCACGTCCGCACCGGCCCGGGCTCGGATTACGAATCGGTCGGCACGCTTCCCGAAAACGCGCGAATAATCCTTATCGGCGAGCCGGATAACGGCTGGTACCGCGTCACCGGGACGGATCCGGACGGCAAACGCATAAGCGGCTACGCTTCCGCGGAATATATCGTTCCCATTTACCGCGGCACTCCTACAACGCTTCTTAACCTGCGCGCCGGACCGGGCACGAACTACGGTTCGCTCGCGCAGCTCCCCGAAGGAGAAGAGCTTTTGCTCTTCGGCGAACCGGAAAACGGCTGGTACCGCGTCGAATGGGTGCGCGAAAGCGGAAACGTAAGCGGTTATTGCTCCGCGGAGTTCATTCGCGTGCTGGGCAAATATCTTGCCAATATCTCCGGCGGCTCCGGCGAATACGGGTTGACGGACGGCTCGCTCACGCTCACTTCGAATATGCTGCTCGGCGTTAAGGCGGAAACCAAGGCGGGCAGTCTGCTCGCGGCGTTCACCGGCGAAGTCGCGCTGGTAAGCGCCTCCGGCGAAGCGCTTTCCGCGGACGATCTCGCGGTGACCGGATGCCGGCTCCTGCTGCAAAGCGGCGGGGAAACCGTCTCTTCGGTAACGGTTATAGTGCGGGGCGACGTTTCCGGCAACGGAAGGATCGACGCGACCGACTACGCCATGATCAAGCGCGCGTTCCTGGGCAGCTTCACTCCGGACGAATTTCAGTACGCCGCCGCGCTCGTAAGCGGCAGGAGCTATATCACCGTTACCGACTACGCGATGATAAAACGCGCCGTGCTCGGGACGTATACGCTGTAAAAACAAAACGATTTCAAAAACGCCCGGTAAAAGGGCGTTTTTCTGTTGACAAACCGTTTTGACCGTGTTATAATAAAACCGCGGAGGGGGAGGCACCCATAACAAAAAGACGTTGACCGCAAATGCGAACGGCAGGGGAAGAAACCCATAACAAAAAACGCAAGCCGTAAAGAAAATTGAATAATCGGTTACAAAGGGGGAGAAACCCATAGCAAAAAACTTTATTGTAACGGATGCAGAAGGAAAGATCATCGGCACGACCTACCCGAAAAGGGCGGCGGGGCTGGTGAAACACGGTCGGGCAGAGTATGCCGGCGACCGCATTATCCGGCTTTTGCATACTCGTGCTCCGTCCGTTGTCAACACAATTGATAACAGGAGTATTTTTTTATGGAAAACATTATAGAATTCAAAGCAAGAGATTTCAGATTCGGTTCGCAGAATAAGTATGGCGGACGTATGTTCGTCACCAAAAACGGTTCGTACCGCGAGGTGTTTGAGCTCGGTACCGTTGACGACTGGAAGAGGCAGGGAGCGCCGGGCAGCCGCGACCATTTCGGCACGTGGATATTCGCAAAGAAAGATCTCGAACCGCACACCGATTGCGTTTTTCGCATAGAGGTCGTCAGCGACGGCACACTTTGCGACGGATCTGAATTGCGAGCCGCGATCTTCGACGTGCTCGATCCGGATGACAAAACCGTTTATCCGCTCGCCCAGAGCCGGTTTGCGCCGTCGGTCAATAAAAAGACGGCGGACGGCGGGCTGGTACGCGTGTTCGAGCTGCCGTATTCCACCGGCGACGGCGCGGTATATCAGATCAATATTTTCGCGTATGACTGCCGTGTTACGCTCGACGCCCCGGCGGATCCCGAGGTATACGCCGCCTTGCCGGACTGCACTTACGAGGAATGGCGGCACGCCTGCGCGGGCGCGTCATCCCCCGGAAAAAAGGAAGGGTTCGAAATCCACGGGCTTGATCAGCTTGACAAGCTCGGAGATGTCGGCGCAACTGTGAAGAATATCGTTTCTTCTGTCCTGAAAAAGCAAAGGGTGCGTCTGGATCCCGAAGACCTCGAGGATATCATCGATCATCTTGACGAGGACGAGGATGAAGAGGACGAGGAAATCGAATACGACCTCGAGATCGGAAACCGCCGGATGGACGAACAACAGTTCGCGGAGCAGCTCGGGCTGCTTGACGACGGTCAGAACGCCATATTCGCCAACGTGATGATCGAGCGTTCGGATCCGGTTAAGAGCGTCGATCCCGGCGACAGGACGGACGGCTGCAGGATCGAAGTCGCCAACGCGCTGCTCTGCACCGGCGCTGTTAAGCTGGCGCTCGATAAACTCGGCGACGGATGCAGACTCACGTTTGCAAACTGTAAAGAAACCTACGACGGTTCGGCGGCGTCGGAGCCGGAATCCGGTTTTGACGGATGCATAATCGAATTTGCAAACACGTTTATTTCGCAGGTAACGTTTGCAAACCTGCTTGCACGCGTCGGCGACGGCTGCAAAGTTAACATTATCGCCGCCGAGATCCAGCGCGCAGGCGACGCCGGCGACGGTCAGATCAACGTCGGCAGACTTATACCCGAGGGTGTTGAAGGACTCAAACTCTATATACAGAATTCCCGCATTCCCGCGGAAATGATCCGCGAATTGAGGGAAGAATTAAAGGGGACGTTCAACAGTCTTGAATGCGTAGCGATCAAAGAGTATTAAAACAAAAAAAGCGGCCGGCGCGTTTCGCGCCGGCCGTACTTGTTATAAGGCGGTTATAAGTTGTAAGCGATAACGGTCAGCGCCGTGTAAAACGCGATCATCGAGCCGAGTATGATAAGCTGTTTGCCGACGTGGTTGATAATAAGCCCCGCGAACTCGCGCACCGCGGCGTTCGGCCAGAAATACCACTTCGTTTCGGCGCCCATACCCACGGCGCGCATTTTGAACCTCCGTGCGAAAAGACCGCTGCGGAAAACGTGGAAGTTCGTGGTGGCAAACGCGATCTTGGCTTGCGGATCCTCGCGTAAAATTATCTCTTTGGAATACTTCATGTTCTCGTAGGTCGTGCGTGAGCGGTCCTCCTCGATTATCCGGTCCTCCGGCACTCCCTGTTCCAGCAGATAATTCTTCATCGCGCGGCTTTCGGAATTTCTTTCGTCCGTGCCCTTGCCGCCGGAGGTTATAAAAATCGCTTTCTTACCGGTCTGCTCCTCCTGCTCTTTAACAAAAGCCAGCGCGCGGTCGACGCGGCCTTTGAGTATCGGGGTGGGGGAGCCGTCCTTTTTAAGCCCGCAGCCGAGCACGATAACGTAATCCTTGTTCTTTTCCGGCTCGTGCTTCGCAACTATCGCGTCCGCCGCTATCGTGCCGATAAGCATACATTCGAAATAAAGGAATACCGCGCAGAACACGTTCACCTTTATATCGTGCAGCATTACCTCCGTCTGGCTGCCGGACGCCGCGAAATCGTAGGTCAAAATAAACACCTCTCCGGCGATTATCAGCAGCGAAAGCACTATGCCCAGCAGGTTCACCGGCTTTTTCCCCTCGTGCCGGAGCAGCGAGAAATTCGAAACGCACAGCCCGGCGCAGAACACAAACAGGAACGGCGCGGAAATAATAATGTAATTCCTTGCGGAAAACAGCACCGCGTTTATCACCGTGCTCGCCGTCGCGTAGCCGGAGTTCCCGAAGATCCGCACCGTGGTGAACGTCTGCGAAACGAACGCGAAGAACGCGAACACCGCGAATCCGAAATAAAAGATCGTGTTGTAGGAATAGGGGTTATAGCGTATCTGCTCGCGGAAGGTGTAAAGCAGGTCGGCTACCGCCGCAAGGCAATACAAAGCTATGGTAAGGCAGATCAGCCCCGCGGCTTCCGGCGGGTTTATCAATGCGATCGCCGCTATCGCCGCGGCGGCGGCAAGCGTTACCGCGAGCAGCGAATACAGCTTCGGTTTTTTATCGCGGGTGTCGAATTCAATAAACTTCATGATCCGAAGATCTCCAAAAATCTTTTAAGTGGTCCCGGGTATTCCTCCCCGGCGCCGAGCCCGGTGTCGCCCAGCTCCACCATTTTGTTCGCGCCGTGGTAATCGCTGCCCGCCGTGACGTATAATCCGTGCCGTTCCGCAAGCTCCAGCGCCTCGCCGCGAAGCTTCGCGGTGAACCCGGAATAATAAGCTTCCAGCCCTTCGAGCCCCATCGCCGCAAGCCGTTTTATCCGTTCGTCCATCTCCGCGCCGAGTATGAGCTCGTCGCCGCTGCCGTAGAACGGATGCGCCAGCACCGGGATCCCTCCGGCGGAAATTATCCCCTCTATCGCTTCCTCCGGGCGGACGTATTCGCTCCGGAACCGCATACGGTTTATATATTCGTCTATCGCCTGCTTTTTCGTCCGGGCGTAGCCGTGCTTCACCATAAGGTTCCCTATGTGCGGCTTGCCGGGGTTGTCCAAAGCAAAAAGCTCTTTCAGCTCGCGCTCGGTAAAGGCGAACCCGAATTCCGACGCGAGAAAATCTATCCGCGCGGCGACTTTTTTCACCCGCAGAGCGTGCCCGTGCTCTATAAGTCCGCGCATCGCCGCGTGATCCGGATCGAACCCGTAACCGAGTATGTGATATTTTCCGTTTTCGTCCCGGCAGGAAAACTCCGCGCCCTGAATGAACGCCGGGGCCCCCGCTTTCAGCCGCGCGCGTATCGCTTTTCCCGCCTTTACCGCGTCGTGGTCGGTCACCGCGAACACCGTTATCCCCGCTTCTTTTACCTTTTCAAGCAGTTCTTCCGGCGTGTCGGTCCCGTCCGATACGACGGTGTGCATATGCAGGTCTGTTTTTTCTGCGTGTGTCATAAAACGTCTCCTTTAAGGGGCGCGGTGCTCCCCGGTCCAGTATACCACGCGCGCGCGGGTTTTTCAAGCGCTTTATAAAAGTTCAAGGGGACAAGAACGCGTCTCTTGTCCCCTTCTGCTTTTCTCGGGTTATTTCGCGAGTATCTTTTTAAGATGCACGAACCTGGGAAGTCCGTCTTCCTTCACCATATCGGTCTCGCCCTGGATAAGCGGGAGCGCGTACTGAATGAACTTTTCGTTCAGACCGTCCTTCGTGGCGTTGAACCAGTCGGCGGGTATCTTCTTTTCGGTGTTGGCGACAAGGGTGAGGTCGAACAGCTTTATGTTGCAGACGTATTTGCCGTTCGCGTCATAGCTGCGCTCGAACCCGACCATTTTGTCGGTCACGCCGCTGGTCGCGTATTCGACGGCGCTCTTCCCGGCGAGGAACGATTCGTTTATATCGGTGAGCGAAGCGCAGTGGGCGGCGCAGCGCTGGAGCAGGGAAAGCTCCACGCCGCGGACTTTCGCGCCGGTGCGCTCTTTTATAACTCCCGCGAGGTAGGAGGCGAGCCCGCCGAGCTGCGCGTGGCCGAACCCGTCCTTCGCGTTGGTAAGGTCGTTGCCGTATTCCGAAATATATTTGCCGTTCTTGTCCTTAATGCCTTCCGAAACGGCGATTATGCACTTGCCGTTCGCTTTGTATATCTTTTCGATCTTTTCCATTTCGGCTTCAAGGTCGAAATCGTTTTCGGGGCAGTAGATAAGGTCGGGCCCGTTGCCCTTGGCGACGGCGAGCGCGGCGGCGGCGGTGAGCCAGCCGGCGTTGCGTCCCATTATCTCCACAACGGTTATCATCCCGGTGTCGTAAACGCGGGCGTCGTGGTATATCTCCATAAGCGAGGTGGCGATGTACTTCGCGGCGGAGGCGTAGCCGGGGCAGTGGTCGGTCCCGGCAAGGTCGTTGTCGATGGTCTTCGGAATGCCCATCACACGGCATTCATAGCCGTTTTTAAGCATAAATTTGCTTATTTTGTTGCAGGTGTCCATCGAATCGTTGCCGCCGTTATAGAAGAAATAACGCACGTCGTATTTTTTGAATATTTCAAGTATGCGCTTGTAATCGGTGTCGTCGACGTCGGGGTCCTTGAGCTTATAGCGGCAGGAGCCGAGCGCGGAGGAGGGGGTGGTGCGCATAAGCGCGAGCTCTTCCTTGTCCTCTTTGCTCATGTCGATAAGCCGGTCTTCCAGCACGCCCTTTATCCCGTTGCAGGCGCCGTAGACGGCGGTGATGTTTTCGTTTTCGAGCGCGGTCTTTATTGCGCCGTACGCGCTTGCGTTGATAACCGAAGTCGGTCCTCCCGACTGACCGATGATGCATGCACCTTTTAATGTACTCATAGTTCCACCTTTTCTTTACATATTTCGTTATTTTATAATATATCATAATACGCGTGCGAAATCAAGCGCAAAAACGCCGAAAATGGCGGAAAATATACCTTAAAGTCGTTGCAAAAGGCATAAACTTTTCTTTATCGCACCCCTTGACTTTTCCGCGCGTTTGCGGTAAACTGAAACAAAGGAAAATAATAACAAAAAGGAGTTTATACCATGCCACTCGTAACAAGTACCGAGATGTTCAAAAAAGCGTATAACGGCGGCTACGCCATCGGCGCTTTCAACGTCAACAATATGGAGATCGTCCAGGCGATCACCGAAGCCTGCAAAGAGGAACACGCTCCCGTTATCCTCCAGGTCTCCAAGGGCGCCCGCGCCTATGCGAACCACACCTATCTGGTGAAGCTCGTCGAAGCGGCGGTCATCGAATGCCCCGAGATCCCGATAGTCCTTCACCTCGACCACGGCCCCGATTTCGAGACCTGCAAGGCCTGCATCGACGGCGGCTTCACCTCCGTTATGATCGACGCTTCCTCCAAACCCTTCAAGGAAAACATCGAGATCACCAAGAAGGTCGTTGAATACGCTCACGCTCACGGCGTCGTCGTGGAAGCCGAGCTCGGCACCCTCGCCGGCATCGAGGACGAAGTTAAAGTCGCCCACGGCGCGGAATCCTACACCCGCCCCGAGGAAGTCGAAGAATTCGTCGGCAGCACCGGCTGCGATTCGCTTGCGATAGCCATCGGCACCTCTCACGGCGCCTATAAATTCACCGCGGCTCAGTGCACCCGCAACGAAGAAGGCGTGCTCGTTCCGCCTCCTCTCCGCTTCGACGTGCTTAAAGAAGTCGAAAAACGCCTGCCCGGGTTCCCGATAGTGCTTCACGGCTCCTCCTCCGTTCCGCAGGAATACGTAAAGATGATAAACGAAAACGGCGGCGCGATGCCCGACGCGGTCGGCATTCCCGAATCCCAGCTCCGCGAAGCTGCGCGCAGCTCGGTCTGCAAGATCAACATCGATTCCGACCTCCGTCTCGCCATGACCGGCAGCATCCGCAAGTTCTTCAACGAACATCCGGATAAGTTCGACCCGCGCGAATATCTCAAACCCGCTCGCGCCAACATCAAAGAGCTCGTTCGCCACAAGCTCGTCGACGTTCTCGGCTGCAGCGGCAAGGCCTGACGCTTTGATTTCGGCCGAAAACGCTTGTTTTCTGCCGGACAGCGCGCATTCTGTCGCCAAGGAGTTTTTTCGCGGAGAAGCTGCGAAAAAACAGAATACGCCCGAAGCTTTTAGCTCCGGGCGTTTTTATGTAAGTATTCAAACCGTGTTTTTTTCGGTCATTTACCCAGCATTTTAATAAGCTCAGGGATTGCCAGCTCGAATTTAACGCCGTATTTGTGGTTTTCGTCTCCTACCGTGAGTTCGATGCATTCCAGAGTGAAATCGGCGGCGATGCGCGCGGAATCGTATTCGTCGAAGCCGTTCATAAGCGCGCCTACAAACGCGCTGGCAAACACGTCGCCGGTGCCGTGGCTGCTCGTGGGGACGCGGCGGTGCTTGTAGTATTTTACTCTGCCGTCGTACTTCACCACCACGCCGGTGAAATCCTTTTCATAGCTCACGCCGGTAAGGACCACGTTGTTCATACCGTACGCGGCGAGCGCCTGAAGCAGCGTTTCGATATATTCCTCGCCGTACTCCTCCGCGTATTCGAACCCGGTCATAAAGCACGCCTCCGTGATGTTCGGAAGCACTATATCCGCCTGCGCGCAAAGAGTCGCCATCTCGCGCGCGTATTCGTTATCGAACCCGGTGTAAAGTTTTCCGTTGTCCGCCATGGCGGGATCTACTACCTTAACGAATCCCTCTTTTCCGAGCGACGCGAACATATCCTTTACCATATCTATCTGCCGCTTGCTGCCGAGATAGCCGGTATAGATCGCGTCGAACTTAATGTTTTCTTTGCACCAGTGCGCGGTTATCGCGGGGATATCGTCGGTAAGATCGCGGAAGGTGAACCCGGAAAAGCCGCCGGTGTGCGTGGAAAGCACGGCGGAGGGAAGTATAACAGTTTCTACTCCGCAGGCGGAAATAACGGGCAGCGCCACGGTGAGCGAGCATTGCCCGAAGCAGGAAATATCCTGCACCGTAAGAACTCTTTTGTAATCTCTGTTCATATTTAACGCCTTTCTTATCAAAGCAGCTCCACGCCGTGCCCGGCGCAGAAGCGCGAGTCTTCCGGCAGCCAGTAAGACGATTGCACCTCGCCTATGTGCGCTTTGCGCAGGAAGAACATACACATCCTCGATTGTCCTATACCGCCGCCCATGGTAAGCGGAAGCTCGCCGCCGAGCAGCGCTTTGTGGAACGGAAGCTCCGCCCTTTCGGGGCAGCCCGCCTCCGCAAGCTGGCGTTTCAGCGCTTCGGCGTCCACGCGGATGCCCATCGACGAAAGCTCGAAGGCGATATCCAGCACCGGGTAATAAACGATTATGTCGCCGTTAAGGGACCAGTCGTCGTAGTCCGGGGCGCGCCCGTCGTGCTTTATCCCGCTTTTTAATCTGCCGCCGATCTGCGAAAGGAAGATCGCGCCGTATTCCTTCACAGCGCGGTATTCGCGCTCCTTCGGGGTAAGAGAGGGATATTTGTCCTCCAGCTCCTGCGACGAGATAAAGGTTATCTGCTCCGGCAGGAATTTTCCCACGAAATCGTAATCCTCCGCGATATACGTCTCGGTATGCCGCAGGGCGGTATAGATCTGCTTCACCGCGCGGCGAAGCGTCTGCTCGCTGCGGTTTTCGGCGGTAATGACCTTTTCCCAGTCCCACTGGTCCACGAACACCGAATGCAGATTGTCGGTATCCTCGTCGCGCCGGATGGCGTTCATATCGGTGTAAAGCCCTTCTCCGGGCGCGAATCCGTATTGTTTCAGCGCAAGCCGCTTCCATTTCGCAAGCGACTGCACTATTTCGAAATCGCCCTCGCAGTCCTTAATGTCGAATCCGACGGGGCGTTCCACGCCGTTCAGGTCGTCGTTCAGGCCGCTCGCCTTCTGCACGAACAGCGGCGCCGAAACGCGCGTAAGGTTAAGCTGTATGGCAAGGTCGCGTTCGAAAAAGTCCTTAACCTTCTTTATCGCCACCTGCGTCTGGCGCAGAGTCAGCGCCGATCTGTATCCCTCGGGTATCGTTACTGCCATTCTCTTCCTCCTTTGCGGCTGCCGCCGCGTTTTCCTCCGGCGATCCCGGCGTTTCGTCCGGTTTGCCTTCTTCCGGCGCGTCCTCCGGCTTTTTGCCTTTGCCGCGCATTTTATCCATTATCTTTTTATAAATCAGTATGCACGCCAGACTCACCGCGCCCACGGCGATGTAAAGCGCCGCCGCCGCCCAGTATTTCTTTTCCTGTATCCATTGCCCGCCTATGGTGGAGGTTATAACGGAGGGTATCCGCGCAATGGTGGAAAGCACCACGAACGACGAGATCTTTATTCTGGTAAGCCCGAAGAAGAATATAAGCGGATCCTTCGGCGTGCCGGGGAGCATATATAGTATCAGCACCCAGCGGTGCAGCTTTTCCTCGCTGTTTATGAATTTAAGATCGTTTATCTTGTCCAGCGAGATGAACAGTTCGACGAACTTCGTGCCGAATTTCCGCACGAACAGCATTATAAGCCACGCCGAAAACGCCGCGCCGGCAAGTATTATCACGGCGCCCCAGAACCAGCCGTAGGTAAGCCCCATCCCGGTCTCTATCACCTCGCCGGGGATCGGGGAAACCACCACCTGAAGCACCTGTATGCCGAAAGCGATCGCCACGCCCCACGCGCCGTAGCCGCGTATCATATCGCGGAAATGCCCCGCCGCGTCGCCGATCGTTTCGCCTTCCCCTATGGAAAGGAACGATTTCGTAACGACTATCGCCAGCCAGACGATAAGCCCCACGCAGATCAGCAGCGACGCTATCGCGATCACGCGTTTGCGTTTAAGCAGTTTCTTCGCCGCAAGATCTTCTTCCGTAAGCGCCGCGGTATTTTCGGCTTTGTTTCTTTCTTTTCTCTTCATTTCGACCTTTTATACTCGCTTTGAATGCGTAATTATACAATGATTATCCGCCGATGTCAATATGTTTTCGCCGGAATCCCGAATATTTTCTACTGTTCCACGTTCGCGCCGAAGCGAAGTATCTTCTGCGTGGTCGTGCGCTCCAGCGGACGGGAGAGTATCTCCACCGCGTCTATGTGCTTGTACTGCGGCATCTGCGCGTTCACCTCCGCCACGGCGGCTTTCACGGCTTCCTTTATTTCGCCGGCGGTGACCTCCCGCCCGAATTTTTCTTTAAGGTATTCAAGGTCGGGCAGTATCTTCGCCTTTACCTTGGCGTTGTCGTCGCCCTTCGCGGCGAGCACCAGCGATTCCTTTATCTCCGGCCGGTCGCCGAGCCGCGTTTCGAGCTCCTCCGGGTAAACGTTCTTGCCGTTGGGCGTAACGATAACGTTCTTTATCCTGCCGCGTATGTAAAGCGCGCCGTCGGACGGGTCCATATATCCCAGGTCGCCGGTGTGGAACCAGCCGCCGCGAAGCACGCGCTCCGTCGCCGCTTCGTCGTTGTAATAACCCAGCATTACGTTGTCGCCCTTGGCGAGTATCTCGCCCACGCCCTCCTCGTTCGGGTTTTCGATCTTTATCCGCACGCCGGGGATGGCGATCCCGGTGGAGGCGGCGTTGAAGTAAAAATCGCTGTTGCCCGCCACCAGCGGCGAGCATTCGGTAAGCCCGTAGCCCTGCAGGGTGCGTATCCCGAGCGCCGAAAAATCGCGCACCAACACGGTGTCCAGGTCGGCGGCGCCGACTATGAACAGCCGCATCCGCCCGCCCAGAGTGGCGCGTACCTTGGATTTTATCACCCCGCGCACCAGCAGCGGCAGCTTGCCGAGCGCCTCGCAAAGCGGCAGATTTTCAAAATGCTCGCGGTATTTTTCCGGGCAGTCCTTAATTATCCCCGCTTTTATGCGGCTGTCGAGCAGTTTGAGCACCGCGGGCACCACCACGAGTATCGTCGGCCTGTATTCGCGTATGTCAGAAGCGATGCGCCGCAGGCCGGAAACGTAGGTTATGCACGCCCCTCGCGACAGCAGAAGCAGACAGTTTAGAGTGCATTCGTAGGTGTGGTGCAGCGGAAGGATCGAAAGCGTAACGTCGCGCGGGGTAACGCGGACGACGCTTACGGTGGAATGGATGTTGGAGCAGACGTTATACTGCGAAAGGCAGACGCCTTTCGAGCTTCCGGTGGTGCCGGAGGTGAATATAAGCACCTGCATCCGGTCCTTCGGCAGCTTTATCGCGTCGACCGCGGCGCCGTCCGTGCGGGCATTTTCGCCGCCGTACCCCGCGAATCCGTATTTTCCGCCGCTTGCCAGCGAATATATCTGCGCGAAGTCGGCGCATACCACGCCTTCGCATTCCGGGACCTCGGTCTTTCCGTCGGAGATAAGCATTCTGCACTTCGCGGCTTTCAGAAATTCCTCTATGTCGTTCTTTTTAAGCTCCTTGTCTATCGGTACCGCCACGCCGACAGTCGCAGCGGCGAGATAGGATATCACCCATTCGCAGCAGTTCTTTCCCGTTACGGCGATGCGCGCTCCGGCGAACCCGTTGTCGAGCAGGAAGGTGGACAGACGGTAGTAGTATTCCTTAAGCTGTATATACGATACGTTTTCTTTCGAGCCGTCGTCCGCGCGGCGAATGAAAGCCGTCTTGCCGCGGTATTTCCGCGCGGCGTCGCATATCATTTCGCGGAAATTCTCATATCTTTTTTCGTTATAATTATTCTGCACTTTTTCATGCCTTTCGAACCGGTATTTTCCCCGCGCCGGGCCGGGATCGTCTCCGCCCGGTCCGACGCGTCTTAACCTTATTATTTTATCACTTATCTTCCTTTATGTCAAGTGTCCGCGCCGTTTCGGCAAGCTTGCCGCGCGTCGCCGCGTCCGCCCGCCCGGTCGGCTCCAGACCGTGCGCCGCCTGCCACCGCATAAGCGCGATCCGGCTGCGCAGACCGAAAACCGGGCCCGCCCCCGTTTTTATCCCGTTCTCACGCATAAGCGCTTTCGCGCCCCGCGCGCTTTTCCTGCGGCTTGCGAACGGCGCCGCCACCGCGAGAACGTCCGTCGGCAGGCAACCGGATTCCGCCGCTGCGGTGATATAGTTCACAAGGTCCCAGGTCGGCGGGTTGGCTTCGCCGTTCACCGTGAACCCGAATACCCGCTGCAGCGCCGCCACCGCGTTTTTCGTGCGGGAGTCGTAAACTCCGGTCTCCGCAAGCTGTCCGACGTAGGGCAGCACCGTGTAGATAACGTTTATACGGCGCTGTATATATAAAACGTCGTCGCCGGAATCGCCTTCCTTTAGCGTCGTCCCCGGCGAACCGCGCCAGCCCTCGTTTTCCACGGAGGCGAATATGCAGTTCGAAGCCGCCGCCAGATAAATGCGGTTTATCTCGTTCCAAAGCGGTTCGTCCACCCTGCCGTTCCGCGGGAACCCGAATATCGCCGCGAAGTAATCTACGGCGCGCTCTGTTTCTCCGCCGAAAAACCCGTCCGCCGCGGCGTAGGGCACTATCGCGAAAGTGCCGCTTATCTCGCCGAGCAGGCGCTGTATATATTCCACCTGCTCCCCGCGTGAGCCGAAGGTTATCGGCGTGCCGGGGTAGGGGGTAAGCCCGTTCGCAAGTATCGGTTCTTCGATGTTCACCACCGTGCCGTTGTAGACGTCGACAATGCGGTCCCACGTCGGCTCGTCGATCATCCCGTTCACCTCCATACGGTAGGCGCGCTGGAAGCTCCGCACCGATTCCTCGGTGTCGGCGTCGTAGATGCCGTCGACGTTCACCGGGCGCACCAGCGGGTTGAAACGGCTTATCCTGCGCAGATAAAACTGCATCTCCTGCACCTCGGAACCCTTGTCGCTCGGACCGAGCGGCGACCCGGGATAAAGCTGCTGATTATAGGACGGGCGCTGCCCCTCGCTGCTCAGCTCCGAAAGCTTCTTCACCGAGGCGTACAGGTAGGAAATGCGGTACCACGTCGCCTTGTCGACGGTGCCGTTCACCGGAAGGTCGAAAAGCTTCTGGAACTCGCTCACTATCTCCGACATACGCTCGTCGAACACGCCGGAATTGTTGTTCAGCGGCAGGCGCGGATAGTTTATCGCGATGCGGTTGAGCTGGTACTGCACCGTCCGCACGGCCTCGCCCTCGTCCCCCACCGAAAGCGGCTCCCCGGGGTAGGAGCCCGCGGCGGCGCGCACGTCCTCCGCGGCGGTCACGTCCACGTCGCCGAAGTAAAAGCCGAGTATCTCCTCGAAGCTCCGCCCGTCCTCCGCGAGCGAGACCGTGCCCCATTGCGAAAGCCCGTTGCAGGTGGTCTTTATCCCGTCGCAGAAGCTCGCGTACAGCGGCTCCACGAAATTCGGGCGGACGATGTAGTTGTTAAAGAATTCTTCGGCTATCGCGTCGGTCTCGGCATAAGTGTTGCTCCCCGGCACGAACGCCTGATCATAGGCGGTGGACGCGGTTATGTCGAAATCATAACCCCGGCTGCGGTACCATTCGGTATATATCCGGTTGAGCGCTATCGACACCTGCGATATAACGTTCGCTTTCAGCGCTTCCTCCGGCCAGGTGGGATATATCTCGTTCGCCGCTACGTTTTTAACGTAATCCACGAACGGCACGGTCATGTTCTCCGCGTTCGAATCCGGCGCGCCGAGATGCACGGTTATCGTTTCCGGCACGTACACGCCGTTTATTATCTGCACCGCCGGCGAGACGCGCTCCGGCGTTCCGGCGCTTTCTTTTTCCGGCGGCTCGCACCCGGTAAACAAAAGGTGCTCCGGCAGGTCTATCACCGTTTCCGGCAGGCCGTCCGGATCCTGCGCCCCCGCGGGCAGCGGTATCATTTCCGGGGCGACGACGGTGCGCGTCCCTGCAAAGCATTTTATCCCGTTTATCCGCACCCGGTAAAACCCTTTCGCCCGAACGGAAGCCCCGCATACTCCGTATGGCGGCGCCGCGCTCTCCGGCGAAAGCGAATCGCGCTTCGGCGGCGCTTCCGCCGCGAAGCTTTCCGAAACGCCCGCGTTTTCCGGCTTCAGCTCGCAATGGAAGGTCTCGTTCCCCGCGCCGTCGCAAACCGTTATTTCCGCTTCGTTCACGGGCAGCGCCTCCCGCCCGGTCCTTAAAACAAACCGTATCTCGCCGTGTTCCATAAAATCACCCTTTGCCGTATTCGTTGCATTATACAGTTGTATGCTCCCGCCCGGCGGGGTGATAAAAACAAGCCGGAGAAACTTTCCGGCTTGTTTGATGAACTGACGGCTGCGCGTCATATTTCCTTCGAAAAATCCTTTCTTTCCGGGAAGGAGGTATAGAACCTTCTGCCGATTCGCAGCGGGGGAGGGATTATCTTTTTCGGCTTGGACAGCAGCACCAGAGCGATGCCGAGCGCGAAAACCACAGTCGTCGAGAGCCCGCCCTCCGGCCCGAACGCCCCGCCGGAGAATACCCCGCCCGAAAGCGATGTGGCGAAAAGCGAGGGCCCTATGGAATTGCCGCTGACCGCGGCGCCGAACACGCTGCCCTGAACGAAATTCCACGCCGCGTGTACCGCGCAGATCCCCCATACGCTGCCGCGCCGCAGGAAATACACCGAGGCGAACAGCCCGTAAAGCGTAAGATTAACTATCGCAAGCGGGGTTATGCCGGGGTTGCGCAGATGCAGCGCGGCGAAAATGAGCGAATTCGCCGCCGCCGCGACCGGGACTCCTCCCGCGCAGCGCGAAGCCGTTACCATAAAGAAGGAGCGCATAAGCAGCTCCTCGCCCGCGCTTTGCAGTACGAACCCGAAAAGCATAAAGCACACCGCGGCGACAGGCACGGGGGAATTCAGCTTTATCCCCTCGAATTCGCCCGCCGCGACGTCCGCGAGTATCACGGCGCCGAACATCAAAGCGCCGATGGCGAAGCCGGCGGCGTATTCCGCGGCGGCGCCCTTTTTATAAAGCCCGGCGCCGAACAGCGAGCGCTTCTCCGATTTAAGGCAGAAGAACAGAGCCGTAAGCCCGATAAAAACGTTCGCCGCGAGCGAGAATACCGTCGTCCACAGAGGATAACCGCCCTCCGATTCGATCAGCTTCAGCACTCCGTCCGCCGTCGCGCCCGCCGAAAACATATACGCTTTCACCGCTTCGTTGGAGAAAATATAAATAAGCTGCGGCACGGCGGATACTATCCCCGTTATCGTCGAGCCGATGATATATACCGCGATGAAGAACAGCAGCGTACGCGGCCAGGAGGTTTTGCCGAACAGCGCTCTGTTTTCCTCGATCACGGCGTTTGTTCCCAAAAGCTTGTTCATTTCGTATACCCCGAGTATTGACAAATCGTGTGAGGTGTGATAAAAAATATTTGAATCTAAAACGTGTGCGGATCCGCGCCGTCCGGGCGGAAACCCCGGCTCCGGAACGTGCCCGCGCGCCTTAAAAGGAGAACCGGCATATGAAAACGTTCACGGTAACAACTTTTAATATCCAGCACGGGCGGAACCACAACCTGCCCGGAGACGTTATCGACCTCGGACTTATGGCGGAAACGGCTCTGTCCACGGGAGCCGATTTCTACAGCTTCAACGAAGTCCGCCGCGGCGAATGCGAAGGCATACCCGGATTCCCGGACGAGCCGGAGATACTCGGCGCGCTCATAGGCGGCAAGGCAATCTTCGGCAGGGCGATAACGCTTGCGCCCGGCAAGCATTACGGCAACGCGGCGGTAAGCAGACTTCCGGTGCTCGGCTCGACTGTGATCCCTATCCCGGACCCGGAGCCCGCGCCCGGCGGCAGATATTACGAATCGCGCTGTATAATGCGCACGACCGTCAACGTGCAGGGTACCCCGGTCACCGTGCTCGGTTCGCATTTCGGGCTCAACCGCGACGAACGTGAAAACGCGCTCGCGGAGGTGAAACGCGCCGCGGACGGCTGCGAAACGCCGATAGTGCTTATGGGCGATTTTAATATGACGCCCGACGACCCGTGCTGCGCCGCGCTCTCCTGCGAATTCACCGACACGCTCGCCTACGCCGGGGAGGACGGGTTCACGTTCCCTTCGGATTCCCCGCGCGAAAGGATAGATTATATCTTCGTCCGCGGTCTGCGCGTGCTCGGCGCGGGAGTGGTGAAAAAGGTCGCTTCCGACCATTTCGCGATAACCGCCCGGCTCGGGATCGAATAAACCCCCGCGGTATAATGATTATTACCGCAAAACCGGGTTTTGATAACGCGTTTTCAGCAGACGTCGCCCGTATGCGATAAGTTGCTTCCGCAAAGAACATTATATTATCATATCCGCAAATTGTCAAGCGCGCTCCGGCGCGTTTTTTTTGCTGCAAAACACGGGTAAATGGCGCGGCGCGGCGTTTTACGGCGCATAATAAAAAAAATTTCGTCGCGGCGACGAATCCGCCGCGCGAAACTCCTTTCGCAAAGTGTCGAAACGCCCGCGCCGCAAGGGTTTTCCGGCTTTGCGAACGGATGTTTGTAAATATAAGCAAAATTTTTCGCCGAAAATCGACGCGTTTCAACTGCAAAAAAGGTCGAAACTCCTTGAAAATAAACGAATTTCGTATATGTCAAAATGACGAAACCGCCTTGCGCCGCCGATATATTTATACGCCCTTTCTATTGCTTTTTCCGGGCTGTTCGGTTATAATTACCATACAAGAGGAAGAAAGTGGAGCAAAAAACCACAATCGCCCACGGTTTTCCGGTAATTCAGCGTGAAAGGAGGCAAAAAAGATGTTCTACGGCGAGTACAGGCATACGATAGATGCCAAAGGGCGTCTTTTTATTCCGTCCAAGCTTCGCGAAAAGCTCGGCGAGGAATTCATGCTTTCACGCGGGTTCGATAAATGCGTCTGCATCTATCCGATGGACGAATGGGAAAGCTTCACCCGGAAGCTGGACGATCTGCCCGTCGCAAAGGAAAGGCACGTCCGCCGCTACTTCTACGCCGGCGCCTACGAAGGCTCCGCCGACGCGCAGGGAAGGATAACCGTTTCGCAGCTCTACCGCGATTTCGCGGGGCTGGAAAAGGAAGTCGTCATCGTCGGCAACCGCACGCATTTGGAGCTTTGGTCGCTCGACGCCTGGAACGAGGAGCAGAGCGCCATAAACAACGAAGAAGTCACCCGGGAGCTTATAGATCTGGGGTTCTGATATGGAATTCAGCCATATTTCGGTCATGCCGCGTGAAGCGGTCGGCGCGCTCGCCGTTAAAAAAGACGGGATATACGTCGACTGCACGCTTGGCGGCGCCGGCCATACGAAGCTTATTCTCGGCATGCTCGGCGAAAAGGGCAGGGTGATAGGGATCGACCGCGACTCCGACGCCATCGAAAACGCCCGCGCCGCCGTGCGCGACGAACGGCTTATAACCGTCCGCGACAATTTCGAAAACATCGCTTCGGCGGTCGACTCCGCCGGATACGAAAAGATAGACGGCATACTTATGGACCTCGGGGTATCCTCGCATCAGCTCGACACCCCGGAGCGCGGATTCTCCTATTCAAGGGAGGCGCCGCTGGATATGCGTATGGACCGGTCGGCTCCGCTTTCCGCGCGCGACGTGGTAAACGGATACCCGGAACGGGAGCTGGCGCGCATCCTGCGCGACTACGGCGAGGAAAAGTTTGCCGGGCGCATCGCCCGCGCCATTTGCGAAAAACGGGCGGAAAAACCATTCGAAACCACCGCGGAGCTGGCGGAAACGGTCTCCTCCGCCATCCCCGCAAAGCTGCGTTACGAAAACGGGCATCCCGCCAAGCGCAGCTTCCAGGCGATAAGGATCGAGGTCAACGGCGAACTCGAAAGCATCCCGAAGGCGCTGCGAGACGGAGCGGAACTTTTGAACGTCGGCGGCAGGATAGCGGTGATAAGCTTCCATTCGCTGGAAGACCGTATAGTTAAAGAGGAGTTCCGCCGCTTGGCGGACCCCTGCACCTGCCCGAAGGATTTCCCGGTGTGCGTCTGCGGCAAGGTGCCTTTGGTAAAGATAATCACGAAAAAGCCGCTCCTGCCCGAAAGCGGGGAGCTGGAATCGAACGCGAGGTCGCACAGCGCGAAGCTGCGCGTTTGCGAAAGGATATAGGGAGAAGAAATGGAAAAGAAAATGCAGGTCAACGGAAAACCCGCCGTATCCGGCGGAGAAAAGGGCGTCGTCCCGGCGAAACCCACCGAAAAAGCGGTCGTTAAAAGGGCGGATAAGCTCCCCGCGAACGCTTCTTCCATGCATGCGGTGCGCGCCCCCCGTATAATAAACGTTAAAAAGAAGGACAAAAAGCCCTTCCCGTGGGCGGTCGTCTTCGTGGCGGTCATACTCACCGCGCTCTTCCTTTTTATGATGATGAACTACGCGGAGGTCGATAAATACCGCAGCGAGATCGCCGAGCTCGACAGCAAGATGGCCACTCTGCAGAAGGTGCAGGACACGCTGGAGGTGCAGTTGAGCAACAAATACAACCTTTCAGATATAAAGGACTACGCCGAAAACGAACTCGGAATGGTCACCAAAGACAAGCTCACTCACCACCGCATTACCATCGAGCAGGACGACAAAATCGAAATGCGCTCCTATGACGACGGCAAAGAAGGCGGTATGGGCTTCCTGCTCACCGGCTTCGGCGAGGTGATACGCGATTTCTTCTCCGCAGGAAAATAAAAAATACTCCGGATCATTCTCCGGCGGTATAGACTTGCCGCCGGAAGGCATATAATTAAAGGGTAAAGATAAAAAGAACGTCTTTACCCGTTTGTCTTATCAATACGGGACAAATCAGGAAAGGGCAGAGCCATGAACACCGCCAAAAACACAAGATCTGCCGGGGCAACGGCGCGCACGATGGTCATTCGCGGCAAGTGGGCGCTTGTTTTCATTTTCGCGGCGATGCTCGCGCTTTGCGTAAGGTTCGCTTATCTGCAGTTGTACGACCCGGGCAACTACCGCGTTGCGGCGCTAAACCAGTATACCAGCTCGGTCACCATCGACGCCCGCCGCGGCACGATCTACGCTTCCGACGGCACCACGGCGCTCGCGGTGAGCGCAACGGTATACAACTGCTTCATTTCCCCCTACGATATCTTCGATTCCTCGGAGGACAACGCGGAGATCAACGCGCTTATAAACAAGATCGCCGACGGGCTTTCGGGAATACTCTCGGTCGACCGCAACGAGATAATCTCCAAGGCGGGGAAGACCACGAGCAAATACCAGATGATAAAGAAATACCTTTCCGACTCCGAGGAAGCCGCGATAAGGGAATATATCAAGGAAAACGACTACGAACAGATAATACATCTGGAGGAAACGACAAAGCGCGTCTACCGCGCCGGCAGCTTCGCCGCCCACGTTATCGGCTTCTCCGGTTCTGACAACCAGGGGCTTTCCGGGATAGAATATACCTACGACCGCTACCTGCGCGGCACTCCCGGCAGGCATATGCGCGCCACCGACGCCTACGGCAAGGACCTGGAGACCGGCGTCAAATCCACCTATATCCCCGCGCAGAACGGGCTGAACGTGGTAACGACCATCGATTGGAAGATACAGGACACCGTGGAAAAATGCATCCGTATGGCGTACGAGGAGAACAAGCCGAACGGGCGCGTCACCGCCATAGTGATGGACGTGAACAACGGCGAGATCCTGGCGATGGGGATATACCCCTCGTTCGACCTGAACAACTACAACAAGCTTTCGGACGAATATCAGAAAAAATACGATACCTTTATCGGCACGGAGGAGGAGCGCGCGGCTTACAAAACCAATCTGCTTTACGAGATGTGGAACAACACCGCCGTTTCCCAGACCTACGAGCCCGGCTCCACGTTCAAAATAATCACCAGCGCGATGGCGTTGGAGGAAGGCGCGATCACGCTCGACACCCACTTCAACTGCCGCGGCAGCGTTTCCATAGGCGGCACCGTTATACACTGCCACAATATTTACGGACACGGCGACCAGACCTTCCCGGAGGCGCTCGTGAACTCCTGCAACCCGGCGTTCATAAAGATCGGCGAAGCCGTGGGATACAAGAACTTCAACAAATACTTCGAAGAATTCGGATACAACAAGACCAGCGGCAGCGACATAATGGGCGAGGCGTCCTCGATCTATTACGGCACCACCGGGATATACTTCGGCGCGGTCGAGCTCGCGGCGTATTCCTTCGGTCAGACCTTCAAGGTGACTCCGATACAGCACATACGCGCGGTATCCGCCGTCGCCAACGGCGGCGATCTCGTCGTTCCCCATGTCGTGAAAGCGCTGGTGGACGATCAGGGCAACGTGGTCAAATCCTTCGATTACGAACCGGACCGCCAGGTCATTTCAAAAAAGACTTCCGACACGATCTGCGAAATACTCACCGACTCCACCAAAAACGCAAGCGTTTCCGGCTATCATATAATCTCCAAGACCGGTACCTCCGAAAAGCGCGATACCAAGCGCGAAGACGACTATATAAGCTCCTGCGTTTCGTTCGCTCCGGCGGCGGATCCGCGCATCGCGGTGCTCGTCACGGTGGACGATCCCACGGCAGGGCAGTATTTCGGCTCCGCCGTAGCGGCGCCCGTGGTGGCGAACATCCTTACCGAAGTCCTGCCGCATATGGGAATAACGCCTTCCGGCGACAGCGAGAAGCAGTCGATAAAGCTGGAGGATTACCGCAACAGCAAGACGGAGGACGCCAAAACCGCCATAGAATCGCTCGGGTTGAAATGCGTGGTAAAGGGCAACGGCAAGCGCGTTACGGAGCAGATGCCGCGCTTTGACACCGTTATAAACGGCGAAGGCGTCGTGGTGCTTTACACCGACAATTCGGAAGTCAAGCCCGACGTAAAGGTCCCCAACCTTATAAACAGCTCCCCCAACGCCGCGATAAAGAGTCTTATCAACAGCAATCTTAACGTTACCGTAACCGGCATTTTCAACGGCGACTACCGCAACTGCAAGGTCGTTTCGCAGTCGGTGCCCGCCGGCTCCTACGTAACTCCCGGCACCACGGTGGAACTCGTATTCCGCTATGAAGAGGCGATAGAGTAATGAATTACACGCTTAAAGAGATATCGGATATCTGCGGCGGCGTTCTGTTCCGCCCGGAGGACGGCGCGCTTGCCGTAAACAGTTTGTTTTCCGACAGCCGCAAGGCGGTGGAAAACGGCTTGTTCCTCGCCCTGCGCGGCGAAAAGACCGACGGCAACAGATATATCTGCCAGGTGATACGTGCCGGCGCATGCGCGCTGTGCGATAACCGCGAATATTTTTCCGAACGCTGCGTGCTTGTCCCGGACGTTCGCGCGGCGCTGCAAACGCTCGCGGCGCATTACCGTGAAACCGAGCTCGCCTCCATACCCTTCGTCGGCGTTACCGGTTCGGTGGGGAAGACAACTACAAAGGATATGATCGCCTGCGCGCTCGGCAGCGCGCTTGCGGTGCATAAAACGCAGGGCAACGCCAACAGCCAGATAGGGCTGCCGACTACGGTGCTCGACTGCGATAAAACCGCCGCGCGTGCGGCTGTCGTCGAGCTGGGAATGAGCTATAAGGGCGAAATGGAGCGCATAAGCCGCGCCGCCCGCCCGGATATCTGCGTTATAACTAATATCGGCTCCTCGCACATCGAAAACCTCGGCACGCGCGAGGCGATAAGGGACGAAAAGCTTAAAATAGCCGCGTTTTCCAAGCCCGGCTCCGTCCTGCTGCTCAACGGCGACGAACCGCTTCTGCGCGATACCGCCCCCGGCGACAAAAAGGTTTATTACGTTTCTTATAAAGATACCGCCGCCTCCTGCTTCGCTTCCGGCGTAACGCTCGAGCAGGAGGGTACGCGCTTCACGGCGCATATAATGGGCGATGAATGCCCCGTGCGGCTTACTCAGCCGGGCGTGCATCTGGTGACCAACGCGCTGTTCGCGCTCGCCTGTGCAAAGCTGCTCGGCCTGCCGCTCGCGCCCGCCGCGGAAGCCCTTTCGGGGTATAAAAGCGACGGCAAACGGCAGTTCATCTACGATTCGGACGGGCACACCGTTATTTCGGACTGCTACAACGCCGCGCCGGAATCGGTGCGCGCCGCGCTTTCGGTGCTCGCCTCCCGCAAGGGCAGGAAGGTCGCCGTGCTGGGCGATATGCTGGAGCTCGGTGAAAACTCGCCCGCCCTGCACCGCGCGCTCTCGAAGGAAATAGAAAACTGCGCCGACGCGCTTATAACCTACGGCGAGCTTGCGAAGAATTACGCCGCCTACTTCACAAAGGAGACCTATTCCTTCCCCTCGGGCGAGCCGGAAACGTTAAAAGCGTTCCTCAAAAGCTTTATCCGCCCGGGCGACGCCGTGCTTTACAAGGCGAGCAACGGCATAAAACTGTTTGAATGTGTAATCTGATTCCTTACGGAGGATATATAATATGAATCCGTTGATGATCGACGCGATCTGCGCGTTGCTGGCGCTCGTTATCGGGATAGTGCTTTACAAGATCTTTATCCCGGTACTGCGCAAGGTAAAGCTGGGGCAAAAAATACTCGAAATAGGTCCTTCCTGGCACAAGAGCAAGGAGGGCACCCCGAATCTCGGCGGCGTGATATTCATTTTCGCTTTTCTGGTCGCTTCCGCAGCCGGATTCATACTCGAATATGCGCTCCCGAACGAAAACGGCGCGGTCGCGGACCGGATCGGCGTAACGCAGCTGCTTATCGCGGTTTTTCTGCTTCCGCTGCTCAACGGACTTATCGGCTTTATCGACGACTACATAAAGCTGTTCAAAAAACGCAATAAAGGGCTTTCCGCCACGCAAAAACTCGTCCTGCAGTTCCTTGCCGCCGCGCTTTACCTGTTCCTTATGGCGCACGTTGGGCTTATCGATACGGTTATAACCTTCCCGTGGGGAAGCGCGCTCGATCTGGGAATATTCTATTATTTCCTTATGCTGCTTATAATCGTATATATCATAAACTGCGCGAACCTCACCGACGGCATCGACGGATTGGCGGGCAGCGTAGCGCTTATCGTGTGCGTGATGTTCTTTGTTTCTGTGCATACGTTTTATTCCGCCTCGCTCGTCGGCGCGCTCGTCGCGTTCCTTATATTCAATTTCCACCCGGCTAAAATATTCATGGGCGACACCGGCTCGCTGTTCCTCGGCGGATTCATTGTAAGTCTTGCTATGGCGACGGGAAGCGAGTTCATCCTGCTGCCCGTAAGCGTTATATGGATAATCGAGGGGCTTTCCGTGGTGCTTCAGGTCGCGTCCTTCAAGCTCACCGGCAAGCGTATATTCAAAATGAGCCCCATCCACCACCATTTCGAAAAATGCGGCTGGAGCGAAGTGAAGATAGTCTGCGTGTTCTCCACCGTTACCGCGGCGTTCGCCGCGCTCGCCTATTACCTTATTTCCTTGATGCGCTGAACATACATAACCTATACAGGGTGCCGAAAATATGAACGAAAACGCCAATCCCGAAACGACGCCGGTCGCGGAAGAAAAGCCCAAAAAGGCAAAAAAAGTCCGCGCCTCCGGCGGTCAGAACCGAATATACCGTCTTATAGGCGAAGTCGACAGACCGATGCTCATTGTTATCATCGCGCTGGTCTGTATCGGCTCCGTCATGGTCTTTTCGGCTTCCTACGCCGTGTGCAAACAGCGTTTCGGCGATTCCTACTATTTCGCCCGCAGGCAGATCATCTTCGTCATCGCGGGGCTGATCGCCATGGGGCTTATCGCAAAGCTGCTCGATTACCGCGTGTTGAAGCGATTCGCCTATATCGGCTACGTCGGCGCGCTCGGGCTTAACTTCCTCGTTCCTTTCGCGGGGAAGACGGTCAACGGCGCTACCCGCTGGTTCGTCATATTCGGCGTGGAATTCCAGCCCTCCGAACTGCTGAAATTCTTCCTGGTGCTCGCGCTTTCCACCTATATAAGCAACCATTATTCCGAAATGCGAAGTCTTCGCAGAGGGGTGCTGCCGATATTGCTGCTCACGGCTCCGGCGGCGCTCGCGACGCTTATACAAAACCATATGTCGGCGACGATAATCATATTGCTGTTAATGGCGATAATGCTTTGGCTCTCCGGAACCAAAGGGTTCTATCTCGGCGTGGTCGCCGGCGCCGGCGTTTTAGGCGCGACGGTCCTGCTCGGCCCCGCGCGCAGTCTGCTGGAACGCTTCGTTCCGCAGGTCTTCGGGCGTTTGGAGGTCTGGCGCGACCCGTTCTCCTATATGACCTACACCACCGGGGGCAAGGGCTGGCAGCCCGCGCAGTCGCTCTACGCCATAAGCTCCGGCGGGTTCTGGGGGCTCGGGCTCGGGCAGAGCAACCAAAAGCACGGCTTCCTGCCGGAACCGCAGAACGACTACATTTTCGCCATCCTGTGCGAAGAGCTCGGCTATTTCGGCGTGCTGTGCGTGGTCGCGCTCTACGGCGTGTTCGCCTACCGCGGATACCACATCTCCAAAAACTCGCCCAACCGCTTCTGCTCGCTGCTCTCCATGGGCATCACCGCGCAGGTGGTCATCCAGACGCTGCTCAACTTCGCCGTCGTTACAAACTCCATACCGAGTACCGGCATAAGTCTGCCGTTCTTCAGCTACGGCGGCACCTCGCTTCTTATACTGCTTGCCGAAATGGGCATACTGCTTTCAATTTCGCGCTATTCGTTCATAGAACAAAACTGATTTTTCCGGAAGGGAACGTAAACGATGAAAGTTATTCTTTGCGGAGGCGGCACCAGCGGCCACGTCAACCCCGCGCTAAATATAGCGGCGGCGCTCAAAAAGCGCGTGCCGGACGCTGAATTTCTGTTTATCGGTACCGAGCACGGTATCGAAAGCACGCTCGTGCCGAAAGCGGGCTACCCCATAAAATTCGTCGAGGTAAGCGGCTTTTCGCGCAAGTTGAGTTTCGCGAACCTTAAAAAGAACGCCCGCGCCGCCGTGCAGGCGGTGACCTCGGTGCGCGCCGCGAAGAAGATAATAAAAGAATTCGCCCCCGATCTCGTTATCGGCACCGGCGGATACGTAAGCTGGCCGACGGTGAAAGCCGCCGCCAAGCGCGGCGTCCCCACGTTAATACACGAGCAGAACGCCTTTCCGGGCGTCACCACGAAAATGCTCGCGCCCTACGTCGATAAGATCTGCATTTCCTTTGACGGCAGCGAAAAGTATTTTCCCGAATCGGTGCGCGAAAACAAGCTGGTGCTCACCGGGAACCCTATAATAGTCGACGATCTCACACGCGCGCAAGCCCGCGAACAGCTCGGACTGACTCCCGACGAACCGTATATCCTTTCCTACGGCGGCAGTATGGGCGCCCGCCGCGTGAACGAGCTCGTGTTCGAGTTAATGGAAAAATACACCGGGCCGCAATCTATCCGCCACACCCACGCGATAGGCAGGGTGGGATATACGGAGTTCGACGCCATCGCGCGCGAAAAAGGTTTCTACGACCGAAAGAATCTCGAAATAAGCGAATATATCTACGATATGGCGCTTCGCCAGGCGGCTGCGGACGTGATAATCTGCCGCGCCGGGGCGATGACGCTTTCCGAGCTCGCCGTGCGCGGCTGCGCGGCGATACTCATCCCCAGCCCGCACGTCACGGAGGACCACCAGTATAAAAACGCCCGTCTGCTTGCCGACGCCGGCGCCGCGCTCGTCTACCGCGAGACGGAGCTTGACGGCGACACGCTGGTTTCGGCGGTGAAAGACCTTGTCGCCAATCCGAACAAGCGCCTGCGTATGCAGACGGCGATAAAGAGCTTTGCGATGCGCGACTCGGCGGACGTTATCGCGGGGTGCGCGCTGGGGCTTACGAACGCGGAAAAATAAAAAGATATTTGTGAAAAGAGGGTAGGCGTGGAACAGCAAAGATTCATACGCAAAAACCAGGCGCTGTTCGACGCGCAGCGCCGGCAGGAAAAGAAGAGGACGCGCAGAACGGTGTTTTACGTTCTGCTTTTCGTCGCGGTCTCTTTGATCTTCGTCGGCGTATGCTTCGCCGTGTTCCTCAACGTCGAAACCATAGAAGTAAAGGGCAACGAAAAATATACCTATGAGCAGATCGCCGGGATGATCCCGGTGGAGATAGGCGACAACATCTATTCCTTCAAAGCCGGCGCGGCGGAGGAGGCGATCAAGCGCGCCCTGCCCTACGTCGGCAGCGTTGCGATCAGCCGCGACCTGCCGAAGACGGTCGTGGTGGAGATATCCGAGAAAAAGGCGTATTACGCCGCCGATCTCGCGGGGGAGACCTTCCTGCTCTCCGACGACCTGAAAGTGCTGGAAAAAATAACCGACCGCACCGCCGCCCAGACGGGGCTCACCGTGTTGAAGGTAAGCAACGTCCGCCGCTGCGTGGTCGGCGAAACGGTGCAGTTCGTCGACAGCCGCACCTACGATACGATAATCGAGCTGTTCGCGGCGTTCAAAAAGAACTTTATCGACGACGACATAACCGCGCTGGACGTCCGTTCGAGGTTCGATATCTATTTCGATTATCAGAACCGGTTCGAGGTATATCTGGGAGATATGCAGAACTGCGATATAAAAATGCGCTTTCTCGTGGGGATAATCGGCGAGCTTTACGACACCGACAGGGGCACGATAGACGTTTCTAACCATACGGAGGCGTCGGTTTTGCTTAAATAAACGCCCTTTTTCGACGTTTTTAAGAAAAAAATCAATAAAAAGTGAAGAAAAACGAAAAAAACACTTGCTTTTCGCCAAAAAAAATATTATATTAGATGTGTATAAAATTAAGAACTAAAAACTCGGAGGTCTAACATGGTCAATATGGTCGAAGATACCAACAGGGTAGTAATCAAAGTAATCGGTGTGGGCGGCGGCGGCGGCAACGCCGTTAACCGCATGGTTTCCACTTTGGACAGCGCGAGCGTGGAATTCATAAACATCAATACCGATACACAGATACTCGTTAAATCCAGCGCTCCCACCAAGATCGCCATCGGCGACAGGATCACCAAAGGTCACGGCGCGGGCAGCAATCCCGAGATCGGCGAAAAAGCGGCGGAAGAATCTCTCGAGGAGATCACCGAAGCGATCAAGGGCGCCGATATGGTGTTCATAACCGCGGGCATGGGCGGCGGCACCGGCACGGGCGCGGCTCCCATAATCGCGAAGATCGCGAAATCGCTCGACATACTCACTGTCGGCGTGGTTACCAAGCCCTTCCTTTTCGAGGGCAAACGCAGGATGCAGCAGGCGGAAGTCGGCATCGAAAAGCTCGCCGACAACGTCGATTCGCTCATTGTTATCCCGAACGAACGGCTCAAACTCCTTACCGATAAAAAGATCACCTTCCTCAACGCCTTCCAGGAAGCGGACGACGTTCTCCGCAAAGGCGTTCAGAGCATAGTCGAACTCATCACCGTCGACGGCGTCATCAACCTCGACTTCGCGGACGTTTCCGCCGTTATGAGCAACGCCGGGCTTTGCCATATGGGCGTCGGCTTTGCCAAGGGCAAGGATAAATCCGAACAGGCCGCCAAGATGGCGATGTCCAGCCCGCTGCTCGAAACCAACATCAGCGGCGCGCGCGGCATAGTCGTCAACATCACCGCGTCCCCGGATATCGGTCTGGACGAGATCGATTCCGCCGTGGCTCTCATCACCAGCGAAGCTCAGCCCGACGCGACCATCATCTTCGGCGCCGCGTTCGATCCTTCGCTCGAGGACGAAATGAAGATCACCCTTATCGCCACCGGCTTCTCCGCCGACAAAAAGAACGGCGACGTAAGACGTCAGATGGCGGCTGCCGAAGCGGCACAGAAGGCCGCTTCCGAAGAGCCCGTTAAAGAAGAGGGCGGCAGCGAGATCGACGACATCCTCAAGATGCTCAACAAGAGATAAATCAAGCCGAATAAAAAGACCGGATGTTTTGAACACCCGGTCTTTTTCTTTTTTTGTTGTTTCAGTCCTCCAGCATGGCGACGCGCCTGTCGTGCCGCCCGCCCTCGTATGGCGTTTCCAGGAATATCTTCGCAAGCTTAACCGCCTTTTCGCCGTCTATCACTCTGCCGCCGAGGCAAAGCACGTTCGCGTTATTGTGGCGGCGCGTCATTTCGGCGCTGAATTCGTCCGAAAGCACCGCGGCGCGAATGCCTTTTACCTTGTTCGCGGCGATGGACATGCCTATACCCGTCCCGCAGCAGAGTATGCCCTTTTCGGCTCTGCCGGAGACTATCTCGGCGCAGACCGCTTTCGCGTAGACCGGATAATCCACCGAATCGTGCGTGTAGCAGCCGAGGTCGGTGAACTCTATCCCGTTTTCGTTAAGATAACCAATAATGGCGTTCTTTATGTCAAGCCCGCCGTGGTCGCATCCCAGAACTATCATTTTATATCTCCTTTTTGTGTTTGTTCGCGTTCAAGCCGTTCGCGCTCCGCCTGCGGCACGCGCAAATAAACGGGTTTAAGCCCCGCCGCGTCCGTCGCGCCGCCGTTTTTGTATTTTTTCAGGCCGCACACCGCGACAGATAACGCGTTCTGGTCGATCCCCGCCGCCGGAGCGACGAAAAGCGAGCCGTCGTCCGGGTAAAACGATTTGAAAAGCGACGCCCCGTCGCCGCAGAGCGTTATGCTTTCGCCCTTCGGCAACGCGGTGTAGATCTCTTCCGCCGAAAGCGCGGAATCCGGCGCGATCCTTTCGCCGTTTTTGAAAAGCGCGGTGTAGAACTGCGCGCGGCGCGCGTCCATAAGCGCGCAAACGGTTCCGTTTTTAATATTTGCGGCTATTGCTTCCGGCGCCGAAACGCCGACGCACGGCGTGCCGTAAGGCGTCGCCAGCCCTTTCACCGTCGCCACGCCTATCCGCACCCCGGTAAACGAACCAGGCCCCGCGCTCACGGCGTAAAGCCCTATATCGCTCACGTCAGCGCCGAAAGTTTTCAACGCTTGCTCGAACATCGGCAGCAGCGTTTCGCTGTGCGTAAGCCTGTTTTTCACGGTGAACAGCGCGTAGGTACGCACTTCGCCGTTTTCGTCTATATCCGCAGCGGCGGCGGAAGCCGTTACCGCCGTGCTGTCGAACGCCGCGACTAACATAGCGTGAACCTCCTTTCGGTCTCGCCGAGTATTTCTATCTTAAGCCGTACCGCTTCGGGCGGGATCGCGTTTTTAAAAAGTTCGCTCCACTCGGTAACGATCACCGATCTTCCGTCGATATAATCGTAAAACCCGGTCGAAAGCAGGTCGTCTTCGTCGGTCAGGCGGTAAAGATCGAAATGGTAAACCGTGATATTTTCGCCCGCGTACTCGTTCACGATGGCAAAAGTAGGGGAGTGGACGAGCGGCAGACATTCTGGGCAAAGCGCTTTCACCAGTCCGCGAACGAACGCCGTTTTGCCGGCGCCCATTTCGCCGTAAAGCGCCAGAAAACCGCCTTTTTCCAGCCCTTTCGCCGCTTCCGCGGCTATCTCTTCGGTATCTTTTATACTTTTTGATATAAACTGTTGCATATTTATGAATGCTCTTATTAATGTGTAAATATGGTGGATTATTAGAATGTTAATCGATGAATTGTATTATCGATTCACAGATGGCAGCATTTCATTTAAATTGCCTCGTTTTATTGTAAAATTGTAACTGCTTGACGGAGTATCATATTCTTCAATATAGACTTTTAAAGAATAATTGTTTTTTAGAACATTTAAAAACGAGCTCTCGTCTTTATCGTCGATGATTATTCTATCATCGTTCATTGTGCCATAGAACTTGTATATACGCCCATCTTCTGATTTAACTTGAATGCCGTACTCTGTACCGCGCGAATATGGATTCTTTACAATAGAATAACCATATTCTAAAATTATAATGGCTATGTTGCTTTTATCAATTAGCATTTTAAAACAACATGATGAGTTAGTTGTTGCACTATTTGAAAAAGTTCCGATGAGAATATCGCATGTTAAGTATGTTTGTGATGTTTCATCGCCAAATTCATCAACATATGCCTTTTTTACCCATATTTTTTCTTCTGTACTTTGGGAACTAGTATTACCATTATTATTCTTTGAAAGCGACGATACTACAGGAGTACTATTTGAACCGACACCACCACTCTTATTGGAATCAAATAGATTAACTCCAATAATGAATACTACAACTGGAATCAATATCCAGAGTAGTGTAATCCATATGGATTTAGATTTTTTATTCTTTTGCTGGGCCTGACTTTTCGTTTTATTTATGTTTTCATCTTCGCTATTTACGCTGATTTGTTTATACTTTTTTTGCATATCTGCTACGCTATACTTGGCCCCGCAATTCTGGCAGATAAAAATGCCGTCTTGCTTAATTATGTTATCGCTGTTGCAAACATCACATGTGAGTTTGCTCATTGAAAACTCCCTCCTCCCAAAAGTCAGTGTGATTTATGCTGCAGAGCATTTCAAAGATTTAGCTTTAATACTTGCCGCCGATGCATTTAAGCACGAGCGGGCGTTTTTGCGGCGCTGCGGCGCCTATAGTTATCGCGCGGAACAGATGCTCCATCCCCGCCTGCGCCTTGTCGATGCCGCGGGTCTGCAAAGTCGCCACCGCTTCTCCCGCCGAAACGTATTCGCCCACGCGCTTGTTGAAAACTATGCCCGCGGTGTGGTCTATGGCGGCGCCCATCACGCTTCTTCCTGCGCCCAGGATCCACGCCGCCCGCCCGACGTCCATCGCGTCGATGTCGGTGATATATCCGCTTCTGTCGGCGGCGAGCACCGCGCTCACGTTGCTTTCGGCGAACAGGGAAGTGTCATAGATATACCGCTTGTCGCCGCCCAGGCATTCCACCAGGTCGGCGAGTTTCTTTTTGGCGCTCCCGTTGTAGACCGTCTCTTCCGCGGCGGCGTAGCATTCGTCGTAATCGGCGGCGTTCGCGGCGTAAAGTATGTTCGCCGCAAGGGTAAGGCAGAGGTCGGTAAGGTCCTCGTCGCCGCGCCCGTCAAGCACGTTTATCGCTTCTATCAGCTCCACGCTGTTGCCCACGGCGCGCCCCAGCGGCGCCGACATATCGGTTATCAGCGCGACTGTCTTGCGGTTCTCGCGCGCGCCGATGCGCACCATAAGCCGCGCAAGCTCCTCCGCTTCGTGCATATCGCGGCAGAAGGAACCGCTGCCGCACTTTACGTCCAGAACGATGCAGTCGCTTCCGCACACCAACTTTTTGCTCATAACGCTGGCGGCTATAAGAGGTATGCAGTTCGCGGTGGCGGTAACGTCGCGCAGGGCGCACAGCTTCGCGTCCGCGGGCGCCAAACGCCTGCTCTGCCCGGCTATGCAGAATCCTATCTCGTTCACGGTCCTGCGGAACTTTTCGGCGCTCAGCTCGGTGTTCACACCGGGGACGGATTCCAGCTTGTCCAGGGTGCCGCCCGTAAAGCCAAGCCCGCGTCCGGCGGTCTTCGGCATATAAACGCCGCGCTCCGTCGCCGCAACTATGGGCAGCACGATAAGCGAGGTCTTGTCGCCCACGCCTCCGGTGCTGTGCTTATCCGCTTTTTTGCCGGGAATATCCGGGAATTCCGCCTTTTCGCCGCTGTCGGTGAAATATTCGGTAAGCAGAACGGTCTCGTCCTCCGACATCCCGTTGAACCAGATCGCCATAAGCAGCGCGGAGATCTGGTAATCGGGAATGCTCCCGTCGGTCACCCCGCGCACGAAATACGCGATCTGATCCTCGTTGAGCTCCCGCCCTTCCTGCTTCAAATGAATAATGTCGTTCATCCTGAACATTTTGCCGCACCTCCGTTATCGGCGATGTGTTTGCTTTTGTGTCCTTTATTCTATCATTTATGCGCCGTAAAGTCAATACAAAAACTTTTTCGATTTTTTGTCCGCTTTTTGCGTTTTTCAAAGTATTATATAAAGAAAGCAATATTTTGCCGAAGGAGAGTCGCTTATGAAGACATCAAAAATCGTTTCCGTATTACTCGCGCTTGCCGCGATAATGCTTCTTGCCGCCTGCGCGGAGAATAAGACCGCTGTTTCGGTCTCCGCGGACGCAAAGCCGGAAAACGGCGTGTCGGCGGAGTTCCCGGAGAAAAAAGAAGCGTTATTTACCGGCGAATTTTCCTGGGCGGAAACAAAGGCGCATTATGACGGCGTCGAAGACGCGGGCATAATACGCGGCGGATTTGCCAATACCGAGGTTTACGCGATCGGCTCCGCCTCCGAAGCGTTCGCCCGCGCCTTGAACGAGCACAAGCCGCGCGCCGGTGAAGACTGTTCGGTCAGCTACGACAAAGAAGCCGACGTGTGGAAGGTGTATTTCTATCTCGTCGGCTATCAAACCGACGACGGAGTCAGCGTGGCGGTGTGCGGCGGCGATTTGGCGGTTTACATCGGCGGCGACGGTATAACTCTGCTTATAGTCGCCGGGGAGTAAGAACAGATAAATACGGGCAAACGGGAAAGGGCAACTGCAAAAAGCGGTTGCCCTTTTAACTTTTAATACGTTTGATTCTTCGTGTTATCAGAAATTTTCGTCGTCGACTACGTCGAGCGCGTCCTTGCGGGAGAGGTTCAGACGGCCCTTATCGTCTATCTCGGAAACTATTACCTTAATGGTATCGCCGATGGAAACGACGTCTTCGACCTTGTTCACGCGCTTTTTGTCAAGCTGCGAGATGTGGACGAGCCCTTCCTTGCCGGGGGCGATCTCCACGAACGCGCCGAAGCTCATAATACGGGTAACGGTGCCGTAGAATATCTCGCCGGGTTCCGGGTCCTTCGCTATCGCTTCGATGACCTTCAGCGCCTTGTAGGCGTTGTCCTTGTTCACCGCGGCGATGAATACGGAGCCGTCGTCCTCGATATCTATCTTGCAGTCGTGGTCGGCGCAGATCTTCTGGATCACCTTGCCGCCGGAGCCGATGACTTCGCGGATCTTGTCCGGATCGATCTTGGTGGAGATCATCTTGGGAGCGTACTTCGAAACGTCGTCTCTCGGCTTCGCGATGACCGGGGTGATTATATCGTCTATGATATAATTCCTGCCCTTGTGGGTGGTTTTCAGAGCGTTCTTTATAATAGCGGGGGTAAGACCGTCTATCTTAAGGTCCATCTGAATGGAGGTGATGCCCTTCTTGGTGCCGGCGACCTTGAAGTCCATATCGCCGAAGAAGTCTTCCAGCCCCTGGATGTCGATCATGGTCATCCAGCGTTCGCCTTCGGTTATAAGACCGCAGGAGATACCGGCGACGGGAGCTTTTATCGGAACGCCCGCGTCCATAAGCGCCAGCGTCGAGCCGCAGACCGAGGCCTGCGAGGTGGAGCCGTTGGAGGAAATGACTTCGCTCACAAGACGGATGGCATAGGGGAATTCGTCCACGGAGGGAAGCACCGGAACGAGCGACCTTTCGGCAAGAGCGCCGTGGCCTATCTCACGCCTGCCGGGGCTGCGGGCGGCTTTCGCCTCGCCCACGGAATAGCCGGGCATATTGTAGTGGTGCATATATCTTTTGGTATCGACTCCGTCGATGCCGTCGAGAAGCTGTTCTTCGCTGACAGGCGCGAGCGTTGCGACGGTAAGCACCTGAGTCTGTCCTCTGGTGAACATACCCGAACCGTGCGTCCTCGGAAGTACCGCGACTTCGGCGGCGAGCGGACGGATCTGGTCCATCCTTCTGCCGTCAACGCGCTTCTGCTCGTCAAGGAGCCAGCGGCGGACTATCTGCTTCTGCAGCTTGTAAAGGCATTCGTCGATCATCGGTTTGCCTTCGGGATAATCCTCGGCAAGCGCTTCGTAAACGCGTTCGTATATCGGCTGCAGGGCGGCGTCGCGGATACGCTTGTCGTCGGTATCCAGCGCGGCTTTCACGTCCTCGGCGACCATCGCCTCGATGCGGTCGAACATCTCGTGGTCTATCTCGAAAGCGGGATATTCGAATTTCGGTTTGCCGATCTTGTCTTTTATGTCGTTTATGAAATCGGTAAGCGGCTTGATATATTCGTGCGCCTTCATAATGGCTTCGAACATGGTGTCGTCGTCGACTTCATTGGCGCCGGCTTCGATCATAACGACCTTTTCCTTGGTGCCGGCGACCGTGAGCTCGAGATCGCTCCTCTTGCGCTGCTCCTCGGTGGGGTTGATAACTATCTTGCCGTCGACAAGACCGACGAAAACGCCGGCTATCGGGCCGTTCCACGGAATGTTGGAAATAGAGATCGCGATCGAAGCGCCGATCATCGCCGATATCTCGGGCGAGCAATCGGGATCGACGGACATAACGGTGAGCGAAATGACCACGTCGTTGCGCAGGTCCTTGGGGAACAGGGGGCGTATCGGCCTGTCGATCACGCGCGAAGCGAGTATCGCGTGCTCGGTAGGTCTGCCTTCGCGGCGGTTCCAGCTTCCCGGTATCTTGCCGGCGGCGTAAAGACGCTCTTCGTAATCGACGGAAAGGGGAAGGAAATCGATGCCGTCGCGCGGGGCGGGCGACATGGTGGCGTTGGCAAGCACCGCGGTCTCGCCGTAGCGCACGAGGCAGGACCCGCCCGCCAACTGCGCCATTTTGCCGGTCTCGATAACAAGAGGTCTTCCGGCAAGCTCGTACTTGAAGGTTCTGAATTGTTCGAACATTTTTGTTTTCCTTTCTTTTATTCATATTTCAAGAAAGGTCCGCGGATAAGTTTAACACTTAACTTCGCACCGGATAAGCTCCGGTATAAAGTTAACTGCTAAACCCACCGTGCGCCTTTCTATTCTTAACGGATGCAAGGGGGTTTCACAACACAAGCAATGCGGCGGAAGACCGCATTGCTTGTGCAGGAAATACTTACTTTCTGATACCGAGACGTTCGATCACGGAACGGTAACGCTCGATGTCGTTGTTGAGAAGATAATTAAGGAATTTTCTTCTCTTGCCGATCATCTTCTGCATGCCCCTGCGGGAATGATTGTCGTTGGGGTTGTTTTTAAGATGCTCGGTCAGCTCGGCGATGCGCCTGGAGAGTATGGCGATCTGCACTTCGGGCGAACCGGTGTCGCCTTCGTGAACGGCATACTCCTTGATGAGCTGCTGCTTTGTTTCCTTTGCGATCATTTTTTTCACCTTTCATAATAATATTTCGGCGGTAAACGGAGCCGGCGGCCGGTGAAGCCGGGCATAGAAGCCCGTGTGCCCGCAAACTCGGCAAACCCCGATGCGGCGGAACAAATCCGCATACGCACCTAATATACCACATAATTTCGCGTTTGTAAAGCCCTTTTTTAATATTTTTTCACCGTGAACAAAAATATTTCCATAGAATATTTGTGTGCAATAATATGGTGTTTTTGTTAAAAATACCCTTGATTTTATTCTGTTGAAATGGTAATATATACTTGTATAAGACTGTGATACCGAGAGGACGGAAAAATGCTTTTTCCCGAGCTTACAAAAAAACGCAAAGACCTTATCGCCCGCGTCGCGGCGGCGCTGGTGCTGTGCGCCCTTTCCGCGGCTCTTATCGCCGCGGCGGGTTCCGGCGGGCTCTACGGCGACGAGGTGAACGACGCGCTGGATAACATTTACGCCGTGGAATATACCTCGGCGTCAGAAGAATAAACTTCCGGGAAGTGTGGTTATGGACGGCAATTCCAACATAGCGAGAAGCGAATACGCCGAATTCCTTTTCGGCGAGGGCAACAATTACAAAGCGTATGAATATCTCGGAGCGCATCGCGTTTCCGGGCGGACTTTCGTGTTCCGCGTTTGGGCTCCCAACGCGGACCGCGTCTTTGTCTGCGGCGATTTCAATTCCTGGCGCGACGATCTGCCCATGGAAAAGAACGAAACGGGAATTTGGGTGCGCGTGGTCGAAAATATTGATTTCGGCGAATGCTCGCGCTATAAATTCATTGTCGACGGCGGCGGCAAAAGGGTGTATAAATGCGACCCGTACGCCAGGTTCTCCGAAATACCCGCCGGCGGCGCCAGTCTGTATTCCGAAGCGGAATACGTCTGGCACGACAAGCTGCATATGGACTACATAAAAGGGCACGCGGAATACTTCCTGCGCGATAAAATGCCGCCCGTGCCGATAAACGTCTACGAGGTGCATCTCGGCTCCTGGAAGCGCGGCTACGGCGGCGGGTTCCTGAACTACCGCGAGATCGCCGACGAGCTTTCGGAATACGCGCTGCGGATGGGATACACCCACGTCGAGCTGCTCCCTGTCGCGGAGCACCCGTTCGACGGAAGCTGGGGTTACCAGGTGTGCGGGTATTTCGCGCCCACCTCCCGCTTCGGCAAGCCGGAAGACCTTAAGTATTTTATAGATACGATGCACACCCACGGCATCGGCGTTATACTCGACTGGGTCCCCGCCCATTTCCCGAAGGACGAACACGGGCTTTACGAATTCGACGGAGCGCCGCTTTACGAGTATCAGGGCGCGGACAGAATGGAGGTCCCCGGCTGGGGCACCCGCCGGTTCGATGTCGCCCGGAACCAGGTGCAGTCCTTCCTTATCTCCAACGCGATGTACTGGCTCGGCGAATTCCACGCGGACGGTCTGCGCGTCGACGCGGTCGCTTCGATGCTGTATCTCGACTACGGCAAAAAGCCCGGCGAATGGAACCCCAATCCGGACGGCAGCAACATCTCCTATGAATCCGTCGCGTTCTTCAAAAAGCTTAACAAGGCGGTAAAGGATTATTTCCCGGACCGCTGCGTTATCGCGGAGGAATCCACCGCGTTCCCGGAGATCACGAAGCAGAGCGGGCTCGGATTCACCATGAAATGGAATATGGGCTGGATGAACGATACTTTAAGCTATATCTCCACCGACCCGGTGTTCCGTTCCTCGGTACACAACAAAATGACCTTCGCGATCACCTACGCCTATTCCGAAAACTATATGCTTCCCATCTCGCACGACGAAGTCGTCCACGGCAAGAAAAGTCTTATCGACAAATGCCCCGGGCGCTACAACGCCAAGTTCGCCACCGTGCGTTCCTACCTTACCTTTATGATGACGCATCCGGGCAAAAAGCTACTGTTTATGGGCTGCGAATTCGGGCAGTTCCGCGAATGGAATTTCGCCGATTCGCTGGAATGGTTCCTGCTCGACTACGAAAAGCACGCCATGCTGCGCGATTTCGTCGCCGACCTGAATCATTTGTATAAGCACACCCCTTCGCTTTACGAGCAGGACTGCGAGCCCGGCGGATTCGAATGGATATTCCCGGACAACCGCGACGACAACATATACGTATACGAGCGCATATCGTTAAAAGGGCACCGCACTGTGGTCGCCCTGAACTTCTCCGGGCTCGACCGCGAGGAATACCGCATCCCCGTGCGCGAGAGCGGCTATTATTACGAGATACTCAACAGCGACGAAACGTATTACGGCGGGTTCGGTTACGTAAACGACAAACGGCTTAAAACGAGGCGCACTCCCGGTGGCGGCAACGAGCTTGTGGTCCGTCTTCCGGCGTTCGGCGCGGCGATTTTCGATAAAAAACATTATACAGGAGACCGAAAATGATCAAAAAGAAGGAAACCGTGGCGATGCTGCTTGCCGGCGGGCAGGGAAGCCGCCTTCATCTGCTTACCGAGCGCACCGCCAAGCCCGCGGTCACGTTCGGCGGCAAATACCGCATTATCGATTTTCCGCTTTCCAACTGCATAAACTCCGGTATCGACACCGTCGGCGTGCTCACGCAGTATCAGCCGCTCGCGCTCAACGAGTATATAGGCAACGGCCAGCCCTGGGACCTCGACAGGACCTACGGCGGCGTCACCCTGCTGCCTCCCTACCAGATGAACAAGCGCGCGGACTGGTACAAGGGCACCGCGAACGCCATCTATCAGAACCTGCAGTTCATAGATAAATTCGACCCGGACTACGTGGTCATCCTTTCGGGCGACCATATATACAAAATGGATTACGCCGATATGATCTCCGCCCACAAGCATTCCGGCGCCGACTGCACCATCGCCGTGTTCGACGTGCCGCTTGCGGAAGCTTCGCGGTTCGGGATAATGACTCTGGGCGAAAACAACCGCGTGGTGGAATTCACCGAAAAGCCGAAGCAGCCCAAGAGCACCAAGGCCTCGATGGGCGTCTACGTCTTCGACCGCGCAAAGCTCGCCGCTTATCTGGAAGCGGACGAGGCGGACGAGAAGAGCGAAAAGGATTTCGGCAAAAACGTCATCCCCGCGATGCTCAACGCGGGCGAAAAGCTATTCGCCTACGAATTCAAGGGCTACTGGAAGGACGTCGGGACGATTAACAGTCTGTGGGAAGCCAATATGGACCTGCTCGGCGAACGCCCGGTGCTCACCCTGCGCGATAAAAACTGGCGTATGTTCTCACGAAATGACGCGATGCCGCCTCATTACGTCGGCTCCGGCGCCGTGATAAACAATTCGATAATCACCGAGGGCTGCGAGATATACGGCACGGTGATCAATTCCGTGCTTTCGGCGGGCGTGTGCGTGGAACGCGGCGCGGTCGTGCGCGACAGCGTCATCTTCGGCAACGTCACGGTAGAATCCGACGCCGAGGTGGATTATTCGGTCATCGACGCCGACACCGTCGTGGGCAAAGGCGCCAAGGTCGGCGCGGAAATGGCGCTGGCGAAGGGGATAACGCTCGTCGGCGGCGGGCTCTGCCTGCCGGACGGCGTCACGGTGCCCGACGGCGCGATCTGCGGCGCGGATATGATAAAAGAATTATCGGGAGGCAAAAATAAATGAACGCGGTAGGCATTCTGTTTTCCGGAATAAACGAAAATTCGGTGCACGAGCTCACAAAGGAGCGCACGATGGCTTCGGTGCCGTTCGGCTGCCGTTACCGTCTCATCGACTTCACGCTTTCCAATCTTGTAAACGCGGGGATAACCCACGTCGGGCTTATCACACACTATAACTACCAGTCGCTTATGGACCATATCGGCTCCGGCAAGGACTGGGACCTTGCGCGCAGGCGCGGCGGCTTCCACCTGCTCCCGCCGTTCGTCACCGCTTTCACCGGAAGCGGCGCCGCACAGCTATGGAGCACCTGGCTCGAAGCGCTCGTCGGCGTGCGCGATTTCATCTATGAATGCAAGGAGGACCTTTTCGTCCTCTCCGACTGCGACAGCGTATGCAACCTCGATCTCGATTCGATGATCAGAAGCCACGTCGAATCCGGCGCGGAAGTCACGCTCGCGGTTAAAACCGCCTATCTAACCGACGGCACGAGAAATCTCACGGTCGTCGCCTCCGCGCCCGACGGCAGGATCACCGATATGATCGACAGTTTGGGTATGCCCGGCGGCTACGCCGACGTTTCGCTCAAACTGCTCGTCACCGGGAAACGCTTTATCACCGAGGCGATCAACGCCGCCATCTCCCGCGGGTACCGCGACCTTATAAAATACATTCAACTGCGCACTTCGGAAGGCGGCGACTGCCGCGTGTTCCGCTTCGACGGCTATTTTGCCCGCGTAAGCGATCTTACCGAATATTACCGCTGCAGTATGGACCTGCTCGATCCGGATATAAGGCGCTCGCTGTTTGCCGTGCGCAACCGCCCCGTGCTCACAAAGGTGCGCAATTCCGCGCCCTCCACCTATATAAACGGCTCCGTGGTTCGCAATTCGCTCATCGCCGACGGCTGCGTTATCGAAGGCACGGTCGAAAACTCCATTATCTTCCGCGGGGTAAAGATCGGCAAGAACACCCACGTAAAGAACTGCATCCTTATGCAGGACACCTTCACCGGAAGCAACGTCTACCTCAACTGCGTGGTAACGGATAAAAACGCCGTCATCCGCGACGGGCGCGTGCTTTCCGGGCACGAAACGCTTCCGTTCTTCATCGGAAAAAACGGCAGCGTATGATAAAGGCACTTTGATCAGGAGTATATGATATTATGAAGATTCTGTACGTTGCCGGAGAAGCGCTCCCGTTCGCCTCGTCCGGCGGTCTGGGCGACGTTATCGGTTCTCTGCCCGCCGCGCTCGCGAAAGAGGACGCCGGGACCGACGTCCGCGTGGTAATGCCGCTTTATTCCGCGATAGGGCGCGAATGGCGCGAAAAATTCACATTCATCAAGGCGATGACCGTTAAACTCGCCTGGCGCAGCCAGTATTGCGGGATATTCAGTTTCGTTCACAACGGCGTCACCTTCTATTTTCTGGATAACGAATACTATTTCGCCCGTCCGCGGCTCTACGGCGAATACGACGACGGCGAAAGGTTCGCCTTCTTCTGCCGTGCCGCGCTGGAGATACTGCCGGAGATCGGATTCTTCCCGGATATACTCCACGCCCACGACTGGCACGCCGCTTTAAGCGTGATCTACCTAAAACAGTACTATTCGCGCGCGGACGCCCGCTACGCCGGGATAAAGGCGGTCATGACGATACACAATATACAGTATCAGGGCATTTTCGGCTTTGCTATACTCGGCGACGTGTTCGGGCTTATGCCCTCGGACTACGAGATAGTCGAATACGACGGCGATATAAATCTGCTCAAGGGCGGCATCGTCTGCGCCGACCGCGTCACCACCGTTTCTCCCACCTACGCGCTGGAGATTCGCAGCCCCCGCTTCTCGCACGGGCTCGACGGGGTGCTGGACAGGTTCTATTTCAAGCTTTCCGGCATTCTAAACGGCATCGACACGTCCTATTACAACCCCGCGAAGGATAAAGAGATCGCGGCGCACTACTCCTGGCGCAAGCCGGAGGGCAAGGCGGAATGCAAAGCCGCGCTCCGGCGCGAACTCGGCTTGCCGGAAAAGGACGTTCCGATAGTCGCGGTCATATCCCGCCTCGTCGGGCACAAGGGGCTCGATCTGGTAATGCTCGCCGGAGAAGAGCTTATGAAGCGCGAAATACAGTTCGTCGTACTCGGAAAAGGCGAACAGGGATACGAAAATTACTTCGGCTCGCTCGCCTACCGCTTCGGCGATAAATGCCGCGCGCTCATAACCTACGACCGCGCGCTTTCCAAACGCATCTACGCGGCAAGCGACCTGTTCCTTATGCCTTCGCGCAGCGAACCCTGCGGTCTCGCGCAGATGATCGCTTCACGCTACGGCGCCGTGCCGGTGATCCACGAGACCGGCGGGCTCTACGACAGCATAAAGGACGTCGGCTCGCCCGGGGGCGGCAACGGCTTCACCTTCGCCGCGTACAGCTCCTACGAACTTATGCATTCGGTCGACCGAGCGCTTAAAATGTATTACGACGACCGCGAATTCTTCGAAAAGCTACGCAAAAAGGTAATGCGCACCGACTTCAGTTGGAAGAAGAGCGCGGCGGAATATACCGCGCTTTACGCCACGCTTTTGTAAATAAACTATATTTTATAAGGAAAAGTTTTTATGACAGACTACAAGAATCCCGGATTCATCCGCGAATCCATCCGCGGCAAACTCAGCCGCTATTTCGGAATCAGCGAATCCGAAGCGGACCAGGTGCAGATGTTCCGCGCGGCCGTGCTTTCGGTGCGCGATCTGCTCGCCGAAAAGAACAAACGCTTCTCCGAAGCCGCCGGCAGGAAGGAAGCCAAGCAGGTCTATTATATGTGTATGGAGTTCCTCGTCGGCAGGTCGTTAAAACTGCATCTCTGCAATCTCGGAATCGAATCGCTCTACCGCGAGGTGCTTGCGGAAATGGGCTTTTCGCTTGACGAGCTCTATACCCACGAGCCCGATCCGGGGCTCGGCAACGGCGGTCTGGGCAGACTCGCCGCCTGCTATATGGACGCGCTCACCTCGCAGAACTATCCCGCGCGCGGCTACTGCATACTTTATGAATACGGTCTGTTCAAGCAGCGTCTTGTCGACGGCGAACAGCTCGAGCTCCCGGACGTCTGGCTCCCGGAGGCCGATTGCTGGCTCGTGCCCCGGCAGGACAGGGCTTTCACCGTGCGCTTCGGCGGCACCGTGCGCGAGGAATGGCGCGACGGCCACTGCGATATAATCTATGAGAACTGCAGCGAGGTCGAGGCGGTCCCCTTCGATATGTTCATTTCCGGCGGCAGCGGCACCGAGGCGGTAAACGTTCTTCGACTCTGGCGCGCGCGCGACGTGCACGATTTCAATATGGAGGCGTTCTCGCAGGGGCAGTATATGAAAGCCGTCGAGGAGAACACCATGGCGGAGACGATCTCGAAGGTGCTCTATCCCGCCGACAATCACCACGAAGGCAAGCTTCTGCGGCTCACCCAGCAGTATTTCCTCTGCTCCGCCTCGCTGCAGAACATAATCAAAAAGCACCTGCACCGCTATAAGAGCATCGATTCGATACCCGATAAGATCGCGATCCATATAAACGATACGCATCCCGCGCTCTGCATACCGGAGCTTATGCGTATACTCATCGACGATCACCACACCTCTTGGGAGCAGGCGTGGGATATCACGCTCCGCACGATATCCTACACCAACCACACCGTGCTTCCCGAAGCGCTCGAATGCTGGGACGAAAAGCTGTTCCAGTTCAAGCTCCCGCGTATTTATATGATAATCCGCGAGATCAACCGCCGCTTCTGCGCCGACGCGTGGAACGCCTTCACCGGCGACTGGGACAAGATCAGCCGTATGGCGATACTCAATTCCGGCAGCGTGAAGATGGCAAACCTTTCGGTTATCGGCTCGCATACCGTAAACGGCGTTTCCCGCCTGCATTCGGATATCCTTAAAAAGAATATATTTAAGGATTTCGCGGACATTTATCCCGAAAGGTTCACCAACGTAACCAACGGCATCGCGCACCGCAAATGGCTTTGCTATTCCAACCCGCGCCTCGCCTCGCTGCTCGATTCGACCATAGGGCCCGCCTACAGGAACGAACCTGAAAAGCTTTCCGATTTTGCCGCTTTCGCTACCGACGCCTCCGTGCTCGCGCAGCTCGAAAGCATTAAAAAGAGCAACAAGGAGGACTTCGCGGAATACGTGCGCAGGAACCACAACGCGGTCATCGACCCGGCTTCGGTGTTCGACGTCCAGGCAAAGCGTATGCACGAATACAAACGCCAGCTCCTCAACGCGCTCAATATCATAACGCTTTATCTTAAACTCAAGGACGATCCGAACGCGGATATAACCCCCACCACGTTCATATTCGCCGCAAAGGCGGCGCCGGGGTATTACACCGCGAAGGATATAATCCGCCTTATCTGCTATCTCGGCGCGGAGATCGAAAAAGATCCTGCCGTCCGCGAAAAGCTGCGCGTCGTGTTCCTCGAAAACTACAACGTGACGCTTGCGGAAAACCTTATGCCCGCCGCGGAGATAAGCGAGCAGATCTCGCTTGCCGGAAAGGAAGCCAGCGGCACCGGCAATATGAAATTTATGATCAACGGCGCGGTCACTATCGGTACGCTCGACGGCGCGAACGTCGAAATGGCGGAACGGCTCGGCACGGACAACATCTTCATCTTCGGGCATACCGCCACGGAGGTGGAGGAGCTCTGGCACAAGGGCTACGCTTCTTCCTATTATTATAACCGCAACGAATCGCTCAAGCGCGCGGTCGATTATCTGCAGATCGGCTTCAACGGCCGCAGGTTCGGCGATATTGCCGATTATCTGCTTTATTCGCACGGCGTTTCCGACCCGTTCATGTGCCTCGCGGACTTCGATTTCTACACCGAGGCGCGCCGCAAGATGTTCGCCGCCTACGCCGACAGGCACGAATGGAACAGGATGTCGCTTATGAATATCGCGTCCGCCGGGTTCTTTGCCGCCGACAGAAGCGTTAAGGAATACGCCGACAGGATCTGGCACGCCGAACCGGTAGTTACCGAATAATGAGCCGCGCCGTTTTCGACATACGCGCCGAAGGCACGCCGAAGGGCTGCTTCGCCTTCCGCAAGCACAGGCAGGCGGAGTTCGTCCTTTCGGTACTCGGCGAGACGTGTTCCGAAGCGTGGCTGTATATCGGCGACGACGAACGCGTGCTCGTTCAGACCGAAGCGAAGGTGGTCTACGCGGAGGAGGGCTTTTCGGCGAAAGCGTCGCTCGACACCGCGTCGCTCACCGGACATACCGGGCTGTTCTTCTGCCACTTCGAATTCATAAACGGGGCGGGGGAGCGCCGCTGCACCGCGTTCGACGGCAACGGGGATTGCTATATATCCGATAAATTCGTAAACGAAACGCAGTTCCTCGTCTACGCGGGGAACTACAAAGCGCCGCAAAAGTTTTTCGGCGGCGCCGTGTACCAGATATTCCCGGACCGGTTCGCCCCCGGCGGCAAAAGCGAAAAAAAGCCCGAAGCCGTTTACGACGGCGACTGGGAGCACGGCATACCGGAATATCCCGCCCGCGCGGGCGACGCGTTCAAAAACAACACTCACTTCGGCGGGACGCTTTGGGGTGCCGCCGGAAAAATACCTTATTTAAGCTCGCTCGGCGTGACCTGCGTCTATTTCAACCCGATCTGCGAAGCGTATTCCAACCACAAATACGACACGGCGGATTATCTTAAAGTCGACGGCAGCTTCGGCGGCGACGAGGCGCTGCGCGCGTTTGTTAAAACCGCGCACGAAAACGGCATATCCGTTATTCTCGACGGCGTGTTCAACCACGTCGGCGACGACAGCGTTTATTTCGACCGCCTCGGCCGTTACGGAAACGGCGCCTGCGATTCCGAGGATTCGCCCTATTACAAGTGGTTCGATTTTACCGATTATCCAAACGAATACGCCTGCTGGTGGGGGATAAAGAACCTGCCGCGGACCGTGCGCTGCCGCGAATACCGCGATTTCATAACCAAGCGCGTGATCCCGCATTATATGGAAATGGGGATCGACGGCTGGCGGCTCGACGTGGTCGACGAGCTCGAATCCGATTTTTTAAGCGAGATCACCGCCGCGGTGAAGGAATGCGACCCGGAAGCCATCGTCATCGGCGAGGTCTGGGAGGACGCTTCGAACAAATCGGCATACGGCGAACGGAAAAAGTATTTCCGCGGTTTCCAGCTCGATTCTGTCACGAACTACCCGCTCCGCAACGCGATCATCGATTTCGTCACCACCGGAGAAACCGGACTTCTTATTCGCACAGTGCGCACTCTGGCGCGCCATTATCCGTTCGCAAACCAGCAGCTTCTTCTTAATTTCCTCGGCTCGCACGATACCGAGCGCATAACCACCGTGCTCGGGGGAGACGGGGGCGATTGCTCGCCCAATCCCGTGCTTGCGTCAAAACGGCTTTCTCCGTCTGCGCGCGAGAGGGCGAAAAAACTGCTCGTCTGCGCCTATACTCTGCTTGCCGCCATGCCGGGTATGCCCTGCATATACTACGGCGACGAGATCGCCATGGAGGGCGCGCACGATCCGTTCAACCGCCGCCCCTTCCCGCCAAGCGGTTTTTCCGACCCGTTCTCGCGGAACTTCGCAAAGGTCAACAACGCGCGTAAAGAACACCGCGGTCACTTCACGCTGCCGTTCGTTTCCGCGCGGGAGATATGCGCGGGCTGTGTGGAGATCGTTCGCGGCGACGGCAGCAAAAAGCTCACCGCCGTTTCGAACGCGGGCGAAGCCCCGGTCGAATACAAGCTGTCCGCCCCGGCGGCGGACGCGATCACCGGAACGGTATACGAAAACACCGTGTCGGTTCCCGGCGAAAGCACTCTTATACTTACGGAAGGGGAATAATATGAACGAAAAAGCGAAAACCGTTTCCGAAGGGGCGCTCCGGCTCGGAATAGCGCCCGGAGACACGCTTTTGGTGCATTCCTCGCTTAAATCTCTGGGCGGGGGGTTCACCCCGGCGGACGTTATCGAAGGGCTTGCCGACGCGCTCGGAAGCGAAGGCACGCTTATGCTCCCGGCGCTCAGCTATATCACCTGCAACGCCGCGCACCCGGCTTTTGATTACTACGAAACAAAGTCCTGCGTCGGCGCGATACCGGAATACTTCCGCACCTCGGTAAAAGGCGTTGTACGCAGCGTAAACCCCACGCATTCCTGCTGCGCGCTCGGAAAGCACGCGGAATACCTCACCTCCGGCCATATACTCGACGAAACTCCCTGCGGCGAAAACTCGCCGTTCCGCCGTCTTATGCTGCTCGGCGGCAAAATACTCTTCCTCGGCTGCGGAATGAACCCGAACACCTCGATGCACGCGGTGGAAGAGCTTGTCGTGCCGGATTATCTTTTCGGCGATACGGTGGAATACGCCGCCACGGACGCGGAGGGCAAAAAGCATACCCTGCGCTGCCGCGCACACAACTTCAAAGGCGTCGCGCAGTGCTATTACCGCCTCGCCACGCTTCTGGAAGGCGACGAACTGCGGTGCGGCTTTATTTCAAAAGCGGAATGCTGGCTTGTCGAAACGCGGCCGATGTGGCGCAAGGCGGAGGCGGCGTACCGCCGGGATCAGCACTATTTCATAGATTTCACGGACTGACACAAGAATAATCACGTTTCAGGAGGACGCGCCTATCATGGACAGCGTAACCACTAAAATCATCAACGAGATAATCGATGCGTTCCTGCTCAAAGGGCGGCTCGTGTATTACGACGCGCTCAAATCCGGCAATATCAACGACACCTATTCGATCGTTACCGACTACTGCGGCTCCCCGCGCCAGTACCTTGTGCAGCGGCTGAACCACAACGTTTTCCGCAATCCCAACGAGGTCGCGGAAAACATACTCGCGGTGACGAAGCATATCGAGGATAAACTGTTTCACAATCGCGTGCGCGATATACGCCGCAAGGTGATAAAGCTCTACGTCCGCCCGGAGGGAGACTATTACTATATCACCGACGACGGCGATTACTGGCGCGTTATGTCTTACGTCGTGAATTCCGAAACTCATGACAGCGCCAGCACGCCCATGCTGCTTCGCTCCGTGGGCGACGCTTTCGGCGAATTCCAGATGTATCTTTCGGATTTCGACGCCGAATCGCTCAACATAACCATCCCGGATTTCCACAATACCGAAAAGCGCTACGAGGATATGCAGAAGGCGGCGGAGGAGGATAAGCTCGGCCGGCTCGTCAACGTAAAGGCGGAATACGACTATCTTATGAGTATGCGCAGCTACGCCTCGTTCTTCCGCGAAAGGTATGAAAGGGGAGAGATACCGCTGCGCGTCACGCATAACGACACCAAGTGCAACAACGTTATGTTCGACGCTTCGAGCAGCGAGCATCTCGCGGTGATCGACCTCGACACGGTCATGCCCGGGTTCGTCGCGCACGATTTCGGCGACGCGGTGCGTTTTGCCGCCAATCCCGGCGGCGAGGACGCGGAGGACCTTGCCTCCGTCCGGCTGGATATGAACTTCTTCAAGGCGTTCGCTTCGGGGTTCGTCCCGCGCATAAACGGAATGGTCACCGACAAGGAGCTGGAAACGCTTCCCGAAGGCGTGCTCTGCATCACTCTGGAGCTGGCGGCGCGCTTCCTTACCGACTATCTGCAGGGCGACGTTTACTTCAAATGCAAAAAACCGGATCACAACCTGCTGCGTACCCGCGCGCAGACCGCGCTTGCGCGGGATATAAGCAAAAAGCTCCCGCTTATGCACGAAGAGCTGAACTTAATGCTTAAAAATTAAGCCAAACGCCGAAAAATCAGTAAAAAATGCAATAATAAGCCGTTTTACACCGGATTTTCGCAAAAATATTCTTGACAATCACGCGAAATGGTGTATAATAGCGATTAGGATCATTTTAATTTATTTAAAAGCGGAAAATATCGTTCGGATATGTTTTTGCGCATTTAACGCCTGCGGGCGCTGTTACGGAGGAAAAGCGCGTTGGCTTCCAAAAGTTCTCATCCGGAACGCATCGCGGACGAAGCGTCGCTTGTCGCTTCCGCCCGAAAAGGTGACGAACGCGCCTTCGAAGCACTTGCCGAAGCATACAGGCGCGTGCTTGAATTCCACGTCCGCCGCACCGCGCCGCCCGATTCGCTCTACGACGATCTTTTTCAGGAAGGTCTTATCGGGCTTCTGAAAGCGGTCCGCCGTTACGACGGAAAGTCTTCGTCGTTCGCTACATTCGCTTCTCTCTGCATACGGAACAGTATCCTCAGCGGCGTCAGGAAATACAGAAATCAGCAAGACGGCGCATCCCTGGATCTATCGCGGAGCGAAAGGGAAGAAACGGTCCCTTCCGCCGAGGAAACGATGCTCGACGATATCCGCGCACGCGCTCTCTACGAAAAGGTCCTCGCGGCGCTTTCGCCGTATGAAAAGCTGGTGTTCGATATGTATCTCAAGGATATCTCCTATGAAAGCATGTCGTTCGTACTCGGCAAAGACGTGCGAAGCGTCGAAAACGCGGTTTACCGCATAAGGACCAAATTAAAAGCGATCGTCAGAGCCGCCGAACAAACCGGTTAAGCCCCGAAAGGGTTAATAATAATTCACCAATCTTATAAGAGGAGAACCACCAATGTACGAAGACAAGACACTCGTCTGCAAGGACTGCGGCAACGAATTCGTTTTCACCGCCGGTGAACAGGAATTCTATGCAGAGCGCGGATTCCAGAACGAACCGCAGCGCTGCAAGGCATGCAGGGATGCAAGAAAACAGGCAAGCAGAGCGAACAAGGAAATGTTCACCGCTGTTTGCGCCGATTGCGGCGGCGAAGCGAAGATCCCCTTCCAGCCCTCGGATGACAGACCTGTTTATTGCAGCGATTGCTTCGCAAAGAGAAAGAACGCTCAGTAATTATAAATATTACCGAAAATCGATCATTGCAGGCAGAAAAGAAAGGCGCTTCCGGCGTCTTTCTTTTTGCCCGGACGTTCCGCTTCGCGCCCCTTTTTACGCGGCGGAACGATTCGTTATTCTTCCTATTGCAATAATCGGCGGTTTGTGATAAAATACAAAAAACGCGAAAAGGGGGCGGCTTTGTTGACCGGCGCCGCGATAACCGTCAAATGCCTTTTGGAACAGGGCGTAAGGGATATCTTCGGATACCCCGGCGCAAGCGTGCTCTCTTTGTTCGAGGCGATAGAAAAAGAACCCGGGCTTTCGCTTTACGTGAATACCGACGAAAAGTTCTGCGCCTTCGCCGCGGACGGCTATGCCCGCGCTTCCGGGTGCACCGGGGTATGTATCGCCACAAGTGGCCCGGGGGCGACCAACCTCGTTACCGCCATCGCGGACGCGTACGCGGACAGCATACCGTTGGTCGCGATAACCGGAAACGTGCCGCTGCGCCTGCTCGGCACCGACGCATTCCAGGAAGTAGATATCGCGGGGGTAACGATGCCCGTTACAAAATACAATTTCATAGTAAAATCCGTCGAAACGCTCGCTCCGACTCTGCGCCGCGCGTTCGGGATCGCCAACGAGGGCAGAAAAGGTCCGGTGCTGGTGGATATCCCCTGCGACGTTTTCGAAAAGACGGCGAGATACGTCCGGCAGGCGGAAAAGCCCGCCTGCGCGCTCCCGGCGGAGCCGGAAAATCTGCGGTCCGTCGCCGGGTTGATAAACTCTTCGGCAAGGCCCGCGGTCTGCGCCGGCGGGGGAGTTATCGCCTCCGGCGCTTCCGCCAACCTGCGCGCGCTGGTCGAAAAACTCGATTGCCCGGTGGTCTCCACCGCGATGGGCATCGGCGCTTTCGACACTACGGACGCCCGCTACCGCGGTCTGGTCGGGATGAACATCTCCGGCGACGCTTCGGAGGTGCTCGACGAAAGCGACCTGCTTATCGCCGTCGGCGTTCGCTTTTCCGACAGGATGCTTTGCTCGCTGCGCGGAAGGGACCTGCAGGTGGTGCATATAGATATCGACGACGCGGAGATAGACAAAAACCTTTCGCCCTGCGGCGCCCTTGTAGGCGACGCGGACGCGGTGCTTAAAATGCTGCTCCCGCTTGTGAGCGCGCGCAAAGGCGGCGCAGTGTACGCCCCCCGCGCACCGGAACGCGGCAGCGTCTATTCGCTGCTGAACGAGTATTTCCCCGAAGCAGTCTTCACCACCGAGGTCGGGCTGCACCAGGTGGAAGCGTGCAAAAAACTTGCGGTAAAGCGCCCGCGCGGGTTTTTAACAAGCGGCGGATTGGGCGCCATGGGGTTCGGTCTTCCGGCGGCTGTCGGCGCTTCGGTCGCGTCGGGCGGGAAGCGGGTAATAAATATCGCCGGGGACGGCAGCTTTATGATGAATATGCAGGAGCTCGCCACCGCCGCGCGGTACGGGCTTCCGGTAGTCGAGCTGCTTATGAACAACCGCTCGCTCGGGATGATCGAGAAAATGGCGGGCGGCGCGCGCTCCTACTGCGAAACGCCCGAGCCGGACTATTCTCTTCTGGCGCGCTCGCTCGGCGCGGAGTATTTTTGCGCCGACTGCCCCGAGGGGCTCGAAAAAGCTTTCGCTTCCGCCGCGGAATGCGAAAAACCGGTACTTATCGAATACAGAATGCAGGAGTTGATTTAATGCGGAATTATTTGCTTTCGGCGCTTGTGAACAACCACTTCGGCGTGCTCACACGAATATCCGGCCTGTTCTCGCGCCGCGGATACAATATAAAAAGTCTCACCGTCGGCGAAACGGAGGACCCGGCCGTCTCCCGTATGACCATCGAGTTCTTCGGCGACGAGCATACGCTCGGGCAGATAAAAAAACAGCTTTCCAAGGTCGTGGACGTCATACGCGTCGACGTGCTTTCGGACGCTGTCAGCCGCGAACTGTTCCTTATCAAGGTCCGCGCCGACGATTCCAACCGCGAAACGGTAAAAGGCGTCGCCGAGATATTCAAGGCGAAGATAGTCGACGTCTGCCCGGACAGTATGATCTTCGAGATAACCGGGGAAGAGAACAAGCTGCGCGCGTTTTTCGATATGATGAAGACCTACGGCGTCGCCGAAGTCGCCCGCACCGGCGTCACGGCGCTGCAGCGCGGCCCGCACGAATGATACAACGGCAAAAAATAAAACGCCCGGAGCGATCCGGGCGTTTTGTATTTGCTTTATTCGGTAAAGTCCCAGAATCCCGTTCCGGTCTCCGGGTCCAATCTGCGCTTTATAACGCCGCCGCAGACCGGGCGCAGCTCTATCTCCGCGGTGTAAAGCACGGTTATCGATTTAATATGCCCTCCCGCTATGCGGTGCTCGCCGCCGTCCTTAAAGGCAAACGCCGCGTGCGTGTGGTGGCAAAGCTTTCCGCTTTCGTCGGCGGCAACGCTGCCGTTCATCGAGACAAGCTCCAGCATACCTTCAAGCCGGCGCGTTTCGAACCTTCCCGTTTCGGGTATAAAGGTCTGCACCTGCGCTTCTGAACAGCCGCCGATCCCGCTGAATACGGCGGAGCGTATTTTTTCCTTTTTGCATACATTTATAACGCTTTTTATTATTTCGTCGCCCTTGTCCGCTCGTATGTAATACGTGCTTCCGAATTTTCTGTAATCCATATCCGGCTCCCGGCGGCTTCAAAGCCGCTGCAGTTTATTCAAAAATATATGCCGTTCTTAGCATCCGGACGGAAAACACCGTCAATGCTCCGGCTTCTTTTCCGTATCAAAGTGCTCTTTGATAAACGCGTTCCGTTTTTCTTCGCTGAGGATGTAATGCGTCGCCTTTCCTTTTCCGTCCGCGGATTTATAATACCGATATCCGTCGCATACCGCATACGTTATTATAGCACAGGGGCACGGAAAAAGCAATACGCGCTTTCAACGCCTTAAAAACTCCGCCTTGTCGTCCTCCGTAAGCCCAAGCAGGTCGATTATCGCTTCAAAGTTCGCTCTCGCTCCCGCCAGTTCCTCCGGGTGGTGAGCATCGCTGCCGAGATAGAACCGGCAGCCCTCCTCTTTGGCTATACGGTAGGGCATAAGCATGGTTTCCGCAGCCGCGTCGCCCGCCCCGGGCGCGGGGAAGTTCAGTTCGATCCCTATCCCTTTTTTCGCCGCCTTTTCAAACAAACGGCGGTATTCCTCCGCGGGGATGCTTTCCAGCACCTCCGGCGTGCGCGCGCCGTAGATAAGCGAGCAGGTCAGGTGCGCGACGCCCGTTTTTTCAAACGGCAGGGAAGAATCCAGAAGCGCGTCGAACCGCTCCGCCCACAGCTTTGCGCGTTCTTCAACGCCTTCGTTCCCTTCGACCGTGAATCCGCGCATGTGCATATGCGTGGTAGGCACGATAATAAAATCCAGCTCCTGTATTACCGCGTCCGAAACGCCTATAACACGGTTGCGGTCCATATCGGTCTCGCAGCCGAAAAGGAACCGCAGCGAATCCGATTGCGGAAGCGGAAGCGCCGTTTTTGCACGTTCGAACGGCTGCGCCGCATACCAGCCCGAAGCGCCGGGGACGGCGGAGTCCCACATATGGTCGGTCAGACACAGCGTGCTGTATCCGTTTTCCAGCCCGTATGCGAATATCGCCGCGGCGTTCTGCCGCGCGTCGCCGGAACAAAGCGAAAGCATTGAATGTATGTGCAGGTCGTGATCTGCTCTGAAACGCATTTTATCCTCCTTGCTTCACGTTCCGCACAAGCGGAACGCCTGGTCTGAAAATCCCGCGCTTTCGCATAGGGTCTCTGTCAACGTTCAACGTTTGATCCACTTAACAAGATCCGTTTTGCAGATCCCGGTCAACAACTCCGGATCTTTAATGATCACCGCTTCCACGACTGCGGTGTTGCTTACTCTTTGATCGATTTGGATCTTCATCCCCGGAGCCGAATAGATCCAGCACCCGTTTACATAAGCGATATAACCGCCGTAATTCTGATACGTTGAAACGTTGCTTCCGTCATAAACATAATAGAAAGCGTTGCCCTCCGTATAGTAATTTTCAACGGTGAATTCCTGAACTTCGCCTTCGATCGCCGCCAGTTCAGCTACGATATTCAATTCTTCCTGCTTTGAAACAACTTTTTTATTGCTGCCCCGAACGTACGGATCGACGAGCACTTTGGTGACCGTTCCCGACGTCGGAACGGAAAATCCTTCTTTAATATAGCAACCGGTATTGTCGCTTCCGTCGATTACGATATAAACCGGGTCGTTCCTGTTTCCCACGGTATATACGCACGCGCCGTTTTCGGCGCGTCCTAAATACTTTTTATCTTCAGCCGCACAAAAGAAGCCGCCTCTTATATACTTTACGCCGTTATAAGTGATCCATCCATCAGAATCTTCGTTCCCTTTCAATCCCGTCAGCTTTGAACACGAGCTCAGACAAAACAATAATATGAATGTAAAAACCGACAGAATAAAACGCTTGTTCATACGATCCTCCGCAAAACCGGGTTTAATATATTTTGTAAAGCGTAAAACTGATATTGCACACGATTTGACTTCGCCGTATCGATCGAGGGGATGAGCATACGGCGGAGGGTTTGGTGTTTTAGTGAAATATCTCGCTTCGCTCGATGTGATATTTTCCGCTTGCGCGGAAAGTGATATTGCTCGTTTCACTCGCAGTGACATTCTGTTCGTCCCCTTAACCGGGCGAAGCCCAATATCACTCGGCGTCAGCCGAATATCACTGCGAAGTAATATAACTCGCCGAAGGCGAATAGAGTTGAAAACCCGATGCATTCGCATCGGGTTTTCTGGTGGGGGAAGGTGGATTCGAACCACCGAAGTCAGTGACAACAGATTTACAGTCTGCCCCCTTTGGCCGCTCGGGAATTCCCCCATTTATATATTCGCCGCGCGGAGGCGCCGGTGTGGAGCTGGTGAAGGGAGTCGAACCCCCAACCTGCTGATTACAAATCAGCTGCTCTGCCATTGAGCTACACCAGCGTTTAGCTCGCGTCAGCGGGTGTTAGTATAACATAAGTAAGCGGGAAAGTCAAGACTTTTTTCGTTTTTTTTGTGCGTTTTTAACGGTTCGTATATTTGCACAAGCGCGTAAAACGAGAATTGTTTAAGATTGTCAAAAATGCGGGTTGCAAAAATTAAAAGTTTTTTGTAGAATATAATCGAAAGAGATTTTTGATTTATTTCTTTTTTAAGGCGGTCGCGTATGAAGCTTCTCGAAGAAAGGATAAGAAAAGACGGCGTTATCGGCGCCGGAAATGTCTTGAAGGTGGACTGCTTTCTTAACCACCTTATCGACGTACCCTTTGCAGACGAACTCGCGCGTGAATTCTACCGCCTGTTCCGCGATTGCGGCGTGAACAAGATACTGACCATCGAGGCCTCTGGGATCGGTATCGCTTGTCTTACGGCGCGATTTTTTGATTGTCCGGCTGTTTTTGCCAAAAAGTCCAAAACCAGCAATATGAGCGGCGAATTCTACTCCGTTCCGGTGGATTCCTTCACCCACGGCAACACCAGCACGGTCATCGTCAACAAGGCGTATCTTTCGCCTTCCGACAAAGTCCTTATCATCGACGATTTCCTTGCGCTCGGCAACGCGCTCAACGGGCTTATAGATATCGTGGAGCAATCGGGCGCGCAGCTCGTCGGCGCCGGAATAGTTATCGAAAAGGCGTTCCAGGGCGGCGGCGACGCGATAAGGGCGAAAGGCATCCGCGTGGAATCGCTCGCAATGATCGAATCCATGAGCCCCGAAGAGGGGATAAGATACCGCGGGGAATGAATCCGCGGCTTCGGCAGGTATAAAACGCGGGAGACCGCTTTTATAAAATTATAATATTTTACGGAGGACATTCACAATGTCAAAGAAGATCATCGCATTCCTTTTGGTTGCCATGATGCTCGTAAGCGCAGCCCTTCTCGCATCCTGCGGCAAAGGCGGCAACACCAACGCCAACGAAACAGAATCGCTGCTTCCCGCACCTACGCTTGAAAAGTTCACCGTGAAGGACGACTTCAAAATAGGCGTTATCTGCCTGCACGATGAAAACTCCACCTACGACAACAACTTTATCAGAGCTATCAGAAACGTTCAGAAAGCCCTCGGCCTTTCCGACGAACAGGTCCTTGTAAAGACCAACATCCCCGAAAGCTCCGCCTGCAAGGACGCCGCCGTTGAATTCGCAAAGGGCGGCTGCAAGATCGTGTTTGCCGACAGCTTCGGTCACGAAGAGCATATGATCGCCGCCGCGAAGGAATATCCGGACGTTCAGTTCTGCCACGCCACCGGCACCAGAGCTCATACCGAAGGACTTTCCAACTACCACAACGCTTTCGCTTCCATTTACGAAGGCCGTTACCTCGCGGGGATCGCCGCCGGTATGAAGCTGAACGAAATGATCGAAGCGAAGAAGATCACCGCCGAGCAGGCCGTTATGGGCTACGTCGGCGCCTTCACCTACGCCGAAGTTATCTCCGGTCTTACCTCCTTCTATCTCGGCGCGAAATCGGTTTGCCCGTCCGTCACCATGAAGGTCAGATACACCGGCTCCTGGTACGATCCCGCGACCGAAAAGGAAGCCGCTACCGCCCTTATCCAGACCGATAAATGCGTTCTCATCAGCCAGCACGCCGACTCTCTCGGCGCTCCCACCGCTTGCGAAGACGCGGGCGTTCCGAACATCTCCTACAACGGCTCCACCATTGAAGCGGGCGAAAACACCTTCATCATTTCTTCCGCCATCAACTGGGAACCCTACTTCCACTACATAATCAAGCAGGTCACCGAAGGCAAAGCCATCGATACCGACTGGACCGGCAACATCGCTACCGGCTCCATCGTCCTCTCCGGCCTCAACAAGAAAGCCGCCGCTGAAGGCACCAAGGAAGCCATCGACAAAGCTATCGCCGAATTCAAAGCCGGCACTCTGCACGTGTTCAACACCGCCAACTTCACCGTGGGCGGCAGCAAGCTCGATTCCTATATGGCGGACGTTCACTACGACACTGCTTTCGAAAAGGATACCGAGGCCGTTAAGGACGGATACTTCCACGAGTCCGAATACCGTTCCGCTCCGTATTTCGACGTGAGGATCGACGGCATCGAATTCATCAACGAGAAGTATTGATCACCCTTACAGAATAACCCCATATGAGGCGGGGCGCCCGGAAGCGCCCCGCCTCAAAAGAATATAGGAGGTATTCCCGCGTGAACACCGAAACCATACAAAGCGGCGAAAAATACGCGCTTGAATTGAAAAATATCACAAAGGCGTTCGGCACGAAGGTCGTCGCAAACAAAAACGTTTCACTCGACGTAAAGTTCGGTGAAGTGCTTGCCATACTGGGCGAAAACGGCAGCGGCAAGACGACGCTCGTGAATATGATCTCCGGCATCTATCGCCCCGACAGCGGCGAGATATTCGTAAACGGCGAAAAGGCGAATATCAACTCGCCCAAGGACGCGTTCTCCTACCGCATAGGAATGGTCCACCAGCATTTCAAGCTCGTGGATATTTTCACCGCGACCGAAAACATAGTGCTCGGCATCGACGACGGCTCGCGGTTCAACATTAAAAAATCGGCGGCGAAGGTCGCCGAGATATCGGAACGCTACGGTTTCGATCTCGATCCCAATAAAAAGATCTACAATATGTCGGTTTCCGAAAAGCAGACTGTCGAGATAGTAAAAGTGCTTTACCGCGGAGCCGATATACTTATTCTTGACGAACCCACCGCGGTACTCACCCCGCAGGAGACGGAAAAGCTCTTCGCCGTTATCCGCCGTATGCGCAACGACGGCAAATCGATAATCATAATCACGCACAAGCTCCACGAGGTGCTCTCCATTTCCGACAGGGTGGCGGTGCTTCGCAGGGGCGAACATATCGCCACAGTCAACACCTCCGAGACCGACGAGATAAAGCTTACCGAAATGATGGTCGGCAAGCGCGTTTCGCTCAACATCGGCAGGTCCGAGCCCGAAAACCCTCGCGACCGTCTGGTCGTTTCACATATAGATCTTTACTCCGCGGACGGTGTGCAGCGCCTGCACGACGTTTCTTTTTCCGCGCGAAGCGGCGAAATACTCGGTATCGCCGGCGTGGCGGGCAGCGGCCAGCGCGAACTGCTGGAAGCTATCGCCGGGCTGCAGAACAACGTTTACGGCGAAATAACCTACTTCGATCCGTCGAACGACGCGATGATCGACCTGCGTACCAAAACGCCTATGCAGATACGCGACCTCGGCGTGCGGCTTTCGTTCGTGCCGGAGGACCGTCTCGGCATGGGCCTCGTCGGCAATATGAACATTATCGACAATATGATGCTGCGCAGCTACCGCGGCGGAAAGCCGGTATTTCTGGACAGACAGCCGCCCAAAGCGCTTGCCGAAAGGATCATCGAAAGTCTGCAGGTCGTTACTCCGAGCGCGCAGACTCCGGTCCGCCGCCTTTCCGGCGGGAACGTGCAGAAGGTGCTCGTCGGCCGCGAGATCGCCTCGGCGCCCTCGGTGCTTATGGCGGCTTATCCGGTACGCGGACTGGATATAAATTCCTCGTATATGATCTACAATCTTCTTAACGCGCAGAAGGAAAACGGCGTCGCCGTGATCTACGTCGGCGAGGATCTGGACGTTCTGCTGGAGCTTTGCGACAGGATAATGGTACTCTGCGCGGGCAGGATCACCGGAATACTCGACGGCAGGACCGCCAAGAAAGAAGAGATAGGATTGCTTATGACAAAAGCAAAGGAGGTGCAGCGCGACAATGACTGATAACGTTAAGACCGCCGTCCCGAAGGAAGCGCACGCCGGAAAGACGCCGTGGGTGACCATTACGAAGCGCGACGGAGTCGGGCTCAAACGGCGCATACTTATCCGCGTCGCCGCGATATTCGCCGCGCTGGTGCTCGGAAGCATAATCACCCCGCTCGTTACGGGCGACAACCCGCTTTCGATCTACGGCACCATGGTAAAAGGCGCGTTCAGCGAATACCGCATCTGGGGCACGGCGCAAAGCTTCGTTATGCTGCTCGGCATCTCGCTCGCGGTAACGCCCGCCTTCAAAATGAAGTTCTGGAACATCGGCGCCGAAGGGCAGGTTCTGGCGGGAGCGCTCGCCACCGCCGCCGTTATGGTCGGACTCGGCGGCAAGGTCCCCGATTGGACTGTCACGCTCGTTATGATTGCGGCGGGTATCGGCGCGGGTACGCTTTGGGGCGTTATCCCGGCGGTATTCAAGGCGTTCTGGAAGACGAACGAAACGCTGTTCACCTTAATGCTCAACTACGTCGCGATACAGCTTGTCGAATACTTCTTGAAGATCGCCGATAAAAGCGGCTCCAACACCGTCGGCCCGAGCCTGCTCACCCACGGGCGGCTCCCCGTCCTGTTCGGACAGCAGTATATGCTCAATATAATAATCGTAACTCTGCTCACCGCGTTCATATACGTCTATATGTATTACAGCAAGCACGGCTACGAGATCGCCGTCGTCGGCGAAAGCGAAAACACCGCCCGCTACGTCGGCATAAACGTAAAAAAGGTTATAATCCGCACCATGGCGCTCTCCGGCGCGATCTGCGGACTTATGGGGCTCCTGCTCGTCGGCGCGACTTCGTATTCCATCGACGCGAACCTCGCCGGGGGCAACGGCTTCACCGCTATAATGGTCTCCTGGCTCGCAAAGTTCAATCCGCTGCTTATGATACTCACCGCCGCGCTCATCGTGTTTATGAGCAGGGGAGCGGAGGAGGTCTCCACCAAATTCGGGCTGAACTCCTCTTATTCCGATATCCTTACCGGTATAATCCTGTTCTTCATAATCGGCTGCGAATTCTTTATAAACTACGAAGTGCATTTCAACCGCAGGCGCGGAGCAAAGAAAGAGGAGGCGGAATAGCATGATAAACGGAATTATGGACTTCGCCGCCCGCGCGATACTGCAGGGCACGCCGATCCTGTTCGGCGCCACCGGAGAGATACTAACTGAAAAATCCGGCAACCTTAACCTCGGGATCCCCGGCATAATGTACGTCGGTATGATCTCCAGCGTTATCGGCGGCTTCGCCTATCAAAGCGGCGGCAACATCAACCCCGCGCTGGCGATAATCATTCCCACGCTCTCCTGCCTGCTCGGGTCGCTTATCGTTTCTTTCATCTACGCGTTCCTCACCATAACGCTGCGCGCCAATCAGAACGTCACCGGTCTTGCGATAACCACTTTCGGCGTCGGGTTCGGCAACTTCTTCGGCGGCTCGCTTATAAAAATAACCAACAGCAGCGCGCCCTACCTCTCTCTCACCAAGCTTTCCAGGATATTCAGCGGGCAGAAGATCGTTCCCGATTCCGCGCCCTGGTACCAGCACCTGCTGCTCCCGCTCGGCTTCCTCGTGTACGTTTCGGTAGTTATCGCCCTGGTGGTCGGGTTCGTGCTCAAACGCACGCGCGTCGGTCTGCAGCTCCGCGCCGTGGGCGAAAGCCCCGCGACGGCGGACGCCGCGGGCATCAACGTAACGAAGTATAAATACCTTTCCACCTGCATCGGCGGTATGATCGCCGGACTGGGCGGTCTGTTCTACATAATGGATTACTCCAGTGGCATCTGGTCGAACGACGCGTTCGGCGACCGCGGCTGGCTCGCCATAGCGCTCGTAATTTTCGCCGTCTGGCGCCCGAGCATCGGTATAATCGGCTCCTACATCTTCGGCGGTCTGTATATCCTCTATAACTACATCAGCGTAAGTATGAATATGATCCCGATAATGCAGATGCTTCCTTATATCGTTACGATAGTCGTCCTTATCATAACCAGTCTGCGCAAGCGCCGCGAAACTCAGCCGCCCGCTTCGCTCGGTCTTAACTACTTCCGCGAGGAACGGTAGGGAAGACTGAAAAGCCGAAAAGTAAAAACAAAGCGCCCCCTGCCGGTATGGCGGGGGCGTTCCGTATTATTTGGGCTTTTTTAGCGCCGCTTTTCGCCGCTGGCGGCGGATCATTCGTCTTCGGTCACGCGTTCTATCAGCCTGTTGAGCGCTTCGGTGAACAGACTCTGCTTGGATTCCCACATGGAAGCGAAGTTGTAGCTGTCTTTCTGGCCGAGCAGCGCGGAATAGAAGTAAAGCGTGCCCGCGCCGTTGCCGTTCACGGTGCCGAAATCGAATATCGCGGCAAGGTCATAGGTACGGTTGCGGAAGATAAGGTCGAGCATTTCGCCGGATTCGGCGTCCTCGAACCTCTTGTACTGAAGCGTGCGGGAGTAGTATTCGGGGGTGACCTTTTGCATTCCGTAATAAGCCATAAGCTCCATGGCGTAGCAGGTGGCGTCAAGGTTGTCGACGTTGCTTGTCGGGATGCTCAGCACCTGCGCCCAGTAAACGTTCAGCGAGGTGGTGTAGTCTTCCTGCAGAGTAGAGCTCATCGGCATCGGAAGAATGCCGTAATGGATCTCCGCTTCGCGCATTTTGGTGCCCGAGACCGAGGAAATGGAGCTCGGCATAAACAGCGCGTTGCCGTTGCAGAATATCGAAGTTTCCTGGCTGTAAACGCCGGAGTCCCAACGCCCGAAGAAGTCGGCGACGCCGACGTTCTCGCTGTCGTTCATTATCGTCATTATCTTGTCGAAGGTGCGGACGTTTTCTTCCTCCGTCACGCGGAACGACGGCAGATCGGAAGAAGAATCGATCATCGGCTGCCCCGCGCCGAGCATAAGCATATAAGTGTCGTAGGACTGGCAGACAAGTCCCCATACGTCGTTGACGGCGGGATCGAATGACATCTCGCTGCCGTTCATAAAGTGGACCTTCTTTGCGAGCTCGTGCATCGTGTCGAGCGTCCAGTTATGGTCCTTAACGAGCTGATAAGGGCTTTCGAGCTGATAGGATTCCACAAGATCCTTGTTGAAGTAGATCGCCCAGGTGCGCTCGTCATCCTCTACAAGCGCGTCCCCCGCGAGGAACCACAGCTTGCCGTTGATGGTAAGATCGCGCACGGCGGCCTGATCCCACCACGGCGCGGTGTAATCTATGTAGCCGTTGGAGATCCGGGTGTAATCGTAAAGCAGTCCGTCGACGCCGAGGGGAGCGATGTAGGTAAGCGGGAGACTCACGATATTTATCTCCTGCATACCGCCGTCCATATCCTGGCGCACCATCGTAAGGCCTTCGTTGGCGCTGCCGCACTGTATGCGTTCAAGCGTAATGCCGTAATTCTCCTCGATATAAGCGTTTCTGTCGTAGAACGCGTCGTTGACCGGCTCGTTCGTGAGTTCGTCCGGAATCATGGTGGTGTTGAATACGTTCGAGCCGTTGCTCAGTTCAAGCACCGTGACTTTCTGCCCGCCCCAGTTCTTTGCCGGGAGCTTCAGCTTGTTCGTCGTATCTTCGCCGGATACCTCCGAGGTATCGGAAGCGCTTTCGGCGGAAGAGGTGTTTTTGCTGTCGCCGCAGGATGCGATGAGCGTCACCGACGCGCACATCAGAACGATGATCAGCAATGAAATGATCCTTCTTGCCATAATAGACCTCTTTTCTTGTTGTTTGTAGGTGTTGTCTGTATTTCCTTTTCCTT
>JAFSNK010000029.1 GCA_017447445.1 Clostridia bacterium | reverse complement strand
GAGAAGCGGATGATTTTTAACGAAAAACGAGCGTCGCCGTAGTGTCCTACGGCAGTCGAAGTTTTTCGTTAAAGCACGAGCATTTTCAATGTGATTTGGCTTTTACAAAAGAAAAAGATTGTTCCGGACTTGCAATCCGAACGAACCTTTTCCTTCTTCATTCTTATTTTGCTTGTGCGTAAAGCGCCGCTTTGTCTGCACTCTGTGGGGCAGAATTATCTGCCCCGATTCTTTTTTATCTATTGCAAACCGCGCGGATTTGTGATAAGGTGTAGGTGTAGAAAACAGGAAGGCGCGAAAGTATATGTTCAAAAGCATTTTCGTGAAATATCTCGTTACCTTCACCGTGATACTCCTGCTGTGTATCGCGGCGATCCTTTTCGCCGTCGCCTCCGCCGTTTCGGGCAGCGTCCGCGCCGACAGAGTGGAGGCCATGGGCGCCGCCGCAGATAAAGCCGTTTCGGATATAGCATACGCGCTGCTGGACGGAAGCGAGCTTTCCGCCGCCGTGCGCTCCGACGAGATCGCAAAGACAGCCGCGCTTGCGGAGAGCGAAGCCGGAGCGACGCTTTACGTGTTCGACGAGACCGGCGCCTGTCTGCTTCCCGAGGGGGGCGAGCCGATATCGCAGACCGCCGCGGAGAGCATTTTCGATTTCGGCAAGACCTATGCCGTGAGCACGATAGAGGGATATTTCGAGCGCAGCCGTATAAACGTCTGCCGCGTTTCGAAGGACTCCGGCGCGGCTTTCGCCGTGATACTCAGCCGCGGCAAGACCGGGGGCGACAGACTTACGAAAAAGCTGGCGGGGGTTTCGGTCGGCGTTTCGCTTTGGGTGTTTCTGGCGGCGATGGTATCGCTGTACGCGATCTCGCTGCACATAACCAAGCCGTTAAGCGAGATAGTCTCCGCCGCGAAAAGCTACGCCAAAGGGCGGTTCGACCGCAAAATAGAAGCCGAGGGACACGACGAGGTGGCGGAGCTTGCGGCCGCCATAAACGAAATGGCTTCCTCGCTGGCGCATCTGGAGGAAACGCGAAGCGCATTTATAGGGAACGTATCACACGATCTCCGCACGCCGATGACGACTATTTCCGGGTTCGTGGACGGCATCCGCGACGGCACCATCCCGCCCGAAAAGCAGGATTATTACCTCGGGGTGATATCTCAGGAGGTACGCCGGCTTTCGCGCTTGGTCAACTCGCTGCTGGAGCTTTCACGACTGGAAAGCAGCGGCGAGCTGAAATGCTCCGATTTCAACCTTACCGAAAAAGGGCGCACGGTGCTTATCTCGCTTGAAAACAAGATAAACGACAAGGGGCTTGAAATAGAATTCGACTGCGGCGACGGGGACGTTTTTGTGAACGCCGACCCGGATTCGATACACCGCGTGATATACAATCTTTTGGACAACGCGGTAAAATTCACGCCCGAATCGGGTAAAATAAGCATAAAGATAACCACGGTTTCGGACGGGCGCCGCCGCCGCAAAGCGCTGTTTTCCGTGCGGAACACCGGAGAAGGCATCCCAGCGGACGAGATAAACCACGTTTTCGAAAAGTTCTACAAGACCGACCGTTCGCGCTCTTTGGATAAAAGCGGCACGGGGCTGGGGCTGTTCATAGCCAAAAACTCGCTTCAAAGGCACGGCGAAGACCTTATAGCGGAATCGAAAGAGGGCGAATACACCGAATTCAGGTTCACTCTGCCGCTGGCGGAAAAATAAAAAAACAAAAAAGTTTTGAATATTAAAGGTACATTTAAGCAAACTGATATAGAATGCAGTTGTAAAATAACAAAAGAGGTGTCTTAAATGTCCGAATACAACGATAACAACGGTTTCAGCGAACAGACCCCGCCCGAAAACCGCCGTCCCGACTACACCTATAAATGGAACGGCTCGGAATACAACAGCAGCAACCGCAGACACAGCGGCAGGGGGTTCGCGATAATCGCGGTGATAGTGATAATTATAGGCGTGCTCGTGGTGTCGACGGTGATCGGCTACGCCGAAACGCGCCCCGCGACGGAAACTTCCGCGGTCTCCGAATCGGTAAAGCCGGATAAAGCCGCCGATAACGGCTCCGGAGCCGAGATACGAAATGACGTCGGCAAGAAAACGGACGTCAGCGTGCCCGATTTCACTCCCGACGCGGCAGGGCAGAAAGAAGAAACGGACCTTACCGTTATATACGAAAAAGCTTCGAAGTCCTGCTGCACCGTCTACACCACTCCGAAAAGCGGATCCGGATATATACTCGGCAGCGGATTCGTTATAGATTCCGACGGCGGATATATCGCCACCAACCACCACGTGATAGAAAAGGCGAAGAGCATTAAGGTGGTGTTCTACGACGGCACCGAATACGCCGCCGAGCTTGTCGGAAGCGACGAGACCACCGATCTCGCGGTGCTCCGCGTGGACGCGAAGGACCTTGTGAAGCTCCCGATCGGCAGCTCCGACGATATAAAGGTCGGCGAACGCGTTATGGCTATCGGAACTCCTTATTCCGATGAATTCGCCGGGACGCTGACAGTAGGATATATCAGCGGCATCGCGCGGAACGTAAAGATCACGAACAGCTACGGCAAAGTGAACAAGGTAATGACTCTTATCCAGACCGACTGCGCGATAAACCCCGGCAACAGCGGCGGTCCGCTTATAGATATGACCGGCCGTGTTATCGGCATAAACTCTTTGAAGATCGCTTCCGAGGAATACGAGGGCATGGGATTCGCCATCCCGATCACCAGCGCGACGGAGATATTCAAAAAGCTCATCGCGGGCGAGGAGGTCGGCGACAGCAGCATCGCCACCGCAACACCGCGGATCGGCATCACCGTCTACACGCTTGAATACGGGTTCGAAAGCTTCAGGATCACGCCGCGCTGCGAATATCCGGAAGGTCTGCTTATCGGCGCCATAGAAGCCGATTCCTCGGCATATGCCGCGGGGCTGGAAGTGTTCGATATACTCATCGAGTTCAACGGGGACAAAATAACCTCGACGAGCGATCTTTCTTCGGCGCTTTCCAAATGCAAGGTCGGGCAGGAAGTTACGATGAAGGTGTTCCGCTTCAACCGCACGCTCACCTCGGGCAAGGAAACTTCGATCACCTTCAAGCTCGGAGCAAGCGATTAAAACTGTTTTCGATCGCATCTACCGTTTTTGGTTTTTCATATTTTTCTCCTACCTTTCGGGGACGGGAAACCGTACCCGGGGGCACGCGGGGCGCGCAACAGCCCCGCGTGCTTCCTTTTTAGGGGGTTCCGGTCACGACGGGATGATATACTGCGCGTAGCTGTAGCCGCCCAGATGCTTGTATCCCACCAGATACCAGTCGCCCTCGCGGCCTTTTATCACCACCTCGGCGCCGTTGGGGATCTGCCCCACTATCACCGAGTTTATATCCGGCGCTTCGCGGATATTCAGCCGCCCGCCCTGCGTTACTACGCGCCCTTTGCGAACGCTTCCCGCCGGATCGACAAGCGGCACCCCGAAATACTCCGTTACCGACAGCGCAAGCTGTTTCGCGATGGGATCGAGGTTGTTCTTTATCCATTCCGCGTCCCGCGCGTTGTCGTGGTAGGCGATCTCCGCCAGCACCGCCGGGGCTTTCGTGTTGTTCAGCTCGTAAAGCTTGGTCGTCGCCAGCGCGCGCACGCGCGAAGGTTCGGGATAGATCTTTTTCAGATTGTTCTCGATGATCTCCGCAAACCGCTTGCCGTTGACGCTCGACGGGTAGTAATAGATATCGCTTCCGGTCTGCCGCCCGTAGTTCGCGCTGCCGGCGGCATTCGAATGCAGCGCCAGATGCAGCAGGTAATCCCCGGCGTTCGACATCCGCACCGAATTGCCCACCGTGCCTTTCGGGTCGTTCCGCCCGAAGGTTATCCCGCTTGCGGTAAGCCACGGCTCCATTTTGTCGGCGATAAGGTTCATGTAGTATTCCTCGCTGCCGCTTCCGTCGTAATAGATATTGTAATCCTGCGTGGAAGGGCTTAAAAACAGCATTGGCATATGCTTTCGCTCCTTTTTTTCGTTTGTAAAAGTATATGTGCGCGTTTTTCCGCTTGTTCGTTTGTTTTTTTGAAAAAAAACACTTGACAAGCGGCGAATTGTGTGTTATTATAATCGGGCACAAAGAAGAAGAGCAACGCTCTCACCCGGCGGCGTGTATGCCGCGCGCGGTCAATAATATAAGGCGAAGGGCGCGTTATGCGCACTCGCGCCTGTGTTTTTGGTCGTGCAAAGCGGGTAAAACGCTTTGCATCTTTTTTTGCAAAAATCTATTAATCATATTTTGGAGGTGTCCTCTCATCGCCGCTAAAAATTCTTCTCTGATCAACGAAGAGATCCGGGCAAACGAAGTTCGCGTTATCGGCGCGGACGGGAATCAGCTCGGCGTTATGAAGCTGTCCGAAGCGCTTCGCCTTTCCAACGAGGTGATGCTCGATTTAGTCGAGATCGCGCCGGATTCCACTCCTCCCGTGTGCAAGATAATGGACTACGGCAAATACCGCTTCGAAAAAGAAAAGCGCGAAAAGGAACAGCGCAAAAAACGCCAGATAATCGAAATCAAGGAAATACAGCTCAAATGCCGTATCGACACCCACGATTTCAACACCAAACTCAATCACACGCTCCGGTTCCTTTCGCAAGGGAACAAAGTAAAAGTCATAGTTAAGTTCTTCGGCAGGGAGATGGCGCATACCGAACTCGGCGCCCAACTGCTGGACCGCTTTTTCGAGGGCTGCGGCGAAGCCGCCGTTATGGAGAAAAAGCCCTTGCTTGACGGCAGAAATATGACGATGATATTGGCACCGAAGAAAACGAAATAACGAAAGGATCATCAAAATGGGAAAAATCAAAACTCACAAGGCCTCCGCAAAACGGTTCACCTTTACCGGTACCGGCAAGCTCAAGATGGGGCATCCCGGCCACAGACACAAGACCGGACTTAAAACAAGCAAGCGCATGAGATCGCTTCGCAAGGCAAGCTACGTAAGCAAGGCGAGGACCGCCGATCTCAAACGTATGCTTCCCTATGACTAATTACGGAGGTTTTTAACAATGGCAAGAATAAAAGGCGCATTGGCGACAAGAAAAAGAAGGAACAAAATGCTTAAGCTCGCCAAGGGCTACTGGGGCTCCAAGAGCAAGCATTTCAAAATGGCGAAGCAGGCCGTATTAAAGAGCGGCAACTACGCTTTTATCGGCAGAAAGCAGAAGAAGAGAGATTTCCGTTCGCTTTGGATCACCCGCATTTCCGCGCAGTGCAAGGTCGAAGGAATAAACTACTCCCGCTTTATGTACGGGCTTAAGAAGAGCGGGATCGAGCTCAACCGCAAAATGCTGAGCGAACTCGCGATAAACGACAAGAAGGCGTTCGCGCAGCTTGTTGAGACCGCGAAAAACGCACTTTAATAAAACACAGGATAATTGAAAAACTGTGTTGACATATGTCGAATTCTTTGGTATAATGTCAGCAACAGATGCGATTTCCTCGGAAACCGATGTAAGGGAGGGACAACAAAATTGGCTGAGATCAGAGTTAAGGAGAACGAAACGATAGACAGCGCTCTTCGCAGATTCAAAAGGTCTTATCTCAGAAGCGGCGTGCCGGCAGAGATCCGTAAAAGAGAACATTACGAAAAGCCGAGCGTGAAGCGCAAAAAGAAGTCCGAAGCGGCTCGCAAACGCAAATACAGATAAGTCGACGAATCCAGTCCATTTTGTCTTATACAAAATACATCAATACAGCGGCTGCGCCGTTGTATTTTTGTTTATTGCGGATTTTTGTTATTTGCTTGCATTTCCGGCGTATTTATGCTAAAATGGTTCTAACGAACGGAGGTATAGACAATGAAACGAATCACAGCGTTTATGCTTGTCGCGGTTTTCGCACTGGCCGCGCTCACCGCGTGCGACGGAACGAACGAAAATCCGTCTTCGCAAGAAGACGGATCGAAGGAGGTATCCGAAATGGGACCCGATAAGAACGCCGAACCGCTTTGGAAGCCCGAATACGCCGACGAAAAGGCGGGGCTCGGCTCGGCTTCGGATATTTATAAACTCACCGCCTACGTGGACGGAACGGCCGCCGGGGGCGCTCCCGCCGCGGAACCGGGAAAGGACACCCGCTATTTGTTCGCCGGGAAAGAAAGCACCCGCGCGGTGGTACTGCCGGAGGGTTACGCCGTGACTCTGCCCGCCGCGGACGTTACCGCGGATTTCTCGCTGGGGAAGCTTCGCAGCAAGTATTTTTCCGAGTCCGCGGGGTTCACCCTGACGCTCACGTTCGAAAATCAGAATCCCTATACGGGCGATAAAGGGTGGGATATTTACTACGACGAATGGCTTACCCGCCGTATCGCGGATATGAACTTCCTTTCCAAAAACAGCATACGCCGCACCCGCAAGATCGGCGAGACGGACGAGCTGCTTCCCGGCCACACCGTTTATTACTATGATATGGTGATAAGCGTAAACGCCAAAATAGATATGCCCTATTACAGCATTGCGATAGTGCGTCCGCGCGGCAGCGTGAAGAAATTCTGGCTGTTCGTGCTTAAATCCCGCGAGCAGATGACAGACCGTATGGACGAGATTGTCGCTTCCTTCACCGAGATAGAAAAATCCGGCGTCGCCGTGAACAGCGTCGGCTCCTACGAGCTTAAAATACCGGATTTCTGGAACGAAGAAACGAAAGAGTTTTATGAAAGTCTGCGTAACTCGGACACCGTTCAGCTCGGCGCGTTTTACGAAAAGAACGATCCGAACTACCGCAAATGGCTTGAGGGCGAGGAAGGCATAAACGAGAAATTCGATTTCTATATGACCTATTTCCATATCGGCTGGTACGACAACAAGACCGATATCGACACCGTGCGGATAAACACGCAGGCGGGCGGCGACGGAAAGAACGGGCTCCCGATGCTGGAGCTTACCTACCAGTTCACCGATACTAACAACAATCTCGACGCCGGTCAGACGCCGATGTTCGATATCCTGCGCGGCAGGTACGACGAACACTTCCGCAAGCTCGCGCAGGACCTTAAGGCCTACGGGCACCCCATCCTGTTCCGCCTGAACAACGAAATGAACACCGACTGGACGAGCTACTGCGGTATGATGACAATGCTCGACCCGGATATTTTCATCGCCACCTGGCGCCGGCTTTACGATATATTCAAAGAAGAAGGCGTCGACAACTGCATATGGGTATGGAACCCCATCGCCACCTCCTGCCCCTACAGCAACTGGGGCGATATGCTTAACTACTTCCCGGGCGAGGATTACGTGCAGATGCTTGGGCTTACCTATTATCAGATGAACACCGGCAAGCTTGAAGCTTTCGAATCGTTCAGCAAGATGTATTCCGACCTTTACAAGAAGAACACGCCGTATTTCGACAACTACCCCGCCGTTCTGGGCGAGTTCGGCTGTGCCGCCGGCGGCGATTACGTATACGACTACAACAAGAGCAGCTACGTCGAAGCCGACAATCTCGAAGCACGGCGCAAGCACCAGGCGGAATGGATAACCGATATGTTCGAATGCTTCCTGCACAAGAACGAGCCGGGCTACGAGTTCGCGAAGAACATCTGCGTGGCGATCTGGTTCTCCGCCAACGACTACGCGAATCTCGACGACGGAAAGCAGATAATATACAACCACCTGAAGCTCGACGAGGGCGCTCCGCTCGCGCTGAAAGCGTTCCACGAGGGTTACAAAAAGCTTAAAGAAGCGCGCAAATAAAACGCGCGGGCAAACAGATAAAAAGGTTATCCGGGTTTTACGCCCGGATAACCTTTTTTAATATCGGGAATGTTGTATTCGTTACGCCTTTTGGCGGGACTCCGCGACTGCGATCATTTTATCCTCCACCGTGCGTACCACGCGGATTATATCCGGATCGAAGTGAGTGCCGCTTTCGGAATAGATCATATCCATAGCGGCGCGCGGCTCGACGGAGCTTTTGTATACGCGGACCGAAACGAGCGCGTCGAACACGTCGGCGACAGCCATAATACGCGCGGCCAGCGGTATGGATTCGCCCTTGAGCCCGTCGGGGTATCCGGTGCCGTCCCAACGCTCGTGGTGTGAAGCGGCGATCTCCTCCGCAATGCGAAGGAACTGGGCGTCGTTCAGCCCGGCAAACAGGTCTTTGATAAGCTTGCCGCCCACGGTGGTATGCGTTTTCATACGGTCGAATTCTTCGGGCGTGAGCTTTGCGGGCTTAAGCAGGATCGCGTCCGGGACGGAGATCTTGCCTACGTCGTGCAGGGGCGCGGCGTTCTTGATCAATTCTATCTCGCCGTCGGTAAGTATATCGCGGTATTTGTCCTCCGCCTGCATAGCGCGGGCGATAAGCTCCACGTATTTTTTGGTGTTTATTATATGCGTTCCGGTGCTTGCGTCGCGCGTTTCGATAAGGTTGGAAAGCACTTCGATAACGTGGTTCTGCATCTGCTGGCGGTTTTCCATTTCTTCGCGCACTTTATTCGAAAGCTCCGACTGACGGTCAAGCATTTTTTCGCTGCGGCGGGTGATCCCGAAAACGAGCAGCGCGGTACCTATGAAGCCGAGCGTGCGCGGTATGACGTAGTGCGTGAACAGCTCGAACATACGCTTCGGCGTGGCGATCGCGACGCGGTTGGCAAACGAAGCCGCCTGTTCGTCGGTAAGCGCGCCTTTTAAAAAGTTCCTGTCGGTAATGCCGAAGAAGAATCCGCCGTAAACGCTTAACGGAACGAGCAGCAGCGTGGCCGCCAGCACCACCGCGAACATACGGTTGCTGTGGCGGTACTGCGCCGCCATAAGCATGGGTATGGGGATGAGTATGGCGTTGTGAGGCGTTATGGAAACGCACAACACGGCGGTGCCGACGAAGGCGCAGGATATTATAAGAATACGCATCCAGGGGCATTCGACAGCCGATTTGCCCTTGGATTTTTTATAGATCAGGTGGATCGCGACGGGAAGGAACAGCGCCGCGGCGGCGAGGATCGCGGCGGGGAGCATTATGCTGCGGCTTGCGTTGAACAGCCCGAATTCGTTAAGCACCTCCGCCAGCAAAGCAAGCGGCGCCAAAAACGAAAGCCCGCGCAGGTTGAAGCGGTTCGCGTCCGCTTCGGCGGAAGCATACATCCGGCTTTTTTTGTTTGCTGCGTTATTACCGCCCTGCATGGTGCGACTCCTTCCGACAAAAAACTTACCTTTGGATTATAACACTTCGCCGGCATATTGTCAAGGAAAAAGGAAAAGGAGCGGCGATTTTCTCGCCGCCCCCATATTAAGCTCAACGCGATTTAGCCGAGGGTGATAACGGGGATCTTGGTCCAGTCGTTGATGGAGATGATTCCGCCGCCGTCGCGCATGATTATGTTCTTGAACTTGGTGCCGTCGCCGCTGTTGACGGAGATGGAGAGACCGAATCTGGTGCCGTCCTGAACGGCGATCCTTGCGGTGTCGTCCCTGCCGACGTCGGAGAACGGGATCTTGACTTCGTAATAGGTCTTGGAAGCCGCGTCGTCGCGGATGCAGACCGCTTCGGAGTTCTCGACGGTGGTGTCGCCCTGCCAGATGGTCTTAAGGGTGTCGCCGTTTGCGTTTACGCAGTAGCCGGTCTGGCGCATAACGTTCTGATCGGTGGAAGTCTTGTCGATGACCCAATCCCAGTGCTCGGAGATGTAGTCGCTGTCCGCCGGGTAGACCGAGACGTTGACCTGGATGGATTCGGAGTTCCACATGCTGCTCTTGTTGGCTTCGGTCAGGTTGTTGATGTGGTAGGGCGAATCGACCACGACGCCGAGATAGATGTTTTCGTCGTCATAGGTGAGGTACGCTTCGGCAGTGGCGTAGTAGTTGCCGGCTTCGAACTGAGCATAGTTGATAAGGGTGTTGTCGGGGTTGAAGGACCATACGGCGTTGCCGTATTCTGCGGAGGAAATGTTGCCGTCGATAGTCGGAGCGACGCCCGCTTTGTGAATGGTAACGTCGAGACCGCGGTTGATGGTTATGCCGTGCGGGAAGTAGATTATATCGTTGCCGCCGGCGGCTGCAGCCATGGCCTTGGCCTTGTCTTCGTACTTCTTGTAGATGGCGAGAACGTAGCCGTCTTCAGGGATCGCCTGGTTGGCGTCGCCCGCGCCCACTTCGGACATGGAAACGAGTTTGTAGCTGAATATGCTGTGATCGTATTCGAACACGCCGATAGCGAAATCGGAATAATCCTGAAGCGGATCGCTTATGCTGGAACCGAATTCGCGGGTGAATATACCGACGTCGCCTTCTCCAACTTCTTCGTTGATCTTGGAAAGCGGGAGCGAAGTGGCATCGTTGATCCTTTCGTTGACCATGCTGGACTTGTAGCTGCCCTTCCAGGTGATGAACTTGTTGGTGAACACTACTTCTTTTGCGGGTTCGGTACCGGAGTCTTCGGATTCAGTGCTGGATTCATCGGCGGATTCAGTGCCGGATTCGGCTTCGGAGGCGTCTTCGGACGTTAATTCGGATTTGTCCTCGGATTCATCTTTGGAAGCTTCTTTGGATTCTTCCTTGGAATCTTCTTTGGATTCGGCTGTCGAGGCGTCGGCGGAAACCGCGCCGGATTCGGCAGGCTTTGATTCGTCCTTGCTGGTGTCGTTTCCGCCGCCGCAGGCGACCAAAGCGAATACCATGCAAAGCACGAGCAGGAATGCAGAGATTTTTTTCATGGTTTTGCTCCTTTTTTTATTTTAGTCATTTGACTTTTTTTCCAATGCGGATATACGCTCACGCAGCGCGGCAAGCTCCTGCGCGACAGGGTCCGGTATATTGCACTGATCGAGCGTTTGCTCGGTCACTTCGCCGTTCTCGCGAACGACCTTGGCGGGGATTCCCACCGCGGTGCAGTTTGCCGGGATATCTTTAAGCACCACCGCCCCGGCGGCGATCTTCGCGTTGTCGCCGACGGTGACCGGACCGAGCACCTTTGCTCCGGCGCCGATCATTACGTTATTGCCGATGGTGGGGTGGCGTTTGCCGACGTGTTTGCCGGTACCGCCCAGGGTAACGCCCTGATAAATGGTGCAGTTATCGCCGATGACCGCCGTTTCGCCTATAACGACCGCGCTGCCGTGGTCGATAAACAGGTTTTTGCCGATCTGCGCGGCGGGATGTATTTCGATCCCGGTGGAATCGCGCGCGGCGCGGCTTATCGCGGCGGCGGCGAGATGCAGCCCTTTATTATAGAGCAGGTGTGCGACGCGGTAGGCAAGCACGGCGTGCAGCCCGGGATAGAACAGCATAACTTCGAGGTCGCTTTCCGCGGCGGGGTCGCGTTCGCGGATGGAACGCAGCTCCTCGAAGAAGCGGTCGAACAGATCGCCGGCTCCGTTCTTCACGGCGCGCGCTCCGGCTAAAAGCTTTTCTTTATCCGGCAGATCCCGGCGCAGGCGCGCAAGGTCCTCTTTGGAACGGATGGACTTTATCTTCGGCGCGTCCTCGCGCAGACGGGAATACGCACCGCTTAATTTTTCCGCGGCGGCGTTTTTGAATTCACCCGCGCGGGCGGAATAATAGTCGATATCCGGGAACTTTTCGCCCGCCTTGCTGCGAAGCTCGCCGTATTTTTCCCGCGCGGAGCCCTTAAGCTCATTTGCTTTCGCCGCTATCTCTTCCCTGCCGGGTATCTTTTCGCCCAGCTCTTTGCGAAGCTCGTTTATCCTCGCGGCGGCGGAGACGCGGACGTTGTGCGCCTTTTCGCGCAGTTCGCGGCGCGTTTCCGGATCTTTAACGTCTTTTATCCGTTCCGCAAGCTCCTGCAGACGCGCCGAAGCTTCCGTGCGGACGCGGGCGATCTTATTAAGGATCTTTTGATTTTCCTGTTCGATATTTGCCATACGAAAGAACCACCTTATAATAATATGACGGTCACGCGTTTTTGCGGCGGCCTATGGAATTGATAAGCGGAACGCCGTCGTCATACGCCAGTTCGAACACGAGCGTGCGCGTTTCCAGGCTGGGGATATCCCGCCGGAAGGTGCCGTTGTTTTCGAATATCGCGTAACGCACCTCGAATATTTCGGATATCGCTCCGTTTTCGTTCTGCCTGCGGTCGAAAAGCTTTATCCCGATATCGCAAAGCTTTTGCATCGCGAATTTTTCGGGTATTTCGGCATAGGGGCTTTTTTTGTATTCCTCAGTGAAAAAGCCGGGGTACGCCGCGTAATCGCCGTTTATAACGCACTGAAAATAATTATAGAACATAAGCGCCGCGCCGCCCCTGCGGGAAGCCGACTGCTCGGTGAGCAGTATCTCCTCGCCCATATATTCGAAGCGGATGCTGCGGTCCAGCGCGAGGTAAACTTCGTCTTCGAATATGTCCTCGCTGTAGTCCGGCTCGAAAAAGAATATCCCGCTTTCCTCCGCCTCCCTGCGGGAGACGGCTTCTTCCGCGCCGCGCTTTTTCAAAAGCGAAGCGGCGAGCTCCGCGCCCGCGGCGAGCAGCAGCGCGCCCAGAAACACGCACGCGGCGATGATAAGCGCTTTTTTAACGCGCCTTTTATCCTTTACCTTCGCGTCGGCGGTCTCTTCCCTCTCCTGCCGGGAAATTTCTTTTTTCATATCAGTCCCCGGCGAAGCGTTTGAGGTTTGCTATGCCTATCCGTATGCCCTTCAGCGGGTCTTCCATCCCCTCGAATTCTATATCGAGGAAGCCGTCGTACCCGGCGCGTTTAAGCGTTTGCACGCACTGGCGCACCGGAACGTCGCCGTGGCCGATTATGGAGCCGCGCAGGTAGTTGCCCCCGCGGGACCTGAACCAGCCCTCGCCCGGGTCGTCCAGCGAGCCGCTTTTTTTGTGGAAATCCTTTGCGTGCGCGTGGAAAGCGTAAGGCGCCAAAAGCCCGACCGCGTAGTTATGGTCGGCGTCCGCGCAGGCGAAGTTGCCTATGTCGATAAGCGCGCCGAAATTGGGGTGTCCGACGGCGTTTATAAGCTTTTCGACACGCTCCGGATCCTGTGCGAAGAAGCCGTGGTTTTCGATGCAGGTCTTAACGCCTTTCGTCTGCGCGTATTCGGTAACGGCGCGGTAGGCGCGGGCAAGCACCGGCAGCACGCAATCGAAGCTGCGCCCGGTCTTTACCGTGTTGGGGTAGCCGGGAGTGGCGTCGTGGCGCATAACGGAGCAGCCGTAAGCCGCCGCAACGTCGACAAGCTTTTTGACGCGCTCTGTCTCCGCGTCGGTATCGCGGTTGAGGAAATCGCTCCCCACGCAGAAGCAGACGGGTTCAACCCCGACTTTGCGGCAGTAATCGCCTATATCCTTCGCGTAGGCGAGGTACTGTTCCTGATCCAGACCCGGAGTTTCGACAAAATCGACTCCCTCTCCGCCGAACTCTTTGACTTTATCTATGCATCCTTTTATGCCCAACGACGTTTCGTCTGCATACTCGTGAAAGCTGTAAAGGCTTATGCCGATCTTCATGGTTTCAGTTCATTCTCCTTTTTTTGCGGAAATATATTATCAGCGCCGCCGCGATACCGGCGGCAGCAAGTACCGCCGCTGCAATTATTATTATAGTCATATTGCCGCCGTTGTCAACACCATGTTCGGAAACCGTGCCTGATTCCGGCGCGGAAGGCGCCTCGGACGCCGGCTTGCTTTCCGGAGCCGATTCCTCCGCGGGTTCGACGATTATCGTAACTTCCACGGTGTTGGAAACAAGGAATCCGTCGCTTACGGCGAACCTTGCGACGTAGGTGCCGGGCTGGGATTTATAGGTATCCACCTCGTAAACGCCCTTTCCGGTAACGCTGAAATATACCCCCTCCGGTTTTTCGAGGTTGACCACCGTGAGCTTGGAGGCGGGCGTGTCCTCGTCCTCGATCTCCACCTTGCCGTTCACGTATTCCCCGGCGGTCACCGTAACGGTGGCGCCGCTTTTTATAACGGGCGCGATCTCGGTATAGGTCCCGGAGCAGTATTTATAAGTGAGCTCGTAAAGCGGGCGTATGGAGGCGGAGCCGACGGCGCTTTCGTAAATATTCTTTCCGACCTGGTACATCATCATCATACCGTCGTTCATAAGCCCTTCGGCGTATGCGACGTGGACGTAACGGGCGAATTTTTCGAGATATGAGTTTTTGCTCATATCCACTTCGAATTCCATACCCATTCCGTATTTCTTCGCGACGTGAGCGCAGTCGGAAACGACGCCGGGCAGCGGCGCGCCCGTTTCGTCGTTGCCGTTGAAGGCGTATCCGCTTTGCATGACCACCGAATCGAAGCCGAGTTCCGGGACTTTATCTATCCCCGCGGAGCTGTAATAGGGGATCCAGATGCTCTTATATCCCTTTTCGCGCACGGCGGAGGTGAAGTGCTTCATAAGCTCCTCCTCGTCGGTGGAAAGCTTGTATTCTATGCTTTCGCGGAACCAGTAAAGCCCTTTCAGCTCCAGGTTTTCGAAATTGCATTCGTTAAAGGCGTTTATCGCGTAATCGATATACCAGTCGGCAATAGCTTTCCTGCCCTCTATATTCGAAGCGGTCACGTTCGCCCCGCCGATCTCGCCGAAGCTGTCCGTGAAAACGCCGATGAACGGCGCGGAAAGAAACACCGGATATTTGAAATCCTCGCCGAGCCCGAGTTCGCTCCTGAGCTCGCCGACGACCTTGTTCAGCGCGGTGAGGTTGTTGCCGGAGCCCGCGCCGAGCGCGCGTTCGACGAACCCCTTCATATCGTCCATACGCATAAACCTATCGGGGCGTTCGGTGTTCGTGAGTTCCAAGAACAGAAGCGCGTCGAACATCCTGTCCTTAACGTTCCCCTTGTCGTCTATGTAGGCGACGTACGGTTTTATCATCTCCTCGGTGTAGTTCGAGGCGATATACATAAGGCAGACGCTTTTTATCCCGTCCAGAGGTCCGGCAAAGCCGAGCTCCGGTTCGGTATAATAATCGGCGGGGATCTTTTCCGCCCCGGACGCGTCCTCGCTCCCGAGAACGGTCACCTCGTCGACAAGCGTGAAAACGTCGCTCGAAAACTCGGCGCGGACGTAGCGGGCGGAATAAGTCTTTTCCGGCCTGCATTCGAACTCCACGCGTTCGCGTACCGGCGAAGTGACGGCTTCCGGGAATTCATTTGTCCCGGCGAGGAAGAAATTCTCGCCGTCGTCCGAAAGATAGACGCGCAGATATCGCGAGCAGTACACGCCGTAGTCCTTCAACTGCATCTGCCCGATCTTCACGCCGGAAACGGCGTGCGGCTTGCCGAGGTCGACCGTCACACGCGCGGCGGTGCCGCGGTACAGCGTGACCCAGTTGGAATCGTTGTAGCCGGAAAGGGCAAGCTTGCCGTCGGTAAGCGCGGTCTCGGGTTCATACGCGAGTGCGGGATAAGCGTTTTCTATGGGAGTGGCGTATTCGACCGTGTACGGCTTGCCCACGGAAACGGCCTCCTCCTCCGCGGAAGCGGAAAACGGAAGCGCCGAAAAGCATATTACCGCCGCCGCGGCAAGCGCGGCAATTCTGAATCTCTTCATCTTTTTTCCCCGTTCAATAAGCGTTTTTCTCGTATGCTTCCAGCGTTTCGTCCATAGCGGAGAGCACCGCGGATTCGGCGGATTCCCAGCGCGATATCAGCGTGTTTGCCGCCGAATCGGCGATAACGCTGCCGTAAATGTTTATAAGACTGTTCGAGCCCGCGCCCCATCCGAAAATGGCGCCGAGATCGTAGAACCTGTGGTTGTAGATGATATCCAGCATATCCGCGTCGTCGTCCGAGGTGACCGCCTGAAGCTGCAGCGTCTGACGGTAGTAGGCGCGGATGACTTCGCTGTTGTGGAACCCGAGCGCTTCCAGCGCGAAAGCTACTTCTTTCGCACGCGCGGAGCCGACGTTGGAGGGCACCGCCAGCGCGGAGGACTGGTATCTGTTCACGGTGTTGCAGTAATTTTCCTGAGACGGTTCGTATTTGGGTATCGGCAGCACGCCGAATTCGAAGTCCATCGAAACGCTTTTAAGAATGGATACGGAGGAGCTTGTGGTGTTGTAGAACAGCCCGCGCCCGCTTACGAACATCTCCTCCAGCTCGGCAAAGCCGTATTTGCTGCTGGTGTTCGGCGATTTGCCGATTATAAGCTCGGCGCGCTGGGTGCGCTGCTGATCCGACATAAGCGCGTAGACTTTGTCGAACACGTCGACGGAATGCCTTGCCGCGACGTTAAGGCGGAGCTGATCGTCCTCGTCCTTGGTGACCGTCGCCACGCCGCAGCCGTTTACCATAACGGTGGCGCCGTAGGCGTGCGAGAGGTTGCCGTAGGTGGCGTTGAAGCCCCATTCGCCGCTGCTGTCCGGATGCGAAACGTATTTGCACATTTCGGCGTACATATCTATGGTGAACTTGCCTTCGCGGACGATATCGTATATGTTCCCGTACGCCGCGACGTCGGAATTGCTGTTATACATATCCTTGTTGAACAGGGTGAGATAGGTGTTGTCGTCGTCGGTAAGTATGGCGGCTCCGGCGAGCAGGAAGTGCGAATCGCTTATCGCGAGCATATCTATCGCCTCGGAATCCCACCACGGCTTGCTTATGTCGACGTAATCGTCCATCGGCAGGTAATAGCCGTATACGGTGCCGACCTCCAGACGGTCGACCGAATCGCAGATAACGTCGTATTCATAGGTCCCGGTTTCGATAAAGTTGGCGATCTGTTCCGCCGGGGAGTTGACGGGGAACACCTCGAAAACTATCCCGTAACTTTCCTCGAGCTTGTTGTTGCGCTCCTGCACCGCGCCGTTTATGGCGTTGCCCTCTTTTTCGGCGTTGTAGCTGAACTGCTGTTCGCCGTATATATGGCGCGCCGTTTCGACGCAGAGTATCTTTACCGGTTCGCTCGGGTCGAGCTTTTTATCCGCATAGGGAAATTCGCCGTAATCGACGGGACCGTAGCTGTATTGCGGCGCGCTCTCTTCGACGGAAGCGGAGCTTGCCGCCGCTTGCGAGGATTCGTTCCCCCCGCCGCCGCAGGACGCGAGCACGGCTGCGCACAGCGCCGTTATAAGAAGTATGCAAAAGAGCTTTCTGAGTTTCATCGTTACCTCCGTTATTCATCTGCCGGGGGGCATCCCGGCGGTCGAAGCAGCGGCGGCAAGGCGTTTTGCCCTCCCCCGGCGCGCTGCATATACAGTTATTGTCTATTATTAAGATATTATATCATAATTCGCGAAAATTGCAATAGGTCGAACGGATTTTTGTGCAATTTGCGGCGCAGGAAATCATTTCCGAAGCAAAAAAAGACCCCCGGTGGGATCCGGGGATCGGGAACGCCGTTATTTTGCGGTTTTCTCCGCTATCGCGAGCTTCGCGCAGCATGCGAGCAGCGGCGCGGCGACGGAAAGCTCCTCCTTGGAAGGATAGGTCGGCGCGATGCGCAGCTTGCCGTCCACCGGGTCGACTCCGTAGGGGAACATCGCCCCGGCGGGGGTTATCACCAGCCCCGCCTCGCGGCACAGCGCGACGGTCCGCTTCGCGGTGCCCTCCGGCAGCGAAAGCGTGATGAAATAGCCGCCGTTCGGGCGCGTCCAGCTTACTCCGCCGACATCCGCAAACGCTTTTTCGAACGCGTCGTAGACGATCTGGAATTTCGGACGGATGATGTTCATATGCACCCGCATCTGCGCCGCCACGTCCTCGTAGCAGCGGAACAGCTTGGAATGGCGAAGCTGATTCATCTTATCGTGCCCTATCGTCTGCACCTTAAGCGCTTCGAGTATGCGTTTTATATTGCGCTCGCTCGAGGCGAGGCAGGATATCCCGGAGCCGGGATAGGTTATTTTGGAGGTGGACATAAACTCGAAGAACATATCCTCGTTGCCGTATTTTTTCGCTTCGGAGAAGATCTCCAGCAGCTCGTCCGGCGTATCGGTGAGGTCGTGCAGGACGTACGCGTTGTCCCAGAACACGCGGAAATCCTTTGCGCGCGGACGCAGCCGCGCAAAACGGCGCACGGTCTCGTCGGACTAGGTCACGCCCGTGGGGTTGGAGTATTTCGGAACGCACCATATGCCCTTTATCGTCTCGTCGGAGGCGACGAGCGATTCGACCATATCCATATCCGGGCCGTCGGCGTTCATGGGGATGTTTATCATATTTATATCGAAATACTCGCAGATGGCGAAATGCCTGTCGTACCCGGGCACCGGGCAGAGGAAGGATATCTTTTCGTATTTCGACCAGGGCCTGCAGCCGTCCTCGACGGGGTGCAGCATCGACCTCGCGACGGTATCGTACATAAGGTTAAGACTGGAGTTCCCTCCGACGATTATCTGCTCCGGACCGACGCCCAACAGCTCGCCGAAAAGGCGCTTCATCTCGTTTATGCCGTCAAGACCGCCGTAGTTGCGGCAGTCGCTCCCGGTTTCGGAAAAGCACTGGCTGTTCTCGGTCACGACCGAAAGCAGGCGTTCCACGGTGGAGACCTGCTCCGCCGATGGCTTCCCGCGGGACATATCGAGCTTGAGCCCCAGCGACTTGTATTCTTCGTATTCTTTCAAAAGCTGACCGTAATTCATAATAAAACCCTTTCAGTTCCGGGCTTGCCGTTTTCCCCCGCGCGGCGATCACGAAAATATTTTGTTTCCCGTCGGGGCAAAAACGCACGCAAACCGCGCGGAAACACGGTTTTCGGGCGCGGGCGAAGCGCTTAAAACTCCGCGCTTCCGACGGTCCTCGGGAACAGCTCCACGTCGCGGATATTGCTTATCCCGGTGATATACATTATAAGGCGTTCGAAGCCGAGGCCGTAGCCCGCGTGGTGGATGCCGCCGTAACGGCGCAGGTCGAGATACCAGGAGTAATCCGCCTTGTTCATACCGAGCTCGTCCATACGCGTTTCGAGCACGTCGAGCCGTTCCTCCCTCTGCGAACCGCCGATAAGCTCGCCCACACCGGGAACGAGCATATCCGCCGCCGCGACGGTCTTTCCGTCGTCGTTAAGGCGCATATAGAACGCCTTTATATCCTTGGGGTAGTCGGTGACGAACACCGGCTTGCCGAAGACCTTTTCGGTAAGATACCTTTCGTGCTCGGTCTGCAGGTCGCAGCCCCATTCCACCGGATATTCGAACTTAACGCCGGAATCTTTCAAAAGCTTGACCGCCTCGGTATAGCTTACGCGGGCGAAATCGCTGTTGACAAGGCCCGTGAGTCTTTCGAGCAGGCCGTTATCGATGAACCGGTTGAAAAACTCCATTTCATAGGGGCATCTGTCGAGGACGTATTTTATAACGTATTTCGTCATTTCCTCGGCGAGCGCCATATCGTCCTCCAGGTCGGCGAAAGCAATTTCCGGTTCGATCATCCAGAACTCCGCCGCGTGGCGCGGGGTGTTCGAATTCTCGGCGCGGAAGGTCGGCCCGAAGGTATAGACGTTGGAATAAGCCAGCGCGAAGCATTCCGCCTCCAACTGCCCGGAAACCGTTAAATTGGTGGACTTGCCGAAGAAATCCTGCGAATAGTCCACGCTTCCGTTTTCGGTACGCGGCGGTTCGTTTATATCCAGCGTGGTAACGCGGAACATCTCCCCCGCGCCCTCGGCGTCGCTCGCGGTGATGATGGGGGTGTTTACGTAGACGAACCCCTTGTCCGCAAAGAAGCGGTGTATGCCCTGCGCGGCGACGGAACGCACGCGGAACACGGCGTTGAAGGTGTTTGCGCGCGGGCGCAGATGCGCGACGGTGCGCAGGAATTCGAAGGAATGCTTTTTGGGCTGTATGGGATAATCCGGTGTGGAGGCGCCGCAGATCTCTATCTCCGCCGCCTTCAGCTCGAACGGCTGCTTCGCGCCGGGGGTGAGCTCCAGCACGCCCGAGGCGATGACCGAAGCCGAAACGTTCAGCTTCGCGACTTCCTTATAGTTATCTATTTTATCGCTTTCGAAAACGACCTGCAGGTTTTTGAAGCAGGTGCCGTCGTTCAGCTCCAGAAAGCCGAAAGCGTTGGATGATCTTATCGTCTTTACCCAGCCGCCCAGACGGACGGTCTTTCCGCCGAACGCTGCCGGATCGGAATAAATGTCGGTTACGCGTGTAAGAGTGCCTTTTATAGCCATTGCGCAAGTACCTCGCGGTTAGTTATTCGCCTTCGGGACGCGCCCCTTCCGGCGTTGTAAATTATATTATATCACCGCAAACTCCTTATTGCAAGCGATTTTGCAAAAAATATTGCGTTTTTGCAATTTTTCCGCGGGCGAATTTCATTTTTCGGCGGTTCCGGCGCCCTGACGGCGGCGTTTTTGCGATTTTTCGGGCGCGCGGGCGCGCGGCGATTCATTTTGCGGTTGATCATACGGGCGCAAAGGTGTAAAATGAAAAGCGCAAAACGAAAGAATTTTATTTATCGCGTCAACGTTTTGCGGTTTTTTGTGTATATAGAGGTGAAAGCTTTCACACCCCGCCGCCCGGGGGAGCGCCCCGGAAACGACCGACGCAAGAAGAATAAGAAGGAGAACGTATGCGGAAAACCGATTATAACGCCGCGCGGGACGACGAAGAGATCGCCGCGCTGTTCCGCGAAGGCGACGAACGCGCCGGGAAGCGCAAGGCGGACGAGCACGCGCAAAGTCTGGACGAGCTTGCGGAAATAATAGGCACGCCGCGATCGGCGGAAGCTTCGGATCATCGGAGCTTTCGGAAGATAAAAGCCAAACGGCGCCCGGACCGAGTGAAAGCGTCGTCACCGCAAAAAGCTCCGATCCCGAAACCGGCGCCGAAGTTGAAGCGGAAAGGCCGGTAAAAAGCCGCTGCTATTTGCCTTTGCTCTTGCGGAACCATCCGGAAGTGAGCTTAGACGCCAAGTTTCCGCCCGCGCCCGGAGACAGCGAAACGGATAAGTTTCGAATATACTATAAAGTTTTTTATACGAAGAATAAAAGAAACGTCGGTATGGATATAACGGATGGACCCGGAGTTGAAGATAAAGCGATTTGACCGGACCGATCCGCCCGATACCGTGATTCTCCTCCACACCGCGGAGCCGTGAAAACGGCTCCGTTTTTGCGCAAAAAAACATTTCGGAACCGTTAATTTTTGCTTGCAAAATCGCGCGGAGTGTGGTAAAATAACCCGTAATCTTTTAACAGGCAAGTGTTATTTATGACCGTTTACGAGCTTTTGGGAAGTAAAAAGGAATATTTGAAGAACGCGAAGGCGTTTATTTTCGACTTTGACGGCACGCTGGTGGATTCCATGCCCTACTGGCACCGCAAGGCGGGCGACCGTATTTCCGATTACGGCACGTTTTCGGACTATATGACCGCGAAATACGCCAAGGACGTGGAGCCGAAGCCGTTCGCGGAGGAGCTTTTGCGGCTCCTGCACGAAAACGGTGTGCCGGTGTGCATCGCAACGGACACGGCGCGCAGTATGTCCGAAGGGTTCTTCAAGCGGCACGATCTCGATTCGATAACCGATTTCTACATAGGGTTCGACGAGGTGGGAAAGAACAAATACGAATCGCCGGACATTTATCTGGAGGCGGCGGAGCGTATGGGAGTCAAACCCGATGAATGCGTGGTGGTGGAGGATTATCTTACCTCCGCCGTAACGGCGAAGCGCGCGGGGTTTATCTGCATCGGCGTGTTCGACGAGCAGAGCCGCGACGATATGTTCGAGATGCGCCACGTCTGCGACGATTATTTTTACAACCTCGGCAAGCTTTTGCCGAACGCAGGATCGGCGTTCTGACCGCCTTTCGACCGGCGCCGGATAAACAAAAGAAAACGCCCCCACGGGGGCGTTTTCGGCTTTGATAGTCAGTTTTTCGGTATTTACACCGGTTTTTCCTGCTTTATCTTTTTGTCTATAACGTGGCGCGAAGCGAGCTCGGCTTTTATATCCGCCGCGGAGATCCCGGTCTCCTCCATAAGCACCAGCAGGTGATAGGTCAGGTCGGCGATCTCGTAAACGGTCTCGCGCCTGTCGCCGCCCTTCGCGGCGATTATCACCTCCGTCGATTCCTCGCCGACTTTTTTCAGTATCTTATCCAGTCCCTTTTCAAAGAGGTAGGTCGTGTAGGACCCCTCTTTTTTGTTCGTCTTTCTGTCGGCGATGAGCGCGGAAAGCGATTCGAGCGTGAACTTTTCCTCCGTTTCGCCGCACACCGGATTAAAAAAGCAGCTTTTTGCGCCGGTGTGGCAGGCCGGTCCGTCCGGGGCGGCGGAAACGAGCAGCGAATCCTTGTCGCAATCGGCTTTTATCGCCTTCACGCGCAGGAAATTGCCGCTTGTCTCGCCCTTGGTCCACAGCGTTTGCCTTGCGCGGGAGAAAAAGCAGACCAGCCCGGTCTCGAGCGTTTTGCGCAGACTTTCGGCGTTCATATATCCGAGCATAAGCACCGCCCCGTCCGCTTCGTCCGTTATTATCGCGGGGATAAGCCCCTTTTCGTCGAATTTCAGTTCGTTTATGTCTATAAGCGCTTTCATTTTCATATCCTCACGTTTATGCCGTTTTGTTTAAGCTCCGCTTTAAGGTCGGGTATCGCGATCTCGCCGTAGTGGAACACCGAGGCGGCGAGCGCCGCGTCCACTCCCGGCACGGCTTTGAACACCTGCGTGAAGTGCTCCGCCGTCCCCGCGCCGCCGGAGGCGACCACCGGGACGTTTACCGCGCCGCACACCGCGGAAAGCATTTCCAGGTCGAAGCCGCGCTTTACGCCGTCGGTATCGATGGAGTTAACCACCACTTCCCCCGCGCCGTTTTCCACGCAGCGTTTTATCCAGCTTATCGCTTCCATTCCGGTGTCGACTCTGCCGCCCTTGGCGAAAACGCGGAATTCGCCGCCCACACGCTTTACGTCGACCGAAAGGACGACGCACTGGTCGCCGTATTTCCGCGCCGCCGCCGGGACAAGCGAAGGATCCTTTATCGCGCCGGAGTTGACGCTTACCTTGTCCGCGCCGCGTTTCAGCACCCTGTCGAAATCATCCAAACCGTTTATGCCGCCGCCGACGGTGAGCGGGATGAACACCTGCGAGGCGACCTCCGCGAGCACGTCGGTGAACAGCGCGCGCCCCTCCGCAGAGGCGGTGATATCGTAGAACACAAGCTCGTCCGCGCCGGAATCGCCGTATTTTTTCGCCAGCGCGACGGGCGAATCCACGTCGGTAACGCCTTCGAAGTTTATTCCCTTTACCACCCTGCCGTTTCGCACGTCCAGGCAGGGGATTATACGTTTGGTAAGCATTCCGCAGCTCCTATCGCTTCTTTCAGGTCTATCGCCCCGGTGTAGTACGCTTTGCCGACGATCGCGCCGGGAACTCCCGCGCGCGCCAGCGCGAGCAAGTCCGCAAGCGAAGCAACGCCGCCGGAGGCGATTATTTCCAGCCCGGTGGGGACGAGTTTTTCATAAAGCGCGAGGTTCGGTCCGCGCATCGCGCCGTCGCGGGAGATATCGGTGCAGATGACCGTCTTCGCTCCGGCGGCTTTAAGCTCCGCGCAGAAATCGAAAAGCCCCGCTTGCGAATCCTCCGTCCAGCCGTTCAGCGCGACGGTTTCTCCGCGCACGTCCACTCCCACGGCTGCGCGCGCGCCGTATTCGCGCAATAACTCGCGCAGGAAGGGTTTGTCGCGCACGGCGGCGGTGCCGATCACCACCCGCGCTGCGCCCGCGGAAATATATTTTTCCGCCGTCCGCATATCCCTTATTCCGCCGCCGATCTCCACTTCCCCCGGGAAAGCTTTTATTACTTCGCACACGGTTTTATAGTTCGGCGTGCCGCCGCCGCGCGCGCCCTCCAGGTCGACGACGTGCATCCTGCGGGCGCCCGCGGAAGCGAATCTCTTTGCGAAATCCGCCGGGTCGCCGTATACTGTCATTTGGTCGAAGTCGCCGCGCAGCAGGCGCACCGCCCTGCCGCCTATTATATCTATTGCCGGGATCACAACCATTTTTACACCTCGAATTCGCAGAACGCGCGCAGGATGCCGAGCCCGGTCCCGCCGCTTTTTTCGGGGTGGAACTGGCATCCGAAAACGTTTTCGCGCCGGACGCACGCCGTTACTTCCCCGCCGTAGTCCGAAACCGCCGTTACGTATTCCGGCGGGCATTCCGCGTGGTATGAATGCACGAAATAGACGAAATCGCCGTTTTTGACGTACTTGAAAAGCGGGCTTTTTTGCTTTATTTCAAGCGAATTCCAGCCCATATGCGGGATCTTCAATCCTTTTTCCGCGGCGAACGAAAGCGGACGGACCGCGCCCGGGACAAGCCCCAGCCCGGCGTGCTCGCCGTATTCGAAGCTTTTTTCGAACAAAAGCTGCATACCGAGGCAGATGCCCAGCAGCGGCTTCCCCGCCGCGGCATGTTCCTTTACCGCCCGCGCCATACCGGAAGCGGCAAGCTTGCCCGCCGCGTCTTCAAACGCGCCCACGCCCGGCAGTATCAGGAGGTCGGCACTTTTTATTTCTTCCGGGTCGGACGCCACGCGCGCTTCCGCGCCGACAGCCCGCGCCGAGCAGGCGAGCGAGAACAGGTTCCCCACGCCGTAATCGACGATCGCGATCTCCACTTACAAAACCCCTTTCGTGGAAGGGATCCCGCCGCGAAGCGAAGGATCGACGGCGACCGCCTGTTTAAGCGCCCTTGCCGCAGATTTGAACACCGATTCGATTATGTGATGAGAATTCTCGCCGCACAGCAGACGCAGGTGCAGGGTGACGCCCGCGTTCCGCGTGAAGGCAAGCCAGAATTCCTTTACCAGCTCGGTATCGAAATCGCCGACCTTCTGCGCGGGGATATCCACCGCGAACCCGAGCAGCGACCTGCCGGAGATATCGACCGCCGCGAGGCAGAGCGATTCGTCCATCGGCAGCAGCGATTGACCGTAACGGGTGATGCCCTCCTTTTTCCCCAGCGCCTGCGCGAACGCGGCGCCGAGGCAGATGCCGGTATCCTCCGCGGTGTGGTGGTAATCGACGTTCGTATCGCCCTTGCAGTTTATTTTAAGGTCGAACCCGCCGTGTTTGGCGAACAGCGTTAGCATATGGTCCAAAAACCCCGCCCCGGTATTTATTTCCGCGTTCCCCGCGCCCTCCAGACAAAGCGAAAGCGAAATGTCGGTCTCCGCGGTGCGGCGTTTCAGTTCGGCGTTTCTCATTTTGTTTCCTCCGTTATTCTTTTAAGTATTCCGGCGACGGCGCGCATGGTTTCCGACGTGCCGATCGTTATTCTTAAATGATCCTCCGTGCGGCCGCCGGGAAACCGCCTTACCAGCACCCCGTTCGCACGCAGTTTTTCGTAAAGCTCCCCGCCGCCGACGCTTTTATGCTTCGCAAAGACGAAATTCGCCTTCGAATCGGTGCAGGAAAAGCCCATGTTTTTCAGTTCGGCGGTGAATTCCCCGCGCGCGCGGATTATTTCTGCGCGGCAGGAATCGAAATACTCCCTATCCGCGATACTGCAGATCCCCGCCGCCGCGGTCATCGCGTTCACGTTATAGGGATTCGTCGAGCGCCGCAGCGTTTCGAGGTCCTGAATAAGCGATTCGCAGGCGATCCCGAACCCCAACCGCGCGCCCGCCATGGAGCGCGATTTGGAGAAAGTGCGGGTGACCAGCAGGTTTTCGTATTCGTTTATCAGCCCGACGCAGCTTTCGCCTCCGAAATCGATATACGCTTCGTCGATGACCACGACGTTCTGCGTGTTCGCGGCGACGACGCTTTCGATATCCTTCAAAGAAAGCAGCTTGCCCGTAGGGGCGTTGGGGTTCGCCAGGAACACCGTCCCCTCGGCGGCGAAATAATCCGCGGGGACGACTTCAAATCCGCCGCCCAAGGGTATTTCCCTGAACGGCGCGCCGCGTTTGTTCGCGAAGACGCGGTAGAAGCCGTAGGTTATATCCGGGAACACCGCCGGGGAATCGCCGCAGTACGCCGCGAAAGCCATATCCAGTATCTCGTCCGAGCCGTTTGCCGGGATGACCTGCGAGGGCTTCACGCCGATATCCTTTGCGAATGCTTCGCGCAGGAGCTTATATTCCGGATCCGGGTAAAGCATAAGTCTTTCCGCCGCCTCGCGCGCGCCGCGGATCGCTTTTTCGGAAGGCGGGAACGGCGATTCGTTGGTGTTGAGTTTTATATATCCCCTGTCGCGTGGCTGTTCGCCGGGGACGTAGGGGGAAAGCTTTTGGTATTTTTCCGAAAGAAAGCGGCTCATATCATTCACCGAACCTTATCAGCGCGCTCTTCGCGTGGGCGGAAAGCCCCTCCCGCCCGGCTAACAGCGCGATGTCGCGGTATACGCCGCCGAACGATTTTTGCGAATAGAACGTGAACTGTGTTTTTTTAACGAAATCGTCTACCGAAAGCGGGCTGGAAAACCGCGCCGTGCCGCCCGTGGGGAGCGTGTGGTTGGGCCCCGCGAGGTAATCGCCCAGCGCCTCCGGGCAATATCTGCCCATAAACACCGATCCGGCGTTTTCCACCAGCGGAAGCAGTTTTTCGGGCTCGTCCACGCACAGCTCCAGATGCTCCGGCGCGAGCCGGTTGGAGACTTCCACGGCGGTTTTTATATCCGGCACGACTATTATCATCCCGCGCGTATCCACCGAAACGCGCGCGATATCGCGGCGGGGCAGGACGGCAAGCTGTTTTTCGAGCTCGTCCCTTACCGCTTCGGCAAGAGACGCCGATTCGGTAACCATCACCGCGGAGGCGTTTTTATCGTGCTCCGCCTGCGACAAAAGATCGGCGGCGACGAACGCGGGGTTTGAATTGCCGTCGGCTATAACGAGTATCTCGCTCGGGCCGGCGATCATATCTATGGCGACTTCGCCGAACACCTGCCGTTTCGCCTCCGCGACGAAGGCGTTGCCGGGGCCGACGATCTTATCGACCTTTTTAACGGTCTCGGTGCCGTACGCCAGCGCGGCTATCGCCTGAGCGCCGCCCATTTTATAAACCTTGTTCACTCCGGCAAGCTTCGCGGCGGCGAGTATGGCGGCGGGGACTCCGCCGTCTTTGCCGGGAGGAGTGGCGATGCAGATATCCTTTACCCCCGCGAGCTTCGCGGGGATCGCGTCCATAAGGACCGTGGAGGGATAAGCCGCCGTGCCGCCGGGAACGTAAAGCCCCACGCGCTTAAGCGGGGTTATCTTCTGCCCGATATAGCTGCCGTCGCCGCGGTCGATAACGAACCCTTCGCGCTTCTGCTTAGCGTGAAATTCCTCTATATTCCCCGCCGCTTTTTTCAAAACGGCAAAAAACTCTTCGCCGCATTCCTTTTCGGCTTCGGCAAACTCCGATTCGGTCGCTTCGAGCGGATCGGGCTTTACTTTGTCGAACCTTTCGCAGAAAGCGAGCAGCGCCTTGTCGCCGCCTTCGCGCACGGAAGCGATTATCTCACGCACGGGGGCGGAAACGTCCGGCGCTGACGAGGCGCGTTTGAATATTTCGTTTTCGGAAACGCTTCCGTATTCGAAGATCTTTATCATTCCCGCACGCTCCTTTCGGCAAGCGATCTGCATATATCGTTAATCAGTTCGCGCTTGAACCCGTAGTTCGCCTTGTTGGCGATGAGCCGGGCGCTGACCGGGGCTACTTCGGCGACGACCTCCAGGTCGTTTTCCTTTAAGGTCGTTCCGGTCTCGACGATATCCACTATCACGTCGGAAAGCCCGAGTATCGGGGCGAGCTCTATCGACCCGTTCAGCTTTATTATATCTATCTCGCGCCCCTGCGCGTTGTAATATTCCTGCGCGATCCGGGCGAATTTCGTCGCCACCTTGAGCGTGCGCCGCTTGTCGTCCCGGAAACCCTTTTTGGCAGCGACAGCCACGCGGCAGACGCCGGTTTTAAGGTCGAGCAGTTCGTAAACGTCCGGTTCGTACTCCAGAAGAATGTCCCTGCCCGCCACGCCTACGTCGGCGGCTCCGCGCTCGACGTAGATCGCCACGTCGGAGGGCTTTACCCAGAAGAAGCGCAAGCCGTTTTCCCCGCCGCCGAATATCAGCTTGCGACTGTTCTTTTCCATATCGGGCGCGCCGAAGCCCGCGCTTTCGAACAGCGAATATACTTTTTCGCCCAGTCTGCCCTTCGGCAGTGCGACGTTAAGCACCCCGCCGTTCATATAATTTCCTCCGCGCGGACCGTGCGGCGGGCGCGTATCCCGCAGTTCGCGTCGCGCGTGACGAACACGCTTTCCCCGCCGGAATTAAGCTTTTCGGCGGCTTTGGCGGTGGTTTCCACGTCGGAAGCGATAAGCAGCACGTCGAAATCGAAGTCCGCCGCCGGTTCGGGCAGCTCGCCGAGCAGGTCGATATACACGGCGAACCCGGCGGCGCGGGCGTTTTTGCCCATTCGCGCCATAAGGTTGTCGTACCGCCCGCCGGAGATAAGCGCGGAGGGGATGCCGTTCACGTAGCCCTTGAATACCATCCCGTTGTAATAGTTCGTGTCGCCGACCACCGAAAAATCAAGCGCCACGCCGCGCGCGGGGACTCCGGAAAGCACGCGCTCGGTCTCGTCCAGCGCGCGCGCCGCCTTTTCGCCGCGGAACGCGCCGCAAAGCGTTTTTATTACCTCCGCCGGTTCGCCGCACGCGCCCGCGAGCAGGAACAGCGGTTCACAGTTTTGCCCGCGCAGCCCTTCCGCAAAGCAAACTTCGCGCAGGCCGCCGGGGTCTTTTTTGGAGATGCGCTCCGCCGCAAGCGCCGCGCCGCGCGGGGAAAGCCCCGCAAGCTCAGTCGCCGCCGAGAGCAGGTCGAGGTTGGACACCTCCAGCCGGTATTCCGGCGAGATCAGCGCCAGACTCTTCGCCGCGAGGGTTATGACCTCCGAAACGCAATAGGAGTCCGTATCGCCGATGCATTCGATCCCCAACTGCTTTATTTCCTTAAAAGATGAACCGCCCTTCGGCACGCGGTAGACGTTTTCGTCGTAGAACACGCGGCGCACCCCGGAAAAAGCGGCGGGTGCGCTGCGCACGATGGAAAGCGTTACGTCCGGCTTCAACGCCATAAGTCTGCCGCCGCGGTCGGTGAAGGTTATAACGTCCTCCGAGACGAGAAAGCTTTTGTTCCCGGCGTAGAGGTCGTATTCCTCGAACTTGTTCATTTTATACTGAGTGTAGCCGTAGCCGCCGTAAAGCGCGCGCAGCGCGAAAACGGCGCGTTCGTCGTTGTGCAGTACCGAATCGGGGATGAACATTATACCGGCTCCTTTCTTCGCGGTGTGTGCTATCGTGTTAGCATTTTATCATATTAAAGCGCGTTTGTCAACAGTTTTTTTGCGATTCTTCTTGACTACCGCCGAAATATGTGGTATAAATGTTTTGTAATGAAGCAGAATCGGAGGGAACTCATATGAAACACATCAAAACTCTTAACACCCGCAAGCTTTGCGAGAGCGCGAAGAAGGGCGGATGCGGCGAATGCCAGACTTCCTGCCAGTCCGCCTGCAAGACGAGCTGCGGTATCGCAAATCAGAAGTGCGAGAACAAGAATAACAAGTAATTTTTCAAAAAGGAAATACGGCGGGACGTTCACCGCCGTTTTTTCTTAACGGAGATAAATATGATACATCAGTATAAACTAAACGGATACAACGTCGTTATAGACGTATGCTCCGGGAGCGTGCACGTCGTCGACGACGCGGCATACGACGCGATCGCGCTTTACGCCGAGGGAAAACCGCGCGAAGAGATTATATCCGCGCTGTGCGAAAAGCCGGGCGCGGACCGCGCGGAGGCAGAGGAATGCCTGGATTCCGTCGAGGAGCTTAAAGCCGAAGGACGGCTTTTCACCGAAGACGCATACGAGCCGCTTGCGGGCGATATGAAACAGCGCGGCGCGGGCGTGGTGAAGGCGCTTTGCCTGCACGTCGCGCACACCTGCAACCTCAACTGCGCCTATTGCTTCGCCAGCCAGGGCAAATACCGCGGCGAGCGCGCGGTGATGAGCTTCGAGGTAGGCAAACGCGCGCTTGATTTTCTGGTGGAAAACTCCGGCACGCGGCATAATCTGGAGGTGGATTTCTTCGGCGGCGAACCGCTGATGAACTTCGATGTGGTGAAGCGGCTGGTCTCCTACGCGCGCAGCATAGAAAAGGCGGCGGGAAAGAACTTCCGCTTTACGCTTACCACCAACGGGCTTCTGATCGACGACGAGGTGATAGATTTCGCCAACCGCGAATGCGTGAACGTGGTGCTGAGCCTCGACGGGCGCAGGGAGATACACGACAGATACCGCGTGGACTACGCCGGGAACGGGAGCTGGGACCGCATAGTGCCGAAGTTCCAAAGACTGGTGAAGGCGCGAGGCGGCAAAAACTACTATATGCGCGGAACCTTTACCCACCGCAACCCGGATTTTCTGAACGACGTCCGCGCCATGCTCGATCTGGGCTTCACCGAGCTGAGCATGGAACCGGTAGTCGCCGCCCCAGGCGACGAAGCGGCGCTCACCGCGGAGGATATCGAAGTGGCGAAGGAGCAGTACGAACAGCTTGCGCGGCTGATGACCGAACGCCGCCGCGAGGGCAGACCTTTTACCTTCTACCATTACATGATCGACCTGGAGGGCGGCCCCTGCGTTTACAAGCGCATTTCCGGCTGCGGCTCCGGCACCGAATATATGGCGGTTACCCCGTGGGGCGACCTTTACCCCTGCCACCAGTTCGTCGGCGAGGAAAAATTCCTGCTGGGCAACGTGTTCGAGGGCGTGAAGAACACCTCACTGCGGGACGAATTCGCCTCCTGCAACCTCTACACCCGCAAGGAATGCCGCGAATGCTGGGCGCGGCTTTACTGCTCCGGCGGCTGCGCGGCGAACGCCTGGCATGCGACGGGAAGCATAAACGGCGTTTACGCGCAGGGGTGCGAGCTTTTCAAAAAGCGCATCGAATGCGCGATAGCCGCCGAGGCGGCGCGATTGCTGGACGAAGAAGCCGAAGAGGACGAGCGATGAACACTCCGATCTGCGATTTTCTGGATAAGTATGCCCTTTCGGGCGCCGAACGGCTGCATATGCCGGGGCACAAGGGCGTTCCCGGCGCGCTTTGCGGCGCGGAAAGGTTCGATATAACCGAGATCCCCGGCGCGGACAGTCTTTACGAGGCGTGCGGGATAATCGCGGAAAGCGAGAAGAACGCTTCCTCGCTTTTCGGCACGGAGGCGACTTTCTATTCCACGGAGGGTTCCTCCCACTGCATCCGCGCGATGCTTTATACCGCCCTGCTCTATTCCCGCGGAAACGCTCGCGAGAACGCGATACTCGCGGTGAGGAACGCGCACAGAACTTTTGTTACCGCGGCGGCGCTGCTGGGGCTGGATACCGAATGGGTATACCCGCGCGACACGATGCTTTCCGGCACGGCGGGCGCGGAGGAAATAAAAAACGCGCTTGAAGGAAGGCGGTTCGCCGCGGTATATATCACCTCGCCGGATTATCTGGGCGGCAGGTGCGATATCGCCGCGATATCCGCCGTCTGCCGCGAAAACGGGGCTTTGCTGCTGTGCGACAACGCGCACGGCGCGTATCTTAAATTCCTCCCGCGGGACCTGCACCCCGTTGCTCTGGGCGCGGATATATGCTGCGATTCGGCGCACAAAACGCTTCCGGTGCTTACGGGCGGGGCTTACCTGCACTTCGCGCACGGCGCGCGGGCGCTTGCGGCCCACGCGCGGAACGCGCTTTCGCTGTTCGGCTCCACAAGCCCTTCCTATCTTATACTCCGCTCGCTCGATTCGGCGAACGCGCTGCTCGCGGAGGGGTTCAAAGCGGAGCTCGCACGGTTCGTTCCGCTTGTCGACGCGGCGAAAGAAACGATCGCTTCCGCCGGATACGCGCTTTACGGCGACGAGCCGCTTAAAATAACGGTTATGCCCAAAGCGCGCGGATATACCGGGAAAGAGCTTGCGCGCGAATGCGAAAATCGCGGGATAGTGTGCGATTTCGCCGACCCGGACCACGCCGTTTTCATGCTTTCCCCCGCGAACGGCGAACTCGCGCCGCAGAAGCTGTGCGAAGCGCTTGTTTCCCTCCCCCGCCGCGCGGAAATAAAAAAACGCCCGCCCGTCGTAACGCCCAAAAAACAGGCGCTCCCCGCGCGGGAGGCGCTTCTGGCGCCGTGCGAGACGGTGCCCTCCCGGGAAGCGTTGGGCAGAGTGTGCGCCAGCCCGCTTGTCGGCTGCCCCCCCGCGATACCCGTGGTGACCTGCGGCGAGCTGACCGACGAAAACGCGCTTGAACTTTTTGATTATTACGGGATCGGAAACTGCCGCGTAGTGTTAAAGAATGAATAAGAAAAGCCAAACGAAAACGCCCCCGCAAAGGGGCGTTTTATTCGTTCTGTCCGGGTTTATTCGTCCAGCCCGGCGACCGCGCCGATGAATATCGGCAGGTCGGTATCGTCGTCGATTATCATAAACACGAACGGCCTGTCGAAAACGATGGTCCTTACAGGATCCGGTTCAACCGCCATACCTTCCGCTCTCATATCCACGACGGTAACTGCCGCCGCCTTGGTGCCGCGGGCATCGACTTCGATATGCGTTTTGTGTATCACTTCGCCGATATAAAGCGCGCCTTCCGCGTTTTCCGCGATGCCGCCGAAATCCGCCTTACCGGAGCTGAACGCCGAAGGCATACCCATGGCTGTAAGAGTTTCTTTAAGCTTTATGTCGTAATCGAAGCTGAACTTCGGCAGATAGATCCTAACGGGATCGTTCCGCGCCGAACCGAGCGTCGCGGCAAGCTTTTCGCCGTTGAGCGAGGCGATATAATCCGAAATCGAAACGTTTTCGGGCGGGAGCACCGCCGCGAAAGAGTACTTGCCGCCGGAATATTTCTTTTTGAACCCTTCCGCGCCGCCGTATCCCATATATTCCTCTGTGGAATACATAAACTCGCGATCGTTTTGTACTGTCCCGTCGGCTTTCGTGAAGGAGCGTTTGGAAATATCGCTTTCCTCGAACTGTTCTGCCCATTCGGCGTCGAAAACTATGGCGTTTATAAGGAACATTATCGAATCGGGGGCTATTTCCTCCAGTATCTTTTCGATCATCCCGTCGGTGTGTTCCTTCACCCAGCCGTTTATCAGTTCAAGCGTCTTTTCGTCGAACGGCTCTTCGTATGCCGCCGCGCCGTAGTAATCGGCGTTGGCCTGCAGGAACTGCGGCAATACTTCAAGCCCTTCGCGGAACCAGACGGAGTTCGCGGAGGCGAGCTTGCATTTTTCGCCGGAATAGAGATGGGAAACGTAGTATTTAAGATATTCGTTAAGGGCTTTGATATCCATTTCCCCGCCCAAAAGCTTTTCCATTTCGGCAAGAGTTTCGCCTTTGGCGCCGTTGGCGGTCATCGCCAGCGCGAGCGTTACCGAAAGCGGCGAGACAAGCACGTTTTCGCCGTTCGCCCGAGCGAACGCGGACTTGAACAGCTTTGCGGCGAATTCGTCGTGCGCGGTAACGAACGCGACGTCCGCCGGCTTGCCTTTCACGTCGTTCGCCTTAATATCCTTCATAAGATCGCCCGCGGCAAGCTGTGCCGAAGGCGCGATATCCGTCTTTCCGCAGGACGCGAAAGCAAGACAGAAACAGCAAAGGAGTATTATTGAAACAAGAGTCTTTGTTTTCATTTCAGTCGCCTTTCCGTATTATTTTTGTGTTCTGTATATAATACTTTGAAAAACGCAAAAAGCGGACAAAAAATTTTTGAAAACCGCGGATCATTCGCCGATAACAAGCTCCCCGAAGTATTCCGGGCGGTGGAAATCCGGCGATCCCGTGCCGACGGGGGACCACATACCGTAGTGCGGGGCGGGAGTTTCGTCGCCGCATTTATAAAAGTTGCCCCTTAAAACGTCGCCGCGGCAGAAGCGCGAAACGCCGAAGGTCTGCTTTATGAATCCAAGCGTGAAGAACGCCTCCACGCCCCAGTATCCCCTGCCCTTTATCGGTTTTACCTCCGGCAGAGCTCCGGCGAGCTCGTGGATGGGCGTTTTGTTCTTTCTGTCGGTGCGGACCGCCGCGAGGAACGCCCCGCGGGAGTTCATCTCGAAGTTCATATACTTCGGGCTTTTTTTGTTGAAGGAAACGAAGAATTCCAGGCAACTGTCTTTATAAACCGGATCGTTATAGTTCCCGTAAACGGCGGTCGGTTCGGTCTCGAACGCCTTCATCTGCAAAGCGAAGCCCTTTCCGGGGATATAAAGCAGGCGCGCTTCCGCCCGGGGAGAATAGCCCTGCTCCCAGCGGTATTTGTTGATCCTTGCGACGTTCGCAAGCGAAAAATCGGCTTCTTTCGCGCGGTTTATAACGTATTTCATAAAAAACTCCTTGATTTTACGTTGAATTAATTATATTATATTATTATGATACAACACGCACGGCGATTTGTCAATAAGGAGGCGCGGGATATGCGCGATATGCCGGAGGTCATTTCCACCTTTGCCGCTTACAAAAGCGCGATACAGAACTGCTCGCCCCTTACGGTGAGCGAATACGTGAACGACCTTGTGCTGTTCTTCCGCTATATAGTTTTACTGCGCGAGGGCAAAAAGCCGGACGCGGAAACGGATATGTCGCAGGTGAGTCTGGCTTCGCTCGACTACGAACTCGCGAAGTCGGTCACGCCGGAGGAGATATATCTTTATATGCTCTACCTCGCGGAACAGCGCGGCAACAAGGTGCGCATCCGCGCGCGGCGGCTTTCGGCGATAAAGGCGTTTTACAAATACCACACCGTTAAATCCCGCCATTTCGACGAAAACCCGGCGAAGGATATCGACAGCCCGACAATAAAGCCCGCGCTGCCGAAATACCTTAATCTGGAGGAGAGTCTGCGGCTGCTCGACGCCGTTCCGAAGGACGACAGGAACTACGAGCGCGACTATTGCATTTTAACGCTGTTTTTGAACTGCGGGATGCGGCTTGCCGAGCTGGTGGGGATAAACCTGCAGGATATCGCCGCAGATCATACAAAGCTCACCGTTACCGGCAAGGGGAACAAAATGCGGGTGATATACCTTAATTCCGCCTGCCGCGATTCGCTCGATTCCTACCTTGCGGTGCGGCAGACGCGCGCGATGGAAAGCGGAAAACCGATAAAAGACAAAAACGCGCTGTTTTTAAGCTCGCACAATACCCGCGTCTCGCGCGAGCTGGTGCAGAAGGCGGTCTATAAATACCTGAAGCTCGCCGGGCTGGACGGCAGGGGGCTTTCGGTGCACAAGCTGCGTCACACCGCCGCCACGCTTATGTATAACGAGGGCAACGTGGACGTGCGCACGCTTATGAACGTGCTGGGGCACGAACAGCTTACCACCACGCAGATCTACACGCACGTTTCGGACAAACAACTGGAGGCGGCGGCGGAGGCGAATCCGCTTGCCGGGATAAAGAAAAAATGAAGCTTACGGATATGAGGATATCGAGCTTTGACGTGCTGCCGAACGGCACGGCAAAGCCCTCGGCGCTTATGCGCTATATGCAGCAGTACGCGCGTGAGGACTGCGATTCGTTCGGCTGCACCTATCCTTTTATGCGCGGACTGAACACCGTTTTCGTCGTTACAAAGCTGGGGTTCGAGCTGGAACGCCCCTTCCGCGAGGGCGAAACGGTGCAGATGAAGACCTATAACAACAGCATAACCGGTCTTACCTTCGACCGCGAGTTCGAGTTTTATTCCGGCGGCAGGGAGATAGGACACTGCTCCAGCTTCTGGGTGCTGGTGCGCTACGACACTCGCGCGCTTGTGCGCCCGCGCGATTTCCCGGTGGATTTCGAATGCTGCGGACTGGAGCACAAGAAAATCGATATCCCGCGTTCCTTCGCCGCGGAAGGCGCGCTCCCGCGGTGCGAAAGACTCGTGCGCGTTTCGGACCTGGACGAGAACAACCACCTTAACAACTGCGTTTACGCCGATATCGCCGTGGATTCCATACCGGGCTTTACCGGCGTTTCCGAATGGGTGAAGGGTTTGAAGGTGATTTTTAAGCATGAGGCGCGGCTCGGCGAAACGCTTGCCGTTTCCACCGCGGAAAGCGAGGGAAAAAGCGTTGTTTTCGCGCACAATACCGCAACGGATCAGCCCTGCTTCGAGGCGGAGCTGCTGCGTGAGAAGTATTGATAAGCACAACGAAAAAAGCCCCGGCAAGGGGCTTTTTCAATTATGCGCTCAGATCATCAAATATCCTCGCCTTTCGCAAGCAGCGGATAAATGCTATCGTACAAATCGATTGAATCACGCGGAACGCCTTTCGGGAATTTAATGATGCGCGTGTGAGAGGTGTCTATAACGTAATATTCAATGTTTATATCGGTTTCCATGGCATTTACGGCGTCAACGACGTTTTCGTATCCATAGCTTGCAAACGGTTTTTCGGTGTAGAAAAATATATACGGAAAAGGTGCGTTATATACTTGCTGCTGCAACGCTATCGCGGAGATGACGGCGCGGTCATCGAAATAATCGAGCGCGGCGAGGAAAAGGAAATAATAATCCTTCTCGTCAGCGGGTTTTTCGGAAAAATCGACGGTTATATCCTGATTAGAATCATACTGCTCCATGTATTTCGATCCGCCGTACCCCCATTTGATGCAGTTTACCGCACCGTAGCCGGCGCGGAACTTTATTACCTTGCCGGATGCGCAAAGCTGTTTTGTGGCGGTGTATATCTCCTGCAGGGAGATCGGTTCTTCGCCCTTCTCCGCGCGGTAATCCGCCCAGTATCTGTCAAGCCGTATCGTTCCGTCGTCCGCTTTGCTCTCGCCGGAGGAGACCACCGCTAACACGGCTGCTGTCGCCGCGGCAACTATAAGCACCGCGGATAGTATTATCCATATCCTTTTATTCATAATAAATACCTCTCTTTAATACTAATATAGTTAAAGCATAGTATCCAAAACAACAGGCAGTTACTGAAAAAACGGTTTCAATTCGAATTAAAGACGTACTTCAATATAAACGCGACAGATTGCCGCAACGGTTTCCAAATAGTTATTCTTCAATAATATCATATACTTTCAATTTCTTAAAAACAATATCATTTTGCCTGAATATTTACTTGCGGAATTGTGCAGCATCGCTATATGTTTCGCGTTGGTCCCGTTTCGGAATAAAAAACCCCGCCGCAATTTATTTGCGGCGGGGACGTTTTTATATCCCGAAGCAGCCGGTGAACAGCGCCGCCACGGAGATGAACGCGCCCATGCCGAGCGCTCCTTTGATGAATCCGTTCAGAAACCCGTCTTTATCATAGTGAGCTCTGATTACGTTTACTATCGTGTTTTTCATTTTAATAAGCTCCTTTTCTTTTGTTTTCGCCTTTATTATAGGAGGAATACTGTCCTATATTCAGTACAGTAAAAAAGTTTTTTTAAAAAAATACGGCGGGAGCGGAACGGGATGTTTTTCGTGAAAGCGCAAGGATATTATCCACGCGTTTCGTAATATGAAAAGGACCGTTCAAAACTTTCGTTCCGAGCGGCCCTTTCCTTTTATTGCTTTTTTGCGATTGTGCGTAAAGAGTGGTTATCTCGTCACGCCTGCCGCTTCGCGCAAACGAAGCGGGATAAGGAGCTTTTTTGTTTCAGCGGAACTGCCGCCCGCGGGTATATTCCGTGATATCCGGTTTCCCTTCCGGCTTATTGTGCCCCGCCGGGATATCCGCGAACTCTTCGTCCTGCCCGGAAAACTCCGCGCACAGATCGAGGTACCGCGTGCCGTCGAGCTCCGGCGGATCGTAGCGGTAAGGGTAATACGGCGGAATATACTTCCTTGCTCTTTTACTTCTCATAAGACGCTCCTTTGGACAAATCCGCTTTGTCCGTTATTATTTTTCGCGTTTTCGCGCTTTTATATGTATGAAAAAGTTGACAAACGAAAAGTTTTGTTTTATAGTGGTCTGCGAGGTGAAACGAATGATATTTATGGGAATAGATTACGGCGACGCGCGCGTGGGGATCGCGGTGAGCGACAGGACGGGGCTTATCGCGACCGCCGTCTGTACGCTTAACGTAAAAGGTATGCGCGACGCGGCGGCGCAAGCGGCGGCAAAGGCGAAGGAGCTTGGCGCCGAACGGATAGTTCTGGGCCTGCCGAAGAACATGGACGGCAGCGAATCCTTCCGCGCCGAGAAAACGCGCGCGTTCGCGGAAATGCTCGCGCCGCTGTGCGGGCTGGAAACCGAGTTCTTCGACGAACGGCTTTCCACCGTGGAGGCGTATACTTATATGAACATCGCGGGGTACAACGGCAAAAAGCGCCGCAAGGCGGTGGACGCCCTCTCCGCGCAGATAATACTGCAATCAAAGCTCGACGCGCTGCGTGCGGAAGAAAAGAAATAGCTCTCGCCCGTAGTATATTTATATTCGTTCCCGGGCGCAAATATGCAAAATAGGCGTTTCCGCCGAAAACGGAAACGCCTTTTTCTGTTTTGTTAAAGTTTGGTTTCGAACGCCTTGCGTTTGGGGTAGTTCTTGTCGGTGCAGGAATCGTCCAGGTCCTCCAAAAGCTCCTTCTGCTTGCGCGAGAGCCCTTTCGGCGTTTCGACGCGCACCGTGACCAGAAGGTCGCCCCTGCCGCTGCCGTTCACCTTCGGCACGCCCTTGCCGCGCACGTTGAAGGTGGAGCCGGTCTGCGTGCCCTCCGGAATGGTGAGTTCGCCGCTGCCGTCCGGCGTGGGGATGGTTATTTTGGCGCCGAGCGCCGCGTCGGTGAACGAGATCGGCATTTCGAACATAAGGTTGAACCCGTCGCGCACGAATAGCTTGTGCGGCCGCACGCTTATAAGTATTACGAGGTCGCCGTTCGGACCGCCGTTTGCTCCGGCGTCGCCCTGTCCGTGCAGGACTATGCGCTGACCGTTGTCGATGCCGGCGGGGATGTTGACCTCCAGCTTGCGGCTTTTGCGGGTGTAGCCGCTGCCGCGGCATTCGCGGCAGGGAGTTTCGATCTTTTTGCCGGTGCCGCCGCATTCGTCGCAGGCGCCCACGCTCTGCATCACGCCGAACGGAGTGCGCCTTTGCGTGTTCACGCGGCCGGTGCCGCCGCATTTACGGCAGGTGGAAACGTTGGTGCCCTTCGCCGCGCCGCTGCCGCCGCATTCCGCGCATTTTTCCACGCGGTTGTAGGAAACGTCCTTTTTACAGCCGAACAGCGCTTCGTTGAAATCCACGGTGAGCCGCAGACCGACGTCCTCGCCCTGGCGCGCCGAATTGGCGCGGGTGCGCGAGCCGCCGCCGAACATACCGCCGAACATATCGAATATATCGCCCATATCGAACCCGCCGGAAAAGCCGGAAAAACCGCCGCCGAACCCGCCGCCGCCCGCGGAAGGATCCACCCCCGCGTAGCCGAAGCGGTCATAGTTGGATTTCTTTTCCGAATCGGAAAGTATCGAGTACGCCTCGTTTACCTCCTTGAACTTCTCCTCCGCGGCTTTATCGCCGGGGTTCGCGTCCGGGTGGTACTGCTTCGCCAGCCGTCTGTATGCTTTTTTTATCTCGTCCTCGGTGGCGTTTTTGTTTATACCGAGTATTTCATAGCAATCTCTTTTTTCTGCCAAGTAAATCACCTCGCGAAGCCCGTCGGCCGCAGTGCGCGCCCGGCGGGCTTATCTTCGTGCGGTTTCGGGGTTTAGCCGTTGGTCTTATCGGTGAAATCCGCGTCGTAATATTCGCCGCCGTTGGTGTTCCCGTTCGCTTCGCCGCCGTTGTTGCCCGCGCCCGCGTTGGGATCGAACCCCTGCTGTTCCGCGCCGGGCTGGGAAGCGGTCTGCTGATAAAGCTTTGCGCTTATCTCGTAGATCGCCTTCTGCAGTGCTTCGGTATCCGCCTTTATGGCTTCGGTGTTATCGGTCTTGACTGTCTCTTTCAGCTTTTCGATAGCCGCGTTGACCGGCGCCTTGTCGCTGTCGGTAAGTTTATCGCCCGCGTCGGTAAGCGTCTTCTCGCACTGGAAGATCATGCTTTCGGCGGCGTTCTTCACTTCCACCTTTTCTTTTGCCTTCTTGTCCTCTTCGGCGTGCATTTCGGCGTCCTTAATGGCTTTGTCGATCGCCTCTTTGCTCATATTGCTGGAGGACTGGATGGTGATATGCTGTTCCTTGCCGGTGCCCTTGTCGAGCGCTTTTACGTTGACTATGCCGTTCGCGTCGATATCGAAGGTGACTTCGATCTGCGGGACGCCTCTCGGAGCGGCGGGGATGCCGGTCAACTGGAAGCGTCCGAGGGTCTTGTTGTACTGCGCCATCTCGCGCTCGCCCTGCAGGACGTGCACCTCGACGCTGGTCTGCCCGTCCGCGGCCGTGGAGAAGATCTGGCTCTTCTTGGTCGGGATAGTCGTATTTCTCTCGATCAGGTGTGTTGCGATGCCTCCCATAGTCT
>JAFSNK010000028.1 GCA_017447445.1 Clostridia bacterium | reverse complement strand
TCTTCCCAATACCGTGACCGCCTGACAAAAAACGAGCAGACTCACCGAGCCTGCTCCCCTACATACGAATATCAGATAAGTTGAATATATAGAAAAACTGAGTGTCCATAACTCACTTGCGTTATGAACACTCAGCATGGTGCGGATGATAGGACTTGAACCTACACGCCGAAGCACCGGTTTCTAAGACCGGCTCGTCTGCCAGTTCCGACACACCCGCGTCTGCATTATTTTAGCACAGGCGGAGCGGAATGTCAACCGTTTTACGCAAGAGAAAAAGAGCCCGGAAACGAGCTCTTTTCCTTTTTAAGGGGGGAGAATCACAATGTATCGGGGAATTACGGGTTTACTCGAAAAACACGGTGTACTCCGGAAACGCCTGCCATTCCGGGGTGGAGACGATGAGCGCCTGCAGATCACGGACCGCCGCAAGGAGATCGTACGCCGCGTCGCAATACGCCTTTTCGGGTTCGACAAACGCCAGCTCCGGGCAATCGACCGTTTTGGTTTTTCCTCCCGCGGTGACCGAAAGCCTTATCGTATAGCAAGGCGACGCCATGATCTTTGTTTCCTCGTCCGGATCGTTTATCGGATCGTATTCGCGCGGGTAGGCGTCGAGATCGAGGCGGCTTATTATCGCGTATGCCTCCGCGCGCTGTTCGTCGGTGAGGACGAGCGAAGCGGTATAGTTTTCGATATCCTGTTCCGCGCTCGATTTAACGAGCTTGCCGGTTTCGCTGTCGTAGCTGCTTGTTCCATATATGTTCCAAACCAGACTGAATTCGAAATCCTCCGGGACCGAAGCCGGCGCGGGGACGGAGCCGCCGATAGCCGAGTTTATTACCGTTTCGATAAGCTCCCGCGCTTTTTCGGTCGCTTCCGCCTGCATATAAACGCCTTCTTTGCTTATGCAAACGCCGATCGTGCGCCCGTCTTCGGAAGCTGCGGAGTGGTATTTAAGCTCGTAAACGTCGCCGTTCGGGAACACGAGCTGATAGGTCGGCGCGCAGCGGCAGACGTTATTGTCGCCGTATTCGAGCGCCCCGAGCGCCCCGTGCAGCGCGGCGACGTCCTCGCCCGCGGCTTCAAAGGGTTTGTCCATCCGGTTTTGATAAAGCTCGTAGATCTTAACGGAATCGTCGGGATCGGTTATTTTCACGTTTTCGGGCCGGGACGCGGGTTCCGGGACTTCAAGCCCGCAGAACTCGCAGATAACGCGCACCATGCAGTCGTTAAGCGGCTCCACCTCGCCGGGTTCGGAGGTGGTGGCTTCCACGTGGCCGCCGCCTATGCCGGAATGGTCGGTAAGGTAGATATAGGTCCCGCCGGTCATCACCGCAAAGCTGCGGAGGATGAACTCGGTCTCCTTATCGATGCCGGAGGAGGCGACCGGGATAAGTCTTATGCCCTTTTCGGAAGCCGTGCGGATGCCGGAATTGAGCTTTTCGGTTATCCCCTGCACCTCGGATTCGGTGTGCGGAGGGGCGTCCAGCACGAAGAAGCAGAGCTTAACGGCTTCGTCGCGCCATTCGTGGCCGTTCACCGCGTTATCCAGCGCGGTGTGCACCGCTTCGGGGTAATCTCCGCCGCCGTTGGCGTACTGTGCGCGAAGCTGCCGCACGCATTCCGAAACGTCGCCGCGGAAATCGAAGTATTTAACAACGTATTCGTCGCCTTCGTCGCGGTAGAAGTTCACGCTTATGCGGATATCCATATAATTGCCCTGCTGCGCTACGCGCGTCACCATGTCCTCCAGCTCGGCTTTAAGATATTCCAGCTCGTCGCCCATACTGCCGGTGGTGTCGATCATAAGCATAAGATCGAGCTGCTTCGGCTTTTCGCCGCCGGAGAGTTCGATAACGACCGGGCCGGTCGTCGATTCCAGTTTTACGTTTGCGAGCCCGCAGACAGCGTAAAGCTCGCTCTGGATGTATTTCTGCGGGATTACAAGGTACGCCTTGCCGAACACGTCCGTGCGGGCGGTGTAAAGCGTTTCGCCCTGCGCGGTGCGAAGCTCGACTTTGCTGTTATATCGCCCGGTGCGGACTTCCACGACGTTTCCGGAACCGATGCCGCGTCCTTTTGCATAGCTGCTGAACTCCTGACCGTTTACGATCTCGCGCCATTCTTTTATATTGTTCACGTCGCGCAGCTCGCGCGCGGTAAGCGTTCCGGCGCGGATGGCGTTTTCGTATTCTATACTGTCGCCGTCTATAGGTTCGCAGGGAGACTCCTCACGGGGGCTCGCTTCGACGGATGCGTCTTCATATACGACCTCGCCTTTTACCCACCCGCTGTCAGGGGTCTTATGCAAATATCCCATTCCCTTTTCCATTTCTGCGTAGTAGCCGTCGGCGTAGTCCGCGGAACGGCTTACGGATCCGTTTGACGGTCTGCCTCCGATAACGCCGTCGTTATACGAAAGCGACTGTTCCCCGGCCTGGGATTCCTCGATCCTGTTCGCGCGGGTTACCGAAAGCACGCCGATAACGCCGGCGGCGATCACGCACACCAGCACCGCCGCCGCAAGCGCGGGGCGAAGCCACCGTTTTGCGCCCGGGCGCAGGGGTTTTTGCGTTTCGGCTTCCGCGGCGATACGCGGCAGCACTCTTTCCGCTTCCGGAACGGGAAGCTTTTTATAAGCGTTTCTGATACGTTTTTCGATTTTCATTAAAAACCACCTTTTTCTTTTAGCAGGGCTATCGCGCGTTCGTATTTTTTGCGCGCCGCCTCGGGCGTTATGCCCATTATCTCGCCGATCTCCCTGTAGCTCGAACCGTCGACCGCTTTCAAAACGACGATCTGCCTTTCGGATTCGGGAAGCGCCGCGAGCAGGGCGTTCACTTCGATCACCTCGGTGAAATCCCCGCGCGCCTGCGCGTTTTCATAGACCGGTTCGCCGGAAGAAGGTATTTCGCGCCGGCGCGCCGTGTCGACAGCGGCGTTCCGCGCGATCGCCATTATCCAGGCGCGGGCGTTGCCCGCCGGGTCGTAGTTCTTCGCGTATCTGGCTATTCGTAAAAAGGTATCCTGCATGGCGTCCTCGGCGTCGGAATAATTGTTGAGCACCGACATTGCCAGCGAGAATATCTGCCTGCCTAGTTGATCGTATACGACGGTAAGGCCGTTCAGATCGCCTTCCGATATTTTTATTATCGCGTCAGAGCAGGCCTTGTTGGCGAACACCTTTGAAAGCACGGTACCACCTCGTTTCCGGTCTTCGTATATATATACTTTGAAAAAGTCGAAAAGCGGACAAAAAATTTTCGCGGAAAAGCAAATTTTTTTCCTTTTTTTATTATATCACGGTTTTGCGGCTTTGTCAAAGCGAATATCGCGCCGCGCGCGGACATATATCTTAACAACGATATTTCGTTTGCCGGGAGAGATAAACGTGAACCGTACCGCGGCGATACTTATTAAAAGCGCGGCGTGGATGACCGCGCTTTCGCTTGTGAACAAGCTTTTGGGCGTGTTCCTGCGGCTTTACGTCTCGGCGCGGATCGGCAGCGCGGGGATGGGACTTTTTCAGTTGGTGTTAAGCGTTTACACGCTGTTTTCCACCTTTGCGACGGCGGGGTTCACGCTGGCGGTTTCGCGGCTTGCCGCCGAAAAGCGCGGATCGGGCGAGGCCGAGTCCCGCGCGATAACGCTGCGCGCCGCGCGCGTTTCGCTGCTGCTTTCCGCGGCGGCCGCGGCGGCGATGCTGGCTTTTTCCGGTTACGCCGCGGACGCGCTTATCGGCGACGCGCGCTGTGCCGGGGCGCTGCGCGTGCTGGCGGCGAGTCTGCCGTTTATGGCTTTCGCCGCCTGCCTGAAAGGGTGGCTTTTCGCACAGCGCCGCGGTGTTGCGACAGCCGCCGCCTCACTGTTGGAGCAGGCGGTGAAGACCGCGGCGGCGGCGCTTATGCTCGGCGCGGTGTTCGCCGGGTCGAACGACCCCGGCAAAATGTGCTTCGGGATCGCGCTGGCGATAACGCTTTCCGAAACCTCGTCCTGCGCCTTCCTTTTTATAAAAAGCGGGCTGTGGAAAAACCGCGGCGGGCGCGCCGCCCCGCACGCACGCACGCGCGGCGAGCTGTTTCCGGTGGCGTTCCCGGTGGCGCTTTCGGTGTGGATAACCTCCGCCCTGCATACCGCGGAATCGCTTCTGGTGCCAAAGGTTTTCGCAAGCTATTCCGGCGGGAACCGCGAATACGCGCTTTCGCAGTTCGGTATGATACGCGGAATGGTCATTCCCCTGCTGTTTTTCCCTTTCGTTTTCCTCGCAAGTCTCGTATCGGTCTTCACGCCGGAGCTCAGCCGGCTGAACCTGCTTCCGGACAGAGATCCGCTAAGGTCGCGCGTAAAGCTTTTAACCGGCGCGGCGGCGGTGTTCGCGTTTGCGGCGGGCGGGGTGTTCTTTGCCATCCCGGAAGCGATAGGCGAGGCGTTCTATCCCGGCCGGGACACGGCGGGCGCAATAAGGATACTCGCGCTGGTAACGCCTTTTATGTATATCGAAACGGTGTGCGACGCGATCCTTAAAGCGGTGGGCGAGCAGAAGCGCACGCTCGGCTACACCGTGATGAACTCGCTTCTGCGCGTCGCGCTGATATTCACTCTGGTAAAGCGTATGGGCGGCGAGGGGTATCTTTGGCTGCTCGTGATCTCCAACACGTTTTCCTACCTGCTCTGCCGCGTGCGGCTGCTGCGGGCTACCGGGGCGGGCGCGGATATACCGCGCGGATGCGTCGTCCCGCTTTTGTGCGCGGCGGGCGGCGGGTTTTCGGCGAAAACCGTTCTGGATATCTTCCTTGCGGGGAAAAGCGCCGCGGTATGCGCGGCGGCGGGGACGGCGGTCTACGCCGCGGTATTCGCGATGCTCCTGCTCATCCTTATGGGCGGCAGGGTGAAAAACGCCTTTTCGCTTTTCTTCGAAAGCCGCGCAGGACGCGCCTGCGGCTGATGGGCGATATACTTACCGCGCTCGGGCGCTATCTCCCCCCGCGGATAGCCGCCGCGGCTGCTTCGCTCCCGCCGGAAATACTCGCCCGGGCGGACGAGATACGGCTGAGCCGCGATTCCGCGGCGAGCGTTACCTGCGCCGGGAAAAACGTGATGTTCGATAAAAACGGCGCCCCCTCCCCGCCGGACCGCGCGCTGCGTCCCACCAAAAGCGAAATGGAGGAATGCCTTTCGCGGCTGTGCGGCGGTTCGCTTTACACCTGCGAAGCGGAGCTGGCGCAGGGGTTCATTCCGCTGCCGGAGGGCGGCAGGGCGGGAGTCTGCGGCAGGGCGGAGATAAGAAACGGCGCGGTCGCCGGGTTTTCGGAGATCTATTCGGTGGACCTGCGCTTTCACCGCTTTATCCGCGACGCGGCGGCTCCGCTGATGCGAGTATGGGCGGAAACGCGGCTGTGCGGCGTTCTGGTGATCTCGCCCCCGGGCGCCGGGAAAACGACTTTTCTGCGCAGCGCCGCCTATCTGCTGGCGAACGGAAAGGGGATCGCCCCGGTGCGCACGGCGGTGGCGGACGAGCGCTGCGAGATATCCGTCTGCCTGCCGCGAAGCGGACTGCTGGACATACTGACCGGCGTTCCCAAGGCGGAGGGGATAACGATGCTGACGCGGTGTATGTCGCCCCAGGCGATCCTGTGCGACGAGATATCCGGCGCGGAATGGGAAAGCGTGCTGGAGGCGCAGAGCTGCGGCGCGGCGCTTATCGCCTCCGCGCACGGCGACGGCCCGCAAGACGTGCTGGCGCGCCCGGGTATGAAAAAACTCGCGGGGTCCGGAGCGTTCCGTCTGACGGCGGTACTGCGGCGCGGCGAGCCGCCTGAAATAAAGGAGTTTTCGGTTTGACAAAGCTATTCGGCGCCTGCCTGGTGGTGACTTGCGCCTGGGCGGCGGGATTCGCCGCGGCGCGGACGGAGGGCGAAAAACTGCGCGCGGTAAACGCGCTCCACGGATTTATAGGGCGGCTGGAACGCGAGATAAGCGCGGCGCGGACGCCTTTGAAGGATATCTTCGCGGCGGAAAGCGACGAATATCTGGAAGCCCGGGGGTTCCTGCCCGCCCTCCGCGCGGGGGCGGAGGACCCGCGCGCCGCGTGGGCGAACGCGTTGCGGAAACTGCCGCTGGAGGCGGGCGCGTACGCCGAGGCGGCGGCGTTCGGGAGCACGCTCGGGCTGCTTCCGCTGGCGGAACAGCGCGCGGCGGCGGCGTCCCTGCGCGAAGCGCTTGCCGAGGAGCGCGACTCGCTTGCGAAAAAACTGCCGCCGAAGCAGAAAAGCATACGCGCGGCGTACCTTCTTTGCGGTCTGCTCGCGGCGATTATTTTGATTTAAGGTGCCTGAATGAACGTATCGCTTATATTGAAGATCGCCGGGATAGGGCTTATTGTGAGCGTCGCCTGCCAGATCCTGCAGAAGAACGGACGCGACGAGCAGGCGACTTTCGTGACCGTCGCCGGAGTGGTGATCGTGATGCTTATGCTCGCGGGGGAGATAAGCGGGCTCTTCAACGCGCTCAAAAGCGCCTTCGGGCTGTGAACCCGCTTTATATCTGCGCGTTCGCCGTGATATCGCTCGGCGCGCTTTCGGTGATAAAGCATTCTCGCCCGGAGATATACTCGCTCGCGGTGGCGGCGGCGGGGATCGCCGCGGCGGTCTATATCGTCGGCGCGCTGGTCCCGTTCATAGAAACCGTGCGGGGCTACGCCTCCGCCGCGAACGCCGACGGGATCTTTGAAATAATGCTTAAAGCGCTGGCGGTGGCTTTGTGCTGCAGGTTCGGCGCGGATATCTGCCGCGACTGCGGCGAAAACACGCTTGCCGAGAAGGTGGAGCTCGCCGGGAGGGCGGGAATGGTGCTTCTGGGCTTGCCGATAATAAAACAACTGCTGGACGCCGCAAAGGATATGATGCAATGAAAAAAGCACTTTTCGCCGCCGTGACCGCCGCGCTGTTATTCGCGCTGCCGCTTTGCGCCCGCGCCGGGCAAACTCCCGCCGAAAGCGTGGCGGAGCAAGCGGGCGTGGACGGGCTGGAAAACGAATTCGTCAGCGGCGAGGAGCTTCGCGGCGCGAAAAGCGTGAACGTGTTCGAAAAGCTGTGGCAGATAATAAAGCTTTCGCTTTCCGGCGCGGGCGGATTCGCCGCCGGATTTGCGAGAACGCTCGCCGCGCTGGTGTTCTGCGGCGTAATGTCCGCTTTGGGCGGGAACGGGAGCGCCGAGAAGGCGTGGAGCTGGTTTTCGCTGCTGCTGCTTTCGGCGGCGGCGTATTCCTCGGTGTATTCGCTGTGCGTATACGTTACGGCGCATATGGAATCGCTCGGGCTGGCGGTGAGCTCGTTCCTGCCGGTCTCGGCTTCACTTTACGCGCTGGGCGGGAATCCCGGCGCCGCGGCGGCAAGCGGCAGCGCCCTGCTTCTGTTTTCAACTGTGCTTCAGACCTTGTGCACTCGGGTGATACTGCCGCTGGTGCGTATCTGCTTCGCGCTGGGGCTGGCTTCGGCTTTCCCCGGCGGGGCGGACGTTTCGCCCTTCGCGGGGGCGGTGAAAAGCGCCGCTTCCGCGGTGCTCGGGTTCATTTTCGCCATGCTCGGGTTCGCGCTTTACGCAAACACTTCGGTCGCCGCCGCGGCGGACGGTCTGGCGTACCGCGGGATAAGGTTCGCCTCCGGGGCGTTCATCCCGGTAATAGGCGGCTCGCTCGGCGAAGCGTCGCGCGCGGCGATAGCCGCGGTCTCGGCGGTAAAGGGCGCGGCGGGCGCGGCTTCAGCGGTGGCGGTGCTCGCGGCGGTCATCCCCCCTGTCGTCGCGGCGTTCCTGCACAGGTGCGCGTTTTCGCTTTGCGCGGCGGCGGCGAACACTTTGGGCTGTACGGCGGAGGGCAGGTTCCTTAACGCGCTTTCGGGGCTTACGGGGATGCTCGTAGCTTTGTCGGCGGGCGCCGGGACGGTGTGCCTTATCGCGATAGGCGTTTTTGTGAGGACGACGGTATGAGAGATTATTTTTTCGCGTTGCTCATCGCTTCGGCGTTCGGTTCGCTCTGCGCGGCGTTCGCGGGGGCAAGGTTCGAAAAGCAGATGCGCTTCATCGCGGCGCTGTGCCTGCTCGCGGCGGCGCTGCTGCCGTTGAAAAACGTTATCCCCGCCCTGCGCGGTCTCGCGGAGGGGGAAACGGCGCCGTCCGCGCGGGAGATCCCGGCGCCCTCCGGTTATTACGCCGGGGCGGAGGAAGCCGCCGAGGAGCACGTCCGCGGGCTCCTGCGGGAAAAATTCGGCATAAATCCGCGCTCGGTGAGCATAAATATTGATTGGGAGCGTGAAACGCCGGAGGTCACACGCGTTCGCGTGGTGCTTCCGCGGGGCGCGGACGCCGGCGCGGTGAAAAACTTCCTGCAAAGCGAGCTTGGAGGCGAAACAGAGGTTGTCGGGGAATAAAGGCGCGCTTTCGGCGCTTGCGGCGAAATTCAAAGGCGGACGGGCGTTCGCGCTGGCGATAATAGGCGCGGCGGCGGGGCTGGCGCTGCTGCTTATCCCCTCTTCCGGCGGCAAAAGCGAGCAGACGGACGCCGCGGCGGCATACACCGCGCGGGATTACTGCGCCGAGCTGGAACGCAAGGCGGAGGAGCTGATAAACGCGCTGCCCGACGTGAAAAACTGCCGCGTGGTGATAACGCTGGAAACGGGTTACAAATACGTTTACGCCACCGACCAGCACCTTAAAGAAGACGACGGCGGCGCCAGGCAGAGCGACAAAACGGTGGTGCTGGCAGACGCTCCCGGCGGCGGGAAAAACGCTTTGACCGTGAACGAAACGATGCCCGCCGTGGCGGGCGTGGCGGTGGTGGTGCGCGGCGCCGGGTACGAGACCAAATACCGCGTGATAGAGCTTATGTGCGCGCTTTTCAACGTGAAAAGCAACCGCATAAGCGTTCAGGGCTGATATAAAAACCGGAAGGAGCATATATACATGATCGACATTCGCAAAAAGCTTTCCGCGATAAAGCGCAAGCTTAAAGAAACGGATTTCAAAAAGCTGATCCGCACGAAGGCGTTCGTTACGGTGGGCTGTCTGGTGCTCATCTGCGCCGCGGTCCTGATCGCCTCCGTCGCCGGAGGGAGCCCGAAGGACGTGAACACGGCGGGTGAAACGAGCGGCACGCGCCTGCTGGGCAATTCGCTGCTGGTGGATTCCGGAGCCGCGCGCGAGACGGGCGGCGAACCGTTGGAGACCGAAACTTCCCTCCCGGCGGGGGACGGCGACTTCTTCGCCATGGCGATGATAAACCGCGCGCAGACGCGCGATTCGGCGCTTGAGGTGCTGCGCGCCATAGCCGAAAGCCCGGAAGCGATGCCGGACGCGAAGCAGTCCGCGCTCAACTCCATCGCCGCCATAGCGGGGGATATGGAGACCGAGACAAACATCGAAACGCTGGTGCGCGCCCGCGGGATCGCCGATTGCGTCGCCGTGATAAGCGGCAAGACCTGCTCGGTGATAGTGAACGCCGAAAACCTTACGCAGGACGAGGTGACGCAGATCGCCGCCGTCGTGCGGGAGCAGGCGGGCATCCCGACGGAGAACATTACCGTGGTGGAAGCGAAAAAGCAATAAAACGGGCAACAGAAAAACAGCGGGCGCGGCGCCCGCTGTTTTCAATCTGTTGTCAAAAACCGGTTTTGATCATTCTCCGCCCAGCGCTTGTTCAAGCGTTTGCAGGTTCTTTTCGCATACGGAAATATAGCTCGCGCCGTTTTGGATATCCCGCGCGGTGACCGACTGCATCGAATCGAGCGTAAGGATAACGGCGCTCACGCCGGAGGTCTCGATAACGGTGCGGGCGAGTTTTTCGTCCGAACGTTCCAGAACGATCACGGCGGGGAGCGAAAGCGACGACAGCTTTTCCGCGAGGAAGCTTATGGTCTTCGCGGAGGCGTTGGATTCCGCCGAACAGCCGCGGAACGCCGCGAAGCAGGTTAAGCCCGCCTCGTGCGCAAGGTAGCGGAAGGGGTATCTGTCCGCGATCACGAGCGTGTCGTAACGCGCGTTTTCGCGCAGGGAAACGAATTTTTCTTTAAGCGCGCAAAGCGCTTTTTCGTATTCCCGCGCGTTTTGCCTTATGGTTTCCGAATCCTTCGGGAACGCCTCGCACAGCGCCTTTTCGATGCCGCGGCAGCAGACGGCCGCGTTGCCGACGGAAAGCCAGATATGCTCGTCCGGCTCCTGCCCCTCTTCCCCGCCCGCGGTCATGCCCTCCTCGTCGCCGTCGACGAGCAGTTCGCCTTCCAGCAGGTCAAAAAGCCGCACCGCGACGGGCCCGCCGGAAGCGGGCAGGATATCGCGCGCCCATTCGTCCGATTCGCCGCCGACGTAGATGAACACGGCGCTGTTTTTTACGTTGAGTATATCCGCGGCGGTGGGGTTGTAGCTGTGGAGGTCGACTCCGTTTTCGTTTATCAGCGCGGGCTTCGCCCCCTCCACGCCGCGCAAAAGGTTTTTCGCCCAGTCGTAGGCGGCGAAAGTCGTTGCAGTAACGCGCTTTTCGCCGTTTTCCGTTTTGCTTCCGGCGCAGGCGGAAAAAGCCAGGCAAAGCGTTAAAACGCAAAGGAAAGCGGCAGCCGGGCGGAAAAAGCGCCTCATTCCGACTCCCCCTTTTTGCGCACGCGCTTCCCGGCGCGGCAATCGCGGCAGACGCCGTAAAGCACCGTCTCCGCGCGGTCGAGCACGAACCCCTCGTGCGTTTTTATGCTCCGGGCGAGCCGTTCCGCCTCGCGCGGTTCCATATGGCAGGTCTTCCCGCATTCCCGGCAGGAAAGATGCAGCTTTTCGCGGCATTCCTCCGCGGCGGAATACTGGTAGTACACCGTGCGGGAGCCCGCCTTTCCGCTGCGGCGCACCTTGCCCTCCGCTTCCAGCGCGGCGATGTTGCGGTAGACCGCGCTTATGCTTATGCCGCACGGCTCCAGATCCGCGGCGATCTTTTCCGCCGAAAGCAGCGAATCGGCGTTTTCGGCGAGGTAGTCCATCAACACCCGGCGTTGCTTTGTCATGTATTTAGCCATTATTACGCTCCTTGAATTTAACAATGATTCGCAAATTACAATACCACAAAACGCCCGGTTCGTCAAGTGTTTTTTTATTTTTCGCGTTCCGCCCGCCCCGGCGAGTCTTCGAAAGCCGGAAAACGGAGGGCATATTATTCTGTTTATATAATTAATTTTCTTGACATATTCTTGACATATTATCCTCTTGGTGGTAAAATAACGATGTATAACTTTATGAGCGTGCAAGGAGGGCTTGCCGGATATGGGCAGAGTGATATTCGTTACCGGCTTCAAAGGCGGCGTCGGAAAGACCACCGTCGCGGCGAACGTCGCGTCCTCGCTGCGCGCGCTGGGCGCCCGCGTGCTGGTGATCGACGGCGATTTCGGCATGCGCTGTATGGATATGGTGCTGGGGCTGGAAAGCGAAACGCTTTTCGACTGCAGCGATATCTTGCGCGGCTCCTGCGCCGCCACCGCCGCGATGGCGGAGGTGCGCGGAGACAACGGGTTCGCCTTTATCCCCGCGCCGATGAACTACGGCGGCGAGGAATTCCCGCCGGATAGCTTTGCGGAGCTGATCGCGGGGGTGCGCGGCGATTTCGATTACGTGATCATCGATTCCTGCGCGGAGGCGACGCCTTATTATATCTCGTTCGCCCGGCAGGCGGACGAGGCGGTCATAGTTACGCTGCACCAGTCCACCTCGGTGCGCGCCGCGGAAAAGACGGCTACCCGGCTGAGCGCCCTGGGCGTGAAAGAGCTTTCGCTGGTGGTGAACGGCTACCGCGCGCCGCTTGCCGATTCCGGCGAGCTGCCGGACATCCCCGCGATAATCGACCGTTCCTCGGTGCGGCTGCTCGGAGTGGTCCCGTATGACGGCGGACTGCAGCCCTCGCAGGAAAAAGCCGAACTTGCCTTTACCGGCGACAGGCGCCGGAGGGCTACCCCGTACGAGGCGGCGTTCTTCAACATCGCTTCGCGGCTGCGCGGAAAGCGCGTGCGCCTTTTCGAAGGCGTGGCGGCTCCGGCGCGCCGTTCCAGATATCTTAACAACAAGTAAGGAGAAAAGAATATGAACATTGCCATTATCGCAAACGACAAAAAGAAAGAGCTTATTACCGAATTCTGCATAGCGTACTGCGGGATCCTTTCGCGCCACCGCATCTGCGCCACGGCGATAACCGGCAAATACATATCCGAGGCGACCGGGCTGGTTATCGAAAAGCTGCTTTCCGGTTCGCACGGGGGGAGCGAGCAGATCGCTTCCAAGATCGCCTACGGCGAAGTGGACCTGCTGATATTGCTGCGCGACACGAACAACGACGCGGAGTATGCCGAAACCGAATCCGGTCTTGTCCGTCTGTGCGACAAATACACCGTCCCCGTTGCGACGAACATCGCCACGGCGGAGGCTCTTATACTCGCGCTCGACAGGGGCGATCTCGACTGGCGCGAACTGCAGAAGCAGAAATGATATTAAAGGACGTTATTTATGGAACAGATAAGAAAGCCGAAAGGAACGCTTGACATTTTGCCCGAGGAATCGGGCATTTGGCAATATATAGAAGGAAAAATCAAAGCGGAGGCCGCGAAGTTCGGGTTTTCCGAGATACGCGTGCCGACGTTTGAATACACCGACCTGTTCTGCCGCGGCGTGGGCGACACCACCGACGTTGTGAACAAGGAGATGTATTCTTTTATCGACAAGGACGGCTCCAACCTGTCGCTTCGGCCGGAGGGCACGGCGGGCGTGGCGCGCGCCGTTATCGAAAACGGGCTCTACGCCGGTGCGCTGCCGCTTAAACTTTTTTATCTGGCGAACTTCTTCCGCCGCGAAAAGCCGCAGGCGGGCAGAACGCGCGAATTCTGGCAGTTCGGGGCCGAGCTTTACGGCAGCGATTCGCCGATGGCGGACGCGGAAGTCATTATACTCGCGGACAGGATATTCAAATCGTTCGGGCTTAAAAACGTGGTGCTGCGCGTTAATTCCATAGGCGACAAGAACTGCCGCCCGGCGTTCCGCGAAGCGCTTACCGCTTATTTCGAAAAGCAAAAAGACAAGCTTTGCCCCACCTGCGCGGAACGGCTTTACAAAAACCCCTTGCGCATACTCGACTGCAAGAACCCGGAATGCAAGGAGCTTGCCGCCGGGGCGCCCCGCACGCTCGACCATCTGTGCGGCTCCTGCCGCGACGGTTTTTCCGCGGTATGCGCGCGGCTCGACGCCTGCGGCGTGAAATACGAGATCGACCCGATGATCGTGCGGGGGCTGGATTACTACAACGGCACGGTTTTTGAATTCACCGTCGACAGCATCGGCGCGCAGAGCACCGTATGCGGCGGCGGCAGGTACGATACGCTGCTCGGCTCCATCGGCGGGCCGGAGCTGCCCGCCGTGGGGTTCGGTATGGGCGTTACCCGCCTTATACAGGCGCTGAAGGACGAAGACCTGCTTCCGAAGCCGGATACGGGTGCGCGGATATACGTCGCCTCGATGGGCGACCCCGCGCGGGAGTGCGCTTTTACGCTTGCGCAGGAGCTGCGCGACCGGGGCGTTTCCGCGGACTGCGACGTTTGCGGCAGGTCGCTTAAAGCGCAGATGAAATACGCCGACAAGACCGGCGCGAAGACGGTGCTTGTAATCGGCGATAACGAGCTTGCCTCCGGCGAGGCGGAGCTTAAGGATATGCGCGGCGGCGAAAACAAGCGAGTGAGTATAAGCGCTGAGGAAATAGCAAAAGCGCTGAAATGAACCGCCGCCGGAACGAAAAAGTAAACAAATCTTTTACAGAAAGTGAAAATATCATGGCAGAATTTTTGGGAAGCGAACGCCGCACGCATTATTGCGGCGAACTGCGCGTTTCGGACGCGGGCAGGCAGGTCTGCGTTATGGGCTGGGTGAAAAAACAGCGCGACCTGGGCGGGCTGGTGTTTATCGACCTGCGCGACAGGACCGGGATAATACAGCTTGCATTCGATGAAAACAGCGAGCGCGCGGTTTTTGAAAAGGCGCAGAGCGTGGGCAGCGAATTCGTGCTTTCCGCCGCGGGCGTCGTGCGCGAAAGGTCGAACAAGAACCCCGAAATACCCACCGGAGACGTGGAGATATTCGTTTCTTCGCTGCGGGTGCTCGGCGAAAGCGCCGTGCCTCCGTTCGATATCACCGACGATTGCAAAACAGCCGAAGAGATCCGGCTTAAATACCGTTATCTCGACCTGCGCAGGCCCAAACTGCAAAGCAACATTATTTTCCGTTCGCAGGTCGCCCGCGCCGTGCGCGAATACCTTTACGGTCAGGGATTCATAGAGCTTGAAACCCCCATGCTTATAAAGAGCACGCCGGAGGGCGCGCGCGACTATCTCGTCCCCTCCCGCATACACAAGGGCTCGTTCTACGCGCTGCCCCAGTCGCCCCAGCTTTACAAACAGCTTTCGATGGTGGCGGGGTTCGATAAATACTTCCAGCTCGCCCGTTGCTTCCGTGATGAAGACCTGCGCGCCGACAGACAGCCGGAGTTCACGCAGATCGATATGGAAATGAGCTTTGTCGACACCGACGACGTGCTTGCGATGGGCGAAGGGCTCGTTAAACACGTTTTTAAGGAATGTCTGGGCGTGGAGATAGAGGGCGCGATACCGCGCTATACCTACCGCGAATGTATGGAACGCTTCGGATCGGACAAGCCGGATATGCGGTTCGGTATGGAGATAACCGACGTTTCCGATGCCGTGAAGGGCTGCGGATTCCCGGTGTTCGACGGCGCGATAGAGGCGGGCGGCAGCGTGCGCTGCATAAACCTTAAAGGAATGGCGGAAAAGCTTTCCCGCAAGGACATAGACCGGCTCGGCGATTACGCAAAGGGCTGCGGCGCCGCGGGGCTCGCGTGGGTGAAGCGCGGCGAGACCGACAGCGGTTCGTTCCTTAAACATATTTCCGAAGAATATCTGCAAAAGCTGTTCGCCGCAAGCAATTGCGAAAAGGGCGACGTTATACTTATACTCGCGGACGCGGATCCCTCCCGCCTGCTGCTGCAGCTCGGTCAGCTCCGCACAGAGGCGGCGAACCGGCTGAACGTCCCGCGCGAAGGATATAAATTCCTTTGGGTGGTGGAGATGCCGTTCTTCGAATACGACCGCGAGGCGGGCGAATGGGTGGCGATGCACCATCCGTTCACTTCCCCGCTTGACGAATGCGTGGATATGCTGGATACCGACAAGGGCTCCGTCCGCGCGAAGGCGTACGACCTCGTGCTTAACGGCATAGAGCTTTCCAGCGGTTCGATAAGAATAACCGATCCGGGGCTCCAGGCGAAGATATTCGAGCTTCTCGGGCTTTCGGACGAGGAGGCGCGGATAAAATTCGGATATCTGCTGGAAGCGTTCAAATACGGCGCGCCGCCCCACGGCGGAATGGCGATAGGGCTGGACAGACTCGTTATGCAGATGCTCGGCGCCGGAAGTCTGCGCGACGTCGTGGCGTTCCCCAAGGTGCAGAACGCGAAAGAGCTTATGACCGACTGCCCCGCCGAAGTGCCGGAAAAAGCGCTGGAAGAATTGGGGATAAAAATTAAATAGTTAAAAGTGAAAAGTGAAAAACGAAAAGTGAAGAGTTGAGGAACGTTTCCGCAAGACGGAAACGATCGCGTCGGTACGGTCATCTTTTGATTTCCGCGGCGCAGCCGCTTCCTTAACTTTTCACTCTTCACTGTTCACTAAACCGTAAATCTACCCGAAAGGCAATATAAAAATGATCGAAATCACCGACGTAAGAAAGAGCTTCGGCGACAAGCACGCCGTCGACGGGATATCGTTCCGCGTCGAAGAAGGCGAGATAATGGGCTTTCTCGGCCCGAACGGAGCCGGGAAATCCACCACGCTGAACATTATTACCGGATACCTTTCCGCCGACAGCGGCACCGTGAAAATAGACGGCACCGACATACTCGCCGACCCGCTGAAAGCGAAAAAGGACATCGGCTTCCTGCCGGAGATACCGCCGCTTTATACCGAAATGACGGTCATGGAATATCTCAGCTTCGTTTACGACCTTAAGGGCTGCCGGCTCCCGCGCAGACAGCATCTTAAAGAGATCTGCGAAGTCGTTAAGATATGGGACGTCTCCAAACGGCTTATAAAGAACCTTTCCAAAGGCTACCGCCAGCGCGTGGGGATCGCCCAGGCGCTTATCGGCAACCCGAAGGTACTTATTTTCGACGAACCGACGATAGGGCTGGACCCGCGCCAGATAATCGAGATACGCAACCTTATAAAAATGCTCGGCAAGGAGCACACGATAATCCTTTCCACGCACATCCTGCCGGAGGTCCAGGCGGTGTGCGACAGGATAGTGGTTATAAACAAGGGCCGCATAGTAGCCAACGAAAAGACGGAGGACCTTATAAACGCCGTCGAGGGCTCGCGCAAGCTGGTGGCGAAGATAGTCGGTCCGGAGGAAGAGGTGCTGAAAGCCCTGCGCGGGCTCGGCGGGATGAAGTCCGCCGACGTTATCGGCAAGCGCGATACCGACAGCATAAGCTATCTGCTCGAATCGCAGGAGCGCGTGGATATCCGCAAGCCGCTGTTCTTCGCGCTGGCCGCGAAGGGCTGGCCGCTTATAGGGCTCGAGGGCGTGGAACTGAGTCTGGAGGACGTGTTCATACGCCTTGTCGGCAAGGGAAACGAAAAGACGGAGCTTAAAAAATCAAGGAAGGGCGGCGGAAACAAATGACAGCGATCTACGTGCGCGAACTCAAATCGTATTTTCTGACGCCGATCGGATATATCTTCTGCGGCGTGTTCCTTATCGTTTCGGGGCTCGCTTTCGCGGAATGCACTCTGCTGGAGCAATCGGTTTCCAGCGTGGGGCAGTATTTCGTGTGGATGATGGTCATCTTCGCCGTGCTGCTTCCCCTGCTGACGATGAAGCTGTTCTCCGAGGACCGCAAGAGCCGCACCGACCAGATACTGCTCACCAGCCCGGTCTCGGTCTTCGGCATAGTTATGGGCAAATATCTCGCGGCGCTCACGGTGTTCGCCGTAACGCTCGCGGTAAACAGCTTTAATTTCGTGCTGCTGCACGTATACGGCAATCCGAACACGGTATCCATACTTATGAACGTCATCGGCGTGTTCCTGCTCGGCGCGGCGTTCATTGCGATAGGCGTGTTCCTTTCGTCGCTCACCGAAAACCAGCTTATCGCCGCCGTTTCGGCGATAGGCGTGAACGCCGCGATGCTTTTAATAAGTCTCGTCGCCGGAAAGGTCGAAACGACGGGGCTGCGCACCGTGCTCAAATGGTTCTCCGTTATCGACAGGTTCACTCCCTTTACTAACCAGATGCTGGACGTTTCCGCCATTATCTATTACGTGAGTCTGGCGGCGATATTCCTGTTTCTCACCGACCGCGTTATCGAAAAACGCCGTTGGGCTTAAGAAAGGAGGAACGTCGTTATGAACAAAAACAACGGAACGAACGCTTCCCTGCGCGACAAACGCAGGTATAAATACGGCTCGCTTTCGGTGGTGCTCACCGCGGTCTTTATCGCGCTGATAATCGCGCTGAACCTGCTGTTCTCCTCGCTCTCCCTCTCCGGCGACCTCACGGTGGACCTCACTCCGGAGGATTTCACCTCCATAGGCGACGAATCGATGCGCCTGCTGAGCGCGCTCGGAAAAGACCTTGATATTACGATATACTTTATGTCCGCGCGTGACAGATTTGACTTAAAGGATTACAACTACAACGGCATAAACCTTACCGGGATAATACGCGACCTTGCCGAAAACTACGCCCGCGTTTTCGACGGCTCGGGCGAGCTGGGCACCGTTCGCGTGGAATACAAGGAGCTTGACAGCGACCCGGCTTTTGAACAAAAGATACTGCAGGAATCCGCCACGAAGCTGAACGCCGGAAGCGTTATAGTAAAAGGCAGATACCACTACCGCGTGCTGAACATCCAGGCGTTCTTCGAAACGACCGAAAGCGGGCAGTATTACTCCTTCAACGGCGAATACCGCCTTACCACGGCGATGCTGCAAAGCTCGATATCTCAGCCGCAGAAGATACTGTTTACCACCGGGCACGGGGAACAGTATTCGCAGGGGCTTCTGAACCTCTACGCCGGCGCGGGCTTCGCGCTCGACACCGTGAATCTGGCGCAGGACGAGATAGACGCGAGCACCGAAATTATAATCTGCGGCGACCCGCAGACCGATTTTTCCTACGCGGAGATAGATAAGTTAACGGTTTACCTCGCAAACTACAAATCCTTCGTCGTGTTCGTCGATTCCGCCACGCCGGAGCTTCCGGCGCTTCAGGCGCTGCTGAACGACGGCTGGGGGATAAACTACAAGCCGCTTTACCGCGTTACCGACGAGGTGCATTCGCTCGACGGCAAGCCGGAAAACCTAAACGCCAAATACCCCGAGGTGGATTCCGATTCCGCGAACAAGCTGGCTTCCTACCAGATATATAAAACCGTTTCGGATATGGGCGGGCTTATAACCACCGCCGTCCCGGAAGCAGCGGAGCTTTATATAAAGCCCGGGCTCACGCAGGATAATTTCTCGGTCGAAACGGTGCTCGCCTCCTACGACACCGCCGTTTCCGCCAAGCAGGGCAAGGAGGGCTCGAAGGGCGAAATGCCTTTGGCTCTGCTTTCGACGCGCTCGGGCTACGGCGACAACAACGTCGCCCGGTTCGCCTACGTGATGCTTATCGGCAGCACGCAGTTCGCGTCCGACGGCAACCTTGCCGAATCGTCCTCGCGCGGGAACCGCAGGGTGCTGCTCGCCGCGGCGCGCATATTCGCCTCCGACAGAGTCTCGCCGGATATAAAATCCAAGCAGTTCGCTTCCGCGGCGCTGGATATCGAAACCGGCACCGCCAAAACGCTTACCTGGCTTATCTGCACTATACTGCCCGGCGTGGTGCTCATACTCGGCATAGTGATGTTCTTCCGCCGCAGGCATTTGTGATATTCTTAAAAAGGGTTTAAGAAATGAAGAAACAGATAATTACCGCCGTATCGGTCGCGCTCGCCGCGATACTGATATTCGTCGTCTACACCGCGTTTTTCAAAAAGGACGATATAGAGCTGGCAGAGGACCCGTTCTATTCGCTTACCGACGATACCAAGGCCGCCGTCGCGAAGCTGGAAAACAGCCACACGGTGGAGCTTTCGGGCTATGACGTCGACGACGACGGCTGGGTGGCGATACTTCGGATGGCGAACGCCTTCCGCGCCGCGAACAAAAAAATAAAAGTGAAGACAACGGAAGCCGGCGGCTTTACCGGCGTGGTGATAGACCACGGCGAGTCAAAGGATACCTTCGCATACTCCGATTTCTTCAAAACGCTTTATGACGGCACGCGCTACGCCTTCGACGGCGAAGCAATAATAGCGAACTCGCTGTTCGCCGCGGAGGGCGCGGAGAAAGCGGAGATCGCGCCGCACGCATACAGCGGATTCGACGCCGACGGCGATTTCATCACCGCCGCGGGGATGCCTTTTATCTTCAAGGCGCTCGACCGCAGCGGGATCGCCGGGATCAAGTTGACGAACAAGACCGGGGAATATTCGATCTATCAGGACGTTATGACCGGGAAATTCTACTTCGGCGATTCGGCTGTCGTCTCCTACGACGCGGAGAAATTCTCGCTGCTCACCACCAACTGCCGCTACCCGGTGACCTACGGCAAGCTTTCGCTCCCCGCCGGAAAGGACTGGGAGGATTACGGGCTTTCCGCCGATTCGCCCGAGACCGGGAAATACGTTCTTATGACCGTGCAGGACGAAAGCGGGAACTATTTCCTGCACAACGTCTATATCGGCAAGAAGGCGGCGGCGGGATCTTATTACTACGCCCGCTACGTCGGCGGACTTATGGACAGCGAAAACAAGATACTGCAGAATCTCAGCAAGGATTTCGTTTACTATATCCCCACCACCACGGTGGAGGGCTCGCTGGACAGCCCCGCCACGGACGTTCTGAGCGCCCGGCTGGTGGAGCCGCTGAGCAGCGTTCAGGAGGTGCTGAACGTCGGCGACATACGCGTGGATTATTACAAGGACGGCATAAGCGCGCTTGTAAAGAATCTTTCGGCGTTCACCCCCGCGGATAACCTTGCCGCGGCGGATTCCTCCGCGATAAGCAAGATAATAACCGACAAGGTCAGCGCGGCGGAATATTCGACCTACGCGGGCGGCTGGAAGGAAAACACCGGCGTTTTCGCCGCCTTCACCAGCAGCGACGGCAAGCCGACCTACCTTGAAGCGGCGCTCGCACGCTATTCTTCCGACGGAAAATACACCGTGCGCATCGGCGTCCTGCGGGACGACGCGAACGGCGCGCTGCTCCCGGGGAGGATATATCTTACCGCCTCGGACGACGGCGTGAACTACGTCCCCGTGGGCGAAGACACCGTTCCCTCGCAGCAGGACAAGACGGTGAAGCGCTACGAGATACCGTTTGAATACGCCGACCGGCTGCGCTATCTGCGCGTCTGCTTCGAAGTCCCGCAGACCGCGTACAGCTATTCGGTGTTCGACGAAATAAGGATCTACGCCGGCGATCTGGACGCTCAGCCCACCGATTCGACCTCCGGCATATGGCGCCTCGTCGCGCCGGACGATTATATCCCGGAGGGCAGGAACTTCGCTTATCTGGATATGACCACCTTCAACGATATGCTTCAGGGCGTAGTCGCGCTCAGCGGCGACAAGGCGGTGCGCTGCGGCATTAGCGAAAACGGCGACGCGCACAAGATCAACCGCGAGATACTCGCGGAATACGGGCTGGACGAGCCGGAACGGCACTACGCCTATACCTATCACGACGTCGAGACCGACATATATATGTCCGCGCCGGACGAAAACGGCGTGAGATACGCCTATTCCACCTTTACCGGGGAGCTGAACGGCGAGATCGTGAGCTATACCGGCGACATAATCGCCGCGCTCACCGAGACCGACCGCGCCTGGCTCGGCTGGGACTTCTTCGAGATACTTGACCACTCTCTGCTTTCGATGTATATCGCCGAGATCGAGGATATGACGTTCACCTTCGACGGCAGCGAATACAAATTCACGCTCACCCGGACCGAGGACGGCAAGGATATCGCCGACGTCGCCTATAACGGCAAGAGCTTCGACGTGAAGAGCTTCAAATATCTCTATCAGTCGGTGCTGAGCGTTTATATGCAGGACCAGTACACCCCCGCGGAAGGCGAAACGGCGAACGAATACCTGCGTATAAAGATACATTCCGAGACGCGTTCGCCGGAGCTGGTGTTCTACCGCGTTTCGGCGACGAAGTGCTATTTCACCATCGACGGCGAGGGCAGCTATTACGCCCTCGTTAAGAGCGTGAACGCCGTGCGCGACAACGTGCTGCGCTACGTCGCGGGCGAAACGATCACGCGGCAGAGATGAAAAAGCTTGCTTTCGTCTGCGCCGCGGTCTGCGCCCTGCTGCTTTGCGGCTGCTCCGAAAACCGGGATCATTCGCCGGAGCTGAACGCCGCAATAGAAAACCGGGCGGCGCAAAAAACGCTCGGCGGCGAATGTATGCTGGAAATAGCGGCGGCGGAAAGCGCGGCTCCGGTTTATTACCTGCGCGGGCAGTTTGCCTGCGACAAGCAGGAAAAAACCGCTTTTATGGAGTTCGACCAGACCTGGCTCGGGATGTCTTCCAAAGCTTACAACTATTTTTCGGACGGAGAAGTTATAAACGTTACCGACGGCGAACGGTTCGTCCAGCCGCGCGAAGCGGAGGAGATACTTGCGAAGTTCCCCTATTTCGCGCCGGAGCCCCGGCGTGATACCGACGGCGCCGTTTCCCGCGCGGAGGCGGCGAAGGGGTACACCTACTCCTACACCCGCAAAAACGACGCGGCGTTCTGCGAATCGGTCGTCGGCGGGGACCTTTACGAGCTCGTCGCCGTTATGAAACAGCCGCAGACCGACAAAACCGTTTACGGCGACGTGCTGTTCACCTGCACCGCGGACGGGGATAAACTTTTGTCCTACGGGTTCGAATTCGAGGTAACGCTGTTCGATACCCCCGCCTACGTTCCCGGCTATTCGGTGCCGGAATCGGAATACACCTTAAAGCTCCGCGTTACCGCGCGGATAACCTACGGCGACGGAGAGATAACCGTAAAGCGCGAGGAAAAGTCCTCCGCGTATTAAACCGCCGCCCGCCGAAAATCCAATATCGCTGGGGTGCCGGCAAATTTATTCGCGCCGGCTGAGAATATACCCATTGTACCTGATGCGGATAATACCGACGTAGGGAGATCAACCGTGCGCGCCTGGGCACGGCGATCCTTTCTAAGCGTTTTACCCTATGCAGGAACGGAAAGGAAACGAAATGGAAAACAAAGAAAAAGAAACCGAAAAGCGCTCCGATACGCGCGGAACGAGAAAATTCCTCGGCGCGCTCACCGAAGCCGCGGTGCTTGTCGCTCTGGCGCTCGCGTTAAGCTTTTTCAAGCTTAAGATCGGCGGGCTCGGCGGCAGTATCGACCTCGTAATGGTGCCGCTTATAGTGCTGGCGTACCGCCGCGGCGCGAAATGGGCGGTCCCGGCGGGCGCCGTGTTCGGGCTTGTAAAATGCATTATCGGCGGCGGGATCGGCTACGGCTTCGCCTCGGTAATGCTGGATTACGTTATCGCGTACGCCGCGGTCGGCGTCGCCGGCTTTTTCAACCGTATGAAGCACGGGCTTGTGATAGGCACGGTAGTCGGCTCGCTCGCGCGGTTTATCGTCCACTTCATCAGCGGCGTTACGATCTACAAGCTCGCCACCGCGGAGGAGTTCTGGGGAATGACCTTCCAGCCGAGCGCGGCGGTGGGGTATTCCCTGCTTTACAACGCAAGCTATATGGTGCCGAATATGATCGTCGCGATAATCGCAGTCTATCTGCTGAAAGCGGCGATAGAGCATCTGGAACTGAAACGCCAGGACGATTAAAAAAAGCAAAAACCGCATATATTATCAAAAAGGAATGAACTGATATGTTTATCGATCCGCTGTATCTGGTTTTTATAATCCCGGCGTTCCTGCTGGGGCTTGTCGCGCAGATACTCGTTAAATCGCGCTATAAAAAATACTCCAAGGTGATCTCACGTTCCGGTATGACGGGCGCGCAGGCGGCGCAGACGGTGCTTTCCGTGAACGGAGTCTCCGGCGTGGGGATAGGTTCCATAGCCGGCGAACTTACCGACAACTACAACCCGCAGACGAATATCATTTCGCTTTCGCAGGGGGTCCACAGCGAGAACAGCATAGCCGCCGTGGGCATCGCCGCGCACGAGGCGGGGCACGCCGTTCAGCACGCGCAGGGGTATTCGCCCATAAAGATCCGCACCGCGATAATCCCGGTTTGCAAGTTCGGCTCCTGGCTCGGACCGATCCTTATCATAGTCGGCTCGATAATCGCCTATTCCGCGGGCAAGGCGGGATACCGGATCGGCAATTTCCTTTATCTGGCGGGGATAATCCTCTTCGCCACCGTCGCGCTGTTCCAGCTCGTTACGCTCCCGGTGGAGATAAACGCCTCCCGCCGCGCGATGCGCGCGCTGGAATCGTCCGGCACGCTGGAAAGCGACGAGCTTAAGGGCGCGGGCAAGGTGCTTACCGCCGCGGCGCTGACCTACGTCGCCGCGCTGTTCACTTCGATAATGACGCTGCTTTATTATATAATCCGCTTCAGCCCGTCCAGAAGAGATTAGGAGCGGCTATTTACGCACAAGCGACATTAAAAAGAATAAAGAAAAAGATTATCCGGTACCGTAAGTGCCGGATAATCTTTTTGCATACCCCGATATGAAAGTATTGTATACGCTTGTTCTTGCACGAAAACGTCGACTGCTTTACGCTTGAAAAGCAACGCTCCGTTTTCGCGCAAAATATCTCGCCCCTGATCTCTTCTCCGCGCCGGGATCGGAGACGGCTGTTTACGCACAAGCGACATTAAAAAGAATACTGTAAAAATTGCGCTTTATAACTTGACTGTTCGCGTTTATTTTGTTACAATAGCAAAAGCAAAATATATTACATAAAGGAGAAAAATCATGCAAAACATCAAAAAACATATTTTGCCGTTCGTATTGGCATGCGCAATGGTATTCGCCGTATGCACAGTGTTTTTCGCCGTATCGGCGAAAACGTTCCTGCTCGGCGACGCTAACCGCAGTGGCAAGATCGACGCGGCAGACTACGCGATGGTCAAAAGGCACTATTTAAAGACTTACAGGCTTGACGAGGAGCAGCAGCTCATCGCCGACTGCAATCACAACAGTAAGATTGACGCGGCAGACTACGCGATGATAAAGCGGCATTATTTAAAAACCTTTGAACTCAAGGGCGCCGTAACAATCGACCACACGCCGAGCGAAGGACTTAAGTACCAGCTCAACGAAGACGAGGACGGGTATGAAGTCGTCGGAATCGGCACTTGTAAAGATACCGCGATAGTCATTCCTGCAGAGTATAACGGCAAACCCGTAAAAGGCGTTGTCGGTTCGGAATGGATGGAAGGCTCTTTTTACGGCAACGACAGCATAACCTCCGTATATATCTCCGATGGCGTGGAATATATCGGCCGTGAGGCGTTTGCAGGCTGTAAGTCGCTTACAAGCGTAAGTATCCCCTCGAGCGTTACCGAGATTGCATATGCTTCGTTTTACGGATGCAAAAACCTGAACGGGATCATTCTGCCCGAAAACATCAAAAGTATCGGCAACGAGGCTTTCTTCTGCACCGGTATATATGAGGATACAAAGAATTGGGAAAACGACGCCCTTTATATAGGGGACTACCTTATTGAAGCAAAATGGGGTATCGATGGCAAACATACGGTAAAAGCGGGGACAAAACTCATTGCTGACTTGGCGTTTTACGAAGCTAAGATAGAAGAGCTTACCCTCCCCGCGGGACTGGCTCATATCGGTGCATATGCTTTTGCATATTGTACCCGCCTCGCAAAGATAAATCTTCCGGACAGCCTTGAAACGATTGGCGACCATGCGTTCTATGATAACGCAGTTACCGAAATTACAATTCCCGCCGGGTTGAAAGAATTGAACAATTACGCCTTCGGCAATTGCAGCAATCTTACGGAAGTTACTTTGCAGGAAGGCTTGAAACATATCGGCTCCGGGGCTTTCCGCGGCTGCGCCGTCAAACGCGTTTGCATCCCCGCAAGCGTGGCGGAAATATATTCCTGCCCGTTTCAGGCATGCGCGCAGCTCGAAAAAATAGAAGTCGCCGTGGGCAACAAGGAATATAAATCCGTGAACAACTGCCTTATAGAAATCGCGGCAAAAACGCTTGTTCAGGGTTGCAAGACCAGCGTTATTCCCGCCGACGGCAGCGTAACGGTAATAGGATCATCTTCGTTCTCCGGATGCACCGGGCTCGCCGGCATTACAATTCCGGACTGTGTATCGGAGATTCGATACAGCGCTTTTAACGGAAGCGGCCTTACAAGTATTTCCCTTCCCGACAGCGTAACGAAAATTAATGATTACGCATTTGCATACGCCGAGAGCCTGAGCAAAATTGATCTCGGCAAAAACATTACGGATATGGGATGGCATGTATTTTATCATACAGCGTATTATTACGACGATTCAAACTGGACCGGCGACGAAGAACTTATCATTAACGGATATACGGTCGAAACTCAAAAGGATCATTCACAAGGATGGCCGCAAACCGGTGACAACAGTATAAATATCGCGGTTCTGCTTATCGTCGCGGTATTGTCCGTCTTGACGGCGGTATATGTATTCAGACGCAGGAGCAAACATATGGTTTTTGCCGGATGATCAAAAGTGATCCCAAAAACAGTTTAAATCTTTAACCCGAAAAAAACAATAAATGCCCTTCCGGTATGCTGAATAAGCGTTTCCGGGAGGGCTTATTGTTTTATTCTTCTTTCTCCGCTTTTTAAATATTATGCCGCCGTTTTTTTGCCAACTCGCGTCGGTTTTGGGGATCTGTTTTTTTGCGTGATCCGGATGCTTTTGCCGATTTTAATTTTTTCGGCTTTTTCGGGGGCTTTTCGTGCTCCTTTATGCCGAGCTCGTCGAAGACCATACGGCACGCCATTTTTGCCGAAAGGCGGCGTATCTGCGCGCGCGAACCGGCGAAAAGGAACTCCGCGGCGTAGCATTTTTCCGCCGTGGCGATGCCGATGCAGACGGTGCCGACGGGTTTTCCGCCCTCGTCGCTCGCGGGGCCGGCAAGCCCGGTTACCGAAACGGCGATATCCGCGCCGGAAAGCGAAAGCACGCCCGCCGCCATCTCGCGCGCGGTCTGCTCCGAAACGGCGCCGTATTTATCCAGCGTTTCTTTTTTAACGCCAAGCAGCTTTATTTTCGCGCTGTTGGAATAGGTCGTCACCGCGCAGTCGAAGACCTCGCTTGCGCCGGGAACGTCGGTGAGCAGCTTGGAAACCAATCCTCCGGTGCAGGACTCCGCCGCGGAGATGTGATAGCCGAGTTTTTTAAGTTTGTTAACGAGTTTTTTCATTTTCAGCCGATCCTTTCGAATCTGTCGGTCGCCAGAGCGCGCTCGAGCAGCCCGGCGATATCCAGTTTTGCTTCTTCCTCCAGTATTTCCGCAAGCTCCGGGCGGGTGTCCGGGTGCCGCGGGGTGAAAACGGTGCAGCAGTCCTCATAGGGGAGGATAGACGTTTCGAAGGTGCCTATCTCCCTTGCGCGGACGACTATTTCGTCCTTGTCGAGCCCTATGCAGGGGCGCATTACCGGCATATCCGAAGCGTCGTCGGTAACGGCGAGCGCCGCCATCGTCTGGCTGGCGACCTGCCCCATGCTTTCGCCGGTAACAAGGCAGCCCGCGCCGTATTTATGCGCCAGCGCGCACGCCGCGCGCATCATAAACCTGCGCAGCAGCAGGGTAAAAAGCTTTTCCCTGCAGTTCGCGGCGAGCGTTTCCTGGATCTCCGTAAGACTTACCGAGTGAAGATGCAGCTCGCCGCACCATTCGCTTAATATCCGGGCAAGCGCGCGGACTTTCTGCTTTGCCGCCTCGCCGGTGTAGGGCGGAGTTTCGAAATACACCGCGTCTATCGCGGCGCCGCGCTTTGCCATCATATGCCCGGCGACCGGGCTGTCGATCCCGCCGGAGAGCAGCAGCATCGCCCTGCCTCCGCTGCCGACTGGAACGCCGCCCGCGCCCTTTTCGCCCCTGCCGTGTATAAAGGCGGCGCGGTCGCGTATCTCTATGGTTATAACGCATTCGGGATCGATAACGTCCACTTTAAGGTCCGGGCGGGCGGAAAGCACCTCGCCGCCGCAGACCGCGCAGATCTCCGGCGATTTAAGCGGGAACTTCTTGTCGCTCCGCTTCGCGTCGCACTTAAAAGTCTTCGCGCCGCCGACGATGCCGTCCAGCCGTTCGCGCAGGACGCGCTTCACGTCCTCCATATCCTTTTCGCAGCCGTAGCCGCGGCAGACCGACGCGATGCCGAACACCTTTTTGAGCTTGTCCGCCGCCCCGGCGTAATCCGCCTCTTCGTCGCCGTAAACGCACAGCGTGGACTGCGCGTAATCGAACGAAAAATCGCCGCGCACGTCCTTTAACGCCCTGCGCACCCGCGCTTCGAGCAGACTGTTGAAATAGCCGCGGTTGAGCCCTTTCAAAACTATTTCGCCGTATTTAAGCAGGATGATCTCTTTCATCTTTTCAACCTTTTAGCGTTCTCCGCGATCCTTTTCGCGGCGTAAACGCACTCCTCTTCGGTGTTTTCTTCGCCGAAACTTATACGCACGGCGCTTTCCAGCTCCGGCTTCGGCAGCCCGAACGCCTCCATTACCCGGCTTACGCCCTTGCGCGAAGCGGAGCAGGCGCTCCCGGCGGAAATATATATCCCCTCCGCGCTTAAAGCGTTGAGCAGGACCTCGCTGCGCACCCCGGGGAAGGAGACCGAAACGATGGAATCCACGTGCCTGGGCGGGATATGGAACGCCGCGAACGGGCATTCCGCCGCCAGAACGTTTGTAAATGCTTTGCGAAGGTTTGCCGCCGCGCCCTCTTTGTGCGCCCTGCAAGCCGCGGCGAAAGCCGCCGCCCCCGCGACGTTTTCCGTGCCGCTGCGAAGCCCGCCTTCCTGCCCGCCGCCGAGTATGTACGCCGGCAGACGCACGCCGTTTTTGATATAAAGCGCGCCCACCCCGCGCACGCCGCCGATCTTGTGCGCCGAGACCGAAGCCGTGTCGCAGTAAAGCTTTATTTTTTTGTATTCCCCGCATTTAAGGAACGCCTGCACCGCGTCGCAGTGGAAATGCGCGCCGGTCCCGGAAGAATCGATCGCCTCGCGGACGGCGGTGATATCGTATATCGCGCCGGTCTCGTTGTTCGCAAGCATCACGCACACCAGAGCCGTGGGCTTTTTAAGCGCCTCGCGCAGGGCGTTTATATCCAGCACGCCGCCTTTTGTGGGCGCCGCGGTCACCTCCGCGCCGTATTCCTCCGCCAGCGCGCGCACCGGGTTTTCCGCGGACGGATGCTCGCCTTCGGAGATTATTATCTGCTTCCCGCGGCGGCAATGCGTTCTGAAAGCGCCGCGCAGGGCGTGGTTGTTGCTTTCGCTCCCGCCGGAGGTGAAAACTATTTCTTTTGCGGCGGCGCCGAACGCGTTTGCGACTTCCGCCCTTGCTTTTTCCAGCGTTTCTTTCGCCCTTATCCCCGCGCCGTGCAGGGAGGACGGATTGCCGTATTCGCGGAGCGCCGCGTTGAACGCTTCGACCGCCTCGGGCAGCGGCTTCGCCGTCGCCGCGTTGTCGAGATATATTTCCTGCATAGTTAAAAACTCCTTGTATAAGTATTATACAACATAAACGCCGCTTAGTCAATCTAAATATGCGCGGCGGAGCGAAGTGCCGGGCGGGTTTTGCGCGCGGAGGGAACGATTTTTCTTAAAATAACGTCTTTTTGCGAAATTTCCTATTTACATAATGTTTTTTTTGGTGTATAATAATATGAATACCGAAGCGGGAAACGTTGCTTTGGCGGAATAACTATATATTTTTATTATTTTTCTTCCGGGCGCAAGCGCCCTTGAATAAAAAAGAATATTAACTTATCGGCCGAACCACGGGTCGCCTGCCTCGGGATATAATATATATTTAGGAGGCAACTATGAACCCAATCTTAAGCGCCGGCATCGGAGCCGGAATTGCCGCCGTCCTGTTTTTCTTTATCGGATTCTTTGTTCGCAAGATGATCGCCGAAAAGACGATCGAATCTGCGAAAACTGAAGCCCGCAGAATAATCGAGGATGCACAAAAAGCCGCCGAGACAGCCAAGAAAGAAAAGCTTGTCGAAGCAAAAGAAGAAGCGTTGAAGATCAAGAACGAGACCGAACGCGAACTGAAAGAACGCCGCAACGACGTGCAGCGCCTTGAACGCAGGGCGATGCAAAAAGAAGAGAACCTTGACAAAAAGTACGAAAATCTGGAAAAGAAGGAAGAAGTGCTCAACGGCAGGATAAAAGAAGCCGACGCGCTGAAGCAGCAGGCGGAGGAGGTAATTTCCCGCCAGGAGGAAATGCTGCAGACGATTTCCGGGATGTCCGCCGAGGAAGCCAAATCGCTGCTTATGGAGCGTGTGGAGACCGAGGCGCGCCACGATATGGCGATCAAGCTGCTTGAAGTCGAGCAGGAGTACAAGGACAGGTCCGAGGAGACCGCGAAGAACATTATCACGCTGGCTATCCAGCGCTGCGCCGCCGACACTGTGGCGGAAGCCACCGTTTCGGTGGTCGACCTTCCCAACGACGAAATGAAGGGGCGCATAATAGGCCGCGAGGGCCGCAACATACGCGCCATAGAAACGCTTACCGGGGTAGACCTTATCATCGACGACACTCCGGAGGCGATAGCGATATCCACCTACGATCCGGTACGCCGTGAGGTGGCGCGTCTTACGCTTGAAAAACTTATTTCCGACGGGCGCATCCATCCCTCCCGCATCGAGGAAACGGTTGAAAAGAGCCGCAAGGAAGTCGAAGCCGTTATTAAGAAGGAGGGCGAGCAAGCCACCTACGAGACCGGCGTCCACGGCTTGAACCCCGAGCTTGTGAAGCTTCTGGGCAGGTTGAAATACCGCACGAGCTACGGGCAGAACGTGCTTAAACATTCGATAGAAGTCGCCCATATCGCCGGGATGATCGCCGCCGAGCTCGGCGTCGACGTGAACCAGGCGAAGCGCGCCGGCCTGCTGCACGATATCGGCAAGGCGATGACGCACGAAATAGACGGCTCGCACGTGCAGATCGGCGTCGACCTGGCGAAGAAATACAAAGAGAGCCGCGAGATAGTCCACGCCATAGAAGCCCACCACGGCGACGTGGAACCGCACACTCTCGTCGCGATGATAGTGCAGGCGGCGGACGCCGTTTCGGCGGCGCGTCCCGGCGCGCGGCGCGAGAATCTGGAAACCTACATAAAGCGTCTGCAGAAACTGGAGGAGATCGCGAACTCCTTCAAGGGTATCGAAAAATCGTTTGCGATACAGGCGGGGCGCGAGGTACGCATTATGGTCAAGCCGGACGAGGTGAGCGACGACGATATGGTCTTTATCGCGCGGGATATCGCCAAGAAGATCGAAGACGAGCTTGAATACCCCGGACAGATAAAGATAAACGTGATACGCGAAATGCGTCAGATCGACTACGCGAAGTAAGCTATGCTTAACGTACTTGCAGTAGGCGACGTGTTCGGAGAACCGGGCTGCGCTTTTGTAAAAAAGCATCTGCGCCGCATAATCCGGCAGGAAAACGCCGATCTTACGATAGTCAACGCCGAAAACGCCAGCTTGGGCAGCGGGACCGACCCGCAGGACGCGCAGCTTCTGTTCGACGCGGGCGCCGACGTTCTTACGGGCGGCAACCACAGCTTCCGCAAATACAGCGCCTTCGGGATGCTGGAGGAAAACGACTGCGTGCTTCGCCCGCTGAACTTCCCTCCCGGTTCCCCCGGGAAGGGCTGGTGCATTGTCCCGGTAAAAAGCGGGCTGCGCGCGCTTGTGATATCCGTTTGCGGGCAGGTCTTTATGGACCCGGTCGATTCGCCGTTCTTCGCGGTGGAGCGTTTGCTTGACGAGCAGAAGGGCAGGTTCGATTTCGCGATATGCGATCTCCACGCCGAGGCGACGAGCGAAAAACAGGTTTTCGCCCACCGATTCGACGGCAGGATAAAAATAATTTTCGGCACGCACACGCACGTTCCCACCGCCGACGAACGGCTTACCGCGCTCGGCGGCGCGTATATAACCGACATAGGCATGTGCGGCGGCGAGGAATCGGTGATAGGGCTTACCTATTCTTCCGTGGAATCTCGCTATATGCAGAACATCCGCCGCAAGGGCGTTGCCGAATCAAAAAATATCGCGCTGAACGGCGCGGTATTCACGGTGAACGAAAGCACGCTTTGCGTCACCGCAGTAAAACGTATAAAATACACCGAGGGGGATCTTTTATGAATCACTTTACACTTTTGCTTTTGCTCGACGGCGAAACTTCCGCCGCCGCGGCGCAGTCGCCCGGAATCGGCTCGATGCTCACTCTGCTCATACCCATACTTCTGCTTGTGGTGGTGTTCTATTTCTTCATCTACCGTCCGCAGAAAAAGCAGGAAAAGCAGACCGCCGAGATGCGCAATTCCATCGAACGCGGCGACGTGATCGCCACCGCGGGCGGCATAGTCGGTATGGTCGTTAAGGTCAAGGACGATATGCTGCTTATCGAGACCGGCGGCGACAGGACCAAGATACAGATACAGAAATGGGCCGTCCACACCGTTATCGAAAAGGCGAACGAGCCGGAGTCCACAGAAGTCAAGCCCGAGGACAAGGCGGACAAGGACAAAAAAGCAAAAAAATGATCCGATGGTTTTCGGATGAAACCGGGCGGAAGTGTGCGCGGAGCGCGGCTTTTGCCCGTTTTTATGAAAGGCGATACAATGAAAAAAACTCTTATAAGAAAATACGCGAACCTTCTGGTCCGCCGCGGCGTGAACCTGCAAAAAGGGCAGACGCTGCGCATCAGCTCCGACGTGGAGGCGGCGGACTTCGTTAAGCTTCTGGTGGAGGAGGGCTACCGCGCCGGCGCGGCGAACGTCTACGTCGACTGGACCTGCACCGAGGTGACTAAGCAGGGCTACCGCCACCGCGGCATACGGTCGCTGTGCGATATTCCCGAATGGCGCGTGGAAAAGCTGAAACACGAATCGAAGCTGCTCCCCGCAAGCATCTACGTCGATTGCGAGGACCCGGACGCGCTTCGCGGCATAGACCAGAACAAGCTGCGCAAGGCGAGCGTCGCCGCGGGAAAGAAATTCAAGCCGATCCGCGAGGATATGGAGAACAAATACCAGTGGCTCGTCGCCGCCTACCCCGGCAAAAAATGGGCGAAGAAGATGTTTCCCGGGCTGCGCGCCTCCGCCGCGACGGAAAAGCTGTGGGAAGCGATCCTTAAAACCTGCCTCGTGGACGACGGTACCGACGCGCTCGCGGCGTGGGACGAAAAGAACAAAAACTTTATTTCCCGCTGCGAATGGCTCAATAAGTTCAATTTCGATTATCTGGAATACAGATCCTCGAACGGCACCGATTTCCGCTGTTGGCTGATGCCGCAGAGCCGCTGGTGCGGCGGCGGCGACACCACGCTTTCCGGCGTTTACTTCAACCCGAATATGCCCACCGAGGAGATTTTCACCACCCCGCTCGCCGGGAAGTGCGAAGGCCGGCTGGTCTCCACGAAACCGCTTTCGCTGCGCGGTACGCTGGTCGAAAACTTTTATATCGACTTCAAAGAAGGCAAAGCCGCGGAGTGGCGCGCCGAAAAGGGCGAGGAAGCGCTTACGAACCTTATAAACACCGACGAGGGCTCCCGGATGCTCGGCGAGCTTGCGCTGGTGCCTGTCGATTCGCCGATAAACGAAAGCGGTCTGCTGTTCTACAACACGCTGTTCGACGAAAACGCGAGCTGCCACGTCGCGCTCGGGATGGGCTATACGAGCTGTTTCGACGGATTCGAATCGCTCACCCAGGAGGAAATGCACAAGGCGGGCGTGAACGATTCGATAGTCCACGTCGACTTTATGATCGGCTCGCCGGACCTCTGCGTTACCGGATATAAAAACGGCAAGGCGACGAAAATATTCGTAAACGGCAGATTCGTGAAGTAAAAATATAAACGCCGCTTTTCAATAATAAATAATAAAGGAGTAGTATTATGTCTCTTCCTATCGCATTGCAAATATATTCCGTCCGCACGGACGCGGAAGCCGATACCGCGGGCACTTTCAGAGCGCTGCGGAAAATGGGCTATGAAGGCGCGGAGTTCGCCGGACTTTACGGCAAAACGGCAAAGGAATTTGCCGCCGTGGTCGCGCAGAGCGGGCTGGAGCCCGTTTCGGCGCACGTCGGGATCGCGGAAATGCGCGCCGATATAAACAAGGTGATAAGCGATTACACCGAGATCGGCTGCCGCCACATAGCCGTTCCGTGGCTGGGCGCGGAGGACCGCCCCGGCGGCGCGAACTGGGCGCAGACCGTCGCGGATATTCGCCGTTTCGGCGAGATCCTGCGCGAAAACGGCATAACCTTGAGCTATCACAACCACGATTTTGAATTCGCGCGCGACGAAAACGGCGAATACCACCTCGACGTGCTGTATAAGACCGTCCCGGCGGACGTGCTTAAAGTAGAGCTGGACACCTGCTGGGCGCGCGTCGGCGGCGTGGACCCGGCGGATTATCTGCTTAAATACTCCGGCCGCTGCCCGCTGGTGCATCTTAAAGACTACGTCGGCGAAAAATCGGCGGATATGTACGCGCTCATCGGCGTGGACGAGCACGAAAAGAAGGAGCACATGGCGTTCGAATACCGTTCCGTCGGCGACGGCGTGCAGGATTTCAAAAAGATCTGCGCCGCGGCGGAAAAGGCGGGCGCGGAGTGGTTCATTATAGAGCAGGACGAGCCCACTCCCGGCAAAGCGCGCCTCGAATGCGCCGAAGCGAGCATAAATTATCTTAAATCAATTCTGTAAAAGAGGAAAACGATGTCTGAATGCACTCACGATTGCTCGACCTGCGGCGCCGCCTGCGGAAGCCGCGAACAGAGCCAAGCACCCGAAAGTATGCTTGAAAACCCCGGCAAGGGGAGCAAAATAAAAAAAGTCATCGCCGTGGTCAGCGGCAAGGGCGGCGTGGGGAAATCCCTGGTAACCTCGCTGCTTGCCGTGAACGCGCGCAGAAGGTTCGAAAACGTCGCGATACTCGACGCCGACATAACCGGGCCGTCCATACCCAAAATATTCGGGCTTTCGCGCGGCGTGGAGGGCGACGGCGAGCTTATGATCCCCGCCGAAACGCGCACCGGGATAAAAGTTATGTCGCTTAACCTGCTGTTGGAGCACGAAAGCGACCCGGTGGCGTGGCGCGGCCCGATAATCGCGGGCGCCGTTAAACAGTTCTGGACCGACGTGAACTGGGGCGAAAACGACGTTATGTTCATAGATATGCCCCCGGGAACCGGCGACGTGCCGCTTACCGTGTTCCAGTCGCTCCCGGTGAACGGGATGGTCATAGTCACCAGCCCGCAGGACCTTGTTTCGATGATAGTGGAAAAAGCCGTTAAGATGGCGGAGCTTGTCAACATCCCGGTAGTCGGCATCGTGGAGAACTATTCCTATTTCCGCTGCCCCGACTGCGGGAAAGAGCACCGCATTTTCGGCGAAAGCAAGGTCGATTCCGTCGCCGCGCAGTACGGCATACCGCGCGTAGCGCGCATCCCGTTCGACCCGCGGCTCGCCGCCGCCTGCGACAGGGGCGCGATAGAGCTCTATGAGGGCGAATGGCTGAATGAAATAAAATAACCGCGCTTCGCGCGAATGAATTCCGCTTCGTCGAATGAAAAGAATAAGGAAGAAAACGCCCCGTCGGGGCGTTTTCATTTCAAAGCGTTTTCGTTTCAAAGCGCTTATGTTTCGGGGCGTTTTCAGTCCCCGCAGTATTCCTCCAGGGTCATTCCGGCGCTCATTATCTCCTTTGCGATCTCCACGCCGACGTAGCGATAGTGCCACGGCTCGTATGAATAGCCGGTTATATCCTCCTTGCCCTGCGGATAGCGCAGAATAAAGCCGTATTCCGCGCAGTGGGCGTATAGCCATTCGAACTGCGGCGTTTCGCCGAAATCGCCGTTTTTGCTGTAGGCGCTTATATCGAACGCCAGACCCGTCTCGTGCTCGCTGTAGCCCGGAGGGGCGGCTATGCCGGCCGGCATCTCGGAATAAAGACGCTCCTGTTCCTCGCGCGGGCGGAACGAATCGGTGAGTATATACCCGGTAACGCCCTGCGCCTCCGCGTCGGCACACATACGGTCGAGCGCTTCGTACACCTCGGTCTGCAGCTTCATATCCGCGTGCGCAAGCTGAAAATGGCGGTCCTTGCGCGCAAGTATATCCACCATCTCGCCGGGGTCGTAATCCTCCGGCAGACCGTGATCTTTGTTTATAAGCAGCGGCTTTTCTTTTTGCTCCGGCGCGGAGCTTTCGTCCTCCGGCAAGGAGCTTGTTTCCGTGCTTGGTCCCGCGCTTGTTTCTCCGCTTGTTTCCCCGCTTGTTTCCGGCGTCGGACTATCGTAATCGCTCGCGTCGCCCGATTCCGCGCCTGCCGCCGGAGATACGTCGGAAGCCGCCCCGCCGGACGGCGCCGCAGAGGATCCGTTCCCGCCGCGGTTCGTTACCGCCACGATGAGTATCACGCACAGCAGCGCCAGCGCGACGAGCGCCGCGAATATATAAAAATACCTGTCCTGTTTCTTTTTCATACTTCCGTCCCGTTTCTGTAATCACGTATATTATATTACGTCCGCCGCCGTTTGTCAACAAGCCGGAACGCCGCGCGGGCGCCGAATACCGCGCTCTTTTGCGGAGAGCGCGGATTTTTTTGTTAAAACCGCTTGGAATCGCGCCCGGAATGGTGTATAATGAACACGCGGACGACGCATATGAACAAACCGCGAAACGCGGAAAAGAGGTACGCTATGAACGATTTCAGATTTTACGCGCCGACGGAAGTGGTTTTCGGCAGGAACGCGGAGGAAAAGACCGGCGAATACGCCGCGAAATACGGCGCGCGGGCGCTGATCGTATACGGCAGGGGCAGCGTTGTGAAAAGCGGGCTGCTGGCGCGCGTGGAGGCGTCGCTGAAAAGCGCGGGCGTGGATTTTTGCGAATTCGGCGGCGCGCAGCCGAACCCTACTCTCGCGCACGCGGAGGAAGGCGTGAAAGAAGCGCTTGAGTTTTGCGCCGATATAATAATAGGCGTCGGCGGCGGCAGCGCCATCGACACGGCGAAAGCCATAGCCCACGGCGCGGCGAACCCCGGAACGCCGCTTTGGGACATATGGACGCGCAAAGCGCCGCTTACCCGTTCGCTCCCCGTCGCCGCGGTGCTCACCATACCCGCCGCGGGCAGCGAGATGAGCGATTCCGCGGTGCTCACGAACGAAGCGTTGGGCAAAAAAGCCGGGATAAACACCGATCTCAACCGCTGCAGATTCGCCGTTATGGACCCGGCTTTGGGCGCGACTCTGCCGAAATATCAGCTTGCCGCCGGGATAACCGACATTATGATGCACACGATGGAGCGCTATTTTATACCCGACAGCAGCGCGATGCTTACCGACGAGATCGCGGAAGGGCTGCTGCGTACCGTTGCGGCGAACGGCAAAAAGGTGATCGCCGATCCGGGCGATTATAACGCGATGTGCGAGATATTCTGGGCTTCGAGCGTTTCGCACAACAACCTTACCGAATGCGGGCGCGCAAAGGATTTTTCGGTGCACAAGCTGGGGCACGCCCTCTCCGCGAAATACGGCGTGACGCACGGCGCTTCGCTCGCCGCGCTGTGGGGCTCCTGGGCGGAGGAGGTCCGGCGCGATTGCCTGCCGCGCTTCAGCCGGTTCGCCGAAAAGGTGTGGGGCGTTTCCGCCGCCTCGGGCGAAGAAGCCGCCGCGAAAGAAGGCATCCGCCGCACGGTGGGATATTTTTCCGAAATAGGAATGCCGGTCTCCCTGCGCGAGCTGGGGATAGAGCCGACCGAAGCCGACCTGCGCGAGCTTGCGCTTAACGCCACCGCGAACGACACGATAAAGCTTTGCCGCATAATACCCATAGGCGCCGCCGAAGCCGAAAGGATATACAGGAGAGCGAGATAGATGGTAAAAATACTTAAAGACGCGGCGAAAGCCGAAAAGCTGTTCCCCGCGCGCACCGATTCGCTTGTGGATTCCTGCCTGCAGGGGGTGATGGGGGCGGTCTGCGTCACCGACGAAGAAGACCCGCGCTCCGCCGCGGCGATGCTGGGCAGCTTTATCATCTACGGCGGCGAGCCGAGCCGCGAGCTGGTCCTTGCGAAGCCCGCGGGCGGGTTTTCGCTGACTCCGCCGGACGAAGAATGGGCAAAGCTTATTGTATCCTGCTTCCCCGGCGCGGTGAGATACCCCCGCCGCGCGGCCGACAGGAACGCGCGGTTCGACCGGGCGAAGCTGCGTTCGATAGCCGGTTCGCTGCCCGCCGGGTACGAGCTGCGGCGCATCGACGCGGAGCTGTACCGTATCTGCCTGAACGACCCGGTGTTCGCGGACGGGGTGAAAAACTTCGGCACGGAGGAGCGTTATTGCGAGCTCGGGCGCGGGATCGCCGTTTTGAAAAACGGAAGGATCGTTTCCGCCTGCTCGTCGTATTCGCGTTACCGCGAAGGGATAGAAACAGAGGTGGACACTCTGGAAGAGGAGCGCCGCAAAGGGCTTGCGAGCGCCGCCTCCGCCGCTTTGATCCTGCTTTGCCTCGACGAAGGGCTTTATCCGTGCTGGGACGCGGCGAACGGCGTTTCGGTGCGGCTCGCGGAAAAGCTCGGCTATACTTTCGGCGGCGAATATTCAAGCTATTGGATAGAATGACCGCGCAAAACGATATTTTCATAACCCCGGCGAAGCGCCGTAAACAGAACCGCCCCGCTCCGTAAAAGGAGCAGGGCGGCGTTTTTTCGGTTTGCGAAAGGACCGCCGCGCTTTCAAGCGGTCCTTGACGGCGGCTTTCCGCGGCGTTATTGCGCGCCGGTCTGCGCGCGCTTATTCCTTCGGATCAGGAAGACCAGATACGCCGCGAGCAGAACCGCGGCCGCGGAAGCTCCGGCTATGTAAGAGACCGTTTGATCCAGCCGGAACTGTTCTGTATTTCATGGCGTTTTTCTCCGATCTCGCATACGGCGGTTCAATAAACGGAATCAACTTATACCGATATTCTGTATTACGCTCTCCCGGCATATTTTTCTCTGTTATCCGTGCTTTCCGGTTTCGCGCCTCCGCCGTTCGTCATACCCATTATACTCTCCGGAAACGGTTATATCAACGGGATATAACAAAATCATCCGGAAAATTTTTATCGCGGCGGAAACAAAAGCAGCGGCAGACAGATCGCGCGAAAGAAGTCTTTTCCTCTTGACCGGAAAACGGACCAGCCGCCCGAAACGAACAAAGCGCGCGCTTGAATAAATCTCTTTGTTTTACAGATAATAGTATTAACAAAACGACAAGGAGAAATATAAATGAAAGCAACAGGGATCGTGCGGCGCATAGACGACCTCGGCAGAGTAGTGATCCCCAAGGAGATCCGCCGCACAATGCATATCCGCGAGGGCGACCCGCTGGAGATATACACCGACGCGGAGGGCGGCGTGGTGTTCCGCAAATACTCCGCCGTGGGCGAGCTGGGCGGCTTCACCCGCGAGTACGCCGAGGCGATGAGCCGTTCCGGCGGCATCCCGGTGGTGATCTGCGACACCGATTCGGTAGTGGCGGCGGCGGGCGTGGCGCGCAAGGAATACGTCGACAAGCCGATAACCGGCGAGATAGTCGACCTGCTCTCGACGCGGCGCCCCTATTCCGCCAACGGCGTGCGAAACGTTACCGTTACGGCGGGCGGCAGCGAGGTGAGCTATCTTGCGCCGATAGTGAGCGAGGGCAGCGTGGTCGGCGCGGTGATGTCGCTGCGCGGCGAGGGCAAAAGCGCCGTGCCGGACGTTTCGGAAAAGAAGCTGGTCGACGCCGGAGCTTATTTTATGTCGTCGCAGACCGGGATCTGACCGCTTCCGGGCAAAAAAATTTTCGCCGTGCGCGGGGCTTGCGCGCCGCGGCGGAGCATCGGCGGGGGAACGCGCTTTTCGGGCTGCTTTCCCCGCCTTTTTCCCGCCTTTCGGCAGGCGGCGCGGATCTTGCGCCTTTTTGACGTGTTTCGACCGGAAAACCCTTGCAAGAGCAGGGGTTTTCCGGTTTTTCAGCCGTTTGCGGAAGGGGGGCTTGACAAGGTGTGTTATAATATTATTGTGGAAGTATGCGCGCGGTAAGGACTGCCCGCTTTTTCAAGCGGCGCTCCGCGCCCCGCCGTGCTGCCCGGCCTATTCGAAAAAACGTTAAGGAGCGGTATTTTGAAAAGAAGAAACTATATTGTTCTCGCGGTAATATTGCTCGCCGCGCTTCTCGCGCTGACCGCGGCCGCGGTCTCCGCGGAGGACGGCGCCCCCGCCGGCAGCGGCGACGTCCGGGAGGCGGACGAAAGCGGCTCCGTGCGGGAGGAATTCTCCATCCCGGACGACACCCCCGTGACCTACGGGTATTTCAAGGCGTTCCGCGAGCAGATAAAGCGCGAGATAATAGAAGAGCTGCGCAGTGAAGGCGGGCTTTCCGACTACGTCGAGATCACGCTTGCGCGCGGCGACGTTATAGTTCCCGCGCCGGGGTGCGAGCTGATATTCCGCGGCGGAAGCGCCGTGGCGATAACCTCCTCCGCCAAGGCGGGCGACGGGTTCACCGACGTTTCGCTGGCAACGGAGATATTCTCCGGCGAGGCGCTTGTTTACGGGCACATCTATACCCCCGCGGAAAGCGGAGCCGAAAAGGCGATAATAATCACCGGAGGTACTGCGCGGTTCACCGTGCGCGGAGAATATGAGATCCGTTAAGCTATTATGCGCCCTGCTCGTGATGATGCTGCTTTTGTGCCTGCCCGCCGCGTACGCGGAGCCGGAATCCCCGGCGACGGAAAGCGGAGGGAGCGAGCCGGTGGTGCGCGTGGGGATGTATATCCGCACGCACGCGGACACAAGGCGGCTTTCTTCGGTGCTGACCTGCGACGCGGGGTTTGAAATAGGGCGTTCCGACGGCACGAACTTTTTGCCGATGATCACCGTTTCGAGCAAGCGCATCGTTATAGTGCCGCTGCTGAATATGCAGATAGATTATGACGACGAATACGCCGGGGCGGCGCTCGGCGAAGGCAACTTCGGCGCGTGGAGCGTTAAAAACGGGCTGTACGGCGGTTATTATTCCGCCCGCGCGGCGGGCGATTTCGCCGCCGTGACCTCCAAAGGGTTCGAATCGCGCTTCGGCGGCTTCTCCACCGAGGAGGAGGCGCGCGCGCACGACGCGGGCAGGGGGATATCCTCCCCCGCGGGGGACCGTATGGCGTTGATCGACGCCGACACGCAAAAGATGATCCTTACCTATGAGGACCGCACGAAGCCGCTGGCGCTGCGCGGGGCGGGCGGGGCGCTCGTCTCGCTCCCGATGGTGAGCTTTTCCGGCTCGTGGTATATATTCGAATACCCCGGATTCTTCGAATTCGAAGCGAACGGCGGGCTTTTGAATATGGTGAACTGCGTGGGCCTGGAGGAATACACCCGCTGCGTTATGGCGAACGAGATCGGCGGCGATTTTACAAAAGAGACGCGCCGCGCGTTCTCGATCCTGGCGCGCACCTTTGCGCTCGGGAAAAAGCACGGCAGGCAGGGGTATGACGTCTGCAGCCGCCCGGACTGCTGTCAGTGCTACTACGGCGTTTACCGTATGGGCGAGGAGAACAACGAAATAGTCGATTCCACCCGCGGACTCGCCTGCTTTTACAAAGACGAGCCCATAGCGGTGCTCTACACCGGCGCGAACGGCGGCGCGAGCTGTTCCTCCGTAGCGGCGTGGGGCGGCGACGAGGTGCCCTACCTTACCACGGTGTTCCTTGAAAACGACGAAATAGAAGAAAGCGCCCGCTGGGAAACGACCTTTACCCGGCGCGAGCTTTACGAGCATCTTTCGCAGCGCTCCGTGTTTTCCGCGCTTTCCGATATGGATATATCCATGCGCGTGCTCGCGCGCGACCCCTACGGCTCGTCCTATATCACCACGCTTTCGGTAAGCGACGGCGCGGGGCACGTGGTGGAGATAAACAACAGCGAGAACGTGCGTATGGCGACGGGATTTTCCAGCGCGAATTTCGACATCGAATACACTCAGGACCTGGAGGTCCTTACCGCCGACGGCAAAGTGGAGACGCGGCGGGTTTACGGCGTGTTGACCGCGGAGGGATATAAGCCGTTCACCGGGTTCGACGAATCCTACGGCGGCGGGGAGTACGGCGCGGCGGTTGCGCCGGACAAGGTAACGGTGCGCGGCGTCGGCTCCGGCCACGGAGTCGGGTTTTCCGCCACCGGGAGCGAAAAGCTTTCGCTGGAAGGTTATGATTTCCGGTATATCCTGCAGTTTTACTTCAAGGGTACGGAGATAAAACGGCTGTATCAGTAACCGGAACGCTGATAAAAAACGCCCTTTGCGGGCGTTTTTTTAATTTCCCTCTTGACAAACCGAATACTTCGTGATATGATGTATTCCGCGAGGGGAGGTATAGTATGGATATTCAGCTTAAACGCGGGCTGTTGGACGTTTGCGTGCTCGCGGCGATAAAGGACGGCGAATCCTACGGCTACAGGATAATAAAAGACCTGAAGCCGTGCATAGAGCTTTCGGAATCGACGCTTTACACGATACTGAAACGGCTTGAAGCCGCCGGATCGCTTACTGTGCGCAGCGACGAACACAACGGCAGACTGCGCAAATACTACCGCATAACCGCTTCCGGGCTGCGCCGGATAGAAGATTTCAAGACCGAATGGAAAGAAGTAATATCCGTTTATGATTTCGTAACGAGGGAGGACGGTCATGAATAAGAACGAATTTCTGGCTGTACTTAAAAACGCCCTTTCCGGGCTGCCGGAAGGGGACGTTGACGAACGGCTTGCGTTTTACGCGGAAATGATCGACGACAGGATGGAAGAAGGCGCGAGCGAAAGCGAAGCGGTCGCCGGGATCGGCTCCGCCGAAGAGATCGCCGCGCAGGTGATAGCCGAAACGCCGATGACGAAGCTTGTGAAAGAAAGGATAAAGCCCTCCCGCGGGCTGCGCGCGTGGGAGATCGCCCTGCTGGTGCTGGGAGCGCCGCTGTGGTTCCCGCTGCTTGTCGCCGCGGGCGCCGTTGTGCTTTCGATGTACGTCGTCCTGTGGTCGCTTATCGCGGCGCTGTGGGCGGCCGAGCTGGCGCTGTGCGCCTTTGCGGCGGGCGGGATAGTGACCGCGGCGGTTTATTTCTTCAAAGGGCACTCTTTGCCGGGCATAGCCACTTTGGGCGTCGCTTTGCTTGCCGCCGGAGCTTCGGTGTTCGCCTTTTACGGCTGCGCCGCGGCGACGAAAGGGATAGTCAACTTAACGAAAAAAGCCGCGCGCGGTATTAAAACACGGCTTGTAAGAAAGGATGCTGCAAAATGAAAAAACCGATAGTTATTACCGCGGTCGTGCTTATTGCCGTCGGGCTGGCGCTGCTCGTTTATGCGCTTGCAGCTTCCGGGTTCGACCTTTCAAAGCTCGAGACCGAAAAGTATTCGGAAAAGACATACGAGGTGACCGGGGATTTTGAACGGATAGAGATAAATGCCAAAGATGCTTTCGTTTTGCTTAAACCGTCCGAGGACGGCAAATGCCGGGTCCTGTGCTTTCAGCGCGAAAGTCTGCAGTATTCCGTCGCCGCGGATGGCGGCACGCTTAAAATCGATTACAAAGACAACCGCGAATGGTACGAATATCTTTTCTCCGAAAAGGTGCAAAAAATGACCGTGTATCTGCCGGCGGAAAGCTATGGATCGCTCACCGTCAAAGGCGGCACCGGCGGCGTAACGATACCCGCCGGGTTCTCGTTCGGAAGCATCGACGCGGGCGTTAGCACCGGGGAGATAGTATGCGAGGCATCGGCTTCGGGCGCCGTAAAACTGCGGACAAGCACCGGGCGGATACGCCTTCGGGACGTGACCGCGGGCAGCGTGGCGCTTTCGGCGTCCACCGGGCGGATCGAAGCGTACGGGATAACCGCGAACGGCGGATTTTCGGCGGAGGTAAGCACCGGAGAAACGCTGCTTGAGGACGTAACGTGCAAAGAGTTTTACTCCAAAGGAAGCACCGGGGACATAACGCTTAAAAACGTTGCGGTTGCGGGCGATATGACGGTTGAAAGAAGCACCGGCGACGTGGAGTTCGAAAGCTGCGACGCGGAGCGGATAACCGTTACCACCTCGCACGGCGATATAACCGGAACGCTCTTAACGGAAAAGCGCTTCGTCGCCGAAACGCGCGTCGGCTCCGTATCCGTCCCGGACACGGAAAACGGCGGAAAATGCGTTCTTACCACCTCCACGGGCGATATAGAAATAACGCTTGCGAACGGAAAGCGGTGACCGGAGGAAAAAACGGTTTTTAATATGGACAACCGCGCGCCGGTGTGGTATAATGCCTTACGGGAACACACGCGCGCCGCACGGCGCGGGAACGGAGGAAGAATATGAGATTACTGTTTGAACGCATGGCGGGAAGGCTTTTGCCCCTGTTTCTTGCCGCGGCGGTCCTGCTGCCGGCGGTTTTGGGGTTCGCGGCGGCGGAAGGGGCGGCTTTTATGCCGGGCGACGTGAACGGCAACAACAAAATCGACCCCGCCGACTACGCAATGTGCAAACGCGCGTACCTGCGCACCTATACGCTTTCGGAAGAGCAGGCGGCGCGCGCGGACATAAACCGCAACGGCAGGACGGACGCTTCGGAATACGCTATGATAAAACGTCATTACCTCGGGACCTATTTCATTCCCGGCGCGGAAGACGTAAACGGAAAGCAGGCGGAAGTGGAAAACGGATTGTTTGTAAAAATGCCCGCCGACAGGCCGCTGCGCATAGCGCAGTTTGCCGACCTTCACATCGGCACGGAGGGCAGCCCCTACCAGAACGACAAGGTGGAGCGCACCAAAAACTACCTTAAATACATTGCGGAGGAGCACAAGCCAGACCTTATAGTCTGCTCCGGCGACAACATAATGACTACCGGCGTGAACGCGCTTAAAGAGTTTGCGGAGTTTATGGACGGGCTTAAAACGCCATGGACTCTGATATACGGCAACCACGACGCCGAATCCACCGCGGCGGGCTACTGCAAAAAGGATCTAAGCGACTATCTTGAATCCTGCGGTTCGCCCTATCTGCTTTACGAAAGCGGGTATATCGACAAGGCGAACAACCGTTACGGCAATTTTTCGATTTCGGTTTTGAGCCCCGGCGGGACAAGGCTTCTCGGCGCGATACTGCTGCTCGACGCGGGCGTTTATTCAAGCTCGCTTTCGTCCTACGAGGCGATCACCGAAGGGCAGATCGAATGGTATAGCTCCGAGATCGACCGGCTTAACGGAAAATACTCCGGCGCCGTGATCCCTTCCGTGGTGTTCTCGCACATACAGCTTCCCGAATTCCACACCGCCTACCTTGCGGCAAGGAACGGAAGCGGCGCGGAGTTCGTTATCGACCAGGAGCTTTCGGCTTCCGACGTTTCGTGCATAAAGACCGGCGGGCCTACCTATAAGAACACCGGGCTTTTCGACGTTATGGTTGAAAAGGGCAGCACGAGGGCTTATTTTGTGGGGCACGAGCACACCTTCGGTTTCCAGGTGAAAATGAGCGGCATAACCATGGGGTTTGCGCCGCAGAGCGGTTTTTCCACCCTGTTCGAGAACAACGATCTTAAAAGGACCACCTATATCTATAACCTGAAGACCGATTTCAGCTTCACCACCGACGTGGCTGTTGAACCGGGCGAAGGGATAGGTCTTACCTACTGCGGCTCCTACGACGGCGAGGGCGTTTTGGATGAATCGACCGGCTGTTATACCGCGGAGCTGGAGTTAAGCTCCGGCAACAGCATAATGCTGGGATACGGCGGGGAACGCCTGCGGCTCGCGGATATATCCGTTTCCGGCGACTGCGCGTCAAGCGCTTCCGCGGCGAACGGCGAAAAGCTATATACGAAAGGCGCCGTATCGCTGGTTTACGGCGGCGGGACGCCGCGCAGGTTCACGCTTGTTTACGATCCGGCGAAAAAGCTGCTTTCGGTCGCCGCGTAAAAAATCGACTCCGACCCCGACGCCCCCACGAGTCTTACCGCCAAAACCGTTAACGTCGACGCGGGCGCGGACGCCATAGCGGTCTGGACCGAATCCGGCAAAAAAATACGCGAACTGACCGATTTGTCCACCGGCGCGGCGAAATGGGTGGGCAATAGCTGGCGGTATTATATAATAGTCGACGGCGAAGGCAGGATCGCCTATGCGGTCCAGTGGCCCGACAGCGGCTACGGCGGACCGATGAGCACGGGCTATTACTGCAACAATTATTACAGTGACTACACCCAAAACCCCGCAATTGTGCTTTACGAGGGCTATAAGAACGACTGGGCTTCGGGCGGGATCGGCTACAAGCTGTTCGAGATAGTGGTGCCGGAGGGCGGCTTTGCGATCACCTCGCACGGGTCGACCAACAGCGAGCTTATATATATGCTTTCGCAGGGGAAGGTAAACAACCACGATATTTCCAACATCAACAAGCGCAACGTATACGGCGACGAAATACGGCTTTCCTACGATCCGGATACCAAAACCGTCTCGCTTTACACCGTGCCGGTGTAGGAACGGCGCGATCACCGGCGGCGCGATTTAAGACGTTCGTAAAACCGTTCCCGCCGCGGCAGATAACAAAAACCGAAGGGAGAGTCCGCTTTTTTACGCGGGCTCTCCCTTTTTTCGGGCTTTTTTCTTTTACGGCAGCTCCGGTTCCGGGTCGGTAAGCTTGCCGTTCACGCGGAGTTCGAAGTGCAAATGCGGTTTATCGCGCGATTCGATGCGGGCGGTTCCGCCCACCGTGCCGAGCTTTTCGCCGGAGCGGACTTCCTTTCCGGCCGCTATCCCCTCCGCGAGCTCCGGCGCGAGGTTCATATAATAGGATACCGCGCCGTAGCCGTGCTCCACCGCCACCGTGGTGCCGTAGAAATAATCGTTCGTTACCGAAACGACCTTTCCGTCCGCGAACGCGACCACGTCGTCGCCGACGGCGGCTTCAAGGTCGACGCCGGGATGAACGCGGTAGTCGCGCATCGTTTCGGAAAACACCAGCGTGTCCATACTGTATTTCTTCGTTACCGCGCCGGGCACCGGACGGCTGTATTCGGGCTGTTCGGGCTTCGGTCCCTCGCTTTGCGAACGGTCGTCGGGGACCCCGCTTTCCTCGCGGTGAACGGGTATGTCGGTCTCCTTCGATACGCTGCCGACGGGATCAAACTCGAATTTCGGGACGGATACTCCGCCGACCGCGGGCGTATCGTAGGAAATGCTGAATATCCCCACCGCCGCCACCAGGACGACGAGTATCGCCAGCCCGAGGTAGAGAAACGCCGAAAAGCGCGCTATGCGCTTTGTCAACGGCTCCGCTTCCCCGCCGCGCCCGGGCTTTTTTGTTTCGGATTCTTTGTTTTTCATAGGTCATCCCCCAGAATTTTTTTGTTCTGAAGGTATTTTTAACTTTTTCTTCGCGGTTTATTCGGTTTTTTGCCCGGTTTTTAAGGTTTTTTAACGCGTTCGGCAAGCGGAAACGCCGTTTTCAGTATTTCGCGCCAGCCCATACCCTCGCTTTCCTGCAGGTTAGCGCGGCAGACGTCCAGCCCGTAGCCGCGCCCTTCGCCGAACACCGAAAACACCGCCGCGCCGTCCTCATACGCGACGCGAAACGCCGCCGACGGGAGCGAAAGCGTTTTTATTATCTCTTCCGCGCGGCAGACCTTTCCGCCGATCAGCGCGAATTCGCAATAACCGTTTCCGTCGCAGGCAAAGCACGCGCCGCCCGCGGACTCCGCGCCGAACGCCGCGCAAAGCTCGCTTTCGCCGAACCGCAGCTCCGCCCGGTGCTTTTCGCAAACGCTTTCCCGCTTTACCGCGCTGTTAAACGGAAGCGCGGCGCAATCCCGCGTGCCGCCGCCGGAGCAGACGGTATAGAGCGCGGGCGCGGCGGCTCCGCGCCATATAAGCGTTTCGCCCCGCGTTTTTTCCGCCGCTTCCCCGCCCGCGCCCCCGGTTTCCGTCGCCAGCGGGAAACAGCACCCGGGATCTTCGCAGAACTCGCAGTCCGCGTGCTTGCAGCCGTTTTCCAGAACGTAATACGCGCAGGAGCGCAGCGCGACAGCCAGCGCGCAGGCGGTCTCCGGCCCTTCGATCTCCGCGGCGAGGGCGTTCACCCCCCGCGCGACGAATTCCTCGATATCGGTTTCATACACGCCGTTTTCCCCTTTTACGCGCAGCGTCGCCGCCGCGGCGTTGCCCGCCGGGAACAGCCGCGCCGCGGGAAGCAGGCAGACGGCGGCGAAAACGGCAAAAAAACAGAGCGTAAGTTTTTTCATTCCGGCACCCCTTACGCTCTTATTTATATTCCGTTTTTTCCTTGGGTTATTCCCGCGGCGAGCCGCCGTTTTCCTCCGCCTGCTCCGTTTCCGCCGGTTTGCCGCCCTTTTTGCCGTTTCCGGGCGTTTTCGGCGCTTTTTCGGTCACGCAGGTGGATACCCGCGCGGCGCAATAGAAGGCGAGGCAGATATCGCCCACCGAAACTATCGTGAGATAATCGAACTCCAGCAGCCCGAAGGCGGGCAGCACGAGGTTCGGCGCCGCGTAGACGAGCAGGAACGCCGCCGCCGTGTATCCGAACGCGAGGAACCTGAACGGCGCGACCTGGCGCATGCGGGAGGCGGACTCGGCCGTGACAAGCATAAGCAGCGCGACGAGCGAAAGTATGTGGTAGGCGTTGGAGGATTCCATCGGCGCCGCGTTGGTGCGGACGAAATCGACTATAAGGCGGGCGCAGCAATAGAGCACCGGAACGAACGCGGTGAACAGCGGCAGCGGAGCTTTTGCGCCGCCGATGAACCGCACGCCCAGCGGCAGGAAGAACAGCAGCGAAGCCGCCAGCGCGAACGCCGCCTGGATGATATTGTCCGCGGTCGGCTGCATTTTATTCTCCGCGCAGTAGACAACGAACATCGCCGCCTGCACGATAAACGCCAGTGCCACGGCGAAAGCGGCGGCTGTGGGGGCGGGCGCGCTCTGCTCCGGGCGGCAGACTCTTCCGCGCGGGGACTTTGCGATCCCGAAGACCGCCGCGGCGACGCAATAGAGCGCGGCAAGCACGGCGAACAGCCGGAACGGCGCGCTGTCCGGCAGCGTGTACGCCGAGGAATCGAACGCGTTCTTTTCGATATGATTCACAACGAGCGCCGCGCGAAGCGCCGCCAGAACGACGCCGACCGCGAGGAACGCAGCGGTGGATCTGATAAAAGGTCTTTTCATAAAGCATCACCCTTTGAAACGTATTTGCATAACGTGAAGCCGCGGTAACCATCAGAACAAGCCCTTGACGAAACCGTAGAACTCCGCGTGGAATTTCATTATCATATCCCTCTCGTTATCGAAGCACAGCGCGATATCGACGACAGCCGTCACCGCGAACAGGACCAGCGCGAGCGCGTAGATATCGGCAAAGCGCTTCCCGCCGGAAAGCATACGCCCCACCGCCGCCACGCAGCCGAAAACCCCGCCGAGCGCGAGCACGAACATTATATCCGCCATATAGCGCAGATGCACCCCGGCGTAGTTCATATCCACCAGCACCACCGCGAGCGTCGCCGCCGCGGCGGATATCGCGGTGAGCCGCGCCTTCCTTCCGCTTCCGTTAAGCGCGTAGGGCAGGAACGCCAGCCCGTAGACGCAGGGGAACCAGAGCGCGCCGACGCTGCCGGAAATATAGACCGGGCGGCTCACTCCGTAGGAGGAAAGTCTTACGCTTCCGGGATGCAGGAACGGAAACGCGCCGTTGAACACCGGAGGATGCAGGAAATAGTGGAACAGCGCGGGCAGCGTGAGCGATACCGAGGCGTAGACGCCGGACATATCCCACAGCGTGAGCTGATAATCGCTGCCGAAATCGAACGGACTTCCGAACCGCGCCGCGTTATACAGCATTATGAGCGCGCCGAGCGAAAACAGCGGGACGCAGAACGACAAAGCGTCCAGCAGAGTGCTTTTCGCCCCGTTCGGGTGCTCGATAAGTATTCCGATAAGAAGCGGCAGCGCCGCGACGAAAAACAGCGCCAGATTGGGGCGGGAGGCGACTGCGCCCGCCGCCGCGACGCCCGCGCAGACGAAAAGGAATTTGCGTTTTGCCCCTTTCGCCCCGTCCGCGCCGAGCAGGAAGGTGAACGCGCAGCTTACCGCCGCCACGCCCGCCAGCACCGCTATATGGTAAAAGTTCGCGCAGGTAACGGTGGAATACAGCAGCGCGCCGAACGGCAGGCATAAGGCGCCCGCGCACATAAGCAGGAACGGCACGCCGAATTTCAGACGCGCGCACATCTGCCGCAGCAGATTCATAAGCGCCAGCGCCGCCACGGCTGCGATGACAGCTGCCGCGAGCGCGTCCGAAAGCACCTTCCCGGTGAGGAAATACGCCGGGAAATAAAGGAACACCACCGGGGCGATCCCGAAATAGGAATAAAGCTTGCCGTTGTAGAACGCGCGGTCCCAGAACGGCCCGGTGCTTTCGCCCGTGGCTTTTTTGCGCGCCGTCCTGTCGTAGGGGTTGTCCAGCGCGGCTATTTTTTCCAGATCGTAGTCGGTATCTATATCCAGCCGCCCTTTTTTGAAGGCGTCGAACATCTGCGGGTAACAGCCGTAGTCGTCGACTGAGCCCTTTAACGGGTAGTCGTGCAGCCATTCCTTTTCGATGCTGACCGCGCAGGTGAACAGCGACGCCAGCACGGCGAAAAGCATCAGGCAGGCGTAGACGACGCGCTGTTTTTTGCTTTTTTCGTCGTATATCACCCGGTGCAGACCGTATTTTGTAATAAAGAAGCACGCCGCGCCGGCAGCCAGCGCGAAAACCGCCGCCCACACTCCGATAAACGCCGCCCCCGCAAAGGCAAGCGGCAGGAACACGCAGGCGGTGACCAGCGCCCTTTTCATAAGACTCATCTTTCGCCCACCACGTTTCTGCGGTAATAGAACAGATACTGCTGCGCTATGCCCGCGTATTCGCCCAAAGAAGCCGGGTCGAACCCTTCGCCGTAGTATTCGGCGATAACGCGTTTTACCCACACGTCCACCGGGAAAGCGCAGGTGAAGCCGTAGCCGAACAGCAGCACGCAGTTCGCCACCTTGTCGCCCACGCCCTTTATCTTTTTCAGCTCCGCGAGCGCTTCCTCATAGGAAGAATTCTTAATCCGCTCCGGCGAGACCTCGCCGGAAAGCGTTTTTAACGCGGCGTCGTAAATATACTTCGCCCGGAACCCCGCGCGTATCGGCGCCAGCCCGTCCACCCCGGCTTCGGCTATCGCCTTCGGCGCGGGGAACACGAAATTGCCGCCGCCGAGATCCTCGCCGAGCAGTACGCAGAGCGAGTTTATTATTTTCTTTATGCGCGGTATGTTGTTGTTCTGCGAGATGATAAGCGAGACAAGCGTTTCCCACGGGTCCTGCCGGAATATCCTTATCCCGCCGCCGTACTTCGCCGCGCGGGAAATGTGCCCGTCGCCGGAAAACGATTCGATTATGGCGGCGTAATCGCGCCCGAGGTCGAAATAATCGTACCAGACGCCGTCGAATTCCTCTTTGCTCACGCCCTCGAACAGATATCCGTCGCCGCATTTCTTAACGCGCAGCTTCCTGCGGCGGGCGTATATCGTGACTTCGTCGCCGTTTTCCTCGAAACGGAAGCACTGTCCGCATTCGCAGGAAACGAACGGGTCGAAATTCTCCGGCTCGCGCAGTAATATTCCGTTTTCGGTGATCTCGGTATACATATCTTTGTTCCCAACCGAACGGCGGGAAGAAAAAGCGCCCGGCTTTTTCAAGCTTTGCCGTTCATTCGTTATTCATTGATCTTTTACCCTGTCGCCTTTTAAAAACCTCGCCGCGCGCTCTATCGAATCCTTCGATTCGCCCCAGGGAAGATCGTCGAAGCGGTAATCGAACTTTTTGCAGAACAGCGAAACGTCGTCTTTAATCGAATGCAGGTATTTTTCGTTCTTATCGCAAAGCGCGCGGGCAAGCGCGGAATAGCCGTCTTTGGAAAGCGCCTCCTTCGCGGCGCTCATCCAGCGGCGCCCGTGCGGAAGGCAGAAATACTTTATTTCGCCGAACCTCGCCCGGAAATCCTTTTCCTCGTCATAAAGATACGCCGCGGTGGTGAACATTTTGGAGATCTTCTCCTCTATCCTGTCGCAGATATAGCAGCTCTGCTCCAGTTCGGCGATCCTGCCCGTGCTCTTCGCGCCGATATCCCGCGCGAACGCGCCGCCCGGCTTCACGTCTTTTTTCAGTTCTTCCAGATGGCTTTCGAGTATAAGCCCGAGCCCCAGGCGGTTCTTTGTCGTTAACAGCATGCCGAAATGCCGTTCGCAGAAGCCCTTTTCGTTGGTGAGGCGACGTATCTCCGGCTCCATCATCGAAGCGCCAAGAATAAGGTCCAGCTCGTCGCGCTCCAGCTTTTCGTAAAGACGGCAGAACGGACATTTATCCGTATGCTCCGAAAACGCTCCGGTGACCGGTATGGTGTATATGTGTTCTTTCATCGCTTCGCTCCTTAAAGGGTTTATAAAATATGCAGGATCGGAAGATTTATGCACCGCGGGGTTTACATAACGACTCGCGCATAAGGCGATTATGTCCCCGTGTTATTCACATTTTCCACCGGGTTTTCCACATTTGAATTTGCGAATATGCCCAAAATACCGCGATTTTGTCGATTTTGTCGCGCGGACGTCCACCTTTTCCACATTGTTTTCCACCGCGTTTTTCAAAACATTATGTATTATACATTATGCGCAACCGCCCGTACAAACGTAACAAAACGGGCGTTCGGGGATCGGGAAACGGGCGTTCGGAGATCAGACGGCTTTTGTCGCGCAGGCGTTCAGTTCCGGCCCCGCGGTCACCCCGGCGAGGTATTCGTAATACGCCTGCGAAGCGATCATCGCCGCGTTGTCGCCGCAGAGCGAAAGCGGGGGCAGGAACAGCCGCGCGCCGTATTTTTCCGCGGTCTCGCCCACCGCCCGGCGCAGGTGCGAATTCGCCGCCACGCCTCCAGCAAGCGCGATATCGCAGGCGCCGCTGTGCAGGATATATTTTTCCAGGCGCGAGGTGACCGCCGTGACGAGGGCGTGCGTAAAAGAAGCCGCCACGTCTGCGCGGAACGCTTCGTCGGGCTCGCGCCCGCGCTGCAGTTCCCCGTGCACGAGGTTTATCACCGCCGTTTTAAGCCCGGAAAAGGTGAAGTCGTATTCCGCACCGTCGACAGAGCCGGCGTTGAATCGGTATTTAAGCGGATCGCCGAGCGAGGCGAGCTTGTCCATCGCCGCGCCGCCGGGATAAGGCAGCCCGAGCACGCGCGCGCATTTATCGAAAGCTTCGCCCGCCGCGTCGTCCCTCGCGCAGCCGACGAGCGAGTATTCGGTGTAGTCCGCGACCTTCATCAGCGAGGTGTGCCCGCCGGATACGACCAACGCGAGGAAGGGCGGTTTCAGCTCGGGATGAACGAGGTAATTCGCCGCCACGTGCCCGCGTATGTGATGCACCGGGATAAGCGGCTTCCCGGAGGCGAACGCCAGCCCTTTCGCGTAGGAAACGCCGGTGAGCAGCGCGCCGATAAGCCCCGGAGCGTAGGTAACGGCTATCGCGTCGATATCCTCCAAACCGAGCCCCGCCCCTTCGAGCGCCGACGAAACGACGCCGCATATCGCCTCCGCGTGTGCGCGCGAAGCGATCTCCGGCACGACTCCGCCGTATTTGGCGTGGATGTCGATCTGCGAGGCGACCGTTCCGGCAATAAGCTTCCTGCCGTCCTCCGCCACCGCGGCGGCGGTCTCGTCGCAGGAGGATTCTATCGCGAGTATTTTCATAGATCCTTCTCCATAATTATCGCGTCGACGCCGCGGTAGAAGTTCTTTCTTCCGCCCGCGGGCGTAAACCCGTTGTTTTCATAAAGCGATATCGCCGCGGCGTTGTCCTCCGCGACCTCCAGAAACGCTTTTTCCGCGCCCTTGGCGCGCGCTTCTTTGAAAACGGCTTTAAGCAGTTTCGCGCCGTATCCCTTCCGCCGCGAATCCTTTTCCACCGCGAGATTTATTATCTCGCATTCGTCCGCCGCAAGCGTAAACGAGCACACGCCGCGCACCGCCTCCCCCTCGAGCAGGACGAGATATTTCACCGCGCTTTTGCCGAGCGCGCATTCGATTATCTGCCGTTCCGAAAACGCCGTCGCAAGCGATCCGTGCTCTATTCCCGCGGCGCACGCCGCCTGTTCCGGAGCCAGATACCTTATTCTTACGTTATTTCCTTCTCTTTCCGACGCCGCCGGACCCGCGCGGAGGTTCATACGTTTTCCGCGCCGCCTTCGGTCGGAACGGAGCCGATCATACGCGCCAGCACGTCGCGCGGGCAGACCACCGACCTGTCGGCAGCCCTGTCGCGCAGATAAAACCGCCCCTGAACGTCGCCGAAAAACACCACCGGGTAATAAAGCCCGGGGTATTTCTGCGAAAGCAGGCGGATGAAATAGCGGTTGCTCACGAGAACGTCGTCCGCGGAGACCTCCACGCTTTCGCCCTCCGTAAGCGCGCGGGTAATGGAATAGCAAAGCGCGGTGTCCTGCGATTCGTTTATCCCGCGCTGCTCCTCCGGCAGGAATTCGTCGTCGGCGTAAAAGCTGTCGATCCAGCGGGTGTTGGAGCTGTCGTAAATAAACGCGGCGATGGCGCCGAACTCTTCAAGCGTGATCTTCGGAAGGTCCGCGGCGCGGTAAATTATAAGGTCGCCGCTGTCGTCGACGCAAAGGAAGCGCTCCGGCTCCTCGAACTCCACGGTGAAAACGTACTCGCCGTTGAAGACGGCGTATTTTTCGCCCTTGGTGATGCCGTAGACCGAAAAATCGTCGCACAGCAGGTATTCCCTGCCGCGCACGGTAAAGCCGTTTTCGGTGGTTTTCGCCTTTTCGGCGCAGGCGCAAAGCGCAAACGCGATCGCCGCGGCAAGCGCGGCGGAAATTATTTTTTTAAGCATTTCAATACCCGATCTGTCCCAGACTGTCGTCGTTTTCCACCCAGTCGCGCGGGTAGTAAACGCTGTATTCCTCGCTGTTCTCGCGCACGATAACGCGCCCGATCCCGGCGTTTATCACCAGCCGCTTGCACATCTGGCAGCAGGTCGTGCCCGGCTCCAGAAGCCCGGTCTTCGCGTTGACGCACACCAGATAAAGGTCGGCGCCCAGCATCCTTTCGCGCGGGGCGGCGATAATGGCGTTCGCCTCCGCGTGGACCGAACGGCAAAGCTCGTATCTTTCTCCGCGCGGGATGTTCATTTTATCGCGCAGGCAAAAGCCCAGGTCGCAGCAGTTCTGCCTGCCGCGCGGCGCTCCGGCGTATCCGGTGGAAATAATAACGTCGTCCTTAACGATTATCGCGCCGAATTTGCGGCGCAGGCAGGTGCCGCGCTCGGTCACCGTCTGCGCGATGTCGAGATAATAATTGATCTTGCTCCTGCGGGAATCTTTCGCTTCGTTTGTGTTGCCCGGCATGGTAAAACCTCCGACAAGCAGTTTGTAGTACCCGTGTCTGCGCGGAAAAAGCGGGCGGCCCTTCCGGCGGGGCGCGGGCGGGATAAGCCGTGCGCGCCGCGCGGCGCGGCGCATACTTATACCTATGTAGTTTAACAAATCCGCCCGTTTTTGTCAATAGTTTTGCCGCCCTCATTTTTTAATGAAACGCTGTATTTTATATTTTTTATACTTTACAAATAAAAACATATGTAGTATAATAAACTGATTAATTATATTTACCGATCGTTTACCGATCTTCTTCTGCGGCCGCGTTTGTGAAAGGACGGTGCTTTTATGAAAGATATGATACTTCGCCGCATTCCGGTGGGAACGCTGGGGACCAACTGCTACGTGCTTAAAAACCCGGGCTCGCGCGATGCGATAGTTATCGACCCGGGCGCGGACTTAACGCTTATACAGGACGCGCTTCACCGGATGGACGCGGTGTGCCGTCTTATCCTGCTCACTCACGGGCATTTCGACCATATACTCGCCGTGGGCGACCTGCGCGCCCCGAACCGCGCCCCCGTGTGCATACACGAAGCCGACGCGCATATGCTTACCGAACGGGATATGTTCTCCGCCGTTATCCCCAACGATCCGCGCCCCTTCGAGCCGGCGGAGTTCCTTTTCAAAAAAGAGGGCTCCTATACCGCCGCGGGGTTCGAATTCTACGTTATGCCCACGCCCGGGCACACCCCCGGCAGCGTGTGCTATATCTTCGACGGGCTGATGTTCACCGGGGACACGCTTTTCAAAAACAGCATCGGACGCACCGACCTCGGCGGCGACGAAGCGCTGCTGCGGCGCTCGCTCCGGGCGCTTAAAAACCTCCCCGGGGACTACGACGTCTATCCCGGCCACGACGAACCGACCACGCTTTCCGACGAAAGGCGGAACAACCCGTATTTGAAAAACTTACAGTGAACCGCGCTTCGCGCGAATGAAAAAATATGGAACCGACCAAACGCTCTTCCTGCCCGTACTACAAAAAGTGCGGCGGCTGCCAGCTTCGCAACCTCACCTACGCCGCGCAGCTAAAACACAAACAAATAAACTGCATAAAGCTGCTGGGCGGTTTCTGCCACGTTAACGAGATAGTGGGGATGGACGACCCGGCGCGCTACCGCTGCAAAGCGTCCGCCGCGTTTGCGAAACGGCGCGGGCAGACCGTGGCGGGAATATACCGCACGTCGCGGCACGCCGTGGTGCCGGTGGCTTCCTGCGCGATACAGGACGCCGACTGCGACGCGGTGATAAACGCCGTCCTGCGGCTCGCGCGGGAACTGGATATCGGCATATTCGACGAAAACCGCCTTAAAGGCGGGCTGCGGCACGTTCAGGTGCGCAAAGGACTTGCCACCGGGCAGATAATGGCGATACTCGTTACCGGCGAACGCCGGGTAGGCCGCCTGCCGGAGCTTGTGCGGAAGCTTTGCGCCGCGGTGCCGCAGATAACCACGGTGGTGCAGAACATAAACGGCGGATTCACCGCCATGGTCACCGGCGACGAAAACGTTACGCTTTACGGGCCGGGATACATCGAGGACGAGCTGCTGGGGCTGCGGTTCCGCATATCTCCCGGGGCGTTTTATCAGGTCAACCCGCGGCAGACGGAAAAATTATACTCGCTGGCGCTGGACGCAATGGCGCTTTCCGGGCGCGAAACGGTGTTCGACGCCTACTGCGGCACCGGCACCATAGGTCTGCTTGCGGCAAAGCGCGGCGCCGGACGGGTGATCGGCGCGGAGCTTTCGCAAAGCGCCGTGGACGACGCGCGTGCGAACGCGGAGATAAACGGGATCGCCAACGCGGAGTTTGTTTGCGCCGACGCGGGCGAATACGCCTGCGCGCTGGCCGAAAAGGGCGAAAAATGCGACGTGCTGGTCATGGACCCGCCGCGCACCGGAAGCGACAAACGCTTTCTTTCCGCTGTGTGCGCGCTTGCGCCCGACCGCATCGTTTACGTCTCCTGCAACCCGGAAACGCTTGCGCGCGACCTGCGGTTTTTAACGCAGAACGGATATAAAGCAAAGCGCATAACCCCCGTGGACATGTTTCCGTATACGGAGCACGTCGAGACAGTATGTTTACTGTCTCGACAATGAATTGCGCCTGACGGCGCGTGAATTGTCCTTCGGACATGAATTGACCTTCGGTCATGAATTGCCCTGCGGGGCATGAAGGCGCAATTCAATTCACGGAGCGCAGCGAGAAATCATGCGCGCAGCGCAAATCATGACGCGCAGCGTCAATTCATTCAAAGACGGAGCACGTCGAGACAGTATGTTTACTGTCTCGACAATGAATTGCGCCTGACGGCGCGTGAATTGTCCTTCGGACATGAATTGACCTTCGGTCGTGAATTGCCCTGCGGGGCATGAAGGCGCAATTCAATTCATGACGGAGCATCCGTCAAATCATGGCGAAGCCAATTCATGACGACGCAGTCGTCAATTCATTAAAATATTCAATCAAGGAACCGTCACCTGATTGACGCTGTCAAGACAGTCGTTCGACTGTCTCGACAATGAATTGCGCCTGACGGCGCGTGAATTGTCCTTCGGTCATGAATTGCCCTGCGGGGCATAAAGGCGCAATTCAATTCACGGAGCGCAGCGAGAAATCATGCGCGCAGCGCAAATCATGACGCGCAGCGTCAATTCATTCAAAGGAGAAAAGCTATGGCAGACAACCAACTTGTTATACTGTCAAAAGCATTTGCAGTTGATATCATCAGTCTTTGTGAAAACCTAAGAGAACGCAAAAAGGCGACCGCGATCCTCAATCAACTTCTCCGAAGTGGTACAAGTATCGGCGCTAACATCCACGAAGCAAATTACGCTTCAAGCAAGGCGGATTTCATCAACAAGTTTCAAATCGCCTTGAAAGAGTGTTATGAAACCGACTACTGGCTTGATATATTCCATGATGCCGGAATTATCACGGATGAAGAATTTTCGGATATGTATGCACAATGCAGTAAGATTCGAAAACTGCTCATTGCCTCAATAACAACGGCGAAGAAAAACACCGAGGCTGAAAATCAGTCGTGTTGATGACTCGAGCCGGGGTTGAGACTGCAAATTAGATATTGAATAAGGTGTGTGATCATATGATTAGAGGTTTTGAAAACGATTCTTTTATCGCTATGATTTTTGAAAAAATGCGTTCTAACCATGACCTATGCGGAAAATATGAATTGATAGGCAACTCAATTGAGTGGGAGTTTAACGATGAATTCATTATAAGTATTGCTAGTGATTATTTTGGCATAAGCAAAAAACTGTTTGGTAAAATAGAAAATCCTTTGACTCATTGGCATCCCGATGACGACGACTTGTATGATGATATTTGCAGATTAGGGACAAGAGGAAACATTACTGTAATACACAAAACAATTCTCTATGACGGCGTTATATATTCCGGGCCTGAAACGGAGTGTAGAATTAAACGAAAGTGGTTATTTGGAAAATATTATTATCTAAGGGCAAAGTCATGATAATGTGATAATTTCATCATCAAGAGTGGTCAACGGCATATTCCTAACGTCGAAGGTCGTATGGGCAGCGTAGATAACGGCATTTTTACTCACGTCATTGTCCCGAGGCATGTGGAGTGCGTGGTATTGATGACGAAGAAATAGATAGATCGAAGTTTATGGAGAGAAACAAAATGGATAAGAATACAACAATGGAAGACCTTGCCCGGGCGCTGCAGGAAAAAGACGGCTTCAACGGGGCGTGGCTCTATGCGGAAAACGGCGAGATCGTGTCCAAGGGAGCTCTCGGCTTCCGGGATCCTGAAAACACGTTTCCGATTACGGAGGACACGATCTTTCAGCTGGCTTCGATCAGTAAGCAGTTCACGGCGACGGCGGTCATGCTGCTGATGCGGCAGCGCCTTCTCAGCCCGGAGGACAGGATCACAAAGTATTTTCCGGAACTTGCTGCGTATGAGGGCGTAACTGTCCGGCATCTTCTGAACCACACCAGCGGAATTCCCGACTATTTTGACGACGCGGACTGGTTTATAAAAATCTGGAAGGAAGAAAAACGGGTCCCGTGCAACGACGAAATCCTCGGTTTTCTCCGAGAAACCAAAGCGAAACCGTACTTCGCGCCGGGGGAAGGATTGCATTACTCCAATACCGGCTATAACCTGCTGGCTCTGCTTGTGGAGCGGCTCTCCGGCGTTCCTTTCGAGGAATTTCTGCAAAAGAACATCTTTGAGCCTGCCGGAATGACCTCCTCCCGCTGTTGCCATATCCGCAGGGACGGCGTTCCGTTCGAGAACTATGCCCGAGCGACGGTATTCGAAGACGATAAATGGGTTGCCGATATTGACTCCGCCGAGGAAGGAGATGTGGTTGCCTTTGATGGTCTGAACGGCGACGACTATGTGTACACCAACATTTTTGACATGCTCAGATGGGACAGGGCGCTGCGCGAGGGCAAGGTGCTTACTTCTGAGGAGCAGCAGATCATGTACACCCCCGGTAGACTCAACAACGGCGAAGATGCTGTTTACGATGAGGGCGACGGACTGGGCTACGGATTCGGATGGGGAGTCGGACACGACGAGAAGTACGGTCTGATTGTCAGTCACAGCGGCGGTATGCCGGGTGTCGCTACCTGGTTTGAACGCTTCATAGATGCGGACAGGGTTCTTGTGATCCTCGCCAACCGGGACTACAGGGATGTAAGGGCGTATTTGGGTTACTGGAACGGAATGGA
>JAFSNK010000027.1 GCA_017447445.1 Clostridia bacterium | reverse complement strand
CATCCCGACGTGTTCAACGTACTGCTCCAAGTGCTTGACGACGGCAGGATAACCGACAGCCAGGGGCGCACGGTGGATTTCAAGAACACGATAATCATATTGACCTCCAACCTCGGTTCGGATATCATTCTGGACGGCATCGGCGAAAACGGCGAGATAAGCGAGGAGGCGCGCCGCGAGGTATCGGCGCTGCTGAAGCGCAGCTTCCGCCCGGAATTCCTTAACCGTCTGGACGAAACGGTGTTCTACAAGCCGCTTACCAAAGAGAATATCCGCGGCATAATCGACCTGCTCGTGAAGTCGCTCGGCGAACGGCTCGCCGAAAAGCAGATCGGCATAAAGCTTACCGACGCGGCGAAGGACTATATCGTCGAAAACGGCTACGACGCCGTCTACGGAGCGAGACCTTTGAAGCGCTTCCTGCAGTCTAAAGTCGAAACTCTGCTCGCGCGCAAGCTCATCGCGGAGGATGTCGCCCCCGGGACGACGCTTACCGTCGACTGCGCGGACGGCGGGCTTGCCGTCGGCGAGGAAGGCGGGGAATAACAAGCGGAAAAGCGCCCGGAAAAGCGCTTAAAAAACGCAAAAAAATACGCCTTGTATAAACCAGAAAGCCCTTGCGAACAAAGCGCTTTCCGCTGTTTTTCAATGCAAAGGGGGGCATCCCATGCCCTCCCTTTTTTCGTATGGAAAAAACCCGGGGAATATTGCGAAAAACGCGTTTCCGGCGGTCCTGCGAAACGGCGAAAATAACACTTGTATTCTTGCGGAAAATATGTTATAATTATTTTGTATAAATATACATATCTGCAACAAACCCGGAAAAGGAGAGCATCACGATGGCGAAATTCTGTAAAGACTGCGGTTCTCCGCTGGTCGACGGCGCAAAATTCTGCCGTTCCTGCGGCGCGACAGTCGAGCAGGCGGATCAGCCGGCGGCGCAGGAAAGCCCGCGGCAGGGATCCTATGCTCAACCCCAACAGCAGCAGCCGCCGCAGGGCGGTTATACTCCGCGTCCGAACGTTTATATACCCGAAGAATTCTTAAGAAAGAACGCGGCGCGAAAAGGTCAGGTCTACGGACAGCCCCAACAACCGCAGTATCAGCAGACCGCGGCTCCTCAACAGCCGCAGTATCAGCATCCCGCGGCTCCGCAGCAACCGCAATATCAGCAGCCCGCGGCTCCGCAGCAACCGCAGTATCAGCAGCCCGCGGCTCCTCAACAGCCGCAGTATCAGCAGCCCGCGGCTCAGCAGCAGCCGCAGTACGCGCGCGGAGGCATGGCGCCGAAGCCGAAGAAGCGCCGCAGTTGGATAATCGTCGCGACGGCGCTGTTCCTCGCGGCGGTATTCCTGTTCACTGCGTTTGTCGCGCCGGGGTTCCTGCGCGGGGGCGACGAAAGCTCCCAAGGGGGCGGCACGAGCGGGGGCGGAAACACCTCCGAGCACACCAAGCCCGCCGCGGAAAAGACCGAAAACGGCAGTGTGAGCAAGGAAAGCCCGAAGGCGACGCTTTGCGGAGTAACGCTGGACGTGGTTCCCGAAATGCTCGAGGGCGGAACGAAGCAGGTGGCGGTCTCCAAGCTTGCGGAAACGACCGAGGACGGCGTCCGCTGCGAGAACTACGAGCTTGACATGGGCACGCACGAAAAATTCGAAGTCCCCATAGAAGTCACCTTCCCCTGCAAGATCAGCGCGGGATACGACCCGACGGTGGAGCATTACAACGAGGAGACCGGGAACTGGGATCCGCTTATAAGCTTCGTCGACGAGGCGAAAGGCACCGTTACCGCCTATTTCGGAAGCTTTTCGGAAGCGCGTGTTTCTTATCTGCCGGTGGGAGTGGACCCGAAGATATACCGCGTGGTCGAAAACAAGAGCAACAAGTACGCGCCCGAGATAGCGCTCGCCGCGAACTACTGGAAGATACTTCAGCGTATCAACCCGGAGCAGTACAGCGACGAGGTGACGAAGTTCATAAACGATCCGTCCAACTACGCCATAGATTTTCCGGAGCTCGACCCGAATATGGACGCGAAGGCGGCATACGAGGCGTTCACGAAGACGAACACCATCTGGACGTTCATCGATCCCCTTATAAACCTCGGCATAAACGAGCTGCCCGAGCAGGGGCAGTGCGAAGTCGTTAAATTCTTCGCCAAGAACTCCGAAACGATAAGCAACTATATGAGCGCGGTCCCGTTTATTATGATGAGCGCGCAGGTCGCCCTGGACCTTTCGAGCGGCGAACCCGACGCGGAGAAAACCGCCGCGGTCAACCTTTATAAAAACCTTATTGCCTCCAGCGGCACGATATATTCGCTTACCACGGGGTATTCCCACATCGGCTTCACGCTCGCCTTCTTCGGCGTGGCGCTGTTCGGTATGGAGCTGGATTACTTTGTCGACGCCGCCAAGGCGGAGCAGAAAGCCAACGTGAAATCGGTGTTCGATTCCTATTACACCAACACGGTGCCGTTCGATTCGTTCCACTGGTACAAGGTGTTCGAGGACGCTTATTGGGACAACGACGGCAACGCCGAAATGGCGATGCGCGCGGTGAAGGAAGCCGTGGACGCGTACTGCAACCGGTTCTGGACCGACGTTTACGAAAACGAGGGCAGCGACGAGTTCTGGGAAGCGCTGAGCGATTCGGAATACCGCAAGGTGTTCACCAACGCCACCGCGGAAGACAAGGCGGCGCTTACCGAACAGCAGAAGGCGCGCGTATGGAACCTTATACAGAAGCATTCGATGAAGATAATCCGCCGCTTCCTGCTGGAACAGCTTCAGACCGACACCGGCAAGCAGCTTTCCAAAGTGGTGGATATGTATAACCGCGAAAAGACAATAACGGTGAGAGAAAACGTAAACCGCGACGCGGAAGCCCAGCTTACCGGATATACCGTGTGCCTCGGCTACGATAACGTGCCCTATCCCGACTGGCACGTGAATATCCCGGAGGAAGGGTACGAAAACGGCTGGCAGGTGGATTTCAACTGCACCGTCTACGGATATTTGAAGGCGGGAATGCCTTATCAGTTCCTGTTCTATCCGGACGAGGAAGATTTTAATGAAGCGGTGAAGACCAAAGGCAGGGAAAGACCGAGCTACATCTACGCTTTCAAGCTCGATCCGCAGAGCAAGGACCCGAACACCATCGTGGAGATCAACTTCGGCGATCCCTACCGGGCGAAATCCGACAGCTTCACCGGGTATTCCTGGAAAAGTCTGGACTACGGCGGAACGATACACAACTCTTACGTGAACGAAGCGATCGAGGACGCGATCCGCAAAGCGTCGTTCAAGCTCGACAAGGACGGCAACTTCAGCGTTTCGTCCTCCGGCTCCAGTTCGAAAAGCGGCACCGGGCTAGTAGGCCCGAACGACAGCTACAGCTACAACGCGAGCGCAAGCGTTTCGCTTAAAGGCCATATCGACAGGAGCACCGGAGACGGCACGTTCGAGGTCAGTATATCGGTGAGTTACAACAGCAGGTGGAGCGATCCGTACGACGGCACCGATACCGTTTCCGCGTCGGTCACCATAAAGGGCGGCGGCGATATAGACGGCGAGATCGACGGCGAGGGTATGTTCGACCCGGTGTTCGACGGTCCCGTTACGGTCCGCCGCCACGGCACCGCAAGCCACCAGAAAGGAAAACCCGATTGGGACAAGGATTCCACCGACACTATAGACAGAACGGAAGAGCAATTCTGCAAGATCATCTTCCTGTCGGACAACTGATAGAAAGAAAGCCGGACAAGGACCGCCTGACCGGGCACCCCGCCGCGAGATTCGTGCTTAATCCCAAGGAGCTTACCGGAAAAGACGGCGGCGAATCCTCGGGCAACCTGCGCTTCAACCGCGATATCGAAAGCGCCGGAAACTGAACCCATAAACCCCGCCTCCCGGAAACGAACCGTTTCCGGGAGGTTTTATTTGTCGAAAATTTTTTTAAGCGGAGCGCGAAAAAAGCATTGAAAACCGCGGAAAAATATGGTAGAATACAGCAAAAGGCGGGTAATACCGCGCTGTGATCAAAGGGGGATTTTACAATGGAACTGCTTTGGAAGATTCTTGTTGCGGTGCTTCTCGGCGCCCTTTCCGGCTGGCTCGCGGGGAAGCTGATGAAGAGCAAAAACGGATTCTGGGTAAACGTTATACTCGGTATCCTCGGCGGCGCGCTCGGCGGCTGGCTCGGAAGTCTTATCGGGCTCGGCGGCGGCTGGGTGATGAGCATTATTTTAGCCGTCGCGGGCGCTTGCCTTATCATCTGGCTCTACAGACTCATCGTAAAGAAATAAAATCCGATAACAAAAACGCCGTGGATCGTTCACGGCGTTTTTGCTTTTTATAGCGCGGTTCCTGCCGCGCGTTTTTCAGTTCTTATACGCGCTGTCGATGCCGAAGTAATCCTCCATCGTTATCCATTCGCCGTCGGCGTAAAGCGTTTCCGCAAGCTCCTTGCCGACGTAGCGGAAGTGCCACGGCTCGAAGATATACCCGGTCTCGTCCGTCTTGCCCTCCGGATAGCGCAGGATAAAGCCGAATCTCCAGGCGTTTTCGCCCAGCCAGTCCAGCACGACCTTATATTCCTCCTGCTGGGAAAGCACGGTGGAGGCGCAGAGAATGTCCATCGCCAGCCCGGACTGATGCTCCGAATGCCCGGGGCGCGCGCTGTAGGAATCGACGACCTCCTTCGGATCCTCCAGCAGATAGCTGTTGTAAATGTAGCGCTGCTCGGCGTAGCTGCGGTAGCCGGAGCGGATATATACCTTGCCGCGTATCTCCTGCGGGGCGGCGGCGCGCATTTCGGCAAGCGCGTTTTCCGCCTCCGGCAATATGCCGCCGGGCAGATAGGTTTCCGGCAGGGCGTAGGTCTTGTTCGCAAGCAGATAACCGTCGACGTAGGCGATGCCGTCGCGCACGACGAGCGGATATCCCTTCACGGTTTCGTATTCGCCCTCCACCAGCACGCCTTCCTCGTTATACGGCAGCGCCAGCACTTTAAGCGTAAACGGTTTTTCGGTGATTTTCCCCTGCGCGTTCTCCGCGGTGAAGTTAAGGGAATATTCGCCGGGAACGTCTAAATCGTATTCGCCGGACACCGCGAGGTTTTCGCCGTCCGTGGAGGCGTAGGAAAGCAGATCGGGCGTTTCCTCCCTTCCGCGCGGCTCCAAAACGCGGATCGTTTCCGGCGCCTCTATCTCCGCGGGGGGAAGCTCCGGCTCGGAGGATTCCTCCAAAGACGGTTCGGATTCCGAGATCTGCGCGGAAGCCGGCTCCGCGGACGAATCGGAAGCCCGCGAATTGCCGCCCGGACCGGCGCATGCGCAAAACATCAGCGCGGAAACGATCATAAGCGCGATGATTCTTAAAGTTTTCATTATTATTCACCTTTCTTTCGAATTATTTTAGCGCAAAAATCGCGCCGTGTCAATATATGCGCTTGAAATTTGCCGCAACATATGGTATAATGCGTTTGTGCAAAACCACAACAAAAAGAAAAACGTTTACCGGGAGGAAAAGCATGAAACACTTCGACACCTTCGGCGTGATGATCGATTGCTCGCGCAATGCGGTGATGACGCCCGACGCGCTCAAAAAGTTCATTACCGTCCTTGCGAAAATGGGCTATAACCAGGTGCAGCTTTATATGGAGGAGACCTATGAGGTCGACGGCGAGCCCTACTTCGGCTATCTGCGCGGCAGATACACGCAGGAGGAGCTGAAAGAGCTGGACGGCTTCTGCGCCGGGACAGGCGTGGAGCTGGTGCCCTGCATACAGACGCTCGCGCATATGAACGCCGCCGTCCGCTGGCCGAAATACGCCGCGATCACCGACATACGCGACATCCTGCTTGTCGGCGACGAGCGCACCTACGAGCTGATAGAGCATATGTTCGCCTCGCTGCGCAAATGCTTCCGCACGGACAAGATACACATAGGTATGGACGAAGCCGCCATGCTCGGCAGGGGCAAATATCTGGACCTGCACGGCAAGCAGGACACCAGCGAGATACTGCTTGCGCACCTGGGGCGCGTGTGCAAGATCGCCGATAAATACAACTTCAAGCCGATGATGTGGAGCGATATGTTCTACCGCATCGCCTCCGGCGGCGAATATTACAGCAGCAAATCGAAATTCGACCGCAGCGTGAGCGAAAAGATACCCGAAAACCTCTCGCTGGTATACTGGGACTACTATCACACCACGCAGAAGAGCTATGTGAACATGATACGCGGGCACAAGCAGCTTACCGACCGCATAAGCTTCGCGGGGGGCGCGTGGAAGTGGATCGGCTTCACCGCGCACAACGAATATTCCATACGCGCCACCAAAGCCGCGCTTTCCGCCTGCATAAAAGAGGGCGTGCGCGACGCGATGCTTACGATGTGGGGCGACGACGGCGCGGAGGCATCGCCTTTCGCGCTGCTGCCCTCGCTCTGCTATGCCGCCTGCCTTGCGAACGGCATTACCTCCCGCAAGGAGGTGGAAGCGAAGTTCCGCGAGGTCACGGGGCTGGAGTTCGCCGATTTTATGCTGCTCGACCTGCCGGACAAGACTCAGAAGACCTACGGCACCGTCTGCCCCGGCAAATACCTGCTTTACAACGACTGCTTCATGGGCATTATGGAAACGGCTTCCCGACCGGAGGACGGCAGGATCTACGCCTCGCACGCGAGGCGGCTCGCCAACGCGGCGAAGCGCGCGGGTGAATACGCCTATCTGTTCGAAACGGCTTCGAAGCTGTGCAGAACGCTTTCGGTAAAGGCGAACGTCTGCACCGATACGCGTACCGCCTATGCGAGCGGCAAGCCGGAAGAAATAGCCGGAATAATTAAAAAATACAACAAAATGATAAAGTACGCGGAGGACTTTTACAAGGCGTTCCGCGCACAGTGGTACCGCGAGAACAAGCCCCACGGCTTCGACGTGCAGGATATCCACCTGGGCGGGCTTATACGCCGCATGGAAAGCTGCCGCGACAGACTTATACAGTATCTTAACGGCGAGATAAAACGGATACCGGAGCTGGAAGAAGAACTGCTGCCGTTCCGCACCGGAGTCTGCTATTACAACGACTGGAAGCACAACGTAACCGCAAACGTGCTTTGAGCCAATCCCGCGTAACGGATATAAAAACGGAGGACGATTCGCACGTCCTCCGTTTTTTACGTATTGATTCTAATCCGCGAAAACACGCAGCTCGTCGATGAATATCCAGCTTTGATTGGTCGCCACGCTGAACTTTACATATCTGCCGGAAGCGTCCTGTTCCAGCTTTATGCTGCGCGTGATGCGGTTGCCGGTGTCGACGCCGGGATCGGCGTCGAATTCCACCGTTGCCGCCTCGCGGAAGTTAACGCCGTCGTCGGAGACCGAAACGGTTATTTCCGTAGGAGCGTAAACTCCCGCGTTGCCGCCCCCGAGCGTGCTGACCTCGAAGCCGTATATCGCTTTTTCGGTCCTGCCGAGGTCGATCGTGAACTCGGGCGCACCGAGGAATCCCGACCACGCCGTGTCGTAATAAGCGGGCTGGCGGCCGAGCGCGCCGTCGGTTAAAGTTTTGCCTCCCTCATCGGGGTACTGCGGTTGAGGCGGTATGGAAAGGACGTAGGATTTTCCCTCCGCCGCGTTCCTGCCGGACCTGCCGTTATGCTCCACCGTGAATGTAAACGCGGGTCCTTCGTTACCGGCGTAATCGACCCCGTAGACCTTATAGACTGCGGTACCTGCTCCCTCCAGATTGAAATCGGTATAGCCGGAATTGAACGAGGGCGTGCCGTAGGACTGTGAATAATCGAAGAACTTAACGGTTTCGCCGTTCTTGTCGATGCGCACTCCCATAAGCGTTTTGTCGGCATTCTTCGCGGAAACGGAGATCTTGACGCTGTTGCCGTCCTCCGTCGGGGCGTATTGCACGTCCGGCGCGGAAAGCGTTACCGGCGGAAGCTTGCCGTTTTCGTAATAATACTTATAGGCGTAATGGTATCCGGTCTTGCCGGTATCCGGGTTCTGGTAGTGGGAATAAGCGAAGGTAACGTGCGCTTCGACGTATTTGTGCGAAATATTCAACTGCCGCACGAAGCGCGTAAGCGGCGCGGTGGTCCAGTCCGCCTGGGTGAAATCCTCGTTGTTCGCCCAGAATAGAAGCCCGGGCTTGGTGTCCACCGCCGCCTTTATCGCCTTGAAATAGCCGTCCAGAGCGTCGATGCCGATATGCCCGGCGCCGACCGAATCCTGGCAGCAGTAGATATCGCCTTCGCGGAAGTGGGTTTTTGCGAATATCGCCGCAAGGTCTTTTCCGGTCTGTTCCGGCTTGGTGCCGGAGGCGGAAATGAACGGCGAAAGCATCATCGGCATATCCGGCGTTATCTCCGCCAGCCCGTCGCGGTAGAGGTTGAGCAGATAGGCGGCGTTTTCGATCTGCGTCGAATTGCACCTCTGGTTATAGAACTCGAACACGAAATACCAGCCGTAAAAGGCGTTCGGATATTTTTCCGCGTATTTTGCGTAGATCTGCTTCGCGCCCTCGATCCCGAGTTTCGCCTGGGTTTCGATCCACTTGCGGTCGTTGACTCCCTTCTGCCACCATTCCGCGCTGTCGTTGAGCCCGATAAACACCTTCGTTCCCACCGCTTCGGCGGCGGCAAGCAGAGTGTCCAGGAACCCGGAGCTGGAGGTGTCGGCTGTCGCGGACAGCTCCGAAGCCGGGAACGACTGGCCGAAATAAACGCGGTTCACCTTGCCGCCCGCGGTGTCGAACGTCCATTGAAGTATAAGTATGTCTATGCCCACGTCGCGCATATACGTAAGGTGCTGTTTCATACGCTGCAGGGAGTGGTTCGCGAACGCGCCCGGCTGCATGAATCCGCCGCAGAGCGTTGGGTAGTCCTTCGTTTCGCCCTCTCCCGGAGTTACTTCGGAAGTCTCCGTTTTGCTTTCCGCGCCGGAAGAAGTCTCCGTTCGGCTTTCCGTGCCGGATGAAGCTTCCGTTCCGCTTTCGGGGGCGGAAACGGCGGAGGGAGCAGAGCTTTCGCCTTCGCTTCCGGCGCTTTCGCCCGTTTGCGGCTCCGAACCGGAGGAGGTCTGCGCGGGCGAGCTTTCGCCCGGGGCTTCGCGCCCGCTTTCGTTATACTGCGCGCGGCTTTCGTCCGGCGCGGCGGAGCTTTCGCCCCCGCCGCCGGAGGTGCAGGCGGACAGCGCGGCGAACGGTATAAGTATCGAAAGGAACAACGGTATAATACGTTTTTTCATTACTGCCTTTCCTCCGGATCCGTTTTCTTTTCGGCGGTATATCTGCCGTAGAGCGTGTTCAGGCGCTTCCAGAACGCGCGGTCAACCCCCGCCGCCTGCTCACGCGTGGCGCGCCAAGCCCAGTTGCCCGCGTCGACGCCCGGAGTGTTCATACGCGTATCCGCGCCGTAAAGCAGGATATCCTGCATAGGCAGTATCACGGTTTCGGCGACGCTGCCGAGCAGGGTGCGTATCACCGCGAGATAGCTTTCGCGCCTGTCCCAGTTTTCGGCGGTATAGCCGCAGTATTCCAGCACGCGGCGGCGGGTATCGCAGTCGAGCTCCCAGATAAAGCCGAGAAGCGTGTTGTTGTCGTGAGTGCCGGTGTAGGCGACGCTGTTCGCGGTGTAGTTATAGGGGATATGCGTGTTCGCCGGATCGCCGTCGAAGCCGAACTGCATGACGCGCATCCCGGGGAAGCCGCTTTCGTCCACCAGAGCGCGGACCTCGGGGGTTATCACGCCCAGGTCCTCCGCGATGAGCTTTCCGTTGCCGCACACCGATTTAAGCGCGTTTATAAGCTCCATACCCGGGCCTTTGAGCCACACGCCCTCGCGCGCGTTTTCGGCGTCCGGCTTGCAGGCATAGAAGGATTCCAGGCCGCGGAAATGGTCGATGCGAACTATATCGAAGAACTCGAACATAAAAGATATCCTGTCGCGCCACCAGGAAAAGCCGTCGCGCCGCATCGCGTCCCAGTCGTAAAGCGGGTTGCCCCACAACTGGCCGTCCGCGCTGAAGTAATCCGGCGGCACTCCCGCGACGAGGGTGGGCTTTTTGCGCTCGTCGAGAAGGAACTGCCCGGGCGCCTCCCAAACGTCGGAGCTGTCGAGCGAAACGTAGATGGGTATATCGCCTATAACGGAAACGCCCTTTTCGTTGGCGTATTTTTTTATTTCCTTCCACTGCCGCACGAAAACGTAGCAGATAAAGCGCCAGGTGCGGTAAACGCGTTCGTCGCCCGAATCGTTTTCCCAAAGGGTAAAGGGCTTGTTCCCGTTCGCGGCGCGAAGCGACATAAAGCGGCAGAATTTTTCGGTATGGGGGTGCGAAGCGCAGAACTCCTCCAGCTCGCTTCCGGCGGTAAAGCGTTCCGCGGCGAGCGCGAGCAGTTCGAACCTTTCGCCGGCGAGCCGTTCGAATTCACAGCGGAAGGGGCCGTGCTGGCGCGCGGACTCGAATTCCTCGCGGGTGAAGAGCCCCACGTCGTAAAGCGCGCGCAGGTCGATAAAATACGGATTCACCGAAAACGCGCTGAACGAGCTGTAGGGCGAGGCGAACTCGTTCGGCAGACAGAACGGAAGCGTTTGCCAGCAGGTGAACCCCGATTCGTGCAGGAAATCGACGAATTCGCGCGCCTCGGCGCCGAAAGAGCCGCAGGAATGATCGCCCCAAAGCGACGATACGTGCATCAGAACGCCGGTTTTTCTATTTTGTCCGGGCATGGTATCAGCTCCTTTTAAGGATTGTTTCTTTCTTATAAAAACATAATAAACCATAATAATAATTTTGTCAAGGACCGCGGCGCGCGGAAGCATTTTTTTCTTGCATTCCGGTATTATCTGTATTATAATGCTATTATGGAAAATTTTAATCACACCGGAGGTGACGGCGCGATGAAATGGCTTATCGCTTCGGATATACACGGCGACTCCGCCTGCTGCGAAAAGCTGCTTGCCGCGTTCGAGCGCGAAAAATGCGAAAGACTGCTTCTGCTCGGCGATCTGCTGTACCACGGCCCGCGCAACGACCTGCCGGGCGGTTATGCGCCGAAGAGCGTTATAGAGCAGCTCAACTCGCTTGCGGAAAAGATAACCTGCGTGCGCGGCAACTGCGACACGGAGGTCGATCAGCAGGTGCTTGAGTTCCCGATAATGGCGGAATACGTATGGCTCGAATCGGGTGACAGGATGATATTCGCGACGCACGGTCATCATTACGGCCCGGACCGCCCGCCGCTGAATCTGGGCAAGGGAGATATCCTGCTTTGCGGGCACACACATATCCCCGCCTGCGAAAAGCGCGGCGGATACGTTTACTGCAACCCCGGCTCGGTCTCGATCCCGAAGGGCGGGTCCGCGCGCGGGTATATGGTTTCGGAAAACGGCGTTTTCACCTGGAAGCGCCTTGACGGAGAGATTTTTATGAGATTCGGAACGGAAGGTGAAAGAAATGTATAGGATAGCGAGCAAAAAAGAGCTTAACCCCACCGTTACGCAGATGGAGATAGAGGCGCCGCTTGTCGCCGCGAAGGCGAAGCCGGGGCAGTTTATCATCCTGCGCGTGGACGAAGAGGGCGAGCGCATACCGCTTACCGTTGCGGGGACGAACTCCGCAAACGGCACGGTGAAGATAATATTCCAGATCGTCGGCGCCACCACCGCGAAGCTCAACGCGAAGCGGGAGGGCGACAGCATAAGCGATTTCGTCGGCCCGCTGGGCGTCGCCACGCATACCGAGGGCATAAAGAAGGTGTGCATAGTCGGCGGCGGCGTGGGCTGCGCCATCGCGATGCCCGTCGCGCAGGAGTTCAAACGGCTCGGCGCGGAGGTCACGAGCATAATCGGGTTCAGAAACAAAGACCTGCTTATTCTGGAAGACGAATTCGCCGCCTGCTCCGACAGACTCATAGTTATGACCGACGACGGCTCCTACGCGCGGCAGGGCAACGTTACCGTACCGCTTAAAGAGCTGCTCGACGAGGGCGAAAGGTTCGATATGATAATCACCATCGGGCCGCTTATAATGATGAAATTCGTTACGCTTACCGCAAAACCCTACGGCGTTCCCGTTACCGTTTCGATGAACCCCATTATGATCGACGGCACCGGGATGTGCGGCGGCTGCCGATTGACACTTGTGCGCGACGGCAAGCGAATTACGAAATTCGCCTGCGTGGACGGCCCGGATTTCGACGGATACGAGGTCGATTTCGACGAGGCGATGTCGCGCGGGAGGATGTACGCCGATTTCGAAAGGCACGCGTACGAAAAGACCTGTAATCTTCTGAAGGGGGCGGAATAAAAATGGCGATAGATCCCAAAAAACACGAAATGCCGGCGCAGGCGCCGGGCGAGCGCGCGCATAACTTCAAAGAAGTCGCGCTGGGCTATACCGCCGAAGTCGCGATCGAGGAAGCGAAGCGCTGTCTTAACTGCAAAAACCGCCCTTGCGTGGGCGGCTGTCCCGTGAACATAGAGATACCCGATTTTATCGCTAAAATGAAAGAGGGCGACTTCGAGGGCGCCTATGAAGTGATCACGCGGTCCTCTTCCCTGCCCGCCGTCTGCGGGCGCGTCTGCCCGCAGGAGACTCAGTGCGAAAGCAAATGCACGCTCGGGATAAAATTCGAGCCGGTGGGTATAGGGCGGCTGGAACGTTTTGCCGCCGACCGGCACAACGAAAACGCCGCTTCTGCGCCGAAGAAGCCGCAGGCAAACGGGCACCGCGTGGCGGTGGTCGGCTCCGGCCCCAGCGGGCTTACCTGCGCGGGCGACCTGGCGAAGAAGGGGTACGCCGTGACGGTTTTCGAAGCCCTGCACACCGCGGGCGGCGTGCTGGTCTACGGCATACCGGAATTCCGTCTGCCCAAGGCGATAGTCGCCAAAGAGGTGGAAACGCTTAAAGAGCTCGGCGTGGATATACAGACGAACGTCGTTATAGGCAAAACGCTTACCGTCGACGAGCTGTTCGATATGGGCTTCGAGGCGGTGTTCATCGGCTCCGGCGCCGGACTGCCGAACTTTATGGGCATCCCCGGCGAAAGCTTTAAAGGCGTTTATTCCGCGAACGAGTTTTTAACCCGCAGCAACCTTATGAAGTCCTATCTGCAAGACCCCGAAACGCCTATAATGAAGGGCGGCAAAGTTGCGGTCGTGGGCGGCGGCAACGTGGCTATGGACGCGGCCCGCACGGCGCTTCGCCTCGGCGCGGAAAAGGTATATATAGTTTATCGCAGGTCGATGGACGAGCTTCCGGCACGCAAAGAGGAAGTAGAGCACGCGCAGGAGGAAGGGATAGAGTTCCGCCTGCTGCAGAACCCGGTGGAAATACTGGGCTACGACAACCCGGACGACAAACGCGATCCGAAAAACGGGTTCGTTACCGGGATGAGGTGTATTAAAATGCGCCTCGGCGAGCCGGACGAGCGCGGACGCCGCCGCCCGGTGCCGATAGATGGCAGCGAATACGTTATCGACGTGGACACGGTGATAATCGCGATCGGTACAAGCCCGAACCCGCTTATAAAAAACACCACGCGGGGGCTGGAAGTCAATCCGCGCGGCGGTATTATTATAAACGAGGAAGGGCTTACCTCCCGCACGGGCGTTTACGCCGGGGGCGACGCGGTTACCGGCGCGGCGACTGTTATTTCCGCCATGGGCGCGGGCAAGGTCGCGGCAAAGGCCATCGACGAATATTTGAGTAAATGACGGTAAAGACAGTTTTATTGTCCGGCGCTGCGGTTTTGTTCTGCGCGGCGGCGCTGTGGGTATTGCTTTTTGTCATGCTGATGAAAAAAAGGCGCGCAAAGCGCACGGCGGGCAGGCTATTCTCGGCAACCGACTGCGGAAACCGTTATTCCAGACTGCGATATCGCAGCGCGAAATACATAAAAACCCAATCACAGGCGAAATACCGCTATATTGTCGACGGAAAAGATTATTATTTGAAAGAAGTCGGAGGCGAAACCGCGCAAGGAGCTTCTAAAATGGTCAGCGTGGTGTATCTGACGTGCTTTCCGCGCGCGGCTTATATCGACGAGCAAGGGAGCATAACCAAATACAAGTATATACTTTTTGCATTTTTGAGTTTATTGCTGTCCGGCGCGGCGCTGCTTGCCGGATTGCTGTATCAAGTGGAGTAGTTTAAAATGCCTATAAAGATCCCGAAAGACCTCCCGGCGGCGAAAACGCTGCACGAGGAAAATATTTTCGTTATCGACGCCGAGCGCGCGCAGACGCAGGACATTCGTCCGCTGCGCATACTGGTGCTTAACCTTATGCCCACGAAAATAGTTACCGAAACGCAGTTCGCGCGGCTGCTGGGCAACACCCCTCTGCAGATAGAGATGGAGCTGCTTGCCGTTAGCCGCGCCCCGAAGCACACCGCGAAGGAGCATATGATAGCGTTTTACAAATCCTTCGACGAGGTGCGCGGCAATTATTACGACGGAATGGTGATAACCGGAGCTCCGGTGGAGACGATGGAGTTCGAGGAAGTGGACTACTGGGAAGAGCTTTGCGAAATTATGGAATGGAGCAAATCGCACGTTTACAGCACCCTGCACATCTGCTGGGGCGCGCAGGCGGGGCTTTATTACCACTACGGCATTAAAAAGCTTCCGCTGAATAAAAAGCTTTTCGGCGTGTTCCGCCACCGCGTGACTCACAAAAACTCCATTTTGTTCCGCGGGTTCGACGATGAGTTCCTTGCCCCGCATTCGCGCCACACCACCGTGGACAGGACGGCGATAGCCGCCGAACCGCGGTTAAAGATACTTGCCGAAAGCGATGAAGCCGGCGTTTACGCCGTTTCGACCGACGCCGGACGGCAGATATTCATAACCGGCCACGCGGAATACAACGTCGATACGCTTGCGCTGGAATACGCGCGCGATAAAGCGCTGGGGCTGCCGATAGACGTGCCGAAGAACTATTTCCCCGGCGACGACGATTCGCGGCCGCCGCTTTGCACCTGGCGCAGCGGCGCGAACCTGCTTTTTGCCAACTGGCTGAACTATTTCGTTTACCAGAGCACGCCTTACGATCTTAACACCATCCCGCCCATAGAGTGATTTTTCGCAAAACAAAACGCCGCCTTTAGACGCGGCGTTTTTTGTGTTATTCGTTTTAGCGTTGCGGATCATATGTACCAATCCTTGATTATCTTTGTGTAAACCGGAACGGCGGTTATGATTTCCCCATTGGCATAAAGTTTCAGAAGCGCCTCGCGAAGGTCGCAGCCATCCGCCAGCTTTACAGTGATACTTTGCGGCGTTTCGGGATGCTCAAGAGATATGTCGGCGATCGTAAAGTCCGTGATCGGCAGACCGTACACGCTTACCGGGTTCCCCGCTTCGTCGTATGTGACCTCCGGTTTTACGCGCGCGTTGATATGCACCGAGTTTTCGTAAGGCATCGCCCTGCCTTCTTCGACCGCCTTGTTCATATTTTCTATAAGTCTGTCGACGACCTGTGCCGCCGCTTCCGTATCTCCGCTCATTGCCGCCTGATATCTTTCCCATTCTTCCGTAACGGGATCGTTAGCGAATCCCGCCTGCGTTTCCGGTTTATCCGCTTCGGACTGCGCTGGCACGCTTTCGCCGGAGGTGTAAAGTACTGCGAACACCGCCGCGGCTATAACGAGAAGCGCCGCCGCAACGATGAGTATTATTTTTTTGTTCATTACTTCGCCTCCTTTTCGTGTTGTTCGTAATTATTATACATCACCCCCCCTGTTTGTCAATAGGCGGGAGCGATTATTTCTGCGCCCCTCCGTGTGAAAAACGCGCCGCGGGCTTGCTTTTGCGCGTGAAATGGTTTATACTGTGCGTGAAAGGCGGTGCTTTTTACGGAAATACCGAGGAACGAATATCCGCGCCCGGATATGGTGCGGAGCGAATGGCTGAACCTTAACGGAATATGGGAGTTCGGAATCGGAGCCGAAAACGAAAAGACCGATCCTTTTATGCCGCTTGACAAAAAAATAACCGTCCCGTTCTGCCCGGAAAGCACGCTTTCCGGCGTGGGCGAAACGGGGTTTATGAAAAGCGTGTTCTACCGCCGCGCGTTCAGGCTGCCGAAAAGCTTTTGCGGCAGGCGCATGCTTCTGCACTTCGGCGCGGCGGATTACACGGCGTACGTATACGTAAACGGCGCATTCGCGGGATCGCACCGCGGAGGATACACTCCGTTCTGCTTCGATATAACCGGTCTCGTCAGTAAAGACGGCGAAAACACGCTGTTCGTGCGGGTGGACGACGACACGCTTTCCCCGCTACAGCCGAGCGGCAAACAAAGCTCCAGACCGGAATCGTACGGCTGTTTTTACACGCGCGTTACCGGCATATGGCAAACCGTGTGGCTGGAGCCGGTCGGTGAAAAACATATTGCGGATTACCGCGCGTACCCGGATATCCACATGCCGGGAGTGAAGCTCGTTTTCCGGCTTTGCGGCGCTGACGACGGCGACGTGATAAGTGTGAAAGCCGACTACGAAGGAACTCCCGCCGGCGAAGGGGCCGCCGCCGTGCGGAACGGAGAAGCGGAGATCACGATCGCGCTTTTACAAAAGCACCTTTGGGAACCCGGCGCCGGGCGGCTTTACGGCTTTACCGCCGTTTTTGCGGGAGACGAAGTGCGCGGATACTTCGGTCTGCGCGAAATAGGGCTGAACGGCAAAGGGATGACGGTAAACGGCAAAAACCTCTTCGGCAGATACGTGCTCGACCAGGGTTATTACCCCGACGGGATATACACCGCACCGTGCGACGAAGCGCTTAAGGCCGACGTGGAAAACTCGCTTGCGCTGGGGTTCAACGGCGCGCGCCTTCACCAGAAGGTATTCGAGCCGCGCTTTTTATACTGGGCGGACAGGCTCGGCTATATGGTATGGGGCGAATACCCGAACTGGGGGTTCGATATTACGGAGGATTCCTCCGCCGGAGCCTTCATTCCCGAATGGCTGGAATCGGTGAGGCGCGACGTTTCGCATCCCTGCGTCGTCGGCTGGTGTCCGTTTAACGAAACGTGGGACCGCGCGGACGGGAAACGCCGCAGCGGGAACGTGCTGAAAGCGGTCTATTACGCCACGAAGGAGCTGGACGGCGAACGTCCGGTGATCGACGCAAGCGGCAACTACCACGAGATATGCGATATTTTCGACGTGCACGATTACGAACAGGATCCGGAAAAGTTCGCATCGTATTACGCCCGCGCGGGCGAAGGGATAGTGCTGGACCAGATCGAGCGCGAATCGCCCGGGAGGCAGAAATTCCCCGGCGGTCCGCTGTTCGTAAGCGAATACGGCGGCATAAAATGGAGCAAAAGCGAAAACGGCTGGGGATACGGCGAACCCGTGAAAGACGAGAACGGATTCCTTGCGCGGTATAAAGGGCTGACCAACGCACTGCTCGACAACCCCGCCGTCTGCGCCTTCTGCTATACCCAGCTTTACGACGTGGAGCAGGAACAGAACGGACTTATGACTTACGACAGAAAGTTCAAGTTCGATCCGGAGGCAATAAAAGAGATAAACGCAAGAAAAGCGAAGACCGAAGAATAAATATTCCGAAATCCGGACATGAAAAAAGCACGCGAAAACGCGTGCTTTTTTGTATAAGAGCGTGTAAATGATACTATTCCCCAGAAAGAACACTAAAATGATACACGCGTACAACTCTACAAACGGGAATTTGTCGGTCAGAATACGATGTTATCCCTGTTAGAAACAGGGGCATCAATTACTACAAGGCATTTACCATTTCGCTTTGTTAATGTAATGGAATAACTCATATTGCTCCATGACTCTTTATACTCAGCCGCTTGATCCAGTTCGTCAACTCTGGTTTCATGCTTCAGTCCGTTTTTTGTCAGGACTTCGTCGAACTGTTCTCTCGTCGATTCAACGGTGAGACCGAAAAACTGAACGTTGGGATCGGTAATAGTAATTCTTGTTACGTATTGTCCCCCGTCTGCGTAATCCGGCCATGCAGATATCAGATATTTCACACACTCTTCCGGGTAAATTATATCGCCGTTCTCATCAATCGAAGGTCTGTATAACTTACCGTAATACTCACGCGCGCCCATCCATCCGGGTATTTCGGTATAGCCCGACCAGTCTTGCGAATCGACTTCTTGTAATATCCAAAAATCAAGCGTGGTTTGCTCCGGAACGGGATCGCGGTTTATTAACTTGTACGGGATCTTAGGCGTCAGCTTGAATATAATAGTTTCCGGCAATTTCCAACCGCTGCGATCAGACTTGATTGTAAAGGTGCAGTTTTGTTCTTTTTCATTTGTCACTGTATCGGCGACAAACAGCAGATTGTACGAACAATCTTTGACGTTTACTACTCCGTCTTTTCCGCTCCATTCCAAAAGGAGATCGCGGCAATATGCATTATCAATAATTATTACCCCTACTGCTTTCCCCGCGCCGCTTTCTGCCGGAAAACCAAAGAACATTTGCACGTCGTCGGAGACCCAATACTGTGAGCCGATTTGTCCCGGATACTTATCGGGGATGGAGCAAGCCGCTGCAGATAAAATAAAAATCAGTAGAGTGATTACAAGTATTCCGATCTTGGCTTTCATAAACAAACTCCTCCGCAAATCCCGGTTTGTCGATCTCATTTCTTTTTCATTATACTCGAAAAATGTGAGTTTTTCAATAGTAAAAAAATAATGATATACGGCTGCGCCGTATGATATACCGCGCTGACGCACGGCATGATATATTTGCTGACGCAAATATGATATAATATCCGTTCCTTATACGCCCGTAGGCGTATATCATCGCACGAAGTGTGATATCATACCGAAGGTATATCATCCGTTCCGATAAGGAACGGATATCATTGAAAGAGTCCTCTTTTGGTAGACAAAAGAGGACTCTTTCATGGTGACCCGTAGGAGAATCGAACTCCTGTTACCGCCGTGAAAGGGCGGTGTCTTAGCCGCTTGACCAACGGGCCTTATGGGGTTACGGAAGAAAAGCTCCTCCGTTACCCTTTTGGTAGCGGAAGTTGGACTTGAACCCACGACCTATCGGGTATGAACCGATTGCTCTAGCCAACTGAGCTATTCCGCCATAGTGCCGCCGTGATGACAGCTTGTTTATTATATCAGCACTTTTTTGATTTGTCAATAGTAAATTTTCTTAAAATTCAAAAATTATCGTTTCAGGAAAGCAGTTTCCTTATTGCAAACAGCTGCAAACGGCGAGGAAGCGCGTTAAAAACGAGCAAAAGCGGATTGCGGTTGAGCTTGTATACCGGCAGCGGACGTTTTGCCGAAGCCGCCCGGGCGGCCTTTTTTGCAACGCGGTCCGCCGATACGCTGCGCGCTTCGACCTTTTCCACGATCGCGCGGAAGCGTTTTGAGTTCACTTTGTAAAGCTTTGTTTCCGCACAGAACCGGTCCAGCGCCTTTGCGGAATCCGGCAGCATCCCTGTCTTCACCGCGCCGGGGCGTATAACCGTTACCCTGCAGCCGAGAAGCTGGAGCTCCATCCTGAGCGAATATGCGTATTTTTCCAGCGCGGCTTTGGTCACGGCGTAAACGCCGGTGAACGGCAGCGGATCCAGAGGCGCAAGCTCACTTGAAATAATAATTATACGCGCGTTCGGCGCAAGATACGGAACGGCGAGCCGGTTGACCCGGGCGACGCCGAAGAGGTTCACGTTGAATATGCGCAGGAACTCATCTTCGCTCATTTCTACAAGCGAGCCGAGCGAATAGATCCCGGCGGCGTGTATGACGCAGTCTATACCGCCGTCTTTGCCCGCAGATGCCAGCGCCGCGGCAAGCGATTCTTCGTCCGTAACGTCGGCGCGGATATATCTTATCCCCGCAGCGTCCTCCGGGATCTGCAAGTCCAGCCCGATGACTTCGTGTCCCTGCCCGCAAAACGTTTTGCAGATCGCACTGCCCATTCCTCCGCAGGCGCCGGTAACTATAACGCGCATATCCGCACTCCCCTTTCCCGTTTATAAGCCGATTATACCACACGTCCGCCTGAATATCAAGTTTGTTTGCGGTTTTTGAAGCTTTCGCGGCAAATCGGCGTTTTTGTTATTGACAAACAAGGGTTTTAGTGATATTATAATAGCGTCTTATCAAGAGTGGCGGAGGGAACTGCCCGATGAAACCACGACAACCTGCGTTTTATGCAAGGTGTCAAGTCAGTGATAATTATTATCGAAGATGAGATGTATTCAATCGAACACGCAGTTTGCGTCCTTTTGCATACATCCGCAAAAGGGCGTTTTTTTAACGGATTATTAAAAATACCACATAAAAGGAGCAAATGAACATGAGAAAATTCTTTACCAGCGAATCGGTTACCGAAGGGCACCCCGACAAGATATGCGACCAGATATCCGACGCCGTGCTTGACGCGATAATCGCAAAAGATCCGCAGGCGCGCGTCGCCTGCGAAACCGCCTGCACCACAGGGCTAATTCTTGTTATGGGCGAGATAACCACCACCACTTACGCCGACATTCAGGGCATCGTGCGCGACACCGTGCGCGAGATCGGATATGATTCCAGCGAAAAATGCTTCGACGCGAACACCTGCGGCGTTATTACCGCAATACACGAACAGTCCCCGGATATCGCCATGGGCGTCAACAAGGCGCTGGAGGCGAAAGAGGGCGAAATGACCGACAAATACGATACCGGCGCCGGCGACCAGGGAATGGTGTTCGGATTTGCCTGCAACGAAACCAAGGAGCTTATGCCGTTGCCTATTTCACTGGCGCAGCACATGGCGAAAAAGCTTACCGAAGTGCGCAAGAACGGCACCCTGCCCTATCTGCGCGCCGACGGCAAAACGCAGGTTACCGTGGAATACGACGACGGCAAGCCCGTGCGCGTGGACGCGGTAGTCGTTTCCTCGCAGCACGCCGCGGACGTCAGCCTGGATAAGATCCGCGATGATATTATACGCGAAGTTATAATCCCCACCGTCCCGAAGGAGTTCATGGACGAAAACACCAAGATATTCGTAAACCCGACCGGGCGGTTCGTTGTGGGCGGCCCGCACGGCGACAGCGGCCTTACCGGGCGCAAGATAATCGTCGACACCTACGGCGGCTACGCCTCCCACGGGGGCGGCGCGTTCTCCGGCAAGGACCCGACCAAAGTCGACAGGTCGGCGGCTTATATGGCGCGCTACGTTGCGAAGAACATAGTCGCTTCCGGCGCGGCGGACAGATGCGAAGTGCAGATCGCCTATGCGATAGGCGTCGCCCGCCCGCTTTCGGTACTGGTGAACACCAACGGCACCGGCGTTGTGAGCGACGAAAGACTGGCGCAGATAGTGAACGAGGTGTTCGACCTCCGTCCCGCCGCCATAATCGAAAAGCTGGACCTCCGCAAGCCGATCTACAAGGCGCTCGCCGCCTACGGACATTTCGGCCGCGAGGAGCTCGGCGTGAAATGGGAGATCACCGACAAGGTCGACGAGATCAAAAAGAGACTGTGATACAGCGCAAAAAAGGACTGCCGCGGAGCAGTCCTTTTTTTGTTGTTCGCAGAAAACGAGCCGGCGCATTAAGCGCCGGCTCGGGTTTGTTTTGCTTATTATTCCGCGGCGGATTCGACAAGCGATTCGACGGCGGATTCGACGGCGGAAGCCGCTTCGGAAGTTGCGGCGGAAGCCGATTCGGAAACATAGGAAGTATCCGCGGCAGAGGAAGTGCTGCCTTCTCCGGACTTGACGGAACTGAGGCAGAACAGCACGACGATAAGAGCAGCCCAGACGATGGCGAGAATGAGAGTGAGCTTCTGCAGCTTTTTCTCGTTGCTGGCGATCTTATTGCGGGAAAGATAGGATTCCGAAGCGCCCTGACCGGCGATGGAATTGCCGAGACCGCGGCGTTTGCTCTGCTGTTTGCTTATGCAGAATATAAGCGCGATGCTTAAGGCGAAGATCAATCCGCCGATGATGTATTCAAGCGTGGTTATCATGTTTTTTTATCCTTTCAAAATAAACGATTCGCATTTGAAGCCCGCCGCAGACCCGACAAGCTATCGGCAATTATAACACAATATTATCCGAATTGCAATAGTTAGTTTTAATTTTTTTGGAAAAACTTTTTAAGCTTCCCGCGTGTCGTGCATGCTTTTTTCGGGCAGCGCCTTGGTTTTGCCCCCGCCGGAGCCGCCTTTGCCGCCGCGCTTGCCCTTGCCGCCCTTGCCTTTGACCTTCTTCGCGCCGCGGAACACCGCCGAAACGACGGCGACGATCACGTACAGCACGATTATTACGCCGAGCACGATGAGGATCGTCTTCATTGTGGAGCTTTTTAAGAACGCGACGAATTTATCCCACATAGAAAGCAGCTCGTTCGAATCCACGGCTTCTTTCGTCACCGCGTCGACGGCGGCTATCTGCTCGCCGTCGCAGTAATAGGTAACGGTGCCGACCTTCTGCCCCCGTGCGACGGGAGCGTTCACCGTGTCGTATTCGCTGCCGTTGGCGGCGGTCTTGAACACAAGCTCGTCGTCGTAGACCAGCTTGTGCGTGATCTTGTCCACCTTCGAGCGCACGATAAGCCGTTCGACGTCCGCGGCGGGCACCACCAGAACGTGGTCCACCGAATCCCCCGCGTTGACTCGCAGCTCGCCCACAGCCCTGTCCGCCGAGGCGATCTTTACGTATTCGAACGCGACGCGCACCCAGTCGATCAGCTTGTGCATATCGGTATAGGCGTTGCCGAAGCCGAAAGAATAGTGGCGGTCGGCGTCGACGAGCATACCGGAAGCGCACATCACGTTGAGTATATACGTCCTGCCGTCCTTCTGCGTGGCGGTGAGCAGGCAGTAATCGCCGTTTTTGTCCTTCTGCCCGGCGATAAGCCCTATCGCCTCCTTGTGCAGATACCCGGCGACGTAATAATTACTTTTAAGGTAGTTCTTGCTGCGGACCACCGAGCTTTCGTTGAAACGGAACAGCTCGACGTCGGAAAGCGCGACGAGCTCGTTGTATCTATAGAACGCGGCGGCGATGAGCGCCGCTTCCTTCGGAGTAGTGACCTGGTCCGGAGCGTCCAGCCCGTTGGAATTGACGAAATGAGTGTGCTCCAGCCCGAGCTCCTTCGCCTTTTCGTTCATTCTGGTGACGAAGGTGAGTATGTTGCCGTTCAGCAGGTCGCCGCAGTAGCAGGCGAGCGCCGCGCAGGCGTCGTTCGCGTTGGCGACGAGCGAGGCGGAAACCAGGTCCTTCGCTTTATACACGTCGCCGACGTCCAGCCCCATCACCGGAACGCGCACGTCCGCGATATTGCCGGAGTTGGAAACCGCCGTGGAGGTCACCGTCACCTCCGTGCTCGCCAGACCGAGGTGCTTTTCGGAGAAAATGTCGTAGACCACCATCATAGCCATAAGCTTGGCGGCAACGGTGGGCGCGACCTCCTCGTCCCCGCGGACGGTATAGATGAACTGCCCGTCGTCGAGGCAGTAGGCGACGACCGCGTTGCCGGAGATTATGCCCGGATCGTCCGGAGCCGTCTCCCCGCCCTGCGAGGTCCCGCCGCCGGATACCTCTTCCGATACGGCAGAGCTATCGGTCCCCGACGCCTCTGACGATTCCTCCGCGCCGGCGAACGCGGCGCAGAAAACCGAAATTATTATAATAAGCGCAAGCAGCAGCGCCGCCCGCCTTGCGGATCTCATTCTGTTTCATCCTCCAATCCGAAAAATGCCTTTGCCGCGGCAACGTCGTTTTTTATCGCGCTCTGCAGCTCCGAAACCGAGCCGAACCTGCGCTCCGCGCGGATAAACCGCAGGAACGACACTTCGCATTCCCTGCCGTATATATCGCCGGAAAAGCCGAAAAGATGCGTTTCGCACACGGGGGACTCGAACCCGCCGAAGGTGGGCTTTATCCCGAAATTCAGCACGCCGCGGTAGCTTTTCCCGCCGATAACGCATTCGGCGGCGTAAACGCCGTACGCCGGAGCCGCGAGCTCCGCGGGGAATTTCTGGTTCGCTGTCGGCACCCCGAGCCGGGCGGCGACGCGCATCCCCTTCTCTATCGCCGAAACGAACGAAAACGGCCTGCCGAGCATTGCCGCGGCGTCCTCCGGCCTGCCTTCCGCGATCGCTTTCCTTATGCGAGTGGAGCTTACCGGAGCGCCGCCGAATTCCCGCGGGGGGCATACCGCGACAGGGATCCCGCGTTCGGCAAGCACCTTTTCAAGCGTTTCCGTGCCGCCGTCCCTGCCCTGCCCGAAGCGGAAATCATAGCCGCAGACGGCGGTCCTGCAGTTGAGCGTCCCGGCGAGTATCCCCAGCGCGAAATCGCGCGCGGGGATATCCTTTACCGCGCTGTACGGCAGTTCGACGATACGGTCGACGCCGTGCGCGAACATAAGCTCGCGCTTCTTCGGCTCCTGCGCAAGCAGCTTGCTTTCCTGCTTCGGACGGTCACCGGCGGCAAAAGTCACCGCCACGGCGGGCAGCCCCGCCGAAACCGCGTTCGCTTTAAGCAATCGCAGCAGCTCGCGGTGGCCTGTATGCACTCCGTCGAAGCTGCCGACCGTAACGGCGCATCCTCCGCGAAGCTCCCCGGCGAGCGTTTTTTTATTCTGTTCGTTATAAACGGTAATGCGTTCATAGTTATCCATCATACCACTATAATAACCGTTTTTACGCGGTTTGTCAATCGGCAACGGTATATTTTTGAAATTATCGGCGATAATAACCCGGGGAGATGGATTTATGAACGATAACGACAGCAGAGAATTTGATTCGGTCATCCTCGCGGGGGGATTCGGCAGGCGTCTGCGCCCGCTTACGGACTCCGTCCCGAAGCCGATGCTGAAGGTGGCGGGGTTCCCGGTGTTCGCGCGGGCGGTGCGGCTCCTGCGTGAAAACGGGTTTTTTCACACCGCGGTGACGACCATGTACCTCCCGGAGCAGGTGGAAAACGCGCTTTGCGGCGAAAGCGGGCTGGAATTCTTCCGCGAAAGCGAAGAATCGCCTTTGGGCAGCGCGGGCGCGGCGGCGGCGCTTACCGGGAGGGCGGCGGAGGTGTTCTGCGTGCTTTCCGGCGACGCGGTGTGCGATTTTCCGCTGGCGGAGCTCAGAAGCCGGTTTTCGGCGGAGGGATGCGCCGCGGCGATCCTGCTCGCAAGAGTGAACGACGCCGGGGAATACGGCACGGTGTGCCTGGAAAACGGGCTGGTGACCGGGTTTCGCGAAAAGCCGAGCGCGAAGGACACGCTTTCCGACCTTATTAACACCGGGATATATTTCTTCCGGCGCGAAACGCTTGCGGGGTTCGGCGGGAACGTCGACTTCGCGCGGGACGTGTTCCCCGCCCTGCTCGCGCACGGCGAAAGGATCGCGGGGTACGTGCCGGAGGGGAACTGGTTCGACATCGGTTCGTTTTTCGATTACCACCGCTGCAATATGTTTTACACCGGGGGCGAAAACGCGCGCGGCGCGCACGTTTCGCTGCACCCCGATTCAAGCGTGGAGCGCTGCGTTATCGCGGACGGCGTAACTGTGGGCAAAAGCGCGGTACGCGGCAGTATAATCGGCGAAAACGCGGTTATCGGGAACGGTTGCTTCGTGGCGCCGGGATGCGTTATCGGCGCGGGAGCAGAGCTTCGAGACGGCGCGCTGCTCGCGCCCGGGACCGTCGTGGCGTGCGGAGAAACGGTGCCCGCGGCGGCGAACGGCGGGTTCCCCGGCGGGGCTCGCGGCGCGGAGTTCGGCGACGAGACCGTCGCGGGGCTTTCCGCGGGGGGCGGGTTCTTCCGGTTCGGCGCGGTGCTGGCTTCAAAGGGGAGCTTGCTGGTCTGCGCGGAGAGCGAGCGCGAGGAGATGCTTGCGCGTGAGCTTGCCTGCGGCGCGGCGGCAAGCGGCGCGGAGTGCGCCGTTTGCGTGGGGCTCAACGCGGCGACGGCGGCTTTTGCCGCGCGCGCGTTCGGCACGGATATCACGGTGCATATCGCCCTGGCGGGCGACGAACCTCAGGCAAGGGTGTTCGGCGGCGACGGGATGCCGGTCCCGCGGGAGACGGCGCGCGCCATAGCCCACGCGGAGCCGGAAAAGGCGCGGCAGGGCGGAGCGCTGCGGGATATCCCGCGGAGCGCGGCGGTGAAAAGATATCTTTCGTGGCTGAAAGCGGCCTGCGGCGCGGACGGACGCGCGCGCATAAGCTTCGCCGCGGGGAGGAACGAATCGTTCGCACGGGAATGCGCCGAGGCGCTCGGCGCGGAGGAGGGCGGCGGCGCGGAATATTACCTTACCGCGGACGGAACCCGGGCGAGCGCATACGCCGCCGGGCGCGAGATATCCTACTGGCAGCTCCTTACCGCCTACTGCGTGCTTTCCGGCAGGCGTTCGGTATCGCTGCCGAACGACGCGCCGAGGTTCGCGGAAACGCTGCTGCGCTCGCACGCGGTAACGCCGCGGTTCTACGGCGACGGCGGGAGCGAGGAGCGCGATTCGGCGGCGGGCGAGCCCTTTGTGCGCGACGGCACCCTGCTTGCTTTCTCGCTGGAAGCGGAGCTGCGGCGGCGCGGCACCACTCTGGCGGCGGCGACGGAGGGTATGGCGGGATTCACCGTGCTCACGCGGGCGGTCTACGCCGAAAAGGACAGGATCACGGGCGTTATCGCTTCGCTGCGCGCGGAATACGGCGGCGGAAGATGCGTCGGCTACGACGTCGGCGACGGGCATATAAGCATAATCCCGAGCGCGGCGGGGGCTTTCCGAATAGTCGCGGAGGCGTACGACAGCGAGACCGCCGAGGAGATCTCGCTGCGCGCGGCGGAAATGCTGGAAAAGCGCTGCTGGAAGAACGGGTGCGAATGATACGCTCCGTGCGGCGCCGGGCAAGGGGCAAAAAGTAAATTTTTTGTGAACAATGTTGATTTTTCGTTTATAAAGTTATATAATAATTCAATAAATATAACGTTTTCGTATCGCGGCGCCGGCGCCGCAAAGGAAGAAAAGAATGAAGCTGACTTATCTCGGTACCGCGGCGGCGGAGGGCTGGCCCGCGGTATACTGCAACTGCGAATACTGCAAAAAGGCGAAAGAGCTCGGCGGGAAGAACCTGCGCACAAGGTCGCAGGCGCTGGTGAACGGCGACCTGCTTCTGGATTTCCCCGCCGATACATACGCCCACGCCCTTAAAAACGCGCTGGACCTTTCCGCGGTGAAATACTGCTTCGTTACTCATTCGCACATAGACCATTTCGTTCCGATAGACCTTCTGTTCCGCTACGAGGGGTATTACGCCCACGGGCTGACCGAGCCGCGGTTTGACGTTTACGGCAACGAAGCCGTCGCAAAGCGGTTCGATTATTTCGTTCGCGGGGTGAACGAGGAATGGCGGGACCAGCCGCTCGGTATGCACGTTATAAAGGCGTTCGAGCCGGTCCGCGCCGGAGAATACGAGGTAACGCCGCTGAAAGCGTACCACGCGGAGGGCGAAAACGCGTTCGTCTACCTTATAAAGCAGGGCGGCAAAACGCTGCTTTACCTGCACGATACCGGAATACTTCCCGATGAAAGCGTCCGCTGGCTCGCCGACAACCGCGTGGCTGCCGACCTTATAAGCTACGACTGCACCTACGTCGCTCTGCCCGGCGCGGGCGGACATATGGGGATCGACACCGCGCAGCTTATGCGGAACGCGCTGGCGCGCGCCGGGGTGTCGACGGAAAATACCGTTTCGGTGATAAACCATTTCTCGCACAACGGGAAGCTCGTTTACGACGAGCTCGCCCCGCTTGCGGAAAAGCTGGGGTTCGTCACCTCTTACGACGGGCTTGTTTTGGAGTTTTGATATGATCCGCAGACTTTTGAAAAGAATATCCGCGGCGCTGCTCGCTTTGGCGGCGGCGGCGCCGCTTGCCGCTTCCGGCGCCGGGGCGGAAGAAAACGCGAACTGGCTTTACATAGACGGCGTGAATATTACGCGCACGGTGAACACCGCGATAATCTACCGCGGGATACCTTCCACCGGGCAGTCGCAATGGGGCGCCAACGCCGCCGCCGACGCGGACGGAAAGATAATCGCGGTCTACGAGGGCGGCGACGCCGCCGGGGCGGATCTCGCGGTCCCCGAAGGGGGCGCCGTTATTTCGGTTTCGGGCTCCAAAACGCAGTGGCTCCGCGATAATCTGCAGACCGGGCGTTTCGTTTATTACGACGGAGTGACGAGGCGGCTGTTCTCGGCGCGTACCGCAAAGGAGATAGACCCGTATTTCGAAGCGGCGGCCGAAGTGATCGGAGAAAAGGACGAATTCCGCGTCGTCGAGCCGGAGGGCGGCGGCGACCCGCTGGTCTCTTATTCCGTCGCGCTGAACAAAAAGGGCGAGGTGATCGCCCGGGGGACCGGCGCCGAAAAGCCGGAGGACGGTTCGATAATAACCGCGCACGGCGAACACGGTATGCGTTTTCTCGTTACGAGCGCGCCTCTGGGCGCCCAGTGCTCCGTAAAGGACGGCACAGCGACGTTCAAATACACCGAAAAAATGCTTTCGCGCACGCTGGAGCTTGCGATCGAAGAGGCGGAAGAACGGTTTGCCGAAGCGGAAGCCGCGTTTTCCGACGCGGACCGCGCCGCCGCGCGTGAGCTGATCGACGCGGCGAAAGCGACCGCCGGGGGCAAGCCGGATTACCGCGCCGTCTTCGATACGGTGTACGGGCTGGAGGACAAGCTTCCGGCGCTTCTGGCGGACCGCAGGATATACGAGCTCCGCGCCGCGATACACACCCCGGCGGAGACAAACGCCGCGGAAGTGGCGGCGGTGGTGAGCAGCGCCGTGAACGCCGGGCTGAACCGGCTTATACTGCGTATGACAAACGGCTACGGCACCTTCCTTAAAATGCCGGAGGGCAGCCGTTTCGCCCAGGACGAAAAGTTCGGCGGGTTCGACGTGCTCGCTTCCTATATCGAATCGTGCAGGCGCGCCGGGATAGGGCTGGAGGTCTGCGCGGAGGTGTGCTATAACGAATACGCCGCCGTGGCGGAGCCGGGCTGGACCACTGTCACGGCAAGCGGCGAGCCGGGGCTTGCGAACAAGTTCTTCTCGCCCGCGGCGGAGGGGTTTGCGGAGTATTACGCGGGCTATATAAAATACCTCGTCACGCATTACGACATAGACGGGCTGATGCTCGACTGGTTAAGATACCCGAAGTTCTCGGAAGCGACCGACCTCGGCTACGACGAAAAGACGCTTGCCGCGTTCGCCGAAAAAGCGGGCATTTCCGCCGAAGAAGCCGAAACTCTTAAGACCGAGACGTTCTCGCATCCGAAGTGGACCGAATGGGTGGAGTTCCGCACGGGGCTTGTGACCGCCCTGCTCGAAGAAGTGAGCAAAACGGTGCGCGACGCGCGCCCGGATATTAACATCACCGTCGTGGGAGAGCGCGACAACGTTCCCCACTACTATATGCAGGACGTTTCCGGCTGGCTGGAAAGCGGTCTGGCGGACGGAGTCTGCCTGGCGTTCTTCGAAGGCGACGAGGACGAGAACGACTCGGTATCCCCCGCGGAGCACACGGCGGGGATAGTCGCCGAAAAATGCAAGCTGCCCGCGGCGTTCGCGGGGAACGAAGCGTATTTCTACGCGGGGCTCGATTCCGCCGCGGCGATAGACCGCGCGGTGCTGGAACGCGAGATACTGGAAGTCCGCGCGCTGAACGCCGACGGCGTGGTGTTTTCCGACCTCGGCGCGCTTACGGCGCAGAACTACGCTTCCGCGCTGACGTCGGGGCTGTTTTCCAAACCCTCCGTCGCTCCGGGTGGCGATCCGGCTTCAAGCGCGACGGATATACTGAACTATTCCAAAACCAAGATAAACGGCGTGATAACCGAGCTCGGCGGATGCGACGAGGAGGTCGCGGCGCAGGCGTTTTCCGCCGTGAACGACGCGATGTCCGAGATCGGCGACAAGGGATTGCCGCCGGAACGCGCGGCGCGGCTGGAAAGCGATATCGCGATGATCTTCTCGCGCTCGGAAGCGAAAGCCGCGGTGCTTAAGGAATTCGCCGCGCTGGCGAAGCTGGCGAAGCTGGCGAAAGAGCCCGCCGAATTCATCCCGCCGGCAGAAACGAGCGAAGTGAGCGAACCGGATGTATCGGACGGCGAAAACTCGGAAGACTCGCGCGAAGACAGCGAGACGACCGGCGGCGAAGAGGTATCCGCGCCCGAAACGAGCGAAGGGGAAGAAACTCCGCGCGGCTCCGGCGTGGGCAGGATACTCGCATATGGCTTTGTCGGGCTCGCGTTCGCGGCGGCTGCCGCCGCGGCGGTGATCGGGATACGCCGCAGGCGCAAAAGCGCCGACAGGACCGGGATGTATTCATCGCGCCTGAAGGGCTCCGGCGAAAAGCCGGAGGAGAGCGCGCCCGGACTTCCGGAGGAGGAAGACGGCGGCGAAGAAGAGCCGTAAAGCGCAAATTTGCCTATAATCCGCTGTTTTTCGGGCTTTCTTTTGCCTATTTTGTTTCTTGACAAACCCATACTTCGGTGATAATATTACTATTATGTTTATTAAGGTATCAATCTTTAATAAACGTTTCGGAAGTATTATTACGGAAGGTGTGAAATATTGGAAACTCTTTTGGCTATAGGCATCGCTATGGCGGCGGGGCTTTTGGTCTCGCGCTTCGTAAAACCGCTTAAACTGCCCGCGGTGACGGGGTATCTCGTCGCGGGGATATTGATAGGCCCCTATTGCCTCGGCGCGCTCGGCGTGGAGGGGCTGGGGTTCACCAGCATCGCCGCAGTAAAATCCAACGGCGTGATCTGCGACATGGCGCTCGGGTTCATCGCGTTCGCGATAGGCAACGAATTCCGGCTTTCGCAGATAAAGCAGATCGGCAAAAAGGCGGCGTTCATCGGCGTGTTCCAGGCGCTTGTCGCCACTCTGCTCGTCGACGCGGTACTGCTTCTTATCCACCTTGCCGCGCCGGAAAAGCTTTCCGCCGCGTCAGCGGTAACGCTGGGCGCCATCGCCGCGGCGACAGCCCCCGCGGCAACGCTTATGGTCGTGCGGCAGTACAAGGCGCGCGGCAGACTTACAAACCTTCTGCTCCCGATAGTCGCCATCGACGACGCGGTCGGGCTGGTGGTGTTCGCGGTGTCGTTCGGCATCGCGCAGGCGCTTGAATCCGGCACCGTTTCCGCCGCTTCGGTAATAGTGGAGCCGCTTCTGGAGGTCGTCCTTTCCATCGCGCTGGGCGCTTTGATGGGGATCCTGTTCTCCGCCGCGGAGAAGTATTTCAAATCCAACAGCAAACGGCTTATCCTCTCCATAACCTTCGTGATACTCACCGTCGCGATATCTATGATAAAATTCAGCGTCGGCGGGATAAACGTGGGGTTCTCCTCCCTGCTCGTATGTATGATGCTGGGAACCGTGTTCTGCAACGTCTGCGATTTTTCGGGCGAAATAATGGAAAAGACCGACAAATGGACCGCCCCGCTGTTCCTGCTGTTCTTCGTTTTAAGCGGCGCGGAGCTTGAATTCGACGTATTCGGCGACGTCGCGGTGATACTTATCGGTCTGGTGTATATTTTCACAAGGGCGTTCGGCAAATACGCGGGCGCGGGGATAAGCGCGCGTATGACGAAATGCGAACCCAACATAGTTAAATATCTCGGCTTAACGCTTCTGCCGCAGGCGGGAGTCGCGCTGGGAATGTCCGTTACGGCGCAGACTCTGCCGGAGGGTGGCACGCTTATACGCAACATCACGCTGTTCGCGGTGCTCGTTTACGAGCTGGTCGGGCCGATGCTCACCAAGATCGCGCTGACCAAGTCGGGCGATATCGTCCCCAAGGAGGTCGCGGCGGCGAGGGACGCGGCGGGCGCCACGGAAGCCGAGGAATATAAAGAAGACGACGAATAAACCGGCGCTGCCGGGAGCATAACAAAATAACAAACGAAAAGGAGCTTTATCATGGACGTCAAAGCAAAAGTAACCGAGATCGTAAACAAGCTCAAAAGCGACGAACAGCTTATGAGCAAATTCCAGAGCAACCCCGTTAAAACGGTAGAAGGGCTCGTCGGCGTTGATCTGCCGGACGACCAGATCAACGGCATCGTAGAGGCCGTTAAGGCGAAACTGAACGTGGGTTCTATCGCGGACAAGATCGGCGGACTTTTCGGGAAAAAATAAGCGGAAGGTACCAAAAATGTCAAAGAACCCCTCAAACGCCACGGCGGAAAGACTGCCCGTGTATCTCGATTACCTTAAGCTCCGCAGGAGCGAGGGTATAAAAACCATTTCCGCACCCTATATCGCACGGTCTCTCGGCATGGGCGAAGTGCAGGTCCGCAAGGATCTCAGCTCCGTCAGCAAATGCGGCAAGCCGAAGATCGGGTTCAATATCGACGACCTCATCGCCGACATAGAGAACCGTCTGGGGCCCGAAACGCGCAGACGCGCCGTGATAATCGGCTGCGGGCGGCTCGGCTCCGCTCTGCTCGACTACGAAGGATTCACGCTTTACGGCGTGGATATCGTCGCCGCTTTCGATACGAAATTCGAATCCGCTTCCGACGACGGCAAAGGCAAAAAGCTGCTTCCGATGTCCGAGCTTCGCAATTACATAGAGGAAAACAACGTAGAAATAGGAATTATTACCGTCCCCGCGAAGTCCGCCCAGCAGGTCTGCAACGAACTCGTGTCCTGCGGCATAAGCGGCGTGTGGAACTTCGCGCCGAAGGTGTTGGCGGTCCCCGAGGCGGTATCGCTCCGCCAGGAGAATCTCGCCCTGTCTTTAACGCATCTTAATATGCACATAAGGTGAAAATGAAAAACAAGATTCTGGCTGCGATACCCGGCGTTCTCACCGCGGTGCACGCCGTTGTTCCGCTGTGCTTACTCGCCGCCGTATTAAGCGGCAGGTATTTACAACTCAACAGCCCGCTGTTCATTGCGATACTGCTTTCGGCGCTCACGCTGGCGTCGCTTATCGTTATGCTGGTTTTCCGCGCGGAATACGGCTGGGCGAACAGTCTTACCCTCTCGTTCGCGCTGCTGTTTTCGGCGGTCACTCAGTTCTATTTCATCCTTCACGCGGTCCGCGTATACGAAGGGTACGACACCACCGCCCCCGCGATAGTTTTCGCAGTGAACACGATCGCGATGATAGTGCTGTTTATAAAAGTGATCGACGATAGCTGGTATAAAGCCGCGTTCGGCGTTATCACCGTGCTGTTCGCAATGGCGGCGGTCGCCTACGCGGGCTATCTGCTCGTTTCCGGCTCGCTGTTCGGCGAAAAGCGGTATGCCGAAGGCCCCGCCTCGCCTGACGGCGGCTACCGCACCTACGTTTCCTTCCGCGAATCGGGGCTTGCCACGGACGGCGCCTCCTACGTTTACACCGTTCGCACCGAGGAAAGCGGCGTTCCGTTCGGCAAACTGAAATACCCGCCGAAGCGCATCTACAGCGGCGGCAAGCTTGCCTACGAGAATATGCGTATCGCCTGGATAGACGGCGAAACGCTGCTTGTCGACGGCGAGATCTGCTCCGCCGAAAAATCTCCGGAGGAGAACAAGAAGAGCGCGGAGCCGGAAAACGCATCCTCGAGCGCGGTTTCGGAACCCGTTTCCGAGCCCGCGGATGAAAGCTCCGGACAGGAAAGCTCCGCGGTTGAAACCTCCGCGGCGGAAAGCGCTTCCGGCGCCGAGAGCGAAAGCGATTAAACGCCGCAAAACAGAAAAATGGGACCGATTTTCATCGGTCCCCTGTTTTTTTTATACGCTTCAGAGCTTATGTGTGCCGAGAAACGCCCGCTTCGCCATGGCGTAGTCCTTGGCGGTGATCCTTCCGTCGTCGTCCACGTCGGCGATCTTAAGCTGTTCGTCGTTAAGCGTAAGCGTTCCGAGCACGGCGCGCTTTATCATCGCCACATCGCGCGCGTCCAGCACTCCGTTGCCGTTCACGTCGCCTTTCACCTGCCCCGCGACGTATAAAACGCCGAAATGCGCGGCTATGACGGCGGCTTCCACCCGCGCGAGCTTACGCAGGTTCGAATCGTCCATAAGCCACTTCGAAGCGCGCAGGTTGGTGTGGAAGGAATGCTCGATAATATAATAAAGCGGGCATTCGACTTCTCTCGCGCCGCGCAGCACGCCGTAGTATTCTCCCCTCCTGCCGCGGCGCGTTTTAACGTAGCCGCCGGTACAGCCCATACATTCGCTTACCGCGGCGGCAAGCCGGCCTCCGAGCTCCCACGAGCCGTTAAGGTCGTCGTACGCGCCGAACACGCAGACGTAATCCACGCTTTCGGTATCGCAGGCGTTGGAATGGAGCGAAACGAACAGGTCGCTCCCCCGCGCCGCCCTGCCGCGGTCCTCCACGTCAAGGTCTTTTTCCTCGTCCGTCCGCGTTTTGTTCACCTCGAAGCCGTATTTCAAAAGCTCCTCCGCGAGCATTTCGCAAAGCGCCCACATCCTGCGGGATTCCCAATAGCCCTTAAGCACCGTCGACGGGTTGTAGTCCGCATAATGTCCGGCGTCGAGCGTTATTCTGTATTTTTTCATAAAACCTCTCTTTCCGCTTTCTTCCCCCCGTGATAATTATATGAAAAGACCGCCGGAAATTCAATCGGCGGTCTTTACCAATATCGTTGTTCAATTTGGTGCGGGATTCACAGTTTCCTTATAAAGTCGCGTTTTTCTCCCGTTTTTGTCGGTTTTACCCTGCCGTTGGTGCAATCGGTAACGGCAAGCACGAACCTTTCGCCCGCGTCCGCAAGCACCGGAACGCAAAGTCGCACCGATTCCGAAAACTCGCTTTCCGCGATCTCCGCGCCGAGCGAAGCTATCAAAGGCATAAGCTTTTGATAATCGGTATAGCTCATAACGCAGGAATAGACGTTGTAAAGCCCCACTTTTGCGACGCCCGCGCTTTCCAAAGCGCCCGCCGCCGCGGCGGTATAGGCGCGCAGCAGCCCGCCCGTCCCCAGCAGGACGCCGCCGAAATAGCGCGTTACGACGATACAGCAATCGGTGACTCCCGCCTTGCGGATAACGTCCAGCACCGGGACTCCGGCGGTCCCGTGGGGCTCGCCGTCGTCGGAATAGCGGGAAATATTGCCTTCGCGCAGGTTATAGGCATAGACGTTGTGGCGCGCGTCGGAATACTTTTTGCGTATCGATTCGACAAAATCGGTCGCCGAAAGCTCGTCGCTCACCGGGGCGCAATGACCGATGAATTCGCTGCGCTTTTCGACGAAAGAATATTCGGAGTTCGATTCGACCGTGGTGTAGAGATACATTATTCGTGATTGAATTCGCTGTAGATACAGCGGATGGCGGTTTCAAAGCTGTCTTCGTGTACGCCGATGATGATGTTAAGCTCGCTGGAGCCCTGATCGATCATGCTCACGTTTATCCCCTCGCGCGCAAGTGCGGTGAACACGCGGGAAGCCGTACCGGGCATACCCGCCATACCGCGTCCGACGACGGCGATAAGCGCGAGCGAGCCCTCCAGCTCCAGGTTGTCCGGGCTGATCGCTTTGGAGATCGCGCCGAGTATCTCGCGCTCCCTGCCCTTTATGTCCGCGGAGTTTATTACCACGCACATGGTGTCGATGCCGGAGGGGAGATGCTCGAAGGAAAGGCCTATGTCGGCGAAAACCTTAAGCACGCGCATGGCGACGCCGGTCTCGGAGTTCATCATATCTTTTTCTATGCGTATTACCGAAAAGCCCTTTTTTCCCGCGATGCCGGTGATTATCTCGTCGGTGCGGAAGCCCTCCGTGGAGTTCACGATAAGCGTGCCGATGTCCGAAGGGCGGTTGGTGTTGCGGATGTTAATGGGTATCCCCGCGACCTTCACCGGGAATATGCTTTCCTCGTGAAGCACCGTCGCGCCCATATAAGAAAGCTCGCGCAGTTCGCGGTAGGTCACTATTTTTATCGGACGCGGGTTTTCGACGATGCGCGGGTCGCACATCATAAAGCCGGAAACGTCCGTCCAGTTCTCATACATATCCGCCATAACGGCTCGCGCGACGATCGCCCCGGTAATGTCGCTCCCCCCGCGGGAGAATGTCTTTATCCCGCCGTCCGGCGTGCTGCCGTAGAATCCGGGGATAACGGCGTTTTCCTTCCCGGCGAGCAGGTCGGAAAGAAAGTTGTTGGTCTTCGTCGCGTCGAATCTGCCCTCGTTATCGAAAAATATAACGTCGGCGGCGTCGATGAACTCATAGCCGATATAAGCGGCGAGTATGCGGCCGTTTAGGTATTCCCCGCGTGAAGCGACGTAATCGCGCGGGGCGCCTTCGGCAAGCTTTTGCTTTATCGTCGCGAACTCGGAGGAAAGGTCGAGCTCCAGCCCGAGTCCGCTTATCATCCCGTTGTAGCGCGCCTCGACTTCTTCAAACACGGGCAGCCAATCGCCCCCCGCGGCGGAAAGCGCAAAACAGTTGATAAGCAGATCGGTCACCTTTACGTCCTCGCGGAAGCGTTTGCCGGGCGCGCTGGGCACGACAAAACGGCGGGATGGTTCCGCCTTGATAATGTCCGCACACTTTTTCATTTGAGCCGCGTCCGCCAGCGAGCTGCCGCCGAACTTGGCGACTTTTACTTCATAAAGATTCTTCATTGCCCTATATCCGATATGATTTTTCATACTATTCTATCACATCATTTCAACAGTTTCAATACCACTTTTGCAAAAAGCGGCATTTTTCTATGAATATTATATGCACAAATTCAACAGAAAGCACTTGACAAACGCAGGGCGAGCGGTTAAAATAGTACTCGCCCGAGCGGATGCAGGCGAGGGCGAAAATTAAATATTTATACGCCTCCATAGTTAAATGGATATAATAAGCCCCTCCTAAGGGCTAGTTATGGGTTCGATTCCCGTTGGGGGTGCCACACGAAAACGCACCACATCGGTGCGTTTTTGTGTTATTATGCAGCTTATGCTTATGGAAGGGAAAAACCGCGAAAAAGCGAGAAAACGCGAGCATTTTCTTCGGCGCGTCACCGCCTTTGCGAAATTGGCACCCGCTTTGGCACCCTCGTTTGAAACACATAAAACGGTGAGCGTGAAATATAATTCAATATGTCCCCGTAGCTCAGCAGGATAGAGCGGTCGCCTCCTAAGCGACAGGCCGTTGGTTCGAATCCAATCGGGGACGCCAAACAGCCAGATCATTGACGATCTGGCTGTCATTTAAAACGATCAAATCAGCTGCCGCCAGCTGATTTTTTTATTAGGAGGCAAAAAGGTGTCTTATCCTTTATTGACCTCCTTGTCTAAATTCTCGGATAATTTTGTGAACACATAATTGTATTCTGTGTACTGACCGGATGATTTTTCAACCTTTTCGCTTGCTTCAGTGTTTTCATATACAAGCTCGCTGATGAAAAACGAATTGTGATGATTTGCATATTCCGTACTTATCATGTGAGCTACGCCGCCGAATACACTTCGCGTTGCACCAATGTCTATCGATTGCGATTCGATATACATCGTAGTTTTCTCTTGGTAGTAATCTACTCGATAATAGATATCGTACCCTTTCAAATAATCGCTGGGCGCAAAATAGTGTCCCAAGTACGTATTCAAAAGGATGCATTTGTCCAAGAGTTTTGAAACATCATCCTTTGTCGGCATATTGTAGTTTCTTGCCGTTATGGTAGTTTCACTTGCGTAATAGTTATTATTCATTGAGTACGATATGTTTTCTTCGTCGAAGAAATTCTCAATAAAATCTATTACTGCTGTGTTTGCAACACCATTCAGCCGGATGAACACTGTTCCGACAAATCTCGGCTTATTTTGAATGCCTTTAAGCCGTTTGAAGAATTTGATCCCGGACGCGGAATCGTAATAATTGATCTCGTCCGAATCTTCTTCCTTCTTTTCTTTCTTTGATTTTGCTGCCGGTTGAATTTCATAGTGGTTTTCAACCTTTACAATCTCAAAGCGTTTGCCGTTGGCGTTGAAACACGGAAACTTGTCTGCTTTTTCGTCATTTGTAAGGATATGGCAGCATATTAAATTGTGATCCGCCGTTTTTCCGCCTCTGCTCTGCGGGAGGATATGATCAACATTCCACCCAAAATCGCTGCTGCGATCATTGTAAGCGCCTTTAGCAATTTCACGACCGGTGAAATCCTTCACTTTGGTCGCCTTGCCGTAGGCCTTACTCCATAACCGCATGGCCGTTTCTCGGTTTAAGTCCATAAAATTGTTTGTCTTTTTCATTATTCTTTTCAGAAAAAGACGCCTGTGCCTCCTATGGTAAAGTCAATCTGATAAATCATGTGACTGATCATAGGGCGGCCTATTGCTATAAACCTCAAAGGGCAATCCTCTTAATAGCGTTACAGAAGATTAATCAGCCAACTTTCTTGCGAAAGTGTTCAGTTTATCAAATTGCGTATTTATTATAGCACTTTTTATCGCTTTTGTCTATATATACGAACATATTTCCTGACAAAACGCCCGAAAGACATGCAGAAAGACGCCTGAAATATAGGCGAATGATCGTAGAAAGACGATCCGCAAAAGCCCTGTAAACACGCGGTAAGATTGCAACTTCCGCCCATTTTGCAATGTTAAAAACGTCCGAATGATTGAGGAAAGATTGCCGAAAAGCCGCTTAAATACTGGCTGAAAGGCGCGAAAAAGAGCCCGCACAGATCTCTCCATGCGGGCTAACATTGCAACTTACCCACCCCCTGAAAATGTTGCAATGTTGCAACCTTGGATCAGGGATTCTTTGTTTCCTCTGACTGCTCGAAGATGTTTTCCAGCATCTTGGCTGCCGTTTTGTCCGAGCTTTTCAAGAAGTGGCTGTAGATGTCGGTCGTGGTGCTCGTCCGCGCATATCCCGCGCGGCCTGCAACCGTCACCAGCGGGACGCCTGCCGCGATCTGCATCGTAATACTGGTATGTCTCAGCGAGTGCACCGTCCGGTGCGGAAGCCCTGCTGCGTGGCAGACCTTGTCCACTCAGAACTCTATCGTTGACGGATAGATCGGATCGCCCATCTCCTTGATGAACAACCGGTTGCTCTGGATCCATTGATCACCGAGCGAATCGGTGTACTGATCGTACCACTCTCGGTATTCGCGCAGGAGCTGCACCAAGTGGCTGGATATGCCGATCACGCGGTTGCTGCTCGCCGTTTTCGGTGATTTCGTCACTGCGCCGTAGCCCTTGACCGTCACAACCGAGCGATTGATGGTGATCGTTTCTTCGTCGAGGTCGACGTCGTCCCACTCAAGCCCGCAGACCTCGCCGCGCCGCATGCCTGTCAGCAGAAGCAGCTCCGCGGCCGTTTTGATCTTGATATCCGGGTACGTTTCCGCTGCCGCATAGAACTTTTTGGCATCCTCATCGTTCATGTAGTCGATCTCGCGCGGTGGCCGCTTCGGAAAGTTTCTCTTTAAGATCCACTGATGAGAACTGTTCATTTCAAAAAGAGAAGGCGTCGAATAAAGGATTCTGTTTACTTCTCTCTTCTCGCATGAAATTGCAACCGCGATCTATTTAGCAGATAGTGGCTCTTTTTCATTTTTCATAAAATCAATTATTCTTTGAAGCATTTTTCTACTCTCCATTTATCGATTCTTGTACCACACGAAGTGATCGAATTTTCGCTTCTGGTGATCAACAGTGATGCCGAGCTCATCGAGTTTTCGCGTAATGTAATCGTTATACGCCTTATATTGAAACTTTTTCTGCCATCTTTGAATTTGGCTTTGTGTTACATCGTCAAAGTATCGAGGCAAATATTCCTTCAGAATTGTATCCAGAATGGAATAATCGTCGCGCCCATATAAGTTGCGATTGTGATAGCAACAGTATTTTGTCGCAAATGAAAACAGGTTGATTCTTCCATTGCTACGTGCTATCTCATTCACCACCTCCGGATCACCCTCGGCAATTCTTGCATCAATGTTCGGAATTGCAGCGATAATGTGACAGAGTTCATCCATGCTGATCTTGCTTTTGTGCTGAGATAAGTGTGTTGAGTTGGTGATATCAATCAGCCCTATCTTCATAGCGACAATGTCCGGATCTGTGTTTTTTGGAAATCGCTGCAGACACCTCGTTATCAGATCGTTTTCGGGACCGTATGCATCCGATTGTTGTACAAGTAGCGTTGCTTCCTCCAATGTTTCATTACTAACTATATCATTCGAAACATCTCTGAACTGCTTGGCTGGCTTTTTTCCTTGTGGGGGGATTTCTTCTTTCTTTTCCGATAAAGAATAATAAGACGGACGATCCCCAGATCGTGTCACGATCCCGCTTTGAACGAGAACTTTTAGTGCATCGTAAATATTTGGCATGTGATTCTTGTCACCATATATCGCTTCAGACAATTCGCTCTGAGTCATGGTATCGTGATCTTGTAAAAAGAAAATAATCCGATCTTTCTGGCTCATATATAAAGATCTCCTTTATTGCTTTATATGTTTTGTTGAAAAAAACTGAATATGCAGTTTTGGAGCAGAAAAAACACAAAGTCAGCAGTTTGTGTGTTTTCAAGTATGTTAACCTCACAAAATTGGCAGTTTGTGCGTTTGCGTTACATCTTCCGCCAGCATTTATCTTTCATAAACGCTGTGATCTCGCCGTTGTCTTTGTCCTCGTAATAGCGGACGAGCAACTTTTTGAACTCCGGCACGTTCTTTTCCTGGATCACCAGCAGTCCTGCCGCCTGACCGATGAGGTAGTGGTTGGCGAAGATCACCGCTGCGCGCTTGTTTCCGTCGTTGAAGATCTGCGTCTTCATGCAGTAGAGACACAGCCGGATCGCTTTTTCGATCGGCTCAGCTTCGTCTGCGACGATTGCCACGATCTGCTCTTTTACGTCAAGCTCGATCGGCAGGGGCGGGATATACGACGTTCCGCCGATGGTGACCGGCACGCCGCGGATCCGTCCGCCTTCCGCATAGAAACCCTCGTTGACGAGCTTTGCGATGTGGCAGAGGATATAATAATCGGTTTTGGTGGCGATCACGTCCCGATCCATGACGAATTCCCAAGCATGCTTCAGGTTGAGGATCTTCTGCACGTCGTTTGCCGAGACGCCGTTGACGCGGCCGTTCTCGATGATATCCTCGGCCTGCGGGAAGGATGTTGCCACGCCTTCGAGCACCGCCTGATCGTAGATGTTCGCTTTCATGTTGGCGCGAGCGAAGTCGATGTTGAGGATCACCTTATCGGAAAGTTCCTCGGTGGCATAGCCGAGCTGCGCCAGTCGCTTCTCAATATGCCGGATGCCTTTTTTCAGCTCCCGCGCCTCTTTGGTGTAGCGCAGGAGCGCCGCGTAGAGATCATCCGAATACTTATCGACGTAAGTGCTGGTCAGCTTACCTGCCACACGCTTGCGGATATACAAATACTTGGTTTCGCCGCGATCTTTGATCTCCGGCGATCCGTCGTAGGGGAGCAGTTTCAGGCGCGCCTGCAGGTCTGCACGCTGCTGCAAAAGCTCCTGAATCTCCATGTATTCATAGTTCATTCTCATTTCCTCCTTTGTGGAGAAATTATATCATTTCTATTATAACAGAAAGTTCCCCAATTTGCAAGTGGTTTTGGGGAACTTTTTGATTATTTTCAAATTTCGATGGCTGCCATCTGGATGTTGTGGCAGCCCTGCTCTTTGAGTTCTGCCCGCAGCCTTGCCTTCGCCTTCGCCGCAGTATCTGCCATTATATATTCCTTGAAGTATGTCCACTCCTTTTGGCCGCCTTAAGAAAGACTCCACACAATGAAATAAATCATTATTATTTGTAGTTTCATTCATTTTGTATGAGAATAATAGGAAAATAGTCCTTGACAAATTAGTAGCAGTTTGTTATAATGTAGGAAATCAAATATGCTCAAAATTCATGTGAATTTTTCGGAATCGTAGGATTCATTTTTCGTCACATACCGTTTGGTATGTGATTTTTTTTGAGCATAGGAAAAGGAGAAAAAACATGAAACTCTATTTTGACGTGGCTGACAAGCCGAAATTCAGACAACTGATCGCTTTTGCATTTCAACAAATGCTGGCGATCATGGCAGCAACTATCGCCGTTCCGATGATCGTCGGGCACGGACTCTCACCCGCCGCCGCGATGCTTGGTGCGGGAATGGGTACAATCGTTTATATTTTGCTAACAAAGCGAAAGAGTCCGGTTTTTGTCGGTTCTTCTTTCGCTTTTATTAAATCCATGCTTGCGGCTTTTGCCGGCGGTGTATCCATGTCGCTCGGCTGGCTCGGCTTGATAATAGGCGCGGCACTGGCAGGGCTTGTGTATGTTATCCTCGGCATAGCCGTAAAAATCGCAGGAGTTAATTGGCTCAATAAACTGATGCCGACTGTCGTAATCGGCCCTACGGTTGCGATCATCGGACTGTCCCTTGCGGGAAGCGCAATATCGGATATAGTCAAAGGAGACGTCGTTCGGGAAATTACAGAGTATTCCGTATCGTTGACAAGCGGAACGCCTGAAATAGTAGAGAAAGCCGGTACGCAGATGATCGGCTCTCCGTGGATCGCGTTGCTTTGCGGGTTTGTTACACTGTTCGTGACGATGATATGTTCTACATACGGAAAAAAGACTGTAAAGCTGATCCCGTTTATCATCGGCATCCTTTCCGGATATACTGTTGCGGCAGTTCTGACAGCGATAGGATCCGCTTGCAGTGTAGACGCTTTGAAAATCATCGATTTCAGCGTTTTCCAAAAATATATGTTTGTGGACGGATTTTCAATAAAAACGTTCGTTAGTATCCCTGAAATGACGTTTTTGAAAGCTTTTGGAGCGCTGAACGAGCTTTCCTGGAATTACGTCCTGACCATTCTTATCGCCTACGTCCCAGTAGCGTTCGTTGCCTTTACCGAACATATAGCCGATCACAAAAACCTGTCTTCAATAATCGGTCACGAACTGCTTGAAGATCCCGGTTTGCACAGAACGCTTTTCGGCGACGGCATTGGTTCGGCAGTCGGGGCAGTCTTTGGCGGCTGTCCCAACACAACTTACGGCGAATCAGTTGCCTGCGTTGCGCTGACAGGAAACGCATCGATAACTACGATCATTGCAACGGCAATCCTGTGTATCCTGTCCTCGTTCATAACTCCTGTCGTCGCCTTTGTGGATTCAATCCCTCCGTGCGTAATGGGCGGAGTCTGTATTGCTCTGTACGGATTTATCGCCGTCAGCGGTTTGAAAATGATTCAGGCGGTTAATCTGAATGAGAACAAAAACCTATATGTGGTGTCGATCATATTAATAGTCGGTATCGGCGGATTGGAACTGACGATAGGTGCAGTCACGCTGACGGAAATCGCAACAGCTCTCATCCTTGGAATCATCGCTAACGTTGTGTTATCCGGTAAAAGAACGGGAAAAGATTGAAGAGTTCAAACTTTTCAAGTATAATGATAATAAAAAAGATATTGAAGTTGGAATCCGTGGAGGAAGCAGGACAAATGGAATTAAAAAAATTAGAGTATGATCTTACCGTCTTGGGCTGTTTCGTCAGTTAATCACACACAAAAACGCACCGTATCGGTGCGTTTTTTGTGTCGGTTTTGTGCACATTCTTGATTGTTATCATTATGCCACATATCAGTGATTGCGCCAAGCTCTTTTTCAAAAAGTGTAATTTGATGTAGATTTTTTTAAAACATTCGTGTAATTTAGTGCGATATTTTGCTTTAATTCGGCTGACTTTGACACGAACTTGTGATAGAATGGTCTCGAACAATGAAAAGAGGTAATGTATATGTACCGAAAAATCAGTAAATATCTGGACGAATGGAAAGCGAGCGAACATCGCAAGCCGCTTATCCTGCAAGGCGCGAGACAGGTCGGCAAGACCTTCTCCGTTTTGGAGTTCGGAAGAACAAAATACGATAACGTAGCGTATTTCAATTTTGAAACCAAGCCCGTGCTGAACGACACCTTTGAGGGCGATATCAGCCCGAAGACTTTGATACCCGTTCTTTCGCATATCTGCGGGACGACCATCGTTCGTGAGCGCACGCTTATCGTCTTTGACGAAGTGCAGCTTTGCGAGCGCGCTTTGACGTCGCTCAAATACTTTTGCGAGGAAGCGCCAGAATATCATATCATCGCGCTCGGCAGTCTGCTCGGTGTTGCCGTCAACCGCACTAAGTTTTCTTTCCCTGTCGGTAAAGTGGATATGAAAACTCTGTATCCGATGGATATAGAAGAATTTATGCTCGCTCTCGGCGAGGATATGCTCGTCGGGAAAATCAAAGAGTGCTTCAAAAACGATTCTCCGATGCCCGCCGCGCTTCACGAATCCGCTATGCGGTTATACCGAGAATATCTCATTGTGGGTGGAATGCCCGAGTGCGTGGTCCAGTACGCGAACACGAAGGACTTCATCCTCGTTCGTACTATACAGGATACCATTCTTGCCGCGTATCTCAACGACATGAGCAAGTACAACAATCTTACTGAAATAAAGAAGACGCGGCTCGCCTACGACAGCATCACCGTTCAGTTGTCGAAGAAGAACACGCGCTTCCAGTACAAACTCATAAAAAAGGGCGCACGCGCTGCCGAGTTTGAGAATGCCATCGAATGGCTCGCGCTTTCCGGCATAGTGTCGCAGGTTTATAAAGCGGAACAGATAAAAAAACCTCTGGAAAATTACCGAGATATTGACTCGTTCAAAATCTACGTTTCCGACATGGGACTTCTGACCGCGAAAAAAGACCTGATGGCGAACGATATTCTGTTTATGTCCGACGAGCTCGACGACTTCAAAGGCGGTATGGTCGAAAACTACGTCAACTTCCACTTGACCTATAACGGATATAAGACGTATTATTGGGAATCCGACCGCGGCGCCGAGGTGGACTTTGTTATCCGGCGCGACGGAAAGATTATTCCCGTGGAAGTTAAGTCCGCGGACAACACCCGCGCAAAGAGTTTGAAAGTGTATATGGATACTTACTCTCCTGAATACGCAATCAAGCTCTCGTCAAAGAATTTTGGCTTTGAGGATAAGAAAAAAACAGTTCCGTTGTACGCGGCGTTCTGTCTGTAAAAGGACAAAGTTCCTTTTTCAGATTATAACCGCAAAACTATTTTGGGGTAAAACGGCTCGCTTTTGTGCGGGATCGCCGCGCGCGCGCGTTTTTGTTTTTTTATGGCTTTTTCCTCCGCGTGGCGCGGCGCGCCTTACCGTTTTTCCCTGTGAAGCCGGAATTCCACCGAGCGTTTAAGGTATTCCAGGTATTCCTCGTCGCGGCACATCGCTTTGCCCGGGGTATCCGAAAGCTTCGCAACCGGTCTGCCGTTTACATACTGAAGCTTTATAACTATATTCAGCGCTTCGGCGCTGGTATCGTTGGAAACGAAGGTGCCTATGCCGAACGAGACCTTGGTCTTGCCGCGGAAATAGTCCTGCAGCTTCTGCGCCCTGTCGAAATCCAGACTGTCGCTGAACAGCAGCAGCTTTGATTTGGGATCGATGCCGTAGCTTTGGTAATGCTTTATCATCTTTTCACCCCAGACGTAGGGATCGCCGCTGTCGTGGCGGACGCCGGAATAGTTGTTTGCGTTCGCGCGGTCGAAATCCAGCAGGAACAGGTCGGTGGTTATCGTATCGGTAAGCGCCGTTCCGTTATCGCCCTTGTATTCGTCGTACCAGTCCTGCAGCGCGTAGTGGTTGGTGTACGCCAGCGGGATGGAATCGATGCCCTGATACATCTGCACGAACTCGTGCGCGTAGGTGCCGATCGGCTTAACGCCGTATTTCTTCGCAAGGTAGACGTTCGAGGTGCCCACGCAGTTTTTCGTCTCGGTAACGAAGCGGCGGACCACCTCGTCCTCCCATTCGCGGGATAAACGGCGGCGGCAGCCGAATTCGGCAAAGGCGAAATCGTAGGTGCCGTCGTTCATCGCCTTTATCTTGTTATCAAGGCGCTCTTTCGCGGATCCAAGCAGCGTTTCGTAATCGTAGGCGAAGCGGAAATAAACCTCGTTCACTATTTCCAGCAGATAGATCTCGAACTGCATCGCCGAGAACAGCGGGCCGTCGACGACTATCGAAAGCTCGCCGTCCGCGCCGAGCTCCACTTTTACATAATCGCGGATGGGGTGCCAGAGGCGCAGGAATTCCACGTAGTCGTTCTTGATAAACCTTATCGAGCGCAGATAATGCAGCTCTTCGTCGGTAAAGCGGAGCGAGCAGAGGTGGTCGATCTGGCCGTTTATCTCCTCTGCCATTTCGGGCGTGAACTTAACTCCGGCGTTGCGGCATTTGAAATAATACTGCCCGCAAAGGTCGGTGTGCTTGTGGAATATGACCTGGTCCATATTGAATTTGTAAAGGTCGGTGTCGAGCAGAGACACAACTATCGGTGCGAGTTTCATTCTTATTCTCCTTTAACGTCTATTTGACAGCTTTTCAGCGTTTCCAAAGCCGCTTTGTGCTTTTCGGGAGTGACGCCCGCGCAGCAGGCGGCGTCGACCGAAACCGGAGCTTCCGGGAAATGCGCTTTTATTATGAGCGCGTTGGAAACGACGCAGATATCGGTGCACAGCCCGATTATCTCCACGCTGAATTTTTGCCGCCCGACGGCTTTTTTTATAAGCCGCGGCAGCCCGACGGAGCCGAACGTGTGCTTTTCCACCGGGGTGAACCCTTTTGCTTCAAGCGCTTTTTTCACTTTGGCGTTCAGCTCCCAGCCCGCGGTCCCTTTTACGCAGTGCGGGACAGGAAGCTTTTTGCCCTCCGCGGTTTGCAGATAATCTTCGAAATGCGTGTCCAAAGTGGCGAATATCTCGCCTTCAAAGCCCTTTATCTTCTTCACCGCCGCGGGAACGATCCCCACCGCTTCCTTCGTGCCGAGCGCGCCGTCCACGAAATCCTTTTGCATATCGACGACCACGAGTATGTTCTTCATTTCCGTCCTCCGCAGTTCCGTTTTTTATATTATATCAATAAAAACCGCAAATATCAATATGTATCGCGCAAAAATCCGCGTAATAAAGCAAAGGCGCCCCTTTTGTAAAAGGAGCGCCGCGGAATGAACAACGTGCGATCATCCCTTTGCGTTGTAATCCTCGCATACAAGGTTCATCGCTTTGCAAAGCTTGTGGATATAGATGAACGGACCGACGAAAATGATCGCGAGAAGCACGCTGAATATCCAGAAATCGGAAGCGCCGAAGGAATACGGCAGACGGCGGCGCATAAGCTCGTTCCCTATGCGTTCGGACAGCTTGTGGAACCATACCAGGGCTCCGATCCCGAGCGTAAACGGACCGACGAGGAAAAACATAAGGCAGGCGTGCATGGTCTTTTTGCCGTCGTAACGTGTGGCGACGGTGTTGATCGAATTCGAAATATTCGTGAACGCCACGAATGAGTATATGCCCAGCGTGATAATGCTTAAAAGGATGAATTTAAGCAGACTGCGGTCGGTTTTGAGCCGGTACGCGGGATACTGCTGCTGTCCGTAGGGCTGCTGATACTGCTGTTGTCCGTATGGCTGCTGATATTGCTGCTGTTGATACTGCTGCTGTCCGTATGGCTGTTGATACTGCTGCTGATATTGCTGCTGATATTGCTGCCGGGGCTGTTGGGGCGGATACTGCGGCTGTTGCGACTGTTGGTACTGTTGCTGTTGCGGCTGTTGGGGCTGTTGGGGCTGTTGGGGCTGCTGTGCCTGTACCTGAGCGCCGCAGTTTTCGCAGAACTTGCTGTTGTCGTTCAATTTGCTTCCGCAATTAGGGCAAAACATAGTATTATCCTCCGCTTTTATCGTTTTTTTGTTATTATATCAGAACAAAAAGCAAATATCAATAATGAATAAAGCGAAAGGCGTTCTTATTTTGCAAAGAACGCCTTTTTTTCGGTTCAGTTCACAAAAAGGAACCTGCGTTTGTCGTAATACGCTTTGTTGATGAATATCATCAGTACCGAAAGCGCGAACGAGCCGATATAAGTCGCGAGGTTGAACGTCACGCCGGCTTTGCTGGCGACGTTCACGATAATAAGAGCCGCCGCGACATAGAGCACCGACGCGATAAGCGAAAACACGTAACAGACGGTAAGCGCCTTCGGACCGTTCTGTTTGAATCCGAGCAGACTAACGGCGGCGTAAACGGCAAGCACCGCGGCTATGATTGTAAGCACGCCGTACGCGATGTCCGCGTATTTGAGCCCGGGAAACACGCTGTAAACAAGCGCGGATGTGACGTTTCCGTAGGTGCTGTACTGCGAGCCGGTGAACATCATAACGCCCATACCGATATTTCCCAGCGCGGAGATCCACAGCGCGAAATAGCAAAGGAACTTGTGCCATTTCAGCGGGACCTGCTGGGCGTAGGGCTGACCGTAGGGCTGGTGATACTGCCCGTACTGCTGATTCGGCTGAGGGGCGGCGTAGGGCTGCTGACCGCCGAACTGATAGTTGTTCTGCTGATACTGATTACGCGGCTGTTGGGGCTGTTGGTACTGTTGCTGTTGCGGCTGTTGGTACTGTTGGTATTGCGGCTGTTGCGGCTGTTGGTTCTGTGCCTGCACGGGAGCGCCGCAGTTTTCGCAGAACTTGCTGTTGTCGTTCAATTTGCTTCCGCAATTAGGGCAAAACATATTAGTATCTCCTTTATGTATCTATTAAAAACCGAGGTCCTGTTTTAATAACGGCCCGCGCCTGCCGTTCGCACGGCCGTTAAAGCGTTCGGCGCGTTATTTTATCGCCGTGGCGGTCTTGTCCTTAAGCACCACGTCGTGCGCGCCGCCTTCGACTATGCTGGTGGCGGAAACGAGCGTGAGCTTGGCGTTTTTCTGCAGTTCGGGGATGTTGAGCGCGCCGCAGTTGCACATGGTGGAGCGCACCTTGCTTAACGTAAGCCGCACGTTGTCGCGCAGGGAGCCGGCGTAGGGAACGTAGGAATCCACGCCCTCCTCGAACGAAAGCTTTTTGTCGCCGCCCATATCGTAGCGCTGCCAGTTGCGCGCGCGGGCGGAGCCCTCGCCCCAGTATTCCTTCATATAGCTGCCGTTTATGTTCACCTTGTTCGTAGGGCTTTCGTCGAAGCGGGAGAAATACCTGCCCAGCATAACGAAATCCGCGCCCATCGCAAGCGCCAGCGTGATGTGGTAATCGTATACTATGCCGCCGTCGGAGCAGATCGGTACGTAAACGCCGGTCTCTTTATAATATTCGTCGCGCGCGGCGGCAACTTCTATAACCGCCGTCGCCTGCCCGCGGCCTATCCCCTTCTGCTCGCGCGTGATGCAGATAGAACCGCCGCCGATGCCGATCTTAACGAAATCCGCGCCGGCTTTGGCAAGGAACATGAACCCTTCCCTGTCCACCACGTTTCCGGCGCCGACCTTTACGGTGTCGCCGTATTTTTCGCGGATCCAGCCGAGCGTGCGTAGCTGCCATTCCGAGAAGCCCTCGGAAGAATCGATGCAAAGCACGTCCGCGCCGGCTTCGACCAAAGCGGGAACGCGCTGCTCGTAATCGCGCGTGTTTATGCCCGCGCCGACCATATAGCGCTTGTCCTTATCCAGAAGCTCCAGCGGGTTTTCCTTGTGAGAATCGTAGTCCTTGCGGAACACGAAGCAGACAAGTCTGCCGTCGCGCGTGATTATCGGGAGCGAATTCAGCTTGTTGTCCCATATAATGTCGTTCGCCTCTTTTAACGAGGTGCCCTCGTAGGCGTAGATGAGCTTGTCGAACGGAGTCATAAACTCCGAAACCTTTAAGTCGCGCGGCATGCGGGAAACGCGGTAATCGCGCGAGGTGACTATGCCCATGAGTCTGCCGTCCGCCGTGCCGTCGTCGGTAACGGCGATGGTGGAGTGACCGTTCTTTTCTTTAAGGTCGATAACGTCCTGCAGCGTGCCGTCCGGGCGTATGTTGGAATCGCTGGTGACGAACCCCGCCTTGTAGGATTTTACGCGGCGCACCATTTCCGCCTCGTTTTCCACCGTCTGCGAGCCGTAGATGAACGAAATGCCGCCCTCCTTGGCAAGCGCTATCGCCATTTTATCGTCGGAGACCGACTGCATTATGGCGGACACCATCGGTATATTGATGGAGATCGGCGCTTCCTCGCCGCGTTTGAATTTTGTTATGGGCGTGCGGAGCGAAACGTTCGCCGGAACGCAGTCCGAAGACGAATAACCCGGAACGAGCAGGTATTCGCTGAAAGTGTGTGATTCCTGTTCAAAATAGCGCGCCATATGATTTCTCCTTTTTATCCTGTTTTGCTCCCACGTTTATTTGTGGTATTATATCACAAAACCAGCGCCATTTCAACATTTTTTTTCGGGTTTTGAAAACTTGTAAACGGTCACGTGCCCGTAGGTTTCGCCGGGGCGCAGCACCGCCTCCCCGCGGGAGGGGGAGCCGGGCTCGAACTGCGTCTCGAAACAGAACGCGCCGCTTTCGTTTATCACCGCGCCGTCCTGCAGGCGCGTGCCGTCTTTAATAAAGCCGCCGGTGTAGAACTGCAGGCAGGGCAGGTCGGTAAACACCTCCATCCGCGCCTTTTCGCCCCGGGCGCTCGCGGCAAAAGCGAGCCCGCTTCCGTCCGCCGCGTTTTCGCCGTTTAGGTAAAAATTATGGTCGAATCCGCGTTCGAGCGTGAACTCCTTCGCGGTGTCGAATCCGAAAGCTTTTTCGACTTCCTCCCGCCCGGTGACGCGGGCGTTTTCGTCGTAGGTCGAAACCTCGCGCGCGTTTATCCGCACGCGCGTGCCGAAAACGCTTCCGCTGCCGATCCCGTTAAGGTTGAAATAAGAATGGTTCGTAAGCGATACCCAGGTCGGTTTATCGGTCTTTGCGCGGTGGCGCACGGTAAGCGAGCCGCCTTCGAGAATATATTCCGCGGTCACTTCAAGGTTCCCGGGGTACCCGTCCGCGCCGTCGGGCGAAAGGCATTCCAGCCGGACGCTGTTTCCGGTGACATCCGCCGCCCGCCATTCCGCGCGCGAAAGCCCGCCGAACCCGCCGTGGAGGTGGTTCACTCCCCTCTCGTTCAGCTCCAGGATATATTCGCGCCCGTCGATATGGTTTATTTTCCCGGTGCGGTTGCAGGTGCGTCCCACCGTCGCGCCGAAGTAATTGTCGCCTTCCTCGTATTCGCGCCGCGTCGCGTACCCCGCGACAAGCGAAACGCCTTCGAAAACAAGCTTTTTCAGCGTCGCCCCGTAGGTCGCTATTTCGGCTTCCAGCACGCCGGAAGAAATCTTGAACGTCTGCATTGCAGGACCTCCGCTTCATTTTTAATTATATTATATATGCCGCCCGCCGCCGTGTCAAGCGAGGGACCGGATAAAAAACCTTAAAATTCTTCAAAAAATCTTTTGAAAACACTTGACAATCATATGACCGTGTGATATAATCTTTGTGACACAAGAAAAAAGGTCCGAAAGGGGTGAGTACATGATACGCAGATTACCCGGCACGACGATAGAGATACCCGTGCAGAACGGCGATTCGGCGCGCAAGCTGCTGGACAACGTGTTTATGGCGGGCGGGCTGGTGCTTTCGCAGGTCTCCGGGCTTACCGGGCTGGAGCCGTATATGGTGCAGAACTGGATAAAGCGCGGGTTCCTGGCGCCGCCGCAGCACAAAAAGTATTCCAGACGGCAGTTCTGCCGCGTGGCGATAATAAATATGCTGCGCGACGTGCTGCAGATCGAAAAGATAACCAACCTTCTTTCCTACATCAACGGCAGACTTGACGACGAGAGCGACGATATAATCGACGATTCGGAGCTTTATTTATACTGCATAGACGCGCTGAACGGTATGGAAAGCGAGCGCGTAACGCCGGAAACGGTGCGGGCGCGCGCCGAAGAATCGGTGAAGGATTTCGAAGAACCGTTCCCCGGTGCAAAGCGGCGGCTCGTGAAGGTGCTCGAGGTCGTGATCTACGCGCATTTCGCCGCGGCGATGCGCACCCGGGCGGAAGACGTTATAAACACGCTTGATTAGGATATTACCTTTAATAATTATAAACGAGGTGGCACAAATGGCAGAATGGTGGGCATCATTGGGTTCGGCGGGGCAGGTTTTCGCCTGCGTGGCGATCCCCGCGACTATAGTTCTTTTATTGCAGACGATACTTACTCTTATCGGGCTCGGCAGCAACAACGCCGACGACGCGGACGCGCACGGCGGATCCGGACACGACGCGGCCGGGCAGGAATTTGACGCGCATGGCGAAGCTGGGCACGATTTCGACGCCGGGCACGATTTCGACTCCGGGCACGACTTTGACGGTGGGCACGATTACGCCGACGTTACCGACGGCGGATTCGACGGCGACGACGTCGGCCACGCCGCCGACGTACACGACGGGCACGACGGGCACGGCTTCGACGGCGGGTTAAGACTTTTCACCTTCCGCGGGATAATCGCCTTCTTCTCGGTAATGGGCTGGGCGGGCGTTATCTGCTGTTCGTCGGGAATGAACGTCGGCGCGGCGGCGGGGATATCCGTCGCGGCGGGCTTGCTGGCGATGGTGCTGCTTGCCCTGCTTATGAAATGGCTGTTCTCGCTGCAGGAGGACGGGACCGAAAACATCCGCGACGCGCTCGGCGTAAGCGGCACGGTCTACCTGCGGATACCGCACAGCCGCACCGGCAGAGGCAAGGTGAACGCCGTGATACGCGGCAAGCTCAGCGAAAAGAACGCCGTTACCGACGAGGCGACGGACATCGCCTACGGCGAGGAAATAACCGTGATTGGCATTTCCGGCGAGGATACTTTGATAGTAAGAAGAAAGAACTGAAGCATACAGGGAGGAAACAACAATGGCAAAACTCGTATTCGGGATAGTCGCGCTGATACTCGGACTTATACTCGGCGCGGTAATGAAGACCCACAAGAAAGAAGTCCGCGAAAAGGACAGCACCGGCACGAGAGTAACGGTCACCTCCTTCCCCGGCAAAAAATACGCCTGGGCTCCGGTGGTGTTGGGCGCGGTGATCTGCGTGATCTGCATGGCGTTGAGCTGCACAGTATCCATCGCGACGGGACACACCGGGATAGTGACGACCTTCGGCAGAGTGGAGGATTACACGCTCGATTCGGGCTTCCACGTTAAAGCCCCGTGGCACGAGATCGTTCAGATGGACAACCGCGTGCAGAAGGCGACGGTGAACCTCGCCTGCTTCTCCTCGGACATCCAGGAGGTCAAAACGGTATATACCGTGAACTACCAGATAAACAAAGCGAACGCGCAGGAGCTTTACCGCACCGTCGGCGTGAACTATTACGAGACGGTGGTGGAGCCGAATATAATGCAGTCGGTCAAAAACGTTATGGCGCAGTACACCGCCGAAAACCTGGTTGGCGCGCGTGACGAGCTCGCCGGAAAGATAGAATCGAACCTCGCCGCAGATCTGGAAAGATACAACATAGAAATGGTCTCCAGCGCGGTGGAGGATATGGACTTCACCGACGAATTCACCAACGCCGTCGAAGCAAAGCAGGTCGCACAGCAGAACAAGCTGCGCGCACAGACCGAGCAGGAGCAGAAGACGATGGAGGCCAGAGAAGCCGCCAACCGCGCCAAAATAGACGCCGACGCGGCAGCCGAGGTGGCGAAGATCGCCGCGCAGGCGGACCTTGAAGTTACGAAGATCCAGGCGGACGCCGCCGAATACGCCGGCCAGAAGGAAGCCGCGAAGAACAAGGCGATAGCCGAATGGCTCACTCCTGAGCTTATAAACTACTATTACATCCAGCAGTGGAACGGCAAGCTTCCGGAAAGCTACGTCGGCTCCGACAGCGTGAGCGCCATCGTGGGCATCCCCGGCGCGAGCGGAACGCAGAACAACGACCGTAACGCCCCCGAAACCGAAAACAATTAAAAAATAAATAAATAAAACACGCAAAGGAGAAAAACAATGGGACCCAACACTATCATTCTTTTAGTAGTCTTCGCGCTTGTCATCTTCTCCGCGGTGCTCCTGTTCTTCTCGAGGTACAAGAAATGCCCCTCCGACAAGATCATGGTCATCTACGGTAAAGTAGGCAAGAGCAAGGACGGAAGCAACAAAAGCGCAAAATGCATCCACGGCGGCGCGAAGTTCATCGTGCCGGTGGTCCAGGCGTACGAGTTTCTCGATCTTACTCCGATTTCGATCCCCGTCGACCTTAAAAACGCACTTTCGAAGCAGAACATCCGTATCGACGTGCCCTCCCGCTTCACAGTTGGTATCTCCACCGAGCCGAGCGTTATGCAGAACGCCGCGGAGCGTCTGCTGGGGCTTCAGCTCGCCGAGATCCAGGAGCTTGCAAGAGATATAATCTTCGGTCAGCTCCGTCTTATAATCGCCACGATGGACATCGAGGAGATCAATACCGACCGCGACAAGTTCCTTGAAGCGGTAAGCCGCAACGTGGAAGTCGAACTGAAAAAGATCGGTCTGCGCCTGATCAACGTCAACGTTACCGATATCAGCGACGAAAGCGGATACATCGCCGCGCTTGGTAAAGAGGCGGCGGCAAAAGCGATCAACGACGCGAAGAAGAGCGTTGCCGAAAAGGAACGCGACGGTTCTATAGGCGAAGCGAACGCCAAAATGGACGAACGTGTTAACGTTTCCAAGGCGGACGCCGAGGCGATCCAGGGCGAAAACGTTGCAAAGACCGAGATCGCCATGTCCAACGCCGCCCTGCGTGAAAAGCAGGCGGAAGCGCTGCGCATAGCCACCGCGGCGGAAAAGATCCAGGCGGCAAAAGCGCTGGAAGAATCCTACGCGGCGGAACAGCAGGCGGAGCTTGCGCGTTCCGCGCGTGAGAAAGCCACGCTGGAAGCCGACGTTATCGTTCAGACCGAGATCCAGAAGAGGCAGATCGAGCTGCAGGCGGAAGCCGACGCGGAGCAGATCCGCCGCAAGGCAAAAGGCGAAGCGGACGCCATTTACGCCAAGATGGAAGCGCAGGCGCGCGGCGTGGAAGAGATACTGCGCAAGCAGGCAGCCGGTTTTGCGGAGATAGTGAAATCCGCGAACGGCGATGCAAACGCCGCCCTGAAGCTGCTTATCGCCGACAAGCTGGAAGATCTTATGAAGATTCAAGTCGAAGCGATAAAGAACATCAAGATCGACAAAGTTACCGTTTGGGACAACGGTCAGGGCTCCAACGGCAAGACCAGCACCGCAAACTTCCTTTCCGGCATGATGAAGAGTGTGCCGCCGCTTGAAGAAGTGTTTGCAATGAGCGGACTTGCGCTGCCGGAGTTCCTCGGGAAGAAGACCGAAGAGCCGAAGGCAATAGAATCCGCGCCCGAAGAAGCATCCGCCGAAGCGCCCGCGGAAGCATAAGACCGCGGCTCCGCGAAACACGCCCCCCGCCAAGCGAATATGCCCGGCGGGGGCGCGCACAACAGATTCTGAGGAGAAATAATGAAAGCCACGGATAAAGAAGCCGCAAGGCAAAAGAATTACGACGAGGCGCTGGCAACGGTACAAAAGCATTTCCACCCCGACGAAAAGCTGCTGCATACCGAGCGGGTGCTTAACGCAAATAAGAACGCGCATGACATTACCACCGAGATAATGATGGCGATACCGTTCCTTGCGGTCATCGCGCTTCTCGCCGTATTCGCGGGAAGCATAAACGAAGCAGGGGGAAAAGCAGTGTTAATCGCGGTGATATTACTGATCGCGGCGCTCTACGCGTATTTGTTCCTGTACCCGTTTATTCGAAAGACGAAAGAGGTCTCCATGCTGCTGTTCACCGATTTCGCGGTGTATCTGATCTCCGCCGACGTACGCTCGCCGATAGAATTCCTTTATTACAAGGATATCGACAAACGGCTTAAAATTGCCGCGTATTCGATAAGATTCATATTCGAGCCGCGCGACGAATCGGAATCAAAACAGCTTGCGAAAAGATACAGCGAGCTTTTAAAAGAGATAAAATCCGGCAAGCATACCGACGAGCTGCCCATGACGCAGATGCGGCACATGGCGGTGATACAGCGTACAAGCCACGGCACAAAAATACAGGTGCTTTATATGATACGCGCTTTTGCGATAGAAAACGGCGAACGGCTTGCCAAAAAGGTGTTCGAGATCGAAAAAGCCGCACACGCCGCCGGGCGCGGGTTCCCCATAGTTTCCCCGCCGGACAATATGATACTGCCTGATTGAAGCACTTTGTATCACGGACGTATTTTATGATCATTCAACAAAACGTCCGGCTGCCGTCGGCTCCGGGCTTTATCGAAAGAGGAGAATAAATATGCTTTTGGTGCTTATAGGTTTTTCGCTGGTGTTCATCGACGTAGGCATAGCATTCGGGGCGCATTACATCGACTTCGCGCCGGATTTCGCGGGATATATCCTGCTTATAGCGGGGTTCTCGCAGCTCTCGGGCGAAAGCCGGCGGCTTAAAAAGCTGCGCGGGTTCGCGACTTTTATGGTGATCTATTCCGCGGCGGTGTTCCTGCTGGACGCGCTGGGGTTGACGGTCGTCGGGCTTGGCGCGTGGAAGGGTATAATCGACATCGCGGCGTTCTTCGTGCCGCTTTATATCGTTTACGTCTTCATTTACGCGGTGCATGATATAGAGGTCGACCGCGGCGCCGACTTGGGGTACAAAAGGCTGTTGAAGCTCTTCACCCCGCTGGCAATAGCGCAGGCGCTGGCGTATTTCTTCGGCGTGGCGTTCACCAAAATGTTCTATGACCTCGCGTGGGCGATATCGCTGGTCTCCTCCGCGATCTCCGTCGTGTTCCTGTATTTCCTTTACAAAACCAAAACCGCCTACGATTCGCTCCCGCCGAAGGACGAAGGCGGCGACCACTTCGGCGACGAGGACAAGAAAAAGACCATCTGGGAACAGTACAATTAAAACGAAAACGCCCTTGCCGGGCGTTTTCTTTCGTAACCGTGCGTTAAAAAAGCCCGCCGAAGCGGGCTGTTTTGTTATTTCACGGCGGCTTTGCCTTTTACCTTATAAAGCGCCATACACAGCGCGACGAGCAGAGCGACGCTGCAGCCGACGATCAAATACATCCCGCCGACGCTTACGCGGCTGCCGAAGAAATAAAGGTTGCAGTCCACCGCGTCGAGAAACTTCTGCGCGGATTCCTCCGGAAAGCCCCGACAAAACTCGTCGATCGCTCCGCGCATAAGGTGGTTGCGCATAAGTCCGGTGGCGTAGGTGCCGGGCAGGAAGGAAATGACCTTCTGCAGCCCCGCGCCGAACGAAGAAATGGGCATATACGCGCCGCAGATGAAGCCGTAGCAGGAGCTGACGATGGAGCCCACCGCGGATATCTGCCCGCGCGAGCTTAAAAAGAAGTTTATGGCGGTGGAAAGCGCCGTGCCGAACATCGAGACCAGCACCACGTCGAGGAAGGAGAGCAGCACGTCCGAAGCCGAAAGATACCACCCTTTTATTCCGATGAACGCCAGCCCGGCGCACAGCGCGATGAGCGTTACGATGAGCGTGGAAGCGAGCGCCGCTATGTAGTAGGCGAGCGCCAATTCGGAGCCCTTTACCGGAGAAACGGCGAAATCGTCGATCTGCCTGTCCGCCTTGTCCTGCACGCTCAACATATTGGAGCAGAACGCCACAGTTACGCAGGAGACCGCCAGCAGCGAGGAAATAAGCTGCCCGGCGACCACGCCTTCCACGACTTTGTTCGACACCTGCACCGTTTCCGGCAGCCCGGCGACGAACGAATCGCGGTAGACGTTGGAAAGGAAGGTGGCGTAAAGCACCAGCAGTATCATAGGAGTGATTAGGGCGGTGAAGAACAGCCCCTTTTCGCGGAAGAACATTTTTATGTCCCGCGTTATAAGCACAGGTAAAGTCTTGCTCATTTCGCCGCCTCCTCCGAAAGGCGCTTGCCGGTGGCGGCAAGGAACACGTCGTCCATTTTGCCCTTCGTAATTTCGAAATCTTCAAACATATCCGGATGCGCAAGAATAAGCTCTTTCGCCTCCGCTGTGTTCTTTATCGGTATCCGCACGCCATCCGGGACGGTTTCGCACCCGGGGCAGAACTCCCGCACCCGCGCGATATCCGCGCCGTAAACGGTTATGCTGTCCCCCGCGAACTCGTTTTTAAGGTCGTGCGGGGTGCCGCGCGCGCAGACGGAGCCGGAATCGATTATAACGACGTAATCGGCGTCCGCCGCCTCCTCCATGTAATGCGTGGTGAGGAACACGGTGAGCCCGCCGCGGGCGCGCAGATCGTTAATGGCGTTCCACACCGTGCGGCGCGTCTGCGGATCGAGCCCGGTGGTGGGTTCGTCCAGAATAAGTATCCCCGGCGAATGCACAAGCGCGCGTGCGATGTCCACCCGCCTGCGCTGCCCGCCGGAAAGCTTGCCGACCGGCCTTTCCAGCAGCTCTTTTATGCCGAACAGCGAATCGAGCTCCTCGATGCGTTTTTGCAGCTCCTCGCCGTAAATGCCGTAAAGCGCGGCGCGCACCCGCAGGTTGTCCCGCACGGTAAGCGCCCTGTCCAGCACCGAATGCTGGAACACCACGCCGAGCCCGCGCTTTACCTCGTCCGGGTAAACGCTCGTATCGCGCCCGAACACGGTAACGCTGCCGGAATCCTTTTTCAAGCGCCCGCAGATCATGGCGATGGTGGTGCTCTTCCCCGCCCCGTTCACGCCCAGAAAGGCAAAAAACTTGCCCTCGCGCACGGAAAGCGAAAGATCGCGCACCGCGTGTATATCGCCGAAGCTCTTGTTGAGGCCTTCGATTTTAATTACCTCTTTGGCTTGCATTTTTTCTCCCCTTTGTTTTCGTTTTGGATATTATATCACATCCGGGCGATTTTTGCAAGTGCAAACGCAAAAAGCGCGCCCGCAAAACGCAAAAAAAACGGAGCCGTTTTCACGGCTCCGCGGTGGGGTGGAGGAGAATCACTTGTTTGTTTATTCCGCTTTCGCAGGGATAACATAGGTTCCGAGGAAGTGACGCTTTATCATGGCGTATTCACTTGAATCGAGTTTGCCGTTTCCGTTGATGTCTGCGCGGGCGAACTGTTCATCGGTAAGCGTGTAGGTCTTTAAGAACGCGCGCTTCGCCATGGCGTAATCTTGCGAGTCTATCCCGCCGTTGCCGTTCACGTCGCCGGGGATATATTCTTTATCCGGATATACTGTAACGTTCGGCACCGCTTCGGCTGTCTCTTCAAGTTTGTTTAAATAGATCAGTATTTCGAGTTCGTCTTCCGGCTGAACCGATAACAACTGGGACGTGTATTCCGCTTCAAAAGTTATAATACTTTCAATTTCTTCTTTTGTCTTGTCGGGATAAAACCTCGCGCAGGTCGCGTATAATACGCCGTACATCGTTTCCGCGTCTGTCCCGGTATCGAAATACACTATTATTTCTCCGGGGATAGCGTCTTTGTTCGCCAACAGTCTGTTTAAATACGTTTCAAGTTCCTTGTCCGTCATTTCGGTTTTTGCAAGCGCCGCCGTCGGGATAAGCAGCAGAGCGAGCGCGAGCAGAAATAAAAGAGTTTGTTTGAATACGGTTTTCATAATTACCTCCATAATCATATATTTTTTACCTCTTGCAAGCGTTTTCATCCCTTACACGCATCAGTGCGCGGAATACTCACGAGATTTTTGCAAAAAGCCATCCGGTTTCCCGGAGCTTGCAATTGGTTTATCAGAAACAGAATAAATACTTTTTGGCCTTCATTGTTATTGCACCCCCACCACGTTAATTTTCGAACATTTCAAAGAAATGCGTCATTTCGTCTTCCGTCAGCGCAAACGGGTGAGCAGTATGCTTGCCGCGTATGCGCGCAGGGAGGAATCCTCGTTTTGCGGGGGGCGCTCCCACAGCGCAAGCATAACGTCGTTTATACATTCCTCGCAATCGTCTTCATTGCCCAGAATGTTAAAAGCAACCGTGCGCAGGTAGGCGCCGTATTCTTTTGTGCAGCGCTCGATGGTGCTTTCGTCGCGCGCGCGGAACAGCGCGATCAGCTCCGCTTCGTCCGGCGGCGCGGCGCGGAGGATGGCGCTCATGGGGTTACCTCTTTTTGTCGAAAGCTTTCACATATATAATCGCAAAAACCCGGTGAAATCGGAACGGTTTTTTGAAAAAAACGGAAATTTTTTATAAAAAATCGAAAAAAGCACGCGCAAAGCGTGCTTTTTTCAAAAAACTTGGTCATTTCATTGCCAGAAACGCCTTATATGCCAGGTAGCCCTCGTAAACGTCGGCTTTGGCGACGATCTCCATCGGCGCGTGCATATTCAGCACGGCTATGCCGGCGTCGAGCACGTTCATGTTGAGGTTGCCGAGTATATAGGCGATGGTTCCGCCGCCGCCCTGGTCGACCTTGCCGAGCTCCGCCGTCTGGAAGTGAACGCCGTTTTCGTCCATTGCCGCGCGGACGCGGGCGATGTATTCCGGGTTCGCGTCGTTGGAGCCGGATTTGCCCCTTGCGCCGGTGTATTTGTTAAAAACTATGCCCTTGTTGAGGTAGGCGGAATTGTTCGCGTCGTTTACCTCCGGGAACAGCGGGTCGAACCCGGCGGAAACGTCGCTGGAAAGCATGCAGGAGTTCTGCATCGCGCGGCGGAGCGAGATATAATCGTTGTCGCCGGAAAGCCGCAGCAGCTCCGCCACGGTGTTTTCGAAAAACGCGCTCTGCGCGCCCGTCGCGCCGACGGAACCGATCTCCTCTTTGTCCACCAGAATGCAGCAGGCGGTGTATTCACCCGCGGGCGAATCGAGCAGCGCGGTGAGCGAGGTATAGGCGCATACCCTGTCGTCGTGCCCGTATCCGGCGACCATACTTCTGTCCAGACCGTAATCGCGCGCCTTCCCCGCCGGGACGACTTCGATCTCCGCGGAAAGGAAATCCTCCTCCGCGATGCCGTATTTGTCGGCAAGCAGCTTTAAGACGTTTGCCTTTACGGCGTCCTTTTCCTCTTTATCCAGCGGGATCGATCCGACTGTAACGTCCAGTTTTTCGCCCTCGATCACCTTGGCGGCGGTCTTCTGGAGCTGGTCGGCGGAAAGGTGGATGAGCAGGTCGGAGATACCGACTACCGGGTCGTTTTCGTCCTCGCCGATATTTATATCCACGGCGGAGCCGTCCTTTTTGCACACCACGCCGTGCAGCGCGAGCGGGATGGTGACGTACTGGTATTTCTTCACGCCGCCGTAGTAGTGAGTGTCGAGCAGGGCGAAGCCGTTCGATTCATACAGCGGATTCTGCTTTATATCCAGCCGCGGCGAATCGATATGCGCCCCGAGTATGCGCAGCCCTTCGCAGACCGGCTTTGTCCCCATTACGTAAAGCGCGATATTCTTGCCGCGGTTGACGAAATAGACCTTGTCGCCGGCTTTCAGCCGCGTGAACTCCGAAACGAGGCGGAAGCCCTTCGCCTCGGCGAGCTTTATGCTTTCGGCGACGCAGCGCCTTTCGGTCTTGCCGACCGACAAAAACGCCTTGTAGCCCTCGTTATAATCGAATATCGCTTCCCGCTTTCCGGGCGCGATCTCCTTCCAGATGTTTGTCGCGTACATTTTTTATCCTCCGTATCGGTTATTCGTTTTTATTATTGTAACACCGGAAAGGACAAAAAACAAGCCCCGAAAGCAATGTTTCGGGGCTTATTGTCAATTATTCCGTTTTATTTCTTTTTCTTTTTGGAAATTATTATTCCGGCGGCGGCGCCGCAAACGACTACAACTCCCGCGATAATGCCGATTATCGCTCCGGTGCCGAGCCCGCCCTTCTTCTCCTCGGGCTTGCTCTCCTCGGCGGGCTTGCTTTCGTCCGCGGGCTTGCTTTCGTCGGCGGGCTTGCTTTCGTCGGCGGTGTTTTTATCTTCGTCGGGCTTGCTCTCCTCGGCGGGCTTGCTCTCCTCCTCGGGCTCCGATACGACCGCGGAGGGGGTTACGTCCTCGGAGTCCTCGCCGGAAACGGGTTCGTCGGTGGATTCCGGGGGTTCGGGCGCGGTGTAATGCACGAATTCGTGGTCGGCGCCGTCGTTGATTATCAACGATTCGCCCTCGTAGAACGCGGTGCAGACGGTGTCGCCGTCCTGCTTCTTAAAGGTCACGGTATTGAGGTTCACGACGTAATCAGCGGTATCGTCCGCTTCGGGGATCGCGTTGTAGGCGTCCTCGGCGTATTCTTCGGAATCGTAAATTATCATCTGCGCCTTGTTGCCGTCGAGGAACTTAAGAACGATAACGTTCTCGCCGTCGTCGGTTATCCATTCGCCGGAAAGCACGATGTCTGTCGCGTGGGCTTCCGCTTTGGTCATAACGGCGGGCTGTGTGCCGGACTGGAAATCGGCGACTGCTATTTCGGTGAAGCCGGTCCATTCAAGCACATCGCAGTACCAGTACCAGTAAGCGTCGCTGGCGGGATTGAGCTCGGCGTAGTCCATAAAGCTGAACGTAAGGCGGACGTACTGGGCGTTTACAGTCTGTCCGAGAGGGATTATTATTTCGTCGACCTTGCCGGGTTCGTTGGAATCGGTGTAATCCTGAAGAGAAGTTCTGTAATAGAACATACCGTCGGCGCCGAGAGCGCTCCAGGTGGCGCCGCTTTCGGAATATTCAACGAAAACTTCGTTTCCGCCGGGGGTGGAAACGCAGGCGCCGATCTGGTGGAACAGCCCCAGGAAGAGCGCGTCGAAGGAAACCTTGCTGTCGTAGCCGATGGTGAACGTGTAGGTGGCGGCGTCCTCGATTTTTTCGTGAGCGTTGCCGTTTATCAGTTCATACTGAGGTTTGGTGTAGTCGTCGCAGATAAGCACGACGCCTTTGGTGGAATGCTGGGTGTTGTCGGCAAGGGAATTGCCGTCGACAAGCACGTCCAGAGTTCCGCTGTTGCCGGGACGGCAATACGCCGTGGCGCTGTGCGCGGGGGCGTTTTTATCCGTCGAGGGATTCTCGCCGTTGTTGCGGAATTCCACGGTAGAAGCTTTCTTTACCGTGTAGACGGCGGAGCCGGTGTCGAAATCCGTGTCCGCCGAAGCGAAAAGAGCCAGCGCGGAGCAGCAGAGCGCCGCGACAAGCGCGAATGCGATGATCTTTTTCATGGTATGACCTCCGTTTTATAGGAATTGCTCCTTTATATCTAATTTATGATATCATTATACCGCCGAAAAGGCAATCGCAAAAGCGAACAAAAACCGACTTTGCTTTTTGTGGATTTTTACAAGTCGATGATATTCCGATTACGGTTCGAAAACAAAAACGACCGCCGTTTTGATCCGGCAGCCGGTTTTGTATTGAATTTTGCGAGTGAACGCGTATTTTTTTCATCGCCGCAGGCGATTATAATTCGATTTCCGTTTTTTTCGCGGGTCCCCCGCGGAAAAAACACCCTAAGACGAGCTATGCGAGCCGCGCATCGAGGGGAGGAGGAAACGCAAAGCGTTTTCGACGGCGATAACCGGGGTCCCCGCAAAACTGTGTTTTGCGGGGGTAAAAATGCGCGCAATCGGGTGAAAACAAAGTTTTCACTCGCAAGCGAAGTGCTTAGAACCCTCCCCCTCCGTGCGAACGGCCGGACGAAGAAGTGTGCGAACCGCCTCCGCCGCCGCTGCGGGATTCCGTCTCGCGCACGGTGCGGGTGACCGAGGAATAAAGGAAGGTGTCGCGGCTTTCGGTAAGGTTAAGACTGCCGGGACGGACGTAATCGTTCGCGCTGTCGGCAAACTTAACGCTGGTGAGCTTCTTTTTCATACTGCTCACGACTATCAGCGCGATTATAAGCGCGATCACAAGCGAAATGATAAGCTTTTTGGGCAGGTGGAAGGAACGCGCGGCGAGCACCTGCTTTTCGCAGGTGTCGATGAACGCGTTGAACGCGCCGTTGAAATCGTCGCGGTTGAAATAGCCGATAACGTCGTCCTTCGCCGTTTCGAAATCAATGGCGGTCTCGCCCTCTCCGCAGGTGGAAATATAGCGGTAGTTCTTTTCCTTTTCGTACATTATGAGCGCGCCGGAATACTTTTTGCCGTAGCCGTACATGCTGTTTCCGTAGTAATCGTAGAAATCGTCGGCAAATTCGGCGTAGCTCGTGTAGGGCTGCCCGTTGGTGTCGGTGTATTCTCTTATATTATCTATGGTGACTACGACTATATCGAACTGCAGCTCCTCGCTCTTCGCGTCGAGGCGCGCCATAAGGTCGCTCTGCTGCTGCGCGGTAAGCACTCCGGTGTCGCCCAGATCGACGAACCGCACCTTTTTATCGCCGTACGGAAGCTCTTTAATGGTGCCGCGGGCTCCCGCGCCGCCCAGAGTGTGCTCTTGGGGGTTTTCGCGGTAGGCGGAGACGATCGATTCGCATTCGTCGGCGAACAGACAGAACGCGGAGTAATAATCGCCGTTTTCCAAGTAAGAAGCGATCTTTTCCTCCAGCGCGGCGGCGTCGACGCACTTGTTTCCGTCGCCCACGGTGAGGATATACTTGTACTTTCCGTCCCGTTCGTAAAGCAGGATCGCCGCGTCGGCGTAATCGTTGGGATAAACGTGCTCTCCGTAATAGTCCGCAAGATACGTTCCGTAGTTTTTATACGGTTCGCCGAAGCTGTCGTTGAAATCCATAATATTGTCGACGGCGACGACGGCGACGTCGAAGCTGTATTTTTCGCTTATGCCGTCGAGCTTGGCGTTAAGCGCTTCCTCCTGCTCCGCGGTAATGAAGCCGACGTTTTCCACGTCGTCGTAACGCGGGCTGTTTTCCACCAAAGCGGCGGAGGGCAGAACGAGCGCGGCGCACAGCATGATCGCGAGCAGCGCGAATGCGGCAAATCTTTTTATAAACATATCCGCACCCCCTTAAAACAGCTTCCAGATAAGGAAGAGCACGCCCATTATCGCCGCGGCGATGCCGGCGGTGAGCCCGAAGAGCCAGCGGCGGTAGGCGCCCTTGTCCAGCGGGAGGTTGCCAACGAACTTGCCGGTCTGCCCGTTCATGGCGAAAACGTATTTCTGGCCGCTCCAAGTGGTGTTGAGCAGCCACACGGGAAGCAGCGCGTATTTCGCCTTGCCGTGCTCGCAGCGGACGCTGCCGCCTTCCGGCATAACGGAGGAATAGCCGCTTACCGTGGAGGCGAAAGCCGATTCGGTGCTTTTTTTGATGCGCGCGTTGGCGCGCTCGATGCAGGCGTCGGCGTCAACGTCGTATTTATCGGCGAAATAGCCCGCCAGGTACGCGGTCTGGAAATCCACCGCCTTGCTGAAATCATAGGGCTCCAGCGATTCGGTAAGATCGTCCGGCATTTTGGAAGCGCCGTCCGCCGGGACGTTTTCGAACCCCAGCGTGCCCGCGCGTATAACCGAAAAATAGCTCGTTTCGGTGTAGTTGTATCTTCTGTCGCTCCAGGAGCGTATCTTCGTCGCCTTATAACGTATATTCGCGTCCGCCTCCGCGTCGAACAACCAGAACGGGACATAAAGCCCCTTCACCTCGTCGATGTGGTTCTGGTCCTTGAACACCTTGGGCAGCAGCCGCTTGCCCGTAAGATGCGAGGAAAGCGCCTTCTTCGCGTCCTCCTTGTTAAGCTGGAAGGGGATGACGTAATCGGGCTTAAGATCGCCGTAGAACTGCCCTTTCATGACCACGGGGTTGCCGCAGTAGGGGCAGGCGGTGGCGGCAAGCGTTTCGTCGCCGATAACTTCGCCGCCGCAGGATTCGCAAACGTAAATGCGCATCCCTTCGGTCTCGCCGGGGATCCATTCGTTGTTCGGCTTGTCGGACCAGTTAAGATCGTCCTTGCCGTCGGCGTTAAGGTCGGCGTCGTAGGCGGCGAGCGTTTCCATTTCGAACTCGGTGTCGCAATAGGGGCACTTCATCTTCTGGAGACCGCTGTCGAAAACGATACCGCCGCCGCAGCACGGACATTTATACTCTTTCAATGCAGCCATTTTGCCAACTCCATTTACAAAAATGCGGGAGAAGCCCGCCCCGGCGGAGCGGGGCTTCTCCCGGACGGCCCGAAGGCCGGATGATCACTGTTTGTCCTTATCGTCGAAAATATCGCCGCATTCGGGGCAGAACTTAGGAGGATTCTTGGGATCCTTGGGTTCCCATCCGCATTTATCGCAGCGGTAAAGCGGTTCGCCGGCGGGCTTCTTCGCGCCGCATTCCGAGCAGAACTTGCCCTTGTTCATCGCGCCGCAGGCGGGGCATTTCCATCCTTCGGCGGGAGCGGGCTTCTTCGCGCCGCATTCGGTGCAGAAGTTGCCGGACGCGTTTGCGCCGCACTGCGGGCAAACCCATCCGCCGACGGCGGGAGCCGCCTGAGGAGCGGGCTGCTGCGCCTGCTGCTGTGCCTGCTGCTGCGCGCCCATCGCATAGAAGTTCTGAGCGTTGCCGCCCGCGTTCATAGCCATACCCATACCGATGAATCCGCCCATGGCGCCGTTCGGGTTGTTCGCCGCGCCGCGCATAGCGTCCGACTGAGCGCCGACTATCCTTGCGCCGGCGACGTTGGGATTGGTGGTCATGGCGTTTTCTTCCCATTCGGTCAGCTTCTTGCGCTGATCCTCGGGGATCGAAAGCGAATTGACCGCGAAGGAGAAGACCTCGATGCCCCTCTTTTCGCGCCATTCGGAGGAAAGTACCTCGTTGAGGTTATCGCGTATTTCGTTGGTGTGCGCGGGGATCTCGGAATAATAGATCTTCTTCGCGGCGATCTGTGCGAGCGCGGGCTGAAGCGCGTTCAGCAGTTCGCCTTTAAGCATACCGTCGATCTCCGCCCTGTCGTAATCCTCGGTAACGTTGCCGCAGACGTTGGTGTAGAACAGCAGCGGGTTTGTGATCTTGTAGGAGAACACGCCGTTGCAGCGGAGGTCGACCGAAAGCTTGAATCCGAGTGCTTCGTCGATCACCACGCGGAACGGGATGGGATTGGCGGTGCCGTATTTGTTGTCGCCTATCTCGCGCAGATTGAAGTAGTAAACGCGCTGATCCTTGCCGGTGTCGCCGCCGAAGGTGAAACGCCTGCCTATGAGTTTGAAGGTGTCTTTGATGCTCTGACCGAGCGACCCCGCGAAAATACTGGGTTCGGTAGAGGAATCATAGATGAATTCGCCGGGTTCGGCGCAGACCTCCACGATCTTGCCCTGCTCGACGATTATCATGCACTGACCGTCCGCAACGGCGATCACGGAGCCCTTGGAGATTATGTTATCGCTCCCTTTGGTGTTGGAGGAACGGCCGCCGATCCTCTTCTGACCTTTTGTAACAAGGATGTTCTTCGGCATTGCTTCGCAATAGAAAAACTCCTTCCACTGATCGGCAAGCACACCGCCTACCGCGCCCAGACCTGCTTGGATAAGTCCCATAACTGTACCCCTTTCTTTTTTAGGAAAATATATTTTTTATTTTTGATTATATAAGCCGTTCATTCCGGCAATATATCGTTTTTGCGCTTTTCGCCGCTTTCGACAGCCGCGCTTGAGCTTCCCTTCGCGGAATACGGGTTCCTGTTTTCGGTATTCGGGGCGGGTGAAGCGCCGTCCTCCGCCGCGGCACGGAACATTATCCGCACGAACAGCAGGCGAACCAACAGCACCGCCATCCATATCCCCAAAGCTGCCCACACCGGCCACAGCGGCCAGCCGAGCACGCGGTGCAGCACATAAAGCACCGCCGCGGGGATGCCCATATACCAGGTGCGGATAACGTAAAGTATAAACGGAACACGAAGAACCGCCGCAGGAACAGATACCCGCCGACTATGTATTTGTCGAAAAACGTATCGAAGCTCATATCTGAATACGTCCCGTCAAATAAATATATTTATACAAGAGTATTATAATACACCTTTAGCCGTTTGTCAACGATATTGTTGACGCGCGTCAGCCGCGCCACTTCACGTCGAGCCCTTTTATTCGTTCGCAGTAAACCACGAATCTGTCCGGCACGGTGTGCCAGGCGTTGAAGGGATAGCAGGTGTACATCACCAGAGTTTCCTTTTCCGCGAGCAGCATATTTTTGAACTTCGGATCGAGCGATTCGGCGTTTTCCACTCCGGCGGAGATCACGCGGTATTCATACGTTTCGTAGTTCACGTCGAAAACGAACACGTCGCCCGGTTCGGCGTACTGCAGCGGATTGAAGAACGATATGTTGTGCCCGCTTAAAAGTATCGTCCTGCCGAAGCCCGGCGGAAAGGAATAGCGCGACTGCCCCGCCCCGTTGTTAAGTATCCAGTTGTCGTCTCCGAAAAACACCGCGACGTTCAGGCCGATCCTCCCGCAGGAGAGCCGCCCGTAGTATTCGCCGACGTTCGGGAACCGCAGATAGGACATCGGTATGGAACCGACCTTCGAAGGATCTTCGACGGAATCGATATACTTCACGGCGTTCGGGTCGTAAAGCCCGTAGCTTCCGCCTCCGCCGCTTTCCGGTTCGGACTCCTCCTCCGGTTCGGAATATTCCTCGCTCGTTTCCTCCGGTTCAAAGCTTTCTTCCGGCCCGGAGCTTTCCTCCGGGCTTTCCTCCGGTTCGGAATATTCTTCGCTCGTTTCCTCCGGCCCGGAGCTTTCTTCCGGCTCGGAGACGGCGGATCCGGCGCCGCTTTCCTCCCCGCCGGAGCAGGAAGCGAAACAGCACGCGGAAAACACAAGCAGCAGCGCCAGCGCGAGCGCGAGCTTCGTCATACTTCGATCCCCTTCCGGAGCTTGTAGGACCGAAGTGTGTTCCGCATAAGCATGGCGATGGTCATAGGTCCGACTCCGCCCGGGACCGGGGTGATGAACGACGCCTTCCTCGCGCAGGAATCGAAATCGAGGTCTCCTTTCAACGCGCCGTCCACGCGGGTTATGCCCACGTCGATAAGCACAGCGCCCTCTTTTACCATATCCCCGGTTATCATACCCGGTCTGCCGCAGGCGGCGACGATTATATCCGCGTTCCTGGTATGGAACGCGAGGTCCGCCGTGCGCGAATGCGCGGTGGTAACGGTGCCGTCCGCCGCCAGGAGCAGCGCGGACATCGGCTTGCCGACGATGTTGCTTCTGCCGACGACAAGGCAGTTTTTGCCCTTTACCTCCACGCCGTATTCGGCGAGCAGGCGCATAACGCCCAGCGGGGTGCAGGGCGCGAAGCGCGGAGTCCCCTGTGTGAGCAGACCGACGTTCTGCGAATGGAAGCCGTCCACGTCCTTGTACGGGTCTATCGACTCGGTAACGCGGGCGGGCGAAATATGCTTCGGCAACGGCATCTGAACGAGTATGCCGTCCACGCTTTCGTCGCGGTTGAGCGAATCGATAAGCTCCAGAAGCCGTTCCTCGCTTTCCCCGGCGGAAAGCAGATATTCGAATGAGTTTATACCGCACGCCTCGCAGGCGCGTTTTTTATTGCGGACGTAGACCTGGGAAGCCGGGTCCTCGCCCACCAGCACCACCGCGAGCCCCGGAGCTCTTTCCGGTTCGCGGCAGAGTTTTTTTATTTCCTCGGCGACTTCCGCTTTTACTTTTGCGGAGACCGCTTTTCCGTCGATAACAGTCATTGTTCGCAGCTCCCGTTTTCGGTCCCGGATCTCGGTTCCATACCGCCCGTCATCTCCTCGCTCTCGCGCGAGGAATTCAGTACCTCGCTCCCGGCGACGAAATCGCCCTGATCGCCCGCCTCCTCGGTGGACATAGCCGCCTCTTCGCCGGCGCCTTCGAAAGCTTCCTCCGCGACGTCGCCGAAAGCGCCGTCTTCGCCGCCGTCCTCGACGTCCTCGTCCCACGCGGGCGCGTCGATGGCGGATTCGTTCGGATCGGTGTCGTCGACCGGGTCGGTCACGTCGTAAATGCTCTGGTCGAGCGCGTCGCCTTCTTTTTCGGAAGCGATGCGCGCGGCGGCGAAGCCGGACTGATATTCCTCCAGCTCCTCCTTTTCGACCTTGCCGCGGTGCGCGAACACAAGCGCGCAGATTATAGACGCGATGAAGCACAGCGCGCCGACGAGCACCGAGAATTTAAGCCCGCCGATGTAGAGACTGTCGGCGCGGATCATTTCGATGAAGAATCTGCCGAAGCCGTACCAGCCCATATACGCGCAGAATATCTGACCGTTGAACTTCTTTTTTCGGTAGAGCACCGCGAGGATGATAACGAGCCCTATAAGGTTCCACAGCGATTCGTAAAGGAAGGTAGGATGGACGCAGTGCCCGAATTTCGCGGTCACATCCTCGCCGTCGACCACGACCTTTTCGAGCCACATACGCCAAGGGAATTTTTCGATATTCTCGGTCCAGCCGTATGCTTCGCCGTTCATAAAGTTGCCCCAGCGCCCGATTATCTGCCCCAGCATAACGGCGGGAGCGAGCGCGTCGAGCATCGCGAGCGAGCTCGTCTTTTTGATCTTGTTGTATACGAGCACGGTGAGCAGCCCGAAAATGACCGCGCCGTAAATGGCGAGCCCGCCGCCGCGGATGTTTATTATGTTCCAGAACCCGGTGCCCTTATAAACGTCCCACCGGGTGGCGACGTAGACGAACCGCGCGCCGATTATCGCTATCGGCACGGCGAGCAGAGTGATGTTGTATACCGTGTCGACGGAGATCTGTTCCTTTTTCGTCGCAAGACGGTGGAACAGCAGGAACGCCAGGATTATACCGACCGAAATAATTATTCCATACCACTGGATGTTTATTCCGAACACGGTGAAGGCGGTGGAGCTGATATCGAACTCCCATCCCAAGCCGGGAAAACCGATTTTTTTCATTTTGAACCTCCGTTATATGTGCGTATCGTCCCGAATCCGCTTTACAGCAGCGAACTGCTGTCCGCGTCGAGATAAAGCCGAGCGTTGCCGTGCAGGCGCAGCGCCGTGGCGGGGCATTCCTCGCCTATTTCGCCGTTCAGCGTGCGGTCCACCGCCCACGCCTTTGTTTTTGCCGGAACTATGCAGAACGCCGCCTCCGGCGCGACGAGCGTGGGTATGGTGAGTGTGAGCGCGTAACGCGGCACCTCTTCGATCCTTTCAAAACAGCCGTCGTTTACCTGCTGCCGGCGGCAGATATCGTCCAGCGAGACCACCTTAACGGCTTTTTTATCGCGGAAATCCGCGACGTGCGGATCATTGAAGGCGATATGCCCGTTTTCGCCTATGCCCATAACGATTATATCGCATTTGTGCGCGGCGAGCAGCGCGGCGTAGCGTTCGCATTCCGCTTCCGGATCGGAAGCCGTGCTGTCGATAAGATTCACGCTTTTGAAGGGGACCTTATCGAATATCGCGTTTTTAAGGAAATTGCCGAACCCCTGCGGCGCGTCCGCGGGGAGCCCTATGTATTCGTCCATATGGAAGGCGTTTATGCGCTCCCATTCTATATCTTTTCCGGCGACGAGCGAAGCGAGCACGTCGTTCTGGCTCGGCGCGGCTGCGAAGATCATGTTTATTTCGCTTTTTGCGGCAAGCTGCCGGCTTATCTCTTCCGATATGTCTTTCGCGGCGAGCGCGCCCATTTCGGCGCGGGTATCCAGCGCGACGTATCTTAATTTATCGACTTTTCCCTGTTTGATTATCATTTTTTTCACCTTTCGTATATCGTTTGTCCGCCGCTGATTACCGCGGTTATCTCTACGTCGCCTTCGAACACGGTGAAATCGGCGCGCTTGCCGACCTCCAGCGTTCCTCTGTCGCGCATGCCGATTATATCCGCCGGGGTCTTTGTGATCATCCGCACCGCGTCCTCCGGACACGCGCCGGCGGCTATTGCGTTGCGTACCAGCCTGTCGGCGGTGGCGATACTTCCGGCGAAAGCGTTTCCGCCCGGCATTTTGGAAACTCCGTCCTCGATATAGCATTCCTGCCCGTTTTTCAAAGAGCCGAGTATGGTCTTTCCCTCCGTCATCCCGGCGCCGCGCATCGAATCGGTGATAAGCGCGCATTTATCCGGCCCCTTTGCGCGGAAAACGTAGCCGAGCATCGAAAGCGGCAGATGCCGCCCGTCGCAGATGACTTCTACCGTGAGCTTGTCGATCATATACGCCGCTTCGAGCACGCCGGGGCGGCGGTAGCCCTTTATGCGGCGGAGCGCGCTCATACCGCTGTAAAGGTGGGTGACGTGGGTATATCCGTGCTTGCACGCCTCCAGCACGTCCTCGTAATACGCGTCGGTATGCCCGATCGCGGCGCAGATCCCAAGCTCTTTCAATCTGTCGCCCAGCTCGAGCGCGCCTTCCAGCTCCGGCGCGGACGACCATCGGGCGATTATCCCTTCGCCGCGTCTGAGTATCTCGCCGTAATGCGCTTTTTCCGGCTTGCGCAGATAGCGCGTGTCCTGCGCGCCCGCCTGCTCGGGCGAAAAATAGGGGCCTTCGAGGTGCATTCCGTAGAACACGCCGCCGTAGGTCTTGTCCTTCCGCACGCGGCGCATCACGTCGAAAGCGTTGAACAGCTCCGCGTCGGAGCAGGTGAGCGTGGTGGGCAGCAGAGTCGCCGTCCCGTGGGAGACGTGCAGCTTTGCAGCGCCTAAGAACGCTTCCTCGGTGCCGTCCATAAAATCGTGCCCGCCGCCGCCGTGGACGTGGATATCTATGAACCCGGGCGCGACGAAGCGTTCGCTTTTAACGCTTTCGTCCGGCTTTATCGCGGTTATTATCCCGTTTTCGTATTCCGCCGCGCCTTTTATTATTCCGTTTGGGGTTATAAGATTTCCGCCTATGCTTTGCTTACTCATCTATAACAGCCACCGCCATGGCGGCGATGCCTTCCTTTCTGCCGGAAAACCCCAGCCCCTCTTCCGTGGTCGCCTTAACGCTTACCGCCCCGGGCGAAACGTCCAGCACCCGTGCGATGTTATGGCGCATCTCGTTGATATACGGCATAAGCTTCGGTTCCTGCGCGATGACAGTCGCGTCGATGTTGTTTATGCTGCATTCCATCGTTTTAAGCATCCTGCCGACCTCGGCAAGCAGATTCAAAGAAGAGATCCCCTCGTACTTCGGGTCGGTATCCGGGAACTTACGCCCTATATCGCCCAGCGCCGCCGCGCCGAGAAGCGCGTCGCAGATCGCGTGGATAAGCACGTCCGCGTCGGAATGGCCCAAAAGCCCTTTTTCGTATTCGATCTCCACGCCGCCGAGTATCAGCTTTCTGCCTTCGACAAGGCGGTGGACATCATATCCCTGTCCCATTCTTATCATTGTTGTCGTGCTCCCTTATAAGTCGTATGGCGCGGGCGGTCATAACGTCCGCCCTGGTGGTGAGTTTTATATTCGAAGCGTCGCAGATCACGTATTCAACTCCGTGTCCCGCCGCCTCGAGCATGGACGTCTCGTCGGTATATTCGCGCCCGGCGCTTTTCGCCAGCAGATACGCCGGGAGGTAAAGCTCTTTACGGAAGCACTGCGGCGTCTGTATCGCGAGCAGGTTCTTCCGCTGAGGCGTGTAGATAACGCCGTGCTCCGCGTCGACGTACTTCACCGTATCGGTCACCGGGGTACAGGCGGTGGAAACGCCGGTTTTGCGGGCGCCTTCGATAACGTTTTCGATGATCTCCGGGGTAACGAAGGGGCGCGCGCAGTCGTGGACCGCCACGAAACCGCACCTGCCGCAGTTTTTAACGCCGTTGAAGACCGAATCGCTTCGCGTTTCGCCGCCGTAGGTGAAATCGATCTCCTTTGTTCCGTACGCGGCGGCGAGCTCTTTAAGCGCCTGCTCGTTCGCGGGGTTGCACACCACGGTCATCTTTTCGCAGACCGAACGGCAGAACGCGTCCAGCACGTATTCGAAAAGCGTTTTTTTGCCCAGCTTTATAAGCGGCTTCGAAACGCCGCCCATTCGCGTGCCGCCGCCTGCGGCGACTATCACGGCAAAGACGTTTTCAGCCCTCGTAGCCATAGCCGATAAGCAGCGCTTTCGCGTTCAGCTCGCCGAGTTCCGGTTTGGATTTGGGCGCCGAACCGCGGATATGCTCAAGGAAGAAATCCTTTTCGTAAAGTCCGGTCTTTTTAATAAGGTATCCGAGCAGTATGACGTTCGCCAGTTTGGCGATGCCCGCGTCGTTTGCAAGCCCCGTCGCGGGGATGCCGTACGCGTTCACGTCGTCCCTGCCGACGGCGATATCGATAAGCGAGGTATCGTAGACGACGGTGCCGCCGGGAACGACGCGCCCTGCGAATTTCAGCAGCGAGGGTTTGTTCATCGCTATAAGTATATCCGGCGCGGTAACGAGCGGCGAGCCGATCGGTTCGTCGTCGATATTCACGGAGCAGTTGCAGGTGCCGCCGCGCATTTCCGGCCCGTAGGACGGCAGCCAGCTCACCTGTTTATCCTTTTTCATCCCGGCGAGCACAAGCTGCTTCCCCGCGAAAAGTATGCCCTGGCCGCCGAATCCGGCAAGAAGGATAGCGCTCATTTGTTTGCCTCCTCTGCAGTAACGTCTTTATACACCCCCAACGGGTAATGCTTTATCATATTCTCGCGCAGCCATTCAATGGCCTTTTCGGGCGAAAGCCCCCAGTTCGTCGGGCAGGTGGAAAGCACCTCGATTATCGAAAGCCCTCTCTTCTCCTGCTGCATCGTAAAGCCCTTCTTAATGGCTTTTTTGGCGTTGAGCACGTTTTTCACACAGTCGACGGAAACGCGTTCGGCGTACGCCACGCCGTCCAGCGTGCTTACCATTTCGCAGACGCGTATCGGGTTGCCCTGTATCTCGCGGATACGGCCGTAGGGCGAGGTGGTGGTTACCTGCCCCAGAAGCGTGGTGGGGGCCATCTGGCCGCCCGTCATACCGTAAATGGCGTTGTTGACGAAAATTATCGTGATATTCTCGCCTCTCGCGCCGACGTGCACCGTTTCGGCGGTGCCGATGGCGGCAAGGTCGCCGTCGCCCTGATAGGTGAACACCGTTAATTCCGGGTGCGCGCGCTTCACGCCCGTCGCAACGGCGGGGGCGCGTCCGTGGGGCGCTTCGATCATATCGCAGTTGAAGTAATTATAGGCGAATACGGAGCAGCCGACGGGGGCGATGCCCACCGTTTTGTCCTCCACGCCGAGCTCGTCGATGACCTCGGCGACAAGGCGGTGTATTATGCCGTGGGTACAGCCCGGGCAATAGTGGAAAGGCATATCCGTAAGCGCGTGCGGTTTTTGGAAGACTGTCATTATTCTGCACCTCCCGCGAGTTTTTCCAGTTGTTCAAGCACTTCTTCCGGCGTGGGAATAACGCCGCCGGTCCTGCCGAAGTGGATCACCGGCTTTTTGCATTCGACGGCGACCTTCACGTCGTTAAGCATCTGTCCCATATTCATTTCGACGGAAAGGAACTTTTTCACACCGTCCGCGAGTCTGTTAAGCGGCTTTTCCGGGAACGGATAAAGCGTGATCGGGCGGAACAGCCCCGCTTTTATCCCCTTCCTGCGCGCGTTTATGACCGCGGTCTTGGCGATGCGGGCGGTAATGCCGTAGGCGACTACGGCGTATTCCGCGTCGTCCAGCATGAACTCCTCGTACTTCGTCTCGTTCTCGGCGAGCTTTTTATAGCGTTCGAAGCGTTCGACGACGGTTTTTTCAAGCGCCTCCGGCTCCATATAAAGCGAATTTATTATGTTGTGAACGCGTTTTCCGCCCGTACCGGTGCAAGCCCAGTCCTTGGCGGGCAGCTCGCGCACGGGGACGGCTTCGAAATCGACCGGCTCCATCATCTGCCCCAGAGCGCCGTCGGCGAATATCATGCAGGGCATACGGTAGATATCGGCGAGGTCGAACGCCTCGGCGGTGAGCGCCGCCATCTCCTGCACCGAATCCGGCGCGAGGACGATTATGTGTCCGTCGCCGTGGCCCAATGCCTTCGTCGCCTGATTGTAGTCGCTCTGCGCCGGCTGTATGCCGCCCAGACCGGGGCCGCCGCGCTGAACGTTCACTATAACGCAGGGCAGGTCGGAGCCGATTATGTAGGAGATACCCTCGCTTTTAAGCGAGATCCCGGGCGAGGACGAGCTGGTTATGACGCGCGCCCCGGTGCTTGCCGCGCCTAAAACCATATTTATCGCGGCGATCTCGCTTTCCGCCTGCAGACTCAGCCCGCCGCATTTGGGCATATTTTTAGCCATATATTCCGAAAGCTCGGTCTGCGGGGTGATCGGGTATCCGAAGAAAAGCCGGCAGCCGGCGCGTATCGCGGCTTCCGCTATCGCCTCGTTGCCCTTCATAAGCATTTTTGCCATTATTCTTCAACTCCCCTTTCAACAGTAATCACCACGTCGGGGCACATCGTCGCGCACATCGCGCAGGCGATGCAGTTTTCCTGCCCGGTGATACCGGCGGGATGGTACCCTTTGGCGTTGAGCTTCGTTTTGTCGAGCGCGATAAGATGCTTCGGGCAGGCGCCGACGCACAGCCCGCAGCCCTTGCACAGCTCGGTTTTGAATGTAACTCTGTTCATTTTTACCACCTTGTATTTCAGAATAATTTTTTCGTAATATCCTTTATCGCCGCGGTGCCGGGCAAATACGCCCACTCCGGCGAAACCGTTATCTCCAGCGGGAGCCCCGCCAGCGCGGCGAGCTTTTCCGCGAAAGGAACGCCCTCGCGCACGACTTCGGAAGTCGTTTCCGCGCCGAGGTTGCTGTTGTTTATTATCCCGCGGAAGCGAAGCCCCGAAACGCGTTCGATATGCCGCAGCATCTCCAGCGCGTCCGCCGGGTCCGCCGTAAGCGGGCGGAAGCGGTTATACACGAAATACATCGCGCAGCCCGCGTTCAGGTAATCCTCGCGCGAGACGCCGAGTACCGCCGCGCCGTCGGCGTCGCCGCCCACGTCGCAGATCGAATACCCCGCCCCGGTGAATATCTTGTTGTAATCTCGCGGGAGCGCCGGTATATCCACGTTCGTGTTCGCAAACTCCGGGACAAGCGTTTCCACGCCGTGCGCGGCAAGCATTTTTTCGTTGTCCGCGCTGCGGAAATACGGGTTCACCGTATCCAGATCGGCGACCCGGCAGATTTCGCCCTTCGCGGCGAGCGCAAGCGCCGTATTCACCGCGATATTGGTCTTTCCGGCGCCGAACGGACCGGATATCACCGTTATTTTTGCCCTTTCGGCAAGCTCCGAAAGCGTTTTCGCCATTTTCAACCCCTGATTATATCCATCGGCTTCAAGCCGTCGATCCGCAGATAAAATTCCATCCCCGCGTGCGGCGTGGACTCGATCGGGTTCATATCGCGGTCGAACATTTCGCCTATAACGAAATCGCGCCCGAACCCGCCGGGGGACAAAACGTTCGCCTTTTCGCCGACGCGCATCTTGTTGCGCTGCAGGCATTTTGCGAGCCCCGCGCTTTCGTCGTACGATAAAACGCTGCACAGGAACGGGCGGTCCGCAACGTATTCGTTGGCTTTAACGGTATTCGCGTCGCTCCCGGGGGACGAGAAATAATACCCCGTCCCGTATTCGCGGTGGCTCACGCTTTCGGTCTCCGCGATACAGCGTTCGTCGAACGGCTCTCCGCGCATGCAGGCGTCTATCGCGATGCGGTAGGCGTTGCTCATCGCCGCGGTGTAATAGGCGCTTTTCATACGCCCCTCTATCTTAAAAGAATCCACGCCCGCCCCGACGAGCTCGGGGACGTGATCGATCATACGCAGATCGCGGGAGGAAAAGACGTAGGCGCCGTCCCCGTCCTGCTCCGCCTCGGCGGTATAGCCGTTCTTGTCCTCGACAAGGTGATATTTCCACCTGCAGGGCTGAGCGCAGCGGCCGCCGTTGGCGTCCCGCCCGGTAAAGTAGTTCGAAAGCAGGCATCTGCCGGAATACGAAACGCACATCGCGCCGTGAACGAAGCATTCCAGCTCGATCTCCGGCACGTTTTCGCGTATACGCTTTATCTCTTCAAGCGAAAGTTCCCGTGCGAGCACGATGCGCTTTATCCCCTGCCGCAGCCAGAACCGCGCCGAAGCGGAATTCACGGTGCTGACCTGCGTGGAAAGATGCACGCACGGGTCGGCGGCGTAACGGAAGATGCAGTCTATAACGCCCGGGTCGCTTGCGATGAACGCGTCCGCGCCGGCGTCCGAAACGTATTTTATATATTCGGGGAGCAGTTCGAATTCCGCGTCGCGCGGGTTGACGTTCATCGCGCAGTGGACCTTCGCGCCGTGCGCGTGCGCGTATTCCACCCCTTTTGCGAACTCCTCCGGCGTAAAATTGCCCGCGCTCGCGCGCATACCGAACCTGTCCAGCGCGCAGTAGACGGCGTCGGCGCCGTAGCGCACCGCGTAGGTCAGTTTTTCAAAGTTCCCCGCCGGCGCGAGAAGCTCCGGCCTTTTTCCGTGCGGCATAGATCAGCCCTCGTAGTTCCCGGCTTCGATCGCCTCGTTGTCCCGCGCCGCCTGCGCTTTGTTGTTGGCGTGTCCCGCGGCGCTCGTGGCGTAATAGACCTTGCCCGCGTTGTTCGCGACGAAGAAGTAGGCGTCGATCTCGTAACCGTAGGCGTTAAGCGGCGCCGACGGGAACATAGCCGACATTATCGTTTCTATACCGGGGTTGCAGATCGCTCCGGGAGGCAGCCCGTCGTAAAGATAGGTGTTATACGGAGTGTCGAGCGAGATATCTATATTCGCGGCGTCCTGCTCGCGCTTTTCGAGCACGTACTGTATGGTCGCGTCGCTTTCCAGCCGCGGGAAGGTGCCGCTGTGCTTCAAGCGGTTGTGGAAGACGTAGGATATCGCCTCGAAATCCTCCGCCGTTTTGCCCTCCGCCTGAATCATCGACGCCAGCGTAATGATATCGTCGAAGCTCATACCGTATTCGTCCTCCATCATCTTGCGGTAGGAGCCGCCGTCGCCGTCGATCTTGTTGTAGTCCTTCCAGAATTTTTCGTTGAAGTTATTGAGAAACGCGTTTATAACGTACACCTCGGAGGTGCTGGTGTAAAATTCGTAGGTGTCCGGGAACAGATACCCCTCCAGCCGGTATTTGCGCGTTTCGGGATACCCCATTTCCGTAAGCTGCTGCACGAATTCATGCTTATAAGGGTAGTTGTTCACGGCTTCCACGTAGTTTTCGCGCGTGCCGAGCCCGTTTTTAACGAGCAGGTCGATTATCTGATCGACTGTGAAGCCCTCCGGGATGGCGATACGCACCACGTCGCGTTTGGTATGCGCGACAGTAAGCGCGGTGATTATCTGCGAATAGTTGTAGTTCCGGTTGAGCCGGTGGGTGCCGGGGATATATTTTCCTTCTTCGTCTCCGCCTCCGCGGTAGCGCATATAAAGCTTATATACCCAGGCGTATTCGATAATGCCGTTTTCTTTAAGGATCTCGGCGACGTCGGCGTCGGTGGCGTTTTCGGGGATCTTTATCTCCACCACCGCGTCCTCGCATACCAGGGCGAACACGTCGTTGCCTATGGATATGGCGTAGTAGGAAAGATACGCCGAGATAAGCGCGACGACGACGATGTATATCACCGCCTTGGGGATAAGACTCAGGCGCTGCAGCGCCCTGCCGAACCCGCCTTTGGGACGGGCTTCTTCCTCGCCGTCCCCGTCCTCCTCCGGGTCCTCCGCGCCGAACCGTCCCTCCGGTTCCGCCTCCTCGGGAAGCTCCACGGGGGTGAATGAATCGGTAAAATGCGGGTCCTTCTGCTCCGGCTCCTCGCCCTGGGGAGCTTCGCTGCCCTCGTCGGTAAGGTGCCCGAACAGCGCGGCGGGCATTTCGGCAAGCTCTTCCGCGCCGCCGCCGTTATCCGCCGGGGCTTCCGCCGTTTCCTCTGCGGCTTCCTCCGCGGCTTCGTCCGGCGCTTTCGCAAAAGCGTCGTCTGCTTCGTCCGGCGACTTTCTGCCGGAGATTATTTCCAATATTTCGTCGGAACGTCCCGTAAAGCTCTTTTCTTCCTCCACGGCGGGGGGGACGGGCGCGCCTTCCGCTTCCGCGGGGGCTTCCGCTTCGCCTTCGCCGGGGTTTGCTCCCGCGGCGTCGTCGCGGAATTCGTCGAGTATCTTGAAAAGCTCGTCCGCGCGGCTTTCCGGGGTGCTGCGATCGTCTGACATTATGGTCCCGACCTCCTTATTTCAACCAGATATTTACTGCGACGAACACGCCCGCAAGCAGCAGGAACGTGGGCGAAAGGAAAACTCTCCACACGTTTTCGGAGCTTTTGGGCGGTATCGCCTCGACAGGCGGGTCGTTGGCGTATTTGTAGCAAATGCTTTCCACGCGGGAGAGCATGAGCGCGAACGTGACCGCCGTAAGTATTATAAGAACGAATCCGATGAAGTACGCGCCGTTTTTAACGACCGTTACCCTAAGGAACGCGTCGCTGGCGTAGATGCTTAACGTATTGCTTAAAAGATGCAGCGCTATGGACGGCAGGCAGGAGCGCGTTATCGCCGTAACGAACCCCAGAAGCAGCCCCGCGAACAGATAAACGAAGAAGTTTTGGACCGAAAAATGAAGCGCGGCGAAGCAGAGCGCCGAAACGATTATCGCGTTTGCCGAACCGTAGCGGCGGTACTCGCTGTAGACTATCCCGCGGAAGAACAGCTCCTCGCACACGGCGGGAATGATTATCAACGAGATTATTATTTCGGCGTGCCCGGTGTTTTCCAGCGTGCCCGCGCCGCCGTAATAGTTCACCAGCGAAGCGACGGTGCCGCCGTTGATGAAATAGAGGTATTTGATAAGCAGCATCCCGCTGACGAAGAACAGTGCGGCGAACAGCACGAACAGCGCGTTGACTCCCCTGCCCGAAAAGAACATCACCGGCGAAGATAGCTTGCGCCCTTTGACCAGATAATAGATCATACACGGCAGCGCGAGCACCGCGAGCTGTATAACGCCTATCGCGAGCACCACGTTGGTTTTTTCGCTTAAATTGGCAAGCGCGTAACGGGAAAAATGCATTGCGACGATAACGAATATCACAAGCAGCGGCGTGGTGAACGCCGGGCTCTGCATTATTTCAGAAAACCTTTTTTTCATTTGTTCGACGCGCCTCCTTTCTGTTCGATCCAGCGCAAAGGAACTATTCTCCCTCGTATCTTACCGATTCTTTTATATCCGCCGCCGCCTGAGCGCCGAACAGCGTTTCCACCAGCCGGAACCCGAACCCGAAAGCCGCGCCCATTCCCTCGGCGGTGATAAAGATATCGTCGTGCTCCACCTTTTTCCCGGTTATGTTCGCGTATTTAAGCGCATCGGCGAACGAGGGGTACACCGCGGCGTTCCTGCCGTCGAGCAGGCGCATTTTTCCGAGTATGGACGGAGCCGCGCAGATGGCGCCGACGTAAAGCCCGCGCCCGACCGCGTATTCGATAAGCGAAAGCACGCGGGTGTTTTCTCCCAGAAGCCGGGTACCGGGCATACCGCCCGGAAGCACCAGGCAGTGCATATCCTCTTTTTTAAGCTCGTCGATGGTGATGTCGGCGGTGACGGTTATCCCGTGGGACCCGGTGACGGCGAGCCCGCCCTCGGTGGCGACGAGCACCACGTTCGCGCCCGCGCGTTTAAGCAGGTCGGCGGGTATGAGCGCTTCGCACTCCTCGAACCCGCGCGCCAGAAGTATGCATACGTTAGTCATTTTTAACGGTCCTTTCTTAAAGCCCAAGACCGGGCAGTACGGCGCGAAGCCGTTCGATCATCTCGTTGTGTATATCTTCGACGGAGCGTATCTCCCCGTCCCTGTCGCAGTCGATCTTCATCCAGCCGAGCCGTTCGGCGGAATAAAGCGCGGCACGGTAGCTGTTTTCCAGGTGTTCCCGGCTCTTTTCGTGAATGTCCTTCTTCGCCCCGGTCTCCGAGCAGCGCTTTTCCAGAAGCCGCATCGACTGCTCCGGCGGCAGGCAGAGATAGACCACCGCGTCCGGCCGCGGGATCGCAAGCCGGTTGTATTCGTTGTCCGTGAGCCAGTCAAGGAACTCCCCGTACCGCTCGGGCGGGAGCTTCGAAAGCTGATGCACGGCGTTCGCGGAGGTATATCTGTTCGCGAGTATCACCGTTCCGGCTTCGTAATCCTTCTTCCAGTCGAGCATATAGGAGCAGTATCTGTCCGCGCCGTAGAACGTGGAGGCGGCGTAGGGATTGACCGCCTGCGGGTCCTCGCCGAACCTGCCGTCGAGATACATATTCACCAGCGCGGAATAATCCCTGTCATACGTCGGGAACGAAATACAGCGGCAGGGTATCCCCTTTTCCGCAAACGCCTGCGCAAGCAGATCGGTCTGCGTCTTTTTCCCGGACGCGTCCAGCCCGTCTACAGCTATAAGGCACTTTTTCAAACCGGATACCTCCTTTAACGGAACGTGCGTATATCTTAACACACTACTATAACATATTCGTACTTAAAAATCAATAATATACTATAAAAATTAAATTAATAAATTAAAACCGCGCGGACCGGGCGCGAAAAAGAAAAGCCCGCGGAACTTGCGTCCCGTGGGCTTTTGCTATATTACGCCGAAAGATACGTTAAGCATCGGCAACGTACCAACTGCCGTTGTATTTCACGCAGTCGATGGTTTCGGTCTGTTCGCTGCCGCCGTCGATCGTATAGGTGACCTTAACGGTGGCGAACTCGGTTATTTTCTCCGGGTCGCACTTGTTCACTGCGAAGGCGGGAAGCGAGTTGATGTAACGCGTACGCATACTGTCGAAATCGGGTTCGCCGGACTTGAGTTCCTCGGTGGTCTCGGAGCTTACAAAGCTAACCGATCTCTTGGTGTATTCCATATACTTTTCGTACATTTCGGGAGACGCTTCCTTTATCGCGTCGAGCTGATCGTTATACGCCTTCAGAACGTCGCCGCGCGTGCAGTCCTCGTCAAGCCCGTAGGACCTGCCCGCCGTGTAGATAAGGTAATCCGGCATGGCGTCGAGCATAGCGGAAGGATCGCGCGTGTTGTCGGCTTTGATGTAATTTTCCGCGCATTTCACGGCGCTGCCGCTGCCGCCTCCGCCGCCCGCAAGGACGACGATGAGCACGACGGCCACCGCGACCAGCGCGACGCCGACGAGAGCGAGAATAACGGGAAGTTTGGATTTTTTGGGCGCGCCGTAATACTGCGGCTGCGGAGCGTAGCCGTACTGCGGCTGCTGCGGCTGCTGCGGAGCGTAGCCGTACTGCGGCTGCTGCGACTGCTGCGGCTGTTGAGGAGCGTAGCCGTACTGCGGCTGCTGGGGCTGCTGGGGCGGCGTTTGACTAAACTGTTCCTGCTGGGGTACGGGGTTGTACCGGGCCGCCTGATCGGCGGCGTTGTCGACGGTCTGTTCGGCGTTGTTTACCGCTTCGTTCACGGTCTGCTGCGCCTGCTGGGCCTGTTGCCCGATTTTCGCGCCGCACTGCGGGCAGAACAGCGATCCGTCTTCGATTTTGTTTCCGCACATCGGACAGAACATAATTGCACCTCTCATTATTATTAGTTTGATGATATTTTAACATATCCGGAGCCGTATGTCAACCGCTTTTTCGGGCAAAAAAGCGCGCGGAACGGGCAAAAAAGACCGTTCCGCCTTAAAATCCCGGATTTGCGGAAGAGAAGCGCGTTTTTCCCGTTCCGTCAACGGTCCGCCGCGCCCCGTCCGCGCTTAAAAAACGCCGGAGATCGCCGCGGCTACCCGCGCGAGCCATTCTTTGTCCGAATCGCAAAAGCGCCCGGGCGTGTAGCTGTCGATATCCAGCACGGCGCAAACGCCTTCCTTGCCGAATATCGGCGCGACGGCTTCGGAAGCCGAGCCCGCGTCGCAGGCGATATGCCCCGGGAAGGCGCGCACGTCCGGGACGGTCTGTATCTCGCCCGTGGCGGCGGCAGCGCCGCAGACTCCCCTGCCGGAAGCGATCTCTATGCAGGCGGGCTTGCCCTGAAACGGCCCGAGCACGAGCTTTTCGCCCTCGCGGAGATAGAAACCTACCCAGCTCACGTCCGGGATCGCGCCGTACAGCAGCGCCGAAACGTTCGCGAGGTTGGCGATAAGATGCGGCACGCCGCGCGTCAGCGCTTCTATCTGTTCGCACACGGCGGCGGCGTCGAATCCATACTCTTCCGTAATTACGCACCTTCTTTCGCGCTCATTCTATCATAATCGCGGCACAAATGCAATAAAAACAAAGCGTTTTGCGCAAATTTCACTTGAAAACGCGGGCTCGCGGTGCTATAATGGATTCAAAGGGAAATATCCCCAAATATTCATCGGAGGAAAATATTATGATGCAATCCATTAAAAAGTACCTCGCGGAATTCATCGGCACCCTGGTGCTGGTGTTGTTCGCCTGCGGCACCGCCGTCGTGGTCGGATGCGACGGTTCGAACCCCAACGCAAGCTATTTTATGACCGCGCTCGCTTTCGGTCTGGTGATCGTCGCGATGGCTTATTCCATCGGCAATATTTCGGGCTGTCACATCAACCCCGCCGTTTCCATCGCGATGCTCGTCAGCAAAAGAATGTCGCTTACCGATTTCTGCGGCTACGTGATCGCCCAGTTCCTCGGCGCGATAGCCGGTGCAGGCATTCTTTACGCCATCAGCGGGCAGAACGCCTCGCTCGGTCAGAACGGGCTTTACAACGACGATATCCTTGTTTCGCTGATCGTTGAGATCATACTCACCTTCGTGTTCGTTCTTGCGATACTCGGCGTTACCTCGAAGACCGAGAATTCCCACGTCGCCGGTATCGTCATCGGCTTGACTCTTACCCTTGTGCACATTTTCGGCATCCACTTCACCGGCACTTCCGTCAACCCCGCCCGTTCCTTCGGACCGGCGCTGTTTGTCGGCGGCGCCGCTTTGTCGAACGTATGGGTGTTCCTGGCAGCACCGCTTATCGGCGGCGTGCTCGCGGCGCTCTGCTACGGCTTCCTCGCAGGGAAGAAAGAAGAGAAATAAACGGTTTTCGCACGGCAAAGCAATAAAAAGGAGGCGTTTTCGGGGCGCTCTCCGCAAGGAAGGCGCTTTGAGGCAGGCAAAAACCGCCTCAAAAGATAGAAAAAACGGTCGTGACTACGATGGTCACGACCGTTTTTTCTGTCGTCGATGGATTTTGCGGGGCAAAAGCCGATGCTCGGTATGATAGCGGACAGCGGCTGTTTCACAAAAAAACATGTTTATTGCTGGGAAACGGTGAACAGCGAGTAAAAGTAGCCCTTCTGCTCCATCAGCTCGTCAAAGCTGCCCTGCTCGGATACAACGCCGTTTTTCAGGGCAAAGAGGCCGGTGCAGCGGCGGAGGATATTCTCGTCCAGATCGTGGGTTACGATGACGCGGGTGTAGCCGTCCAGATTCAGAATGGCGTCCAGCACCTCGAAGGAGGTCTCGGCGTCCAGGGAGGCCGTGGCCTCGTCCACGAAGAGCACGGGGGTCTTGCGCAGCAGGGCCCTGGCGATGGATATCCGCTGGCGCTCGCCGCCGGAGAGGCCGGAGCCGTTCTCGCCGCAGAGATAGTCCGCGCCCTTTTCGTCGATGAGCTTGGAAAGCCCGGACATCCGCACCGCGCGGTCGATCTCTTCCTGCGGGAATTGGGAGAACATGGTGATGTTGTCGCGGATCGTGCTGTTGAACACGAACACGTTCTGCTGGATAATGGACACAAGGTCGTACAGGGAGCCTGTGGATACATTTTTGAGCTCCTTGCCGTCGTAGAGGATCTGCCCCTGATAGCCGCGGTAGGATGCCATGAGCAGGTTCAGGATCGTGGACTTGCCGCTGCCGGAGCCGCCCACCAGCGCGTAGCAGCCGCCCGCCTTCATGTCCATATCGACGTCGGACAGAACGGTCTTGCCTTCCTCGTAGGCGAAGCTCAGATCGCGGATCTCGATGCCTTCTGTGAGCTGCGGCTCGATGGGGTCACCCTCGTCGGGGATGTTCGTATTGAGCGCCTCCGCGAGCTTGTCGATGAGACCGAAGGCGGATTTTTTGCCCGCGTAATATGCCGGGAAGACCTGGATCGGCGCGAGCACGTAGTTCAGAAGCTGCACGAAGACGATGGCGGTGCCGGCGGTGATGCCGCCTTTTCCGGAGAGCGCCAGCGCCGCTGCGACAAAGAACACACCGAACTGCAGAAGGCCGCCCGCAATGCCGGAGGCATAGGAGACGTGGAGCCTCACCTTCTCGCGCGTTTTGGCCGCGTCGGCAACGCCGTTGTTGCTCTCGTCATGGATGCCGGATATGCTTTCCTCCGCCTTGAAGCTCTTGACTACCGCAAAGCCCGAGAGCACGTCCTTGAGCATGCCGGTATAGCGTTCCTTTTTGTCGGACACGTTCTTTTCCGCGACGGCGGCTTTGTTGCCGAGCACGACCGATACAATGATCGGCAGCAGCGAGAAGCCGATGGCGATCAGCGTCAGCAGCGGGCTGTACCAAAGCATCAGCCCCAATGCGCCGACAAAGGTGATGCCGACCTGGATCGTGTTTTGCAGCATACGGAGGTAGTCCTGCTCGATGGTGTTCGCGTCGTTGGACAGCGCGGAGAGATAGCGCGCGCTGTTTTCGCCGGAGAAGGCCTGAATGCCCTTTTCCAGCAGCCGGTCGAAGGCGTATTTCCGGTACTGCCGCATCGCTTTTGCCCGGAATTCGGACAAAAAGGCTTTATCCAGCACCCAGGCCAGCAGCATCAGCGCAAAGCCGCCGCCCGCGACGAGAAGCAGGGTGCGGAAGCTGATGGCTCCGTCGCCGGAAATCAGATCGGAAATCCCCTTGAGCGTCCACGAGATCACGAGCTCCGACACGGCTGCGAGGAAGGCCGCGAGCACGGTCATCACGAGGTTGAACTTGTTTTTTCGGAACAGCTCTTTGACAAACGGACGCCGCAGCGCTTTAAGTTCTTTCTTGTCCACCATGATTCTCCTCTTCTTTCTTGATGCGGTCCCAAAGAGCGGTAAACTCTTCATTTTCAAATTGGCTTACCGCAAGTTCGACGCCAGCAATTGCAGTCGGCCCCAGATCATCGTGGGCGCTGGCGCCTTCAATGCGGGTGATAAAGCGGACGTCGCTTTCGTCATAGCTGGGAGAGGCGTCAAAGAATGCGGCGAGCTCTTTGGCTCTGATCAGGGTGTCGCGCGCCTCATCACGCTGCCCGGACAGGAACTGCGATCCGGCAAGGACGGCGAACAAAGCAGCGCAGACTCTGTCGAAGTAGTTCGGCTTGTCCGCCTCCCGCAGCCCCTGCAGGAGCTCGATCCCCCAGCTCAGGATCGCCTGTGCGGAAGCATGATCACCACGTTCCAGGTATACGTTGATATAGCCGACGATCGTGCGGACCAAATCGGACAGGATCTTCGTCAGGGCCTCCGACAGAAACGGTACCGCTTCCTCAACGTGATTGTTTTGGGCCAGAGTATCACCGATCTCCGGGTTGTACAGCCCGCCGGCGTTATGGGCTTTCCAAAGCTCGATGGCCTTGTCCGTTTCGCCCAGCCCCAGATAGGTTTCTGCAATTCTTCCGTAGATCGTCTGCTCGCTGATCTGCGGATCTGTGTTTTGGCTCAGCAGCAGACGGGACTGCTCCAGAAGCTCCAGCGCGCGGCGAAACAGGGCCTTGTCCCCGCTGTCAACACCAAACGCGCGGTACAGCGCGGCGCTGGCGTTGACGATCTGAAAGGAGTGCGGATACTTCTTGAGCGCCTTCTCCGCCTCCGCAAGCCCGTCCCAATCCTTGCTGCGGCGGTATTCCCGCAGGCGCTTGACCGTCGCTTCCAGGCGGTTGTCCTTGACCTCATAGCCGAGCAGTACGTCCACGGAGACATCGAAAAAATCCGCCATCTGGATGATCAGCACCAGCTCCGGGAGCGACAGCTTCGCCTCCCACTTATATACTGCGCCCGCCGTTACCCCCAGGGCCTCGGCAAGCTGCTCCTGGGTCAGCGACCGCTCTTTGCGGAAGGCGCGGATGTTTTCTGCCAGCATCATCTTCATGTGCCCGCCTCCTTTGTGTTTCTGTGGATGATTATACTGCATGAAAACTGAAAAGTGAACAGACCGATCATATCAATTGGATTTTATTTTTCCTACTGTCAGTAAGAGTTTTGCCTTTTGTGGGCGAGAAGAAGCCATAGAGACAACAACCCGAACACGCCTGAAATGCCGGAAGGCGGCGCTTCCTTACGAAGAGCCGCCCTCACGCCTCCTTTTGTTATGCCTTGATCAATCTGCTTTTTCCGTCGCTTCCCGGAAAGCGCCTGCACTTTTGGGGTATTAAAGTACGCCCTGAGCCTTCATGGCTTCGGCGACCTTCAAGAAGCCCGCGATGTTCGCGCCGGCGACAAGATTGTCCTCCTGTGCGTATTCCTTCGCGGCGGCGGAAGCGTTTTCGAAAATGCTCTTCATAATGCCGCAAAGCTTGTTGTCGACTTCTTCAAACGTCCACGCGAGGCGCTGGCTGTTCTGGCTCATTTCCAGGCCGGAGGTGGCAACGCCGCCGGCGTTTGCCGCTTTGGCCGGTCCGAAGTAGACGCCGTTTGCGAGGAACGCTTCGATGGCTTCCGGGGTGGAGGGCATATTCGCGCCCTCGGCGACGTATTTCACGCCGTTGGCGATAAGCGCCTTCGCGTCGTCGCCGTTAAGCTCGTTCTGCGTAGCGCAGGGCAGCGCGATATCGCATTTGATGTTCCATATTCCCTTGCCCTCGGTATATACCGCGCCGGGGACGCGCGCCGCGTATTCTTTTATCCTTCCGCGTTCAACTTCTTTGATTTGTTTTACCACAGCGAGGTCGATTCCGTTGGCATCGTAAACGTAACCGTTGGAATCGCTCATTGCAACGACCTTTGCGCCGAGCTGCGTCGCCTTTTCGCAGGCGTAGATGGCAACGTTGCCGGAGCCGCTTATGACTACCGTCTTGCCGGCGAAGGTATCGCCTTTCTTTTTAAGCATATTGTCGGTAAAATAGCACAAGCCGTAGCCGGTGGCCTGAGTCCTTGCGAGCGAACCGCCGTAGGTAAGCCCTTTGCCGGTGAGCACGCCGGAAAACTCATCGCGGATGCGCTTGTACTGACCGAACAGATATCCGATCTCCCTCGCGCCGACGCCGATATCGCCCGCCGGAACGTCGGTATCCGGGCCGATATACTTCTGCAGCTCGGTCATAAACGACTGGCAGAAGCGCATTACCTCGTTATCCGATTTGCCCTTCGGGTCGAAATCCGAACCGCCCTTGCCGCCGCCCATGGGGAGCCCGGTAAGGGAGTTTTTGAATATCTGCTCGAATCCGAGGAACTTTATTACCGAGGAGCAGACGCTGGGATGGAAGCGCAGGCCGCCCTTGTAGGGGCCGATGGCGCTGTTGAACTGTACGCGGAAGCCGCGGTTGACCTGTACCTTGCCCGAGTCGTCGAGCCAGGCGACGCGGAACTGTATGAACCTTTCGGGCTCGACTATCCGTTCGAAAACGCCCGATTCGATAAGGTCGGGGCGTTTATCCGCAACGGGCGAAAGCGATTCGAAGACTTCGCCCACCGCCTGAAGGAATTCCTTTTCCCCGGCGTTTCTCTTTTCCACCTTGGCGTAGAGCTCCGCAAGGTGCTGGTTCTTGATATTCATAAACTGCCTCCAATTAAAAAATATGGTTTATTATACTACGCGATTTGCAGGATTGCAATAGAAAAATTGCATATTTATTCGATTTTTACGCGGTTTTTAATCGATTTTTTCCAAAGAAATGCGTTTTTTTGCAACGTCGACGTCAATAACTCTCACTTTTATAATGTCGCCGACTTTCACGACGTCCGAAGCGCGCTTTACGAAACGCTTTGCGAGCTTGCTTATATGCACCAGTCCGTCCTGATGCACGCCGATATCCACGAACGCGCCGAAATCCGCCACGTTGCGCACGGTGCCCATAAACTCCATCCCCTGTTTGAGACAGGAAATATCCATCGCGTCGGTGCGAAGTATCTGGGGCGGCAGCTCGTCGCGCGGGTCGCGCCCGGGCTTTTCAAGCTCCGAAACGATATCGTTCAGCGTAGGCACGCCGATCCCGATCTCGGAAGCGAGCTTCTGCGCGTTTTTCCCGTCCGCGCGGGCGCGCACGTCCTTTATTTTCCTTGCGCGCACGTCCTCCGCGGTATATCCGAGCTTTTCGAGCAGGGCGTACGCCGCGCCGTAGCTTTCCGGGTGGACGGAGGTGTTGTCCAGCACCTCGGCGCTTTCGGGCACCCGCAGGAAGCCGACGCACTGTTTATACGCCTTTTCGCCGATACCTTTTACCTTTAACAGCTCCGCGCGGGTGCGGAACCTTTTTGCCGAGGCGCGGTATTCGCAAATGCTTTTTGCGATCTTGGAATTTATCCCGGCGATATGCGCGAGCAGCGAAGCGGAAGCGGTGTTCAGGTCGGCGCCGACGCCGGAAACGCAGGATTCCACCACTCCGGCAAGCGAGCAGTCGAGCGCTTTCGCGTCGCAGTCGTGCTGATACTGCCCCACGCCGATGGCTTTCGGGTCGATCTTCACCAGCTCCGCCAACGGGTCCTGAAGTCTGCGTGCGATTGAGACGGCGCTTCGCAGCGAAACGTCGAACTGCGGGAACTCCTCCGCCGCGAGCTTGGAGGCGGAATAGACCGAAGCGCCCGCCTCGTTGGTCATTATATAGCTTACCGGGCGGTCGAGCTCTTTAAGCATCCCGGCGACGAATATCTCGCTTTCCTTGGACGCGGTGCCGTTGCCGATGGAGATTATATCCACCCTGTGCTTTTCGATAAGGCGTTTTAATTTCTCCTTGGCTTCCTCCGTTTTGTTCTGCGGCGGAGTGGGATATACCACGGCGGTGTCAAGCACGTTGCCTATCTCGTCCACGACGGCGATCTTGCATCCCGTGCGGTACGCCGGGTCGAAGCCCATAACGCGCTTTCCGCGCACCGGAGGCAGCATAAGCAGGTTTTTAAGGTTCTCGCCGAACACCTTTATCGCCTGCTCCTGCGCGGAATCGGTAAGCATATTGCGCATCTCGGTCTGCACCGAGGGGGCGATGAGGCGTTCGTATCCGTCCTCCGTCGCCTCGGCGACGTATTTAGAGGAACCGGAATCCTTTGCCGAAAGCGTCTGCCCCTTTAACCAGGTGCAGATATAATCGCCGTCGACATCCACCTTAACGGAAAGCACGCCCTCGTTTTCGCCGCGGTTTATAGCCAGCACGCGGTGAGAGGGGATCTTCGCAAGCGGCTCCGAATAGTCGTAGTAAAGCCGGTAGACGCTGTCCTCCTCCGTCTTCGCCCTGGAAACGAGCTTGCCGTTCTTCGCGGTGTATTCCCTTATCCACTTGCGGAATTCCGCGTTGTCGGAGACCTGCTCCGCTATAATGTCCTTCGCGCCGTTCAGCGCGTCGGCGGCGGTCTCTATCTTCTTTTCGGGGTTTAAGAATCTCTCCGCCTCGGCTTCTATATCCACGTCGCGGCGCTGCTCCAGCATAAGCTCTGCGAGCGGGCCCAGCCCCGCCTCCGCGGCGATCGAGGCGCGCGTGCGGCGCTTCGGGCGGTAGGGGCGGTATATATCCTCCAGCTCGGCAAGCGTCTGCGCCTTTTCTATCGCCTCCTCAAGCTCCAGGGTAAGCTTTCCCTGCTCGTCGATAAGCCGGCGAACGTCCGCGCGGCGAGCGTCCAGCGCGCGGTAGGATTCCAGCTTTTCGCCCAGCTCGCGCAGTATCTCGTCGTTCAGCGAGCCGGTCGCCTCCTTGCGGTAGCGGGCGATGAACGGGATGGTGTTGCCCTCGTCGATAAGCTTTACCGCGGCTTCCGCCTGAGATGCGCGTATTTTCAGTTCTTCTGCAAGTTTTGCGATTACGTCCATATAGTTCCTCCGTGCGTATGCTTTTTTTATTATACCACAAACCGCCGCGGATGTAAAGAAAAACCGCGGGGATTTTTAGTTCCCCGCGGCAACTTGTTTATGCGTTTATTTAAGCGTTTCTTCCACCGCGACTCCGGATATCTCGAAATTCGCGCACATATCCTCCAGATCGAGCGAGGTGAGTATCCCGGCGTCGTAAGCTTCCCTCACGGTATAGAACCGCTCGCCGTCCGTGACCTTTGCGAGAGAATTGAGCGCGAACGTCCTTTCGCCGTATCTGTAAACGATAAGCCGGTTCTCCTCGTTGCTTTTATCCTTCATGTCGAACACCTCGGTAAGGAACACGTCGCTGTCCTTGCCGTAGCCGTAGACGATTATCCCCACGAAAATATCCTCGCGCTTCGCTTTGATATCCGTGTAATCGATCTTTCCGTCCGAATTGACGTCGCTCGCAAGGCCGTTCACACGGGTGAACCTGTCCTTGAGATAGCAGCGCATCGGTTCGCAGTCGTCCTCGAACACCGAAGCGAACTTTATAAGGTAGTTGCCGAGGTAGCTGCGCTTTATCATGGCGTAGTCCTTGGTGTCGATATTTCCGTTGCCGTTAACGTCGGCGCAGTAGAACTGGCTTTTATCGGTTATTTCGTAGTTGCCCAGATAGGCGCGTTTGCACATCGCGTAGTCGGCGGCGTCGCGCTTGCCGTTCATATTCACGTCGCCGCGTTTAAGCGGGCGGTGCTCCAGATAATCGCTGTAATCGGGGAGGCGCGGCTTTACCGATTCGACCTGTTCGGCTTCGGCGAGCAGCCCCGCCGCTTCGGCGCCCGTAAGCGCGTCTTCGAGCGTTATGTAAAGGTGATATTTATCGTCGGTGCCGAGATATCCCGTCGCCGTCGTGCAGGGGACTCCGTAAACGTCGTAGACGCCGTTGGAAACGGGGAACGGAGGCCTGGATTTGGCGTTGAGCACGAGCTCCAGCTCGCCCCAGAGTATCGCCGTCGTTTGGCCGCCGGGCAGGGTGATTATGGGGTTGCCCTCGTTGTCGAAGATCATCGTCTCCGTGCCGTCCTCGGCGACGGCGCAGAAAGGAACGAGCATTATAACGCAAAGCAGGAACGCAATCAGTTTTTTCATCATCGCTTCTCCTTGTTTTTTATATGAACATTATATCATATATTTTTGTTTTTTCAAGCGTTTATTCTCCGAAAACGCGAAAAATCGCTTCCCTCGCGGACGCGCGGTCCTTTACCGAGGCGATATCCGCCCGCAGCGCGGCGGAGCCGGGGAACCCTTTGCAGTATTGCAGCAGATGGTGGCGGAACTCCGCGACGCCGCGTTCGCCCTTGTCGGCGATCACGGTTTCGAGCTGGCGCAGAAGCAGTCCGCGCTTTTCGGCGTTCGTCGGCGGAACGTAATCCCTGCCCTCCGAAAATGCCTTTATCTCCGCAAACACCCAGGGGCTGCCGTAGGCGCCCCTGCCGACCATAACTCCGTCCGCCCCGGTCTCGCGCAGGATATCCGCGCAGTCGGCGCCGCATCTTACGTCGCCGTTGGCTATAACGGGTATTCCGACTGCTTCCTTTACCCGGCGTATGCAGCCGCGGTCGGCGCGCCCGGAATAAAGCTGGGCGCGTGTGCGCCCGTGGACGAAGATCATGCCCGCGCCGCCGGATTCGCAGGCGCGCGCCACCTCCGGAGCGTTGTCCGCGCCCTCGTCGCATTCCCGCCTTATCTTGCAGGTGACGGGGACGTTCACGGCGGAGGAAACGGCTTTTACGATCCTTTCGCACAGGGCGGGCGAGCGCATAAGAGCGCAGCCCTCGCCGTTCTGAACCAGCTTCGGCATCGGACAGCCCATATTAATGTCTATGAATTCCGGCGAGAAGCGCAAAAGCCGGTACGCGGCGCGCGCCATTATCTCCGGCTCGCTGCCGAAGATCTGGATCGCCGCGGGGCGCTCGTCGGGGTATAACCGTGCGAGCGATTCGGTCTTTTTGTCGCCGTAGACCACCGCTTTGGCGCTTATCAGCTCGGTCACGCAGTGATCCGCGCCGTATTCCATGCAGATAGCGCGGAACGCGTGGTCGGTAATGCCCGCCATAGGGGCGAGAAAGACGTTGTGGTACATAATGAATGATCAAAAATGAATGATTGAGTCCGAAAACGCCTTGGCGTTTTCTTCCTGCGGCTTATAAGTTTATAATGAATAATCAAATTCGTTTTTTCAAAGCGGAAGCGTTTTTTATTCAGTTCACGGTCTTGCTGCCGCCGGTTTTCTGAAGGAATCGGGAAGCCGCCGCGAACAGCGGAGCGTATTCCTTTTCGCCCTCGCGCGCGCGGAGCTCTTTCACTATCCCGTCCGTCTCGCGCAGGACAGACATATCGCTTATCGCCGAAAACGCGAGCGAGAATTCGCCGCTTTGCCGTTCGCCGAAGAAATCGCCGGGGCCGCGGCGCTGCAGGTCCGCCTCCGCGACCTTGAAGCCGTCCGAGGTGTCGCGCATTATGCGCAGGCGGTCCGCCGCTTCGTTCCCGCCGCCGCCGTTCACGAGTATGCAGACCGAACGGCGGGTACCCCTGCCGATCCTTCCGCGAAGCTGGTGGAGCTGTGAAAGCCCGAACGATTCGGCGTTCTCGACAAGCATGACCGTGGCTTCCGGGACGTCTACCCCGACTTCTATGACCGTGGTGGAAACAAGCACCTTCGTCTCCCCCGAGGAAAACGCCGCCATCGCCGCTTCCTTTTCCGCCTGCTTCAGTCTGCCGTGGATCAACCCGGCGGGGATCCCTTTCAACGGTCCCTGCGTGAGGTATCCGAAATAGCTTTCCGCGGCGCGCTTTTCGGAATTTTCGCTTTCCTCCACCAGCGGGCAGACGATATACGCCCTGCCGCCGGACCCGGTCTCCCTGCGGATGAACGCGAACACCTTTTCCATATCCTCGCCGCGCACCACGCGCGTTTCGATCTTCTGCCGCCCGGGCGGGAGCTCGTCCAGCAGCGAAACGTCCAGGTCGCCGTAGATGATAAGCGAAAGCGACCGCGGGATGGGCGTGGCGGACATAACGAGCATATGGGCGCGCCTGCCGTCGCGTTCGCTTTTGCCCAGCAGCGCGGCGCGCTGAGCCACGCCGAAGCGGTGCTGTTCGTCGGTAACGACGAGCGCGCAGTTATGGAACGCGGTATCGCCGGTGATAAGCGCGTGCGTGCCGACCGCAACGTCTGCTTCGCCGCTTGCGAGCGCGGCGCGGGCGGCGCGTTTTTCCGCCGCCGGGAGCCCCGAAACGAGCAGAACGGTTTTTATGCCGAACGGCGAAAGCAGCTTGTCCAGCGTTTTTTTATGCTGCTGCGCGAGTATCTCGGTAGGCGCCATCATACACGCCTGATACCCGTTTTTCACACACAGATATATCGCCGCAGCGGCTACCGCGGTCTTTCCGCTGCCGACGTCGCCCTGCAAAAGCCGCGCCATGGGACGCTCCCGCGCGAGATCGGAAAATATCTCCTTTACCGCGCGCTGCTGAGCCCCGGTCAGCGTGAACGGCAGCGAATCGAAAAACAGCTTCGCGCCGCTGCCCTTTAATCCCAACGGGACCGCGCGCTCGCCCGAGGAATCGCTGCGCAGCCGCGCCAGCGCGAGCCGGAACACCGTTACCGTCTCGAACGCCATCGTGCGTTTCGCCCGGGCGAGCTCCTCCGCGCCGCGCGGCGAATGCAGTACGCGGACCGCGTCGCCGCGGCTCATGAGCCCGCGGGCTTTTATCATACTTTCGGGCAAAACGTTTTGCATCTTATCGCAAAGCGGAAGCGCGTTTTTCACCGCGGAAGCAAAGGTCTTCTGGGTAAGCGGCGGCGAAACGCGGTAGACCGGGACGAAATAGGGCAGCTCCCCGCCTTCTGCAAACGGCTCCAGCTTCGGCGAAACCATTTCCTTGCCGTAAAGCGTGTGCCTTATCCTGCCGAAAACGCGGAATCTTCTGCCGGGGATAAGCGTTTTCGCCATAAACGGAGTGTTGAAGAACGAAAGCTCCATACTCCCGGTATCGTCGGTCACCAGCGAACGGAAAAGAGTTTTTCCGCCGCGGATGCGCACCGGTTTCGTGGTTTCGGAAACGGTTACGACCACCGAGCAGAGCTCGCCCTCCGGCGCCTCCGATATGGTAACGGTCCTTCCCCTTTCCTCGTAGCCGCGCGGAAAACAGGCGAGCAGGTCGCCCGCCGTTTCGATCCCGAGCCGCAGGAACGCCTCGTAGCGCGCCTCGCCGACGCCGCGGATGAATCTTATGGAGGTTTCGGGTGTGAGTTCCGGCTTGTTCATTTCAAAATCAGACCATTCTTATTACGGGTTCGGCGAACTCCGCGCCGATATCGCGCAGGGCGTCCTTTTCGCGGTCCCCGTGCGAAAGTATTATTATCTGGTGCTTTTCGGCGGCTTCCGCCAACGCGCGCGCCATCATACGGATGCGCCCGTCGTCCATCCGGACGAAAGCGTCGTCAAGTATCATCGGCACCCCGCTGCCGCCGAACAGCATATCCGCCAGCGCCAGCCGCAGCGAAAGATAGGCGCTGTCACGCGTGCCGGCGGAAAGATATTCGCAACTTCTGCGGAAATCGGCGCCGAAGCTCATCGACAGCTTCGTGTCCACCTCGAACCCGCCGTATCTGCCGTCCGTCGCGACGGCGAAATATTCGTCGGCGCGGGCGCTTATGCGCGGCGCGACCATACTTTTCATATAGTCGCCGGATTCGTTTATCGCGTTTATCGCCGCCTCGTAGGCGCGGTATTTAAGCTCCAACTCCGCGGCGCGCGCGTCGCACAGCGCCTTTTTGCCCACCAGCACCGCCGGGTCGCCGGAGCGCGATTCGAGCGAAGCCGCCGCCAGCTCGTCCTGCTTCTGCAGTTCGCCGAGCTGTTCGTACTGCTTGGAATAGAATCTGAGTTCGTTATCCACTTCCTGCTTTTCACGCGCGGGTTTTTCGGCGCCGCGCGCCTCCTCGGCGAGCGCGTCGGGATCTATCCCCTCCAGCGAGCGTTCGTATTCTTCCTTTTTGATATTGTAAACGGCGCGTTTCTGACCGCAGTCGGTGGATAGCGAAAGCATGGTGTCGAGCAGTTCGGAATAATCGCCGCCGTCGGAATCCATATACTTGCCTATCCCCTCGTCGAGCCGGCTTTTAAGCCTCCCGCACCGCGAAAAGCATTTGTCGTAACCCTCGCGCAGGGTTTTCAGCTTTTCCTCCAGCGCGTCGAGCTCCGCCTCCTTCTGCGGGAGCAGGGCTAGTTCGCGCTTGAACTCGGCGGCGGAATCGAAGTTAAGACGGTGGACCACTCCCGCGCGCTTGGCGATAAACGCCCCCGCCACGCCCAAAGCCGCAGCCGCGACTCCGAGCAGCAGCACGCCGATAAGCTTGTTCGCCGCGATGAGCACGACCACCCCCGCGACAGCGAACAGCGCCGCCGCCGCCGCGAAAAAATATACCCGGCGGGTGTGCTTTTCCAGCTCCCTGCCCGCCTCCTTCGCCTCGGCTATGCCGAACGGCATCTGCTCCTCCAGCCCGTGCCGCGCCGCCTCCGCCTCGTTCAGCGCTTCCGCCGCGGACGCGGCGCGCGTCTTTTCCGCGACGTATTCGCTGTTTATCGCCGAAAGCTCGCGCAGGGCGGAATTTATGCCGTCCAGACTTTTCAGCGCGGAAGCGGAGCGCTCGTATTCCGCCGCGGCGTCCGCCTCCTCGCGCTTTAATCTTTCGATATTGTTTAACTTCGCGAGCGCCTCGTATTTTTCGATATTCGTTCGCTCGCAGTTAAGCGCCGCAAGCTTCTTTTTGTCGGTTTCGAGCGTCGGAGCGCGCTCCTCGATACGGGCGCGCACCTTTTCCGCCTCCCCGCGCAGACGCAGCGATTCGGTAATGCTTAACGAAAGCTCCTCGCTCCTGCGGCGGAGCTGCGGGATGATCCCGTTGCCGAGCCGGTTTTTAAGCTCGTTCTTCGCGTCGTTCAGGCGGGATATCGCCTTCCCGGTGTTTATCTGCTCGTCGGCGCTTATGGCGATGTTGGAAAGCCGGTCGGCAAGCAGCTCGTCCTTGCTCTGCGGCAGGGTGAGCTGCCGGAAGAAGAGAGTCCGCGCGAACACGTCCTCGCTTACGCCGAAAAACGCTTCGCCGGGGACTTCCCCCGCGAACGCGGGCTTCCCGGTGGCGCGGTCCGTAACGGTCACCGTCTCCTTGCCGGAGGGCAGGCAGCGCCTTTCGACGGTGTACCGCGCGCCGTCCGCCTCCAGCGTGACGGAGCCGGCGGAAAAATCGCCGTCCCAGGGGGTGTAGAGCTTGCGCTCGTTTTCGGCAAGCGCCTGGTTCCTGCCGCCCGCGTAGCCGTAGAAAACGAATTTTATGAACGCCGCGAGCGTGGTCTTCCCGCTTTCGTTGGGCGCGGAAAGCAGATTTATGCCGCGTTTGAAATCGACGGCGGCGTTTTTGAGTTTGCCGAAAGCGATTATTTCGGCTTTTTCTATCGAAACGTTCATTTTATATCCTCCGCCCGTGCGTAATCCGCGACGCTTCTGCCCTCCAGCGCCGCGAGCCCGTATTTCATCGCAAGCGACAGCACGCGGTATTCCTCGCTGTCCTTTTCGGTTTCGGCGAGCTTGGCGCCGACGATGCGGTAGAACACGCCTTTAACGGTATTGCTCTTTTCCAGCTCGCCCATATCCGGCGCCGCGTGCGTTTTGTCGATTATTTCCATATAATAAGGGAATTCGCGCCCCCTGCCTATCTCCTCCGGCAGGATGACGAACGATTCGCTCTGCTCGCCGATAAGCGCTATCCGAAGCGCGGTGTCGTCGGTGAACGGTTTTATCTCGCGACGGATCTTTTCCAGCGCGACGGTCTTTTCGGTCACGCCGCCGATATCGACTATCACCGATTCGAACCTCCTGCGGGAGAAGCGCACGGTTTTAAGCTCCGCCTTGTCCTTTTCCAGAGTGCCGTAAAGCGCGCCCTTCACGCCCTGTTCGTCGAACCCGCGCCCCTCCAGGCAGCCCGGATATGCGTAGAACACCCCGTTCTCGCACTGAACTCCGGTGCCCTTGTGGATGTGCCCGAGCGCGATATAATCGAACCCGCTGGCGGCGATATCCGCTTTCGTAACGGGGCCTATCGAAGAATTCGCGCCGGAAGTATCGCCGTGGCAGACGAGAATGTTCACACGCTGCGGATCGAGCGCGCCCCACCCGGCGACCGGGCTTTTAAGCAACTCCGGCGAATTGTAGGCGAAGCCGTACACGTCGGCGCCGAGGTCGTCGATATGCACGCATTCGCGCGCGGGACCGAACACGTGCACGTTTTCCGGGAAATCCGAAACGGCGTAAAACGAACCCGGGGTGAACGGATCGTGGTTCCCGGGCGCGATGAAAAAGCGCATTTCCGGCGATTTGCGGAACTCGCGCAGCAAAAGCTCCTGCGTGTCGCGCGTGACGTACTCGCTGTCGAACAGGTCGCCGCTGATGATAAACAGGTCGGCGCCCGCCTCGCGCGCGTACATCACCGCGGAGGTAAACGCGGCGCGCAGCTCGGTGCGCCTGCCCTCCGCCTCGCGCGGGGAGCAGAGCGAAAACGGCGAATCGAGGTGTATATCCGCGCAATGAAAAATTTTAATCAAAATCAACGCCTCCGATCTATATTTTTAACGGCGGTATTCCGGTTTACAGACAAATAAAAGCGCTCATGGTGCCGCGGTCGCTGCCGCTTACTCGGTGCGAGAAGAAATCCCGCGGGCGGCATTTGGTGCAGAACCCCGCGCAGGAGATCTGCTCGGGCGGGACTCCGGCGCGCTCCAGGATAAAGCGGTTCGCCCCGGTGAGGTCGAGCATATACTTTTCGCCGCGCGGCTCGAAGAACTCCGCGAGCCCGGGGTGCAGCGCCGTGAACTCCGGCAAAAGCTCGCCCCCGACCTCGTAACAGCACTGCCCGATGCAGGGGCCTATGGCGACGAGTATATCCCGCGTTTCCGCGCCGAGCGAGTTCAGGCGTTCTATCGCGTTAAGCGTTATCCCGCCCACCGTGCCGCGCCAGCCGGCGTGCACCGCGGCGCACACCGTTTTCGCCTTGTCGCAGATAAGCACCGGGACGCAGTCGGCGGTGCGGACCGAAAGCAGAAGGTCTTTCTGCGTGGTATACAGCCCGTCGACGCCGTGGTCGTACGGCGGAAGCGTTATCCCGCGCCCCCTGTCGGCCTCGGTCGCCCTCTCGACGACGCTCGTGTGAGTCTGATAGGTGCGGCAGACGTCCGTCTCTTTAAGCCCGAACACCGACGCGGCGACGGCGTAATTCGCGATGACGTTTTTGATATCGTCCTTCTCGAAGCCGATCCCCACGGCGAAATTAAGGCTTTCGAACACGCCGGAGCTTACCCCGCCTCTGCGGGTGAAAAACGCGTGGCGCACGCCGTATGAATCGAACAGCCTGCTGCGGTATCGGGGCACCGGTTCTTCGCACAAATAAAAATCAAACGGCACCCGAAAGCCCTCCTTTTGCTTGAAATTTGTATCTTTTGCACAAATAATAATCTTTGTATTTGTTTATATTGTCTAAACGCATATTGACTTTACCGCGCGGAATGGTTATAATCTTGGCGAAATCCGAAAGAAAGGAGGAACACAAAAATGTCAGTTACCGAACTGCACAACGTACGTCTTGACTCGTTCATCGAAGCTGTGGAGCAGTGCAAGGGCAACGTTTGGCTCATTACCGACGAGGGCGACAAGCTCAACCTCAAAAGCCGTTTTTGCCAGATACTCGGACTTGCGAAGATAGTCGAGGGCGGTAAGATCACCGACGCGAAGATCTATTGCGAAAACACGGACGATTTCAGTCTGCTGTTCAGGTTCAACCTTTACGGCGACAAGGTCCTGAAAGAAGTCCGTTAAGGCGTAGGCGGAGAACAGCAGATAGCCCGAAAAGCTATCTGTTTTCTTTTTGCCCGCCCGCGTATATATTGTAACATATTATTTTACAGAATACAAGGCATATCGGCGCTGTAAAAAACGTTTTTTGAGCCGCGCGCGTAATTTGTTGACAAATCTCCCCGCCGGATGTATAATCCTAACGTGACAACACCGCACGGGAGGGCTGGTATGATACTCGACAGAGCCGGAAACGAAACAGTTTCGGACGGAGGGCAGGAAAAATTCCTTGCGTTCCTTTATAACAACGCGTTCGGCAGGGTTTTGCTCAAACTGCTGTGCCGCCGTTTCGTTTCAGATATCGGCGGGATTTATATGCGCTCCCGGCTTTCGAAGCGGCGCATAAAAAAGACGATAGAGCAAAACGGGATAGATATGTCGGAATACGAACCGGCGGAATACCGTTCTTTCAACGATTTCTTTATAAGAAAGCTCCGCCCCGGCGCGCGGACGATAAACGGCGAGCCGGACGCGGTGATCGCGCCGGCGGATTCCAAGCTGACCGTGTGCGATATTACCGCGGAAGGAAAATACGAAATAAAGGGCTGCCGCTATACCGCCGCGGCGCTGCTGGGAAGCGAGGAGGCCGCGCGCCCGTTTTACGGCGGAAAGATGTTTGTTTACCGCCTTACGGTCGATAATTACCACCGCTACTGCTACCCCGACAGCGGGCGGGAGCTGGAGCACCGCTTTATCCCCGGGATACTGCACACGGTAAACCCCATCGCGCTGGAAAAGCACGACGTTTTCGGCAAAAACTGCCGCGAATACACCTTGCTGGAGACCGAAAACTTCGGCAAAGTCGCTTTTGTGGAGGTGGGCGCGATGATGGTGGGCAAAATTAACAACGCCCACCCGGAAGCGTTCGTGCGGGGGGATGAAAAAGGATATTTCTCGTTCGGCGGTTCGACGATAGCGGTTTGCTATGCGCCCGGCGCGGCGGAGCCGGACGGCGATATCGCCGCCAACAGCGCAAACGGGACGGAGACCGCGGTGAAATACGGCGAAAAGACCGGAAAGGGGCGCGGATGATGGAAAAGAAGAACAATATCCTGCTTGGCAAAACCCCCGTGATAACCGCCTTCGCGCCGACAGAGCACAGCTTCGCCGCGAACGAAAAGGGCGGCAAGGAAATGCTTACGGACGGCAAAACCGGCGATCCGGCGGACTGGTACGGCGGCGAATGGGCGCATTTTTACCGCGGAGTCGGCAGGCGAGTGGCCTTCGACCTCGGCGGCGAATACGCAGTAACGGGGTTCGACGCGGGCTTTATCCAGGGGCGCGAAGCGGGTATATACTGCCCGGAGGAAACCCGCCTGCTGCTTTCGGAAGACGGCGAAAACTACTTCCTCGCCGCAAGGGTGAACGCCCCCTACCCCGCCTCGTTCCCGAAAGTAACGCGCGCCCCGTATGAAGCGCGTTTCGAAGTACCGCTGCGCGCGCGGTTCGCGGCGGTGGAGTTCGAAGCGGAGGTCAATTCTTTTTGCGACGAGATCCGCCTTTTCGCGGCGGAAAGCGCGGAAGGCGCGTCCCCCTGCGATATACTCGAACCCTACGCGGGCATACGTGACGCGAACGCCTACGCCCCGCGCGATTCGCTGGGCGGGGTTTACGATATGCCGCTGATGTACTTCGGCTACTGGCCGGAAAACGAGCGCGTCGCCAAGCCGCGAAGGGAGGACCTGCTTCCCTACGTCGCCTATCTGGGGCGCGGCGGCGAGATACTGGACACGATGTTCGATTCGATGCTGTTCACCATCCTGCAGGGGCGCTGCCCCTCCGGCGGCTGCCTTTCCCCGCACGGCGGGCCGGGCAAGCTTTCCGATTGGGAATACATAACCGACGTGCTGTTTGAAGACGGCGTCTGCCTGCACGCGCTGGACGAAGCCGTGGCGGAAACGAAAAAAGCCCTTTCCCTGCCGGAGGACTACCGTTTTACGGTATATCTCAACGCACCGACGCCGAAGGTATCTTTCGAGCCGTTCGGCGATATAAACGGCGACGGGATAGAGGAAAAGCTGCTTGACGACGGCGACTGCGTGCGCGCCTACGGCGCGTATATCGACAGCGTCACCCGCCGTTTCGCGGCAAGCGGGCTTCGCAATATAAAAATAGGCGGCTGGTTCTGGACGAACGAGCATTTATCCCGCGCCCTGCGCGACAGCGAGCCGGATTTTGCCGCCGCCTGCGTAAAAGCGGTGCGCGACCGCGGCTATATGTGCCTTATGATCCCCTATTTTTGCGCCGGAGGCGTCGAAAAAGCGCAAAAAACGGGGTTTGACTGCGTGACTATGCAGCCCAACCTTTCGTTCAACGAAACGCTTCAGCGCGATCCGGCGGGGGCGCTTTGCGATTTTACCGCGTTCTGCAAAAAGTTCGGGTTCGGCGCGGAACTGGAGATACACCACGCCGCCGCGGACGAAAGCGACCGGGAGCGCGCGGAAAAATACCGCGGGCTGTTTGTCGAATACCTTAAAGCTTTTGTTAAAAACGGCATGATGACCGGGACGGTGCACACCTATTACCAGGCGGCGGGCCCCGGCGTTTTCGCCGCCTGCGCAAGGTCGAAAAACGAGGATCTGCGCGGGATATACGATATGCTGCACGAATTCATAAAAGGCACGCTGAGCTTTGAAAAAGCGCCGGAAGAACCAACGGAAGAATCACCGGAGGAACTCCCGGAAGCGCCGGAAGAAACGCCGGAAGCCGAAACGCAAACACCGGAGGAAACGCAAGCGCCGGAAGCAACGCCGGAAGCGCCGGAGGAAACGCAAACGCCGGAAGCAACGGCGGAAACACCGGACGAAACGCCAACGCCGGAAGAAACGCCGGACGAAACGCCGGAAGCGCCGGAAGAAACGGCGGAAGCCGCGCCAGTGCGCAAGATCGCGCCCCATATACGCCGCGCCCCGCGCAATACGGGCGGGACCGCGCGCAAGAAAAAGCGGGCAGCCGCTTACGAGGGGATAAAGCTCGGCGCCGCGCTCGCCGCCGCGGCGGCGGCGGCAGTCGCCATAGCGAGCGTATTCGGCAAAAAGAAAAAGTAAACCGCGCCGGAGATCCCGGAGCAGCGCGAAAACGCCCTTTTCGGGCGTTTTCTTTATCCCCGCAAAACGCAAAAAAACGGAGCCGTTTTCACGGCTCCGCGATCCGTATGACCCTTTCCCTGTCGGTTTTATGCCGCTTGTGCGTAAAGCGCCGCTTCGCGTTCTCACACCTTTTTCTTTCTGCGTGCGACAAGGTAATACACCCAATAGAACAGCGCTATATATATCAGGAACAGCGCGACCACGCCGACGGGGTAAAGCACCGGGCTTCCGCCGACGAGGTTATAAAGAATATCGTAGGGAGTGCCGTCGCCGCGGATCATGAACATATAATTATACGGGATGAGTATATCCGCGATATAAGCCGCGGCGCAGAAGAACGAAAGGATAGCAAAGGTTATCGGCATATTTTTCTTCTTCATGCTCGCCATCCGGGCTATGGGGATATAGAGCGCGCAGAACCCGGAAATGGAATGCGTTACGCCGGAAACGACGTTGTCGAACGAGAGCACCGGGTAGCAGGCGTAGTTCTGCCCCGCGCCGTAGGTGCCCGCCAGCGCGCCGAGCAGACCGAATATGAAAACGAAATCCAGCGCCGCCTCCTTTGCGCGCCCGTGCGAGAACGCCGCAAGCGGAATGGTTATAAGCTGTATGCTGCACAGGAACAGCGGCAGGTTCATAAGCCAGTTCAAAGGGTCGCCCGCGCGGAAACAGCAAAGCACGATCTTGAACAGCTCGAAGGAATCGATAAGTATGGCGGCGACTATGAGCACGCGGTTTTTGGTCTTCTCGCTTTTATCGCGGTTCCTCCGCCCGAAAAACACCGCGAGCAGCGCCATTACCGCCATAAGCGAGGTCACGAAAACAAGGTGCTGCCAGGACATATAGCCCTCCGGTGTGCGCTGATACCCGCCGAACCCGAAAAATTCTTTCATTTCTTTTACCCCCGTAAAAAACATAAAACGGTTGATTTTTGTCGGAAAATGGTATAGAATAATAACAGTATACGACCGAAGAAACGGAGAAAAGCCAATGTTCGATCCGAAAACGAAAAAGTTCCCGTTCCCGAAGGACACCGCTTCGCACTACATAACGATCAAAAAGAACAACGGCGCGGTATTCGGCGCGGATTACCCCTATATCGACAAATCGCGCGGGATGCGCGTGAAGCAGGCGCTTACCCGCTTTTTGCTGAACGTTCTGGTGTTTCCCGTGGCGCGCGTGCGTATGGGGCTTAAACTGGAGGGGCGCGAAAACCTTAAAAAGCACCGCGCGGAGCTTGAAAAAGGCGTTATCACCTGCAGTAACCACGTGCATTTCTGGGATTTCATCGCGATAATGCGCGGGGTGCGCCCCTACAAGCCCTACGTCGTTTCCTGGGCGCCGTACATCCGCGGCGAGAACGGAAAAATGATGCGCGCCGTGCGCTGTATCCCGATCCCCGACAACGGCGATATGCACGCCGTATGCGCGATGAACCGCGCCATTCAGGACGAGATAGAAAACGGCGGCTGGCTGCATATCTACGGCGAGGGCAGTATGTGGGAATACTACCGCCCGATAAGGCCTTTCAAGGACGGACCGGCTTATTACGCCGTCGCCTGCGGGCGCCCGGTGCTGCCGCTGGCGTTCACCTACCGCAAGCCCGGGTGGATACGCCGCAGGATATTCCGCCAGATCGCGCTGCTGACGCTGCATATCGGCGAACCGCTGTACGCGGATGATTCGCTTAAACGCGAGGAGCGAAAGGAGGACCTTACCCGCCGGCTCCACGCGGAGGTCTGCCGGCTTGCCGGGTTCGCGCCCGGAGAAAATATATATCCGCCCGTCTACAACGGAAACGAGCGGATAGATTACTATTGATATCAATAATACATGGTTTCGAGCTTCCATACGCCGTTTTCGCACAGCGCGTGCGCCAGGACGGCGTATGGTTCTTTTTTCGGTTCGTCGGCGGGGTATTCGACGAAGGCGGAAACGGTGAAATAGCAGTCGCTGTCGTCAAGCAGCTCCACCGTCAGCTTGTAATCCTCCCAGTCGACGTAATAGCCCTTTCCAGTGGCGCAGTAGCTGTCGAAGCAAAGCTTCCCTTCGTGATCGACGTACCGGACGTGGCCGTTCACCTCGTAGCCGAGCATCTCTTTCGCCGCGTCGGCGCAATAGATCGCGTTGACGTACGCCTCCAGTTCAGAATAAGCCGTGAAGCGTTCGGTAACGTAATAAAGCGTGCCGCTGACCGGAGTCTTCTCGTGAGGGAGCTCCGACAGCTCGAAAATATTAAGCATACAGTCGAGATTGCCGTCGAACAGTCTGCGCAGTTCGGGTTCGGCGATCTTTCCTTTTATCGGCTCGAAGACCGAGACCTTCGTTTCCGCGGCGCTTTCGGTTTGGGAGGCGGCGGAGGAAACGGGATCGGCGCCGGAGGTGTTTCCGGCGGTTTTGCCGCAGGCGCAAAGCAGCAGCGCGGCGGCAAGCATAATAACAAAAAGCTTTTTCATAAAACGATCTCCGATCTGTATCTTGTTGTTCCGGCGCAGGGCCGGGCGACCCCGAATCGCAGCAGTATGCGCCGTTAAAGCATATGGGCGCGCTGTTCCTCCGGGGAAAGCGGCGACATATCGCCGGGGGCGATATCGAAAACCGTAATGCAGCCCGTTCTGCCGCGTTCGCGCATTTTAAGCACGGCGCGGGCGAACGCGATAAGCGCGCTCGCGGTGAATTCGGGGTTGGAATCGAGTTTCAGGCTGTATTCCACGGTATGCGTGTGCTCCCCGCCCGCCCCGGTCTTCCCGGTGCGGATAACGAACCCTCCGTGCGGGAGCGCGGAATGGTCGCGCTTCATTTCCTCGGCGGAAATAAAGGTGACTGTCGTATCGTAATCCGAAAAATAGTTCGGCATCGTCTTTATCGCCCGTTCGATCTCCGCTTTGTCGGCTCCCGGCGCGGCGACGACGAAGCATTCCCTGCGGTGCTTCTGCCGCGTCGAAAGCTCCGGCATCGCGCCGGAACGCACGGCGGCGAGCGCCTCCGGCACCGGAACGGTATACTGCCTTGCGTCAAGCACGCCGGGGATGCGGCGTATCGCGTCGGAATGCCCCTGGCTCACGCCCTTGCCCCAGAAGGTGTAATCGCGCCCGTCCGGCAGGATGGCGTTCGCATACAGGCGGTTCAGCGAAAAGAGGCCCGGGTCCCACCCCGCGGAGATAAGCGCCAGGTTTCCGCCGGCTTTCGCGGCTTCGTCCACCGCCGCGAAGTGGCGCGGGATATCGGCGTGGGTATCGAAGCTGTCGACCACGCAGAAATCCTTTGCCAGCGCGGGCGTCATTTGCGGCAGGTCCGTTGCGCTGCCGCCGCAGATCACAAGAACGTCGATATCCGATTTATGGCTTTTTATATCCGCCGCGGAAAACACCGGGGCGCCCGTTGCGGTTTTTACCGTTTTCGGATCGCGCCGGGTGAACACGCCGTAAAGGCGCGCGTCGGGATTCTGCCCTGCCGCGGACTCCACTCCTCTGCCGAGGTTGCCGTAGCCGTATATCGCTATGTTCATAACAGCACTCCTTTTATAAATCATAATGGAATTATAATACATTTATTACCGGATTGCAATATTTTTACGCAAAAAAGCGCCCTTACGGACGCTTTTTTGCTTTTTGTTTACGCTTTGCGAATCAGGCGTTACGCTTTATGCGTTACGCTTTTTTCTTTTTGATGATGAACGCGGCGCCCGCGCCGAGTACGGCTACAGCGGCGACAACGATGCCGATTATGGCGCCGGTGCCGAGGCCGCCCTTCTTTTCTTCGGGTTTGGATTCGGCGGCGGATTCAGCGGCAGATTCGGCGGGTTTGGATTCTTCCTTGGAGTCTTCTTTGGATTCGACGGCTTCTTCGGAGGATTCAACGGGTTCCTCGGAGGAAACGGGTTCTTCGGAGGACTCGGGTGCTTCGCTGGATTCTTCTCCGCCGACGTTCACTTTCTCTTCTCCCGCGACGGTGTAGAGCATCGCGTTGGAATAAGCGAGTCTGCCTTCGGCAACGCCGAACAGGTGCAGTTTGGTGCCGACTTCAAGCCCCGCGGCAGCGGCTTTGCGCTGTGCGGCTTCGCTTTCGGTGCCGTCGCCGTGGAACGCGGCGGCGATCATACCGTCGGTAAGCTCGGTCTCGAACACAAGCTCTTCGCCGGTGGTCCCGGTGATCGATTCGGCGATGTAATAGGTGTTCTCTTCGCCCTCAACGGGAGCAAGGAGAAGCAGAGCGGTGTACCTGGTGTTGTAATCAGCGTGTCTGGACGGATCCATTATAACGGTCGATTTGTCTTCCTGGATGCCGGTGTTGACGGAATCGATGGTGAGCTTAACGGATTCATCGGTGCAGTTTGCGGGAACGGTGCCTTCCGGAAGTACCGGAGCGACCGAGATCTCGACTTCGTCGGGAGCGCCGACAAGGGTGATAACGCCCGCAGCGTCGGCGTTCTTGCCGCCGAGTATGCCGTCCTGCCATTCAAGCATGCCGGGTTTAACGGTTCCGGTTGCGGGGAAGCCTTCGATATCGTTGGCATACTGTTCCTGTGCGGCGACAGCGAAGGTGATGCCGAACTGGTGGCCGTTGCCGACTACCGGAACGCCGCTCTTCTGCCAGGGGATACGAACTTCGTAGTGAGTTTCTTTCTTGGCGTCGTCACGGGTAACAAGGCCGTCCCAGTCGTTTGCGGTGATGGATTCGCCGCCCTTGAAGGTAGCCCAGATGACCTTTTCGGTCTCGCCGTTATCCATAAGGGTAAGGCCGCATTCCATGTAGTCGCCTACGTACGCGCCTTCGGTCTGGTAATGGGTAACGCCCTTTTCGGGAGCGCCCGGGGTAAGTATGAACTGAGTGCAGGAGAATTCCCACATCCAGCCGGAGCCTTTGGCGTTCTTTACTTCAACCGGGAGTCCGGCGTGAACGTCGGTATAGGCGATCCACGCGAGATAGAGGTATTCTTCATCCCAACCGGCGTAGAAATCGAAGCCCCAGTCGTCGTATTTGTCGTGGTCGTGAATGACGCCGTCGAATTCATCCTTGTATTCCGGTCTGTATTCAACAATGGCGTTCGGATACTCGCCGGGGTTCACCACGCCGTCGATATTCGGGGCGGTGCGCATAAATTCAACGTCGATGTGCTCGTTGACTTTGTCGGCGCTGGAGGTTACGGCGAAAGCCGCGACAAGCATTGCCGCAACGAGCAGAAGTGCGAAAATCTTTTTCATTTTCTGTTTGCTCCTTTTGATAATTACGGGCATAACACCCTATTTTCTGTTTACATTATATAACACATTCCGAAAAAATGCAATAGGTATTTTATTCATTTGATAAAAATATTGACAAACGCGAGCCGCGGTGATATAATTCAAACGGTTTCGGGGCGGGGTGCGATTCCCCACCGGCGGTTACAGTCCGCGAGCGCGTTTGCGTCGAACCGGTGCGATTCCGGTACCGACCGTACAGTCGGGATGGGAGGGACCGCGCTTATCAGCGCCGTTTTGTTCTCCCCGGGGCGTTTTGCTTCGGGGCTTTTGTTTTTCGGAGGTGTGCGATGAAAAAGGAATCGATAAAATATATGGCGGTCACCGCGATGCTCGCGGCGATATCGTTCGTGCTGGTGGTCGCGTTCAAGTTCGTCCCCCCGGTGGCGGGCTTTCTGAGCTACGAGCCGAAGGACGCGGTCATCGCGATAGCGGGCTTTATTTTCGGCCCGGCGACGAGTCTGCTGATCGCGGCGCTCGTCTCGGCGATAGAGATGGTCACAATAAGCGCCACCGGCGTTTACGGATTTATAATGAACGTGGTTTCCACCTGCGCGTTCGCGCTGCCCGCGGCGTTTATTTACAAAAAGAAGCGCACGCGCGCGGGGGCGCTTATCGGGCTCGGAGCCGGGGTGCTGTGTATGGCGGCGGTCATGGTGCTGTGGAACTATCTCGTCACCCCGCTTTATTTTCAGTCGATCGGGCAGAATATCACGCGGGAGGCGGTGGCAGGTATGCTCGCGACGGTGTTCCTGCCGTTCAACCTTGTAAAAGGCGGGATAAACGCCGCGACGGCTTATCTTATTTATAAACCCGCGGTGAACGCGCTGCGCCGGGCGGGGCTCGTGCGGGAGCGCGAAGGAACGGGCGGCGGCTTCGGTTTCGTTTCCACCGCGGTCGCGCTTGCCGCGCTCGCCGCGCTGGTGCTGCTTTTGCTGGTTCTTGCGAAAGTGATTTAAGAAAAAACGAAATTTTGTATTGACAACAAAAACCGATTATGCTATAATCCATAGTACGCGCCGGGCAGCAGCCGCGGGCGCGGCATTACTCGGGCACGGGCGAAACGGAGAAGTCGCTTAGCTGGTCGAGGGCGCACGACTGGAAATCGTGTAGGCGTTAATAGCGCCTCGTGGGTTCGAATCCCACCTTCTCCGCCAACAAACAAGCACCCCTTCACGGGGTGCTTATTTGTTGATTTGAGGGGATTCGAACGGCATGGAAGTGAATGACGTGCCGGGGGCACGTCAGAGCCATGCCGCGGCTTGCCCGCAGGCAAGGAATCCCACCTTCTCCGCCAACAAACAAGCACCCCTTCACGGGGTGCTTGCTTGTTGATTTGAGGGGATTCGAAGGGCGCGTGGTGAATGACAGTCCGGGGGACTGTCAGAGCGCGCCACCGCTCCGCCCGCAGGCGGGCGAATCCCACCTTCTCCGCCAACAAACAAGCACCCCCTTTACGGGGTGCTTGTTTGTTGATTTGAAGGGATTCGAACGGCATGGAAGTGAATGACGTGCCGGGGGCACGTCAGAGCCATGCCGCGGCTTGCCCGCAGGCAAGGAATCCCACCTTCTCCGTCAGAAAAAGCACTTGCGAAAGCAAGTGCTTTTTCAACGAAATTTGCCCTTCGGGGCGTTTTCTTACGAAGTTATTCGTTTTTTGTTATTGCTTGCGGCCAAAGCGGTTATTTATTTCCGCGTTCTTCACGTTCGGCGACCGCCTTGTTGTGTCTGCCGACGCCGGAATAGATAATCATACGGCTGCCGTTGTCGTCGTCGATGAAGGTATAGGTCATCGCGCTTTCGTAGCCGACGTGGCTGTTTACGCACTCGTAGCGCAGTTTAAGTCCCGCGTCGACAGGCAGGAAGCCCTTGCCGGAGCCAGAATATGAGGCGAGCTCGTATACCACGTCGCCGAGGAAACCGCCGCAGTGAGTGATGACTTTGATTATCCCCACGCCATCCGCGAAATAATAGTCGGCGTCGTGCAGACGGTAGCCGGCATTGCGTATGCCGCCCAGCACCTGAGTAGAAAGCACCATACAGTTGTCGAAGGTGCCTGCTTTAACGGTAACGGCGCCGGCATAGTGGAACGCGCCGGTAACGCGCAGATCGATCCCGTTCATCCAGTTGTTCGGAAATTCCTTGTCGAAACGCACGTCCCCGGTCCAGCCGCGGCTCCAGAGAACGCCCATCCGGTCCTGGAGTATGCCGAATATATCCGCAAGCCAGGCGGAATAAGTCCAGTCCTTCGGCTTCCAGCGCCGCACACTGTATTCGTCCACCGCGCCCGCGCTGCCTTCGGATTCATAAACGCGCATAAGTCCGAACCGCGCCCAGCCGATACGGTCGGCGCTTTCCGGCGCAAGCGCTTCATCGCATTCGCGAAGCTCGCCGATGAACGCGGTAAGCTGTTTTGCCGCTTCGCGCTCGTAATCCGTCACGGCGGCGGAATCGATTCTGCCAATAAAAGAATCTATTTCCGCGTTCGCCTCCTCCGCCGTCGCGCCCATAAGCTCCCGCAGCAGCGAGACGCGTCCGGAGCAGAGCCTGTCGCAGAACTCCGTCATCACATCGCGGAGGGCCGCGCCGTATTCGTGCTGGATCGAGGCAAGCGTAACGGCGACTGTCGCCCCGGTATCGGTGCAGTGCGTTACCTCGTATTCGCATATATGCTCCACGCCGTAAAGCGGGGCTTCCGTTATTTGGGCGTAACGCCATTTGTTTCCCGCGGCAAGCGGCATAAATTCGTTTCCGCCGCCTTGGATCGTGTGAGCTTCAAGCTCGAGGCGCGTGTCGAATCCGACCTTGCCCGGTTTGCCGTAAATCGATCTTTCTTCGAACGCCACCGGTCCGATACCGCGCTTGAACCATATGTTGTACAGGCGGTTATAGCGCACGCTCTTTATTCTGTATTCATAGCAGCGGTCGTAGGTCCTGCCGCAGGCGGTAACCGTCGCGTCGCTGCCCGTCAGAGTGATCGTATCGCCCGGGTGGCTGCCGTGGTAGGTCTCGCCCGGCTTCAGATCACCGCAGAGAAGGATCGAATCGACCACCCCGGGCGTGAAAACACTGCGGATCCCGTCGTGGGTAAGCTTCCCGCCGCCGTAGCTTAGTACGGAGCGAAGCAGTCTTCCGCCGTCTCTGAAAATCGTTATCCCCTGTGCGGCGTACCAGTATCTGTCGGCGTGGTTTATAAAACCGCCGAGCTTATCGTGCATTTTCAGCGCGGACTGCGCCGAGGCGCGCCATTTGTTTTCGGGCGGGAGGAGCTCGATCGCTTTTTCCAGAGCCGCGTGCGCTTCGGAGTATCTTTCGGTTTGTTGATAAATAAACGACAGCTCTCCCCATTCCTCTCCCACGGCTTCTTTCATTCCCAGCGATTCGAATTTCGGTATCTGTGTTTTGAGTATGAATTCCGCGCGGTCTTCGAACGGCAGCTTATACTGCTCCCTTTCGATAAGAAACCGTATGACGTCTTTGTTGTCGCCCTTGTATGCGGCGTCCTCCAGCTCCTTAAGCAGCTGCTCGTTCTGTCTTTCGTCCTCCAGCCACCAGAAGCCGTGCAGCATCAGGTCCGCCATCGCGTGGTATTTGACCTGCGATTCCGGCAGTGCCCTGATATCCGCCAGCAGTGAATCGTAATCTGCGGAAAAGCCCCTTTTTTCGGTTTTGAACTGCCATTTTTTGATCTCCGTAAGCCGCCTTTCGACCGCCTCCGGAAGCGTTTCGTATTCGTTTGCCATATAACCCATATCCTTTCTTAATTTCATCCTGCCGTCGTGCAGACGGCTTTTCACCGCCGCGACTGAAACAGATTCGCGGTCGGCGATCTCCGCAAGCGAAAGTCCTTCGAAATAGAACAGCGTAACGACGCGCCGGATCTTATCTGAAAGCCTGTTCACGGCGTCGCGCAGAAGCTCCAGCTCAAAGCCGTCTTCGACAGCGCCGTCCGGCTCTCCGATGAGGTTTTCGACTTCTTCAAGCGGAACGTATTCGCGGTAGCGTTCGGCGAGCCGCCGCGCACGGTTACGCGCGATCGCGCATACCCACGCCTTGAAGCTCGATCTGTCTTTAAGTGTGTCGAGCTTTGTCCACGCCGTCACGAATGCGTCCTGCGCGGCGTCCTCGGCGGTATAATGGTTTCGTGTTACGGCGAGCGCGGTGTTGAGCACGGCTTTCTGATGCCGTTCAACAAGCTCGGAATATGCGTCGCTGTTGCCGAGCAGAGTAAGCTCGACAAGCGTTTGGTCGTCCATCGCCTTGTATTCGACGCGGCAGTATCCCATTTCGAACCTCCTTTTGCCTTTTGTTGAAGCGCTTCATAGATAAAGATGCACAGCGAAACGAAAAGGTTGGGTTTTTACTGAAAAAAATACAAAAAAAACGAAGCCCGCGTTTGCGGAAAACGGTTCCCGGTTCGGCAGAGCCGCCGAAAACGAGCGCAAGCCCGGTTTTTATACCGGACTTGCGAAAATATAATATTGATATCAGCCGAGCACTATTTCCCTGTTCTGCTCCGAGGAATCGTACATCGCCTGCATCATCGTGGCGGTGATTATCGCCTTGTCGATGTGGGAGGGGAGCTTTTCGCCGGTCTGTATGCAGCGGACGAAGGAATCGATCTCGTTCTGGAAGTGAGCGTTCGGGGTGAATTTGGGTTTAAGACTTACGAGCCCGCCGCAGGCGGTGGTGTAGACCGTGAAATCGGAGCCGTACTGCAGTCTTGCGCCCGCCTTGGTGCCGAGGAAGTCGATATAGGTTTCCGAAACGCCGATATTCTGCGCCCACGCGCCGTTGAGCGAGATAGTCGGGCCCGCGGTGCGGACGAAGCCGGTAACGAAATCGTCGACGTCGTAAACGCCGTTAAGGTCCTTCGTCTCTTCGGACCACATACCTTCATAAACGTAGTTCTTCATATCCACGCCGAGCTTGGAAAACGCCTTTGCGGAAACGGTGAGCGGCTTCGGATCGTCCATGCAGTACATGACTATATCGAGGTAGTGGACGCCCCAGTCGATAAGCACGCCGCCGCCGGCGATGGATTTATCGGTAAACGCGCCGCCGAGCCCCGGGATGGAGCGGTGCGCGCGGAAGGAAACGTAGATGTGATATATCTCGCCGAATTCGCCGGACTGGATCATCTCGCGGAGCTTGTTCACGCCCGCGTTGAAGCGGTTGACGACGCCGATGTTGAGCACTTTTCCGGTCTCGTGCTTGGCTTTCTGCATTTCCAGCGCTTCGGAAAGGGTGCGCGCGGCGGGCTTTTCGCAAAGCACGTTCTTGCCGGCTTTAAGGAAGTCGATGCTAATGGTAGAGTGCATTTTGTTGGGGGTGCAGACCGAAACCGCTTCGATCTCCGGATCGCCGAGTATGTCGTGATAATCGACCACCGCGGTGCCGCAGCCGTATTTTTTAACGGCGGCTTCCGCCTTTTCGGGGATGATGTCGCAGAAATACTTTATTTCTGCGTCGGGATTGTTCATATACGCGGGAATGTGAGCGTTGTTGGCGATGGTACCGCAGCCGATGATCGCCACTTTGATCTTGGACATAATAACCTCCACCTGTTGTTTTTTTATGGTCAACCATATTTTAGCACAATATTTTGTGTTTTTCAACTGTTTTATTCACAAACGCGAAAAAATGCTTTGCAAACGCTTGACATAGACGGAAAAAGAATATATACTTTAATAAAATTTCGGTTTTATGCGGAAATCGCCTTGTTTTCAACGTTTTTTCACGAAAGGAGACCACCGGAATGAAGCTTTCGTTTTCGACACTCGCCTGCCCGGAATACAGTTTTTCGGATATTTACGCAATGGCGTCGGACCTCGGGTTCGACGGCATAGAGGTACGCGGTCTGGGCGACGATATATTCGACGGTATGCACAATATGCCGTTCGCGCCGCAGAACCTTCCGGCGACGGTGAAAAAGCTGGATTCCCTGGGGCTGGAGATATCCTGCCTTTCATCCGGCTGCTGCATAAGCGACGCGGCGAAGGCGGAGGAGAACGCGGCGATAATAAAAGAATACCTCGCCGCGGCGAAAGCGCTGGGGACGAAGTTCGTGCGAGTGCTGGGCGACGACAGCCCGGAGCCGAACGGCGAAGTGGACGATTCGGAGGTGCTGCGCCAGCTCAACGCGCTGATCCCCTTTGCCGAGGAGGCGGGCGTTACGCTGCTGGTGGAGACGAACGGCGTTTACAGCGACACCGCGCGGCTGAAAGCAGTTCTGGATTCGGTCCGCAGCGACAGCGCGGCGGCGCTGTGGGATCTTCACCACCCCTACCGCTTCGCGCACGAATTGCCGGAAACCACCGTGCAGAACCTGGGAATGTATATCGCCTACGTCCACTGCAAGGACAGCGTTATGAACAAAGAGGGCGGGATAGAATACCGCCTTATGGGCGAGGGCGATATGCCGATACCGGAGATGATAAACGCGCTCGGCTCGATTAATTACGAAGGTTACGTTACGCTTGAATGGGTGAAACGCTGGGCGCCCTATCTGCAGGACGCGGGCATTGTTTTCCCGCATTACGTCGATTACATGAGCCGCTTCACCGGGCGCAGGTCCGGCGGGGATATGCTTATCGACGACCTGCGCGGGCAGGGCAAATACATCTGGCAGAAGAATATGCTTATCGACCTCACGTTCCCGCAGGTGCTCGACAGGGTGTGCGAGGCGTTTCCGGAGCAGTATGCCTTCCGGTTCACCGAACTGGATTACACGCGCACCTATCCGCAGTTCCGCGACGACGTGGACAGGTTCGCCCGCGCGCTTATAACTCTGGGCGTGAAGCGCGGCGACCACGTCGCGATATGGGCGACGAACCTGCCGCAGTGGTATATAACCTTCTGGGCGACCACGAAGATCGGCGCGGTGCTCGTTACGGTGAACACCGCCTATAAGATATACGAAGTGGAATATCTGCTTCGCCAGTCGGACACGCACACGCTGGTTATGTGCGACGGATACAAGGACAGCGACTACAACGCGATCATGCGCGAGCTCTGCCCGGAGCTGGAGGGGCATACCCCCGGCAAGCCGCTTTATTCCCGCCGCCTGCCGTTCCTGCGCAACATTATAACGGTACAGAGCACGCGCGAGGGCTGCCTGGACTGGGAGACCGCGCAGACCTACGCGGAGGGAACTCCCATAGAGGAGGTCTACCGCCGCGCGGCGCTTATAAACAAGCACGACGTATGCAATATGCAGTATACCTCCGGCACCACCGGGTTCCCGAAAGGCGTTATGCTTACGCATTACAACGTGATAAACAACGGCAAGAACATAGGCGACTGCATGGATCTTTCGAGCGCCGACCGTATGATGATACAGGTGCCGATGTTCCATTGCTTCGGTATGGTGCTGGCGATGACGGCTTCCGTTACCCACGGAGTAACGATGTCGCCGCTGACGTATTTTTCGCCCAAGCGCGCGCTCGCCTGCATCGACCGCGAGAAAATCACCTGCTTCCACGGCGTGCCGACGATGTTTATCGCGATGCTGGAGAACGAAAACTTCGCGGCAACCGACTTTTCGCATATGCGCACCGGGATAATGGCGGGCTCGCCCTGCCCCATAAAGGTGATGCGCGACGTTATTGAAAAAATGCATATGAGCGAGATCTGCATAACCTACGGGCAGACGGAGGCGTCGCCCGGGTGCACGATGAGCAAAACGACCGACGGCATCGACGCTCGTGTGAACACCGTCGGCGGCGCGATGTACGGTGTGGAATGCCGCATTGTCGACCCGGACACCGGGAAAGAGCTGCCCGACGGCGCCGACGGCGAGTTCGTCGCGCGCGGATATAATATAATGAAGGGCTATTACAAAATGCCGCAGGCGACGGCGATCGCCATCGACGAAGACGGCTGGCTGCACACCGGCGACCTCGCGCGTCGCACTCCGGAGGGGTATTTCAAGATCACCGGGCGCATAAAGGATATGATAATCCGCGGGGGCGAGAATATCTACCCCAAGGAGATAGAGGATTTCATTTATACGCATCCCAAAGTAAAGGACGTGCAGGTGATCGGCGTGCCGGACGAGCAGTACGGCGAGGAGATAATGGCTTGCGTGATACCCAAGGACGGCGAAACGCTCACCGAGGACGAAATAAAGGAATACGTGAAAACGCATATGGCGAAGCACAAAACCCCGCGCTACGTCGCGTTCGTAAGCGAATTCCCGATGAACGCCGCCGGAAAAATACTTAAATACAAAATGCGCGAAACGGCTGTTGAGCAGTTGAAGCTGCAAAAAGCGGCGGGCATCGTTACCGCGTGAAAAGGAGATATTTATGAACGGAAGAAAGATCTATGAGGAGATATCCTCGCTCGGGTACGACTGCGCGCTTTATCTGGACGAGACTTCGCAGCACTACCTTGCGGATATGCACATCACCGACGGCGCGGTGATCGTTTCCGCGCGCGAAACTGCGCTTATCACCGATTCGCGGTATATCGAGATCGCCGAGACGAGCGGCCTTTCCGCCGACGTAAAACCGTACAGGTTCGATAAACCGCTTTTCGAGTATATATCCGACTGTTTCAAAAACCTCGGCGCGAAAAAAGTCTGCCTCGACCCGGGGCTCGTCACCGTGAAGCAGCTCGAAACGCTTAAAAGCAAATGCGAGGGCGTGGAATTCGGCTTCGAACCGGATATCTGCCTTAAATACCGCCGCGTGAAAACGCCCGCGGAAACAGAAAACATCAAGCGCGCGCAGGCGATCACCGACGCGACCTTCGAACATATACTCGGCTTTATAAACGGGGACCGCACGGAGCTGGAGGTCGCCGCCGAGATGGAATACTATATGCGCTGCAAGGGCGCTTCCGGGCTGGCGTTCGACACCATAGCCGTCTCCGGCAAAAAATCCTCGATGCCGCACGGCGTCCCCGGCGACGTGAAGCTTACGCAGAATTCGTTCTTCACGCTCGATTTCGGCGCGGCGTACAAAAGCTATTGTTCGGATATGACTCGCACCGTGGTGCTCGGCAAAGCCGACGACGAGATGAAGCGCGTATACAACACCGTCCGCACCGCGCAGGCGGAGGCGATGAAGTTCATTAAAGCCGGCGTCCGCGCCGTGGACGCCGATTCCGTCGCGCGAGATATAATAAAAGACGCGGGCTACGGCGAATACTTCGGGCATTCGCTGGGGCATTCGCTCGGGCTGGAGATACACGAACGCCCCGCCGTCTCCCCCCGCAGCGAGGATATACTCGTCGAGGGCAATATTGTTACCGTCGAACCCGGCATCTACCTCCCCGGCAGGTTCGGCGTTCGCATCGAGAATATGGTACTTGTTACCGCCGACGGCTGCGAGGATCTGACGCACAGCCCGAGAGAGTTGATAGAGCTGTGATCTTACGCTTATATAACAAAAACACACCTTTCATATAACAGTTTGAGAGTTATAGACAGCGAAGCGTTCCGCGGTTGTACAAGCCTTACCAACGTGATTATTCCCGCTGGTGTGAAGTCCATAGAAATGGATTCTTTTGACGGTTGCATAAGACTTACCACAGTTTACTATACCGGCACCGAGGAACAGTGGAACGCGATAAGCGTCGAAGACGGCAACGCCCCTCTTACAAACGCAGCGATTGTTTACAACTACAACCCCTGAAACGAATAAAAAAGCCAAGCCGGAAGGGGACGCCCCTTCCGGTTTTTGCGTATGCCCGGGCGCTTCCCCCGGCGGTATTTCCGCGGCGGGCATATTCTGTTTATGATTTGAAAAAAGCACTTGACAAATCACGCGCGGTATTATACAATATATAGGTAATATTTTGTATTTTTTCAATTTTGGAGGATTTATTTATGGTATCCGCAGGCGATTTCAGAAACGGACTCACTTTCGAAATGGACGGGCAGGTAATGCAGGTCATCGAGTTCCAGCACGTTAAACCCGGCAAGGGCGCGGCGTTTGTCAGGACCAAGATGCGCAACATAATCACCGGCGCCGTTATCGAGACTTCGTTCAACCCCACCGCGCGCTTCCCGCAGGCCGTCATCGAGCGCAAGGATATGGAATACAGCTATAACGACGGCGATCTTTACTACTTTATGGACCAGGAGACCTACGATCAGGTCCCGCTGAACGCCGACAAGCTGCCGGACAGCTTCAAATTCGTTAAAGAAGGCATGGTTTGCCGCCTTATGTCCTATAAGGGCAACGTGTTCTCGGTAGAACCGCCGATATTCGTGGAACTGGAAGTTACCGCCACCGAACCCGGCGTTAAAGGCAACACCGCCACCAACGTTACCAAGCCCGCCACCGTCGAGACCGGCGCTGAAGTTAAAGTTCCGATATTCATCAACGAGGGCGACGTTATAAAGATTGACACCCGCACCTGCGAATATCTTGAAAGAGTATAAGGAGAACAAAAATGAACGTATCTGAAAAAGCCGCTTATATCAAAGGCCTTATCGAAGGAATGAAGATCGACACCGAGTCCGGCGAAGGCAAGATAATCGCCGCGATGGCGGACCTGCTGGAGGACCTTTCGCTTTCGGTGCTCGATTTAGAGGACGAAAACGCCAACCTTAACGACTACGTCGAAGAGATCGACGAGGATCTGGGCGAGCTGGAGGAGGAAGTTTATTCCCACCCGCATCCGCACTTCCCGCCGCATCATTTCCACGACGAATGCGATTGCGACGACTGCGAGGATTACGACGCCTGCTCGGAATGCGACGACAACTGCTGCGAATGCGACGACGAGGACTGCAAGGCGTGCGAATGCCTGGAGCTTGAATGCCCCGCCTGCGGCGAACCGGTTTATATCGACGAAGAAGACGTGGACAAGATCGACGAACTCGAATGCCCCTCCTGCGGCAAACTGCTTCAGCTTGTCGAAACCGAGGAAGAGCCCGGGGACGAAGAAGAAAAGCCCGAATAACCGTATTTGACGATCGCGGCAGGTGCAAAACACCTGCCGCTTGCTTTTGGTATGATCTATGAAAGAATTCAGCTATAAAGGTGAAATAACCGACGTTCACACCCACGTTTTCCCGGCGCATCTTGCCGTGAAGGCGGCGGACAACACCGCGAACTACTACGGGCTCGGCAGGCAGGGGGACGGCACCGCGGAATGTCTGCTTCGCGGAGCCGCCGGGCTGCCGAACAGAGTGCGTTTCGTCGTATCGTCGGCTGCGCTGCACGCCGGGAACGTCGCCGTCGGCAACGATTATTTGGCGTCGCTGGCGGCTTCGGACGCGCGCTTTATCCCGCTGGCGTCCTTCCATCCGGATATGGGAACGGAGGCGGCGGAAGCGGAGCTCGCCCGCGCAAAAGCGAACGGCGCGAAAGGGATAAAGCTGCACTGTGATTTTCAGGGCTTCGCCATCGACGACGTGCGCGCAGTGGAGATCTACCGCGTCTGCGCGCGGCTCGGGCTGCCCGTCCTTTTCCACGTGGGCGATAAAAAAAGCGACCTTTCGCACCCGCGCCGCCTGGTCCGCGTCGCGGAGCTTGTGCCGGAGCTTACCGTGATCGCCGCGCATATGGGCGGCTACAGCGTTTGGGACGAGGCGGAAAAATACATAATCGGCACGCCGGTGTACGTCGATACCAGCGAGGCGCTGCTCGGAATGGACGCGGCGGGGCTTTACGCAATGATCGAACGGCACGGAGTGGAGCGCGTGATGTTCGGCAGCGATTATCCGCTGTGGTTCACCTCCCACGCCTTCGCAGGGCTGGAGCAATGCGCCCTTACCGACCGCGAAAAATCGCTTGTTTACTGCGAAACGGCGAAAAAAGTATTTTCGATAAAAGACTAACGACTGATTATAATCGAAAACGCCCGCAAGGGCGTTTTCTTGCGTTGAGTGAAGAGTGAAAAGTGAAAAGTGAAGAGTGAAGAGTTTTGGTAGAAAACGCCCCGAGGGGCGTTTTCTTCCGATAATATATAAATCAAAATCCGTTTTTTCCGTGGGTCCCCCGCGGAAAAAACT
>JAFSNK010000026.1 GCA_017447445.1 Clostridia bacterium | reverse complement strand
CAACCGGGACTACAGGGATGTAAGGGCGTATTTGGGTTACTGGAACGGAATGGAAGCAATCGCAAGGGATAAGGAACCGGAGCCCATCGTGTCGATTGAGGATATTGCACTCAAAAGTGCCGACAAGTCGAAATGGAATAGTTTCTGCGGCAAGTACGAGCATCCTGAGGACGCCGATTTTATTGTCGACGAAGTCTTCCTGAGAAACGATGAGCTTTACGCAAAAGCAATCGACGAAGACGGCGATGAATTCGAATTCATGCTCTATCCCATCGGGGAAAACGAATTCGGCAGGAAGGGCGGGATGCTCAAGCTGACCTTCGGTGACGACTGTGTGGCGTACGACGATCTCACCTGTAAAAAAAGAACGGATATCTGCAAAGAGGCGAACTAAAGGACGTTCCCGAAGGGCACGACTGCTGCGAGCTCTACAGAATGATTTGACATCGGGACGGGCCGGCAGGACGAATACAACCCGTTTGATTTGACCTGCTGTTCCGATTCATGCGGAGGCCGTTTGTTTACCGACGCGCCCTTGACCGGAGAGGGCTGAAAAAGACGGAACGCGCGGAAACGGAGAACATAAAATGTACGAAAAGACGATAAAATATTTCGAAGCCGACGCCTATGCGCTTAACGCGACGGGCATAAGCATTGAAGAAATAGGCGACGGGCGCGCGGTGTGCTCGCTTATGCCGGGGGAAAAGCACGTGAACGCCGACGGCGCGGTGCAGGGCGGCGCGATATACACGCTGGCGGATTTTTGCTTTGCCGTCGCCGCGAACGCCGGGCCGATAGAATCCGCCGGCAGCCCGGACACGGTTACGCTTGCGGCGGATATTTCCTACCTGCGCCCCGCAAGGCCGGGCGAAAGGCTTTTTGCCGAAGCGAAGCGCATAAAGGACGGCAGGCGGGCAAGCTTTTACGAAGTAAAGGTTTTTGCCGGAAGCGACCGCGAAAGGATAATTGCCGCGTGCGTGATAAACGGAGTGAAAAAACAGCAGGACAGCCGGCGCGCCGCCGGTCCCGTAAAGGATCTGCAGAACGGAGAACGATATGGTGATTAAAGAATACATTTTACAAAACTGGGCGCTTATACTTACGCTCTCGGCGTTTGCAATATCGCTTAAGGTAACCGTGTTCCTCGACAAAAAGTCGATCAACCGGCTTTACACCCTTATCGCCGCCGTATTCCTGCTTTCCATAGTGGTGTTTGCGGAGTTCCGGATGGGCGAGCACGGAGGGAACCCCGCCGTCCGCGCCGTGCTGACCGCGGCCCGTTACAGCGCAACACCGTTTATAATCGCGCTGGTGATATTTACGCTTATAAAAAGGCAGCGCTGGTTCGTTTTCATCCCCGCCGCCGCGCTCGCGGTGCTTAACTTCGTTTCGGTTCGCACCGGCACGGTGTTCAGCGTGAAGGAGGACTGCACGCTGGTGCGCGGAACGCTGTGGTTGCTTCCCTACGTTTTCGTGGGAGTGTATTACATGTTCCTTATTTACGTGCTTTGCACACGCAGCAACCGGCAGGCGACGGAGATCATTCCGATCGTTTATTTAAGCTTCGCGCTTGTAGCGGGGCTTCTGCTCCCGTTCGTGCTGGGCTCCGCGTTTTCGCAGATATTCTGCACCACGATCGCGATGGCGCTTTTCGTTTACTACGTCTTTTCCATAATACAGATAACAAAAAAAGATCCGCTTACCGGGCTTCTGAACCGCCAGGCGTATTACGCCGACTTGGGAAGCGAGCCGGAGGAGATAACCGCGCTTCTTTCGATAGATATGAACGGCCTTAAAACGATAAACGACAGCGAAGGGCACGCCGCGGGCGACGAAGCGCTCGTTACCCTTGCGCTGTGCTTTATACGCGCGCTTAAACGCCGGCAGTCCTGCTACCGCGTCGGCGGCGACGAATTCGTTATAATCTGCCGCAACACCTCTCACAACGAGGTGATAAAGCTTGACGAGCGGATACGCAGATACGTCGGCGAAACGGAATACAGCTGCTCCGTCGGCTATTGCTACTGCGGCGACGGATCGATGACGCCGGACGAGATGATAAAAGAATCCGACGCGAAGATGTATGCCGAAAAGGCGCGCCACTATGCCGGGACCGGCAGCGACAGAAGGCAGAAGAACGGCGCGGAGGAGACCGCGCTTCAGGCGGACGTCAAAAACGGCGGAGAACAGGCCGAATAATATAACCGAAAAACAGATTTCGTATATATCAAGGAGATCCGGACGTATGAAAAAGATCGACAGCAGAAAAAAAGCCGTTTTGGCGTTCCTTTTGGTTTTGCTTGCGGCGGCGGTGTGCTTCGGCGTAAGCTACATAAACACAAAAAACTACAACAGTGCTTATCACACCGAGACGTTTGCCGGAAAGGCGCTTTTTGCGCCGGAGACGGAACCGAACGAAGGCGTAAGCGTGCACGCCCTTGCCAGAAGCAGCACCTGGGGCAAGATCTTCGATTTCAACAACGAGGGTATAACCGAAAACAACTATCAGGCGTATACCTATGATTTCTACGTGAACAACCACACCGGCGACCAGGTCGACGAATTCAAGTTCAAGCTCACGTTCAGCCGAAACGTGTTCCTTTCCTCGGCGTGGAACGGCGCTCTGGAGATACACCAGAACGTAAAGGGCGGCGAAATGGTAGCGACAAACGCTTTCTTTCCGCGGTTTGCGCTCTTGCGCCCGACCGCATCGTTTACGTCTCCTGCGATCCCAAAACGCTTGCGCGCGACCTGCGGTTTTTTAACGCGGAACGGATATAAGGCGAAAAAGATCACTCCGGTGGATATGTTTCCTTATACGGAGCATTGCGATGTCGTCGCGTTGATCACGCGAGCCGGGGTGTGACTATAGATTAGATAAAAAAACTGACAAAGCAAAGTTTCAGGAGGAAAACAAAATGAAACCTGAAAATAAAGACATCCGACTTGTAAAAGTGGGGCTCGACAATCTCGACGATCTGGTCGATCTTGAGCCAGATAAATCACAGTATAATTTTGTGGCCGATAACAGCTACAGCCTGGCAGAAGCCTATGCCAATATCACAAACGGCAGATATGCTCAGCCCTTTGGAATCTATAAAGGCGAGAAACCAGTTGGATTTTTGATGATCGGCTTTAATATTGCCGATGAAGAGGATGATCCGGAAAAGTTTCCGCTGCTTGTAAACAACTATCTTATCTGGCGTTTTATGATAGATAAGGAGTATCAGAATAAAGGCTACGGCAAGGAAGCAATGAAACTCGCACTGGACTTTATCCGGACTTGGCCCTGCGGTGAAGCGGAATATTGCTGGCTTTCATATAATCCGGAAAATGAGATCGCGAGAAAACTGTACCGTTCATTTGGATTTGAAGAAATGCAAATGCCGGAGGGCTGGGATGAAGTTCCGGCTGTGCTGAAACTGTAAGTCGGGCAACTCCCGGTTTGCTGTGAGAACGAAATCGATCCTACTGCTCTGATTCTGTTGATCGACGGCGTATTCTTGACGTCGATAGTCGTGACAACAGCGTGAATATGTGCCTTTTTATTCATGCTATTGTCCCAAGGCATGTGGAGTGCGTGACATTGATAACAAAGAAATAGACAAAGCGTTAATTGTGGAGGAAGCGAGCATGCAATATGCAATAGAATTGTATTACGACAAAGAATTAGAGCAAAATCTTACAAATTTAGCACAATTAGTGGCTGATAGGAAATTGAGTACAAAGTTTTTAGAATGGAAAACGAGACCACATCTAACTTTGACTTGCTTCAATGATGTTGATGAGCAGAAATGTATAGAAAAAATGACTGAATTTGCACAATCACACAAGCAGCTTCCGGCATACATAGGCTCCGTTGGAATGTTTACTGATACAAAGACTATTTTTGTCTCACCTATAATGAATGATGGTATGTATCAGTTTCAGAGAGAATTATGTGAACACCTAAAAGATTTTGATGCGACTGGATATGAATGGTACCGTCCAAACAGGTGGGTGCCACATTGTACTTTGGCTCTTACAAAAGAAGATGATGAAGAAGTTTTTTATAAAGCAAGCAATCTGATTTTACACGAGTTCAAGAAAATGAGTGGTAAGTTTGTTTCTATTGGATTGGTAAAAATATCTTTTCCCGTAGAGGAAATATATACCATTGATTTGAATAATTAAATTCCCGTTTGCCGAGACAATGAAATCGATCCGGGTGTCCTGGCTCAACCGGTCAACGGCATATTCCGGACGCCGAGGGTCGTGTGGGCAGCGTAGATAACGGCATTTTTATTCACGCTGTTGTCCCAAGGCATTGCGAGGTCGTCGCGTTGATCACGCGGCAGCCTCGCGGCGAGATAAATCCCTGACGGGATTTTCGATATACGCTTCGCGTTCGATATGCCGCAAGCGGCTCGATATGCACCGCGGTGCAAGACAGGGGATTTATCTCATATCGAATCGCCGCAAGGCGATATATCGAATTGCCGTAAGGCAATATATCGAATCGCCGCAAGGCGATATATCGAATCGCCGCAGGCGATATTTCAGCAAAGGAGGACGGCGTATGACAGGATATTACGTCTATTACATCGAATCGAACGTCGTGTGTCTTATCGTTTTCGCGATAATGCTGGCGCACGACCTTTCGCACGTCGACAGGCAGGAGGCGCAGATGAAATACGACCACGCGCTTACCGCTTTTATGCTTTATTTCGCCTCCGACAGCTTGTGGGCGGCGGTCGACGGCGGAGTCCTGCCGCGCAATACGTTCACCGTTGCCGCGACGCATTTCTCAAACTACGTTATTATGGCGGCGGTCACCTATTTCTGGCTGCGCTACGTTATGGCGCTGGAGCAGGTGCCGCACCGTGAAAGGCGAATAAACAAATTCGCGGTGCTGTTCCCGTTCATCGTCTCCACCGTTGTGCTTATAATCATCTTCATCGCGTCTCCGGGCACGCTTATAGACGAAGACCTGAACGTACGCTCCTCGTTCGACGTCTTCCTCGTGGTGGTGCCGTATATATACATCGTCGCGGTGCTGGTCTACTCGATGGGCAGGGCGCACAAGGAGAAGAACCCGGTGGAAAAGCGCAAGCATCTTTTCGTGGGGCTGTTCCCGCTGATGGTCATACTGGGCGGAATGGTGGAAATGCTGGTCTGCCCGCACGTGCCGATCTACTGCTTCTGCTGCACCGTGCTTATGCTGGTGTTCTATCTGCAGTCGATGGACCGGCAGATATCCACCGACCCGCTTACGCGGCTGAACAACCGCGGCCAGCTCGTGCAGTACGTTTCGCAGGAATCCAATCTCCGCCGCGAGGGCTGCCTTACGTTCGTTATGATGACGGATATAAACGATTTCAAGAGAGTAAACGACACCTACGGCCATTCGGAGGGCGACCGCGCGCTTAAGCTTATGGCGGACGCGCTGCGCGAATCGCTTCAGAGCTGCGGCTTCCCGGTGTTCGCGGCGCGCTACGGCGGCGACGAATTCATCGTTATCCTGCACCCCTCGGACGAAAAAGACGCTTTCGACCTCGCGGACCGCATACGCGCCCGCGTGGCGGGAGTCTGCGCGGAGAACGACACCCCGTATACGCTTAGCGTCGGGATCGGATTCGATATGCTGCGCTCCGTTCCGGACAGCTTCTCGCTGTGCCAGGGCCGCGCGGACCGCAAGCTTTATCTCGACAAAGAGCTTTGCAAGCTGACCGAAAGGATCGGCGAGGGGACCAACGAATAAAACAACCCAAAAGGAATAGGATCATGTTCATAAAAAAACTCAAAACCGAAGGCGTTTCGTTAAGGACGATACAGGTCTTCCTCATCGTCGGCGTGATACTCGTATCCGCGGTCGTTATCTTTTCGACTTTTCACCTTTCCGGCAGCTTCCGCGATCTGACGGAGACCTCCGAAAAACAGATAGAGCTGCGCAAAGCCGCGCGTGAGCTTATGGACGCTTCGGACTATCTTACCGAAAACGTCCAGCGGTTCACCGTGCACGGCGAACGGCGGTTTATGGACAATTACTTCGAAGAGGCGTTCAAATCCAAGCGCCGCGAGGACGCGGTGGCGATAATGGCAAAGGAATCCGCCAGCGGCAAAGCGCTTCAGGAGCTGCAGTCGGCGATGTCCGATTCGCTGCACCTTATGAACCGCGAATACTACGCGATGCGGCTTGTAACGGAAGCGCTCGGGTCAAAGGACGTTCCCGCCGAGATAGCCGCGGTGGAGCTTTCCGCCGCAGACAGCGCGAAGAGCGCCGACGAAAAGCTGCGGCTCGCTTCCGAAATGGTTCACGACGACGCGTACTACGCCGAAAAGGACCGCATCCGCACCGAGATGCGCGCCAGTCTGGACGCGCTGGAGGCGATGGCGTACGACGTGGACGAATCGGCGATAAACTCGCTGCGAAAGGAAATGATATTCGTCCGCGTGATAGTGCTTATCGCGATGTTCGGCACCTTCGTAATGGTGTGGCTCATCTCGCGGCTCGGCATACATCCGTTGCTCAACGCGGTGGACCGCATCCGCGCCGACAACACCATACCGGAAGCCGGCGCGAACGAATTCCGCTATCTCGCGCGCGCCTACAACAAGATGTACGACGCGTACCGCAGCAGTCTGGAGCGTCTTAACTTCAAGGCCTCGCACGACGAACTGACCGGCGTCTACAACCGTTCGGGCTACGATCTGCTGTTTTCTAGCATCGACCTGGCGAGCACCTGTATGCTGCTGTTCGACGTGGACAACTTCAAGGGCGTGAACGACACCTGCGGGCACAAGACGGGCGACAAGGTGCTGGTCCGGCTTGCCGAGGCGCTGCGCGGCAATTTCCGCGCGGACGACTATATCTGCCGCATCGGCGGCGACGAGTTCGTGGTGTTCATGTCGCACTCGCCAGAACGGCAGGACAAGCTGATAGCCGACAAGATAGACAGCATAAACGCCGAGCTGGGGACCGCCTGCGGCGATATCCCCGCGGTCTCGGTAAGCGTGGGCGTCGCGCACGGGTCCGCCGCCTCCGGCGCGGAGGATCTTTTCAAAAAGACCGACGCCGCGATGTACGAATCGAAGCTGCGCGGAAAGAAGACCTATACGTTTTATTCGGAAAGCACCGTGGGGCGGGAGCAATAAGCAGGCCCGACGCGAAGCGGATACCGATAATCGCGCTCACCGCGAACGCGTTCGAGGAGGACGTGCGGCAGTGCCTTGACGCGGGTATGGACGCGCACCTTTCCAAGCCGGTGGATATCGACCTGTTGAAATCAACGCTCGGCAGACTGCTGAGCAGAAAGTGAACCGAAAAATGAATAGCGAAGAATATATTGTACGTTTGGAAACGCCGGCGGACTTCCGCGCGGTGGAAAACCTTATACGCGAATCGTTCTGGAACGTCTACCGCCCGGGGTGCAGCGAGCATTACGTTATGCACGTCCTGCGCGGCGACCCGGCTTTCGTGCCGGAGCTGGATCTCGTTATGGAAAAAGACGGCGAGATAATAGGGCAGAATATGTTTATGAAGACCGTTATAAACAACGATTCGGGCGGCGATACGCCGGTGCTCACGATGGGCCCGATTTGCATAACACCGCGGCTGAAACGGCGCGGCTGGGGCAAGAAGCTTTTGGATATTTCGCTGGAAAAGGCGAAAGAAGCGGGGTTCGGCGCGGTGCTGTTCGAGGGCAATATCGGCTTCTACGGCAAAAGCGGGTTCACCTGCGCGCGGGAGTTCGGCATTCGCTACCACGACCTGCCGGAGGGCGAAGACGATTCGTTCTTCCTCTGCCGCGAGCTTACGCCCGGGTATCTTAACGGCGTCACCGGCGTTTATCAGACTCCCGCCGGGTATTACGTCTCCGACGAAGCCGTGGAGGAGTTCGACAAACGGTTCCCCGAAAAAGAAAAACTCGTCCTTCCGGGGCAGTTGTTCAAATAGATCGTCCGCGGGCGCGGAACAGGCAAAAAACGAACGGAAACGAAGTGAGAACACAATGAGAATTATCAACACAAACGTCAAAGACTATCTGTTTTACGGCGGGATAAGCCGGGAGGAATATTATTCCGTCCGCGAACGCATATGGGACAGGAACCGTAATATATTAAAAGTGACCTCGCTGGCTTCGGCGGGGATGGCTTTGTTTTTCCTTATTTTCAACGCGTTTACGGAAACCGGGCTGCTGCTGCCCTACGCGGTGCTGCTGTTCGGCAGTCTTTTGGTAACGCTGGCGCTGCGGCTTACCGGGAACCGGTACCGCCGCATAAGTCCGGCGCTTTGCTACGTGCAGATGCTGCTGGTGTGCGTTTACGCCACGATATTAAGCACACAGCCGGCGCGGTTCGCCACCCCCGCCACAAGCGTAATAGTCTTTATCGCTCTTATGCCGATGAGCATCGACGACAGGCCCATACGGATGTACGCCTTTATGCTTGGCGAATCGGCGGGGTATCTGCTTGTATCGCGCTTTGCGAAATCGCCGGAGGCGTTCGGGCTCGACGCGATAAACATCGCCACCTTCTGCCTTATAGGAATGGTGTTTTACGCCGTGGTGTGCGTTCGCAACGTGCGCGAGATCTGGCAGAGCGTGCGTATGGAAAAGATCCAGAGCGATCTGATAAACTCGCTTGCGGAGGTGGTCGAGGAACGCGACGAAAACACCGGCGACCATATCCAGCGCACCGTCGGCCACGTGAAAACGATCATCGCGCAGATAAAAAAGACCGATCCCTACCGTATCTCCGACGAGTTCAGCAAAAACGTTGTACTCGCCGCGCCGATGCACGACATAGGCAAAATAAAGATACCCGACCACATACTTAATAAGCCCGGCAGGCTCACGCCCGAGGAATTCGAGATAATGAAGCTGCACACCGTGTACGGCGGCGATATAGTCGCGCGGACGATGGGCGGGATAGAAGAAAAGGATTACGTCGAGGTGGCGCGGAATATCGCGCTTTACCACCACGAACGCTTTGACGGCACCGGCTACCCCAAAGGGCTTAAGGGCACGGAGATACCGCTGGAGGCGCGCATTATGGCGATCGCCGACGTTTACGACGCGCTTGTGTCCGACAGAGTGTATAAAAAAGCGTTCTCCAAAGAGACGGCAAAGCAGATCCTGCGCGAAGGCTCCGGCACCCAGTTCGACCCGCTGCTCGCGGGGCTGTTTTTGGAAACACTTTAGGCGCTTCGCTTGCGGGTGAAAACCTTGTTTTCACCCGGTTGCGCGCATTTTATCGCCGTCGAAAACGCCGCGCGTTTCCTCCTCCCCTCGATGTGCGGACTCGCACAGCTCGTCTTAGGGTGTTTTTTCCGCGGCGAAGCCACGAAAAAAACGATATTAAATTTATATATTATCGGAAGAAAACGCCAAAGGCGTTTTCAACCGCAACTCTTCACTCTT
>JAFSNK010000002.1 GCA_017447445.1 Clostridia bacterium | reverse complement strand
TTGTTCCGCGGGGGACCCGCGGAAAAAACGAACCGGCGCAAGCGCCGAATGAATAATCAATGAAAAAACGCCCTTCGGGGCGTTTTTCCTATTCATCCAAAAGCACCGTTTTTGGGGTTATTTAACCCCGCCGTAAATGCCGAGCGCGGAGAGGGAGAACAGCACGGCGACGGCGACGAGCGCGTAGGAAACGTATTTCGCCCACGGCTTTTCGGAGCCGCGCAGACGGTCGTACAGAAGCCCGAAGAAGAGCGCCGCCGTTACCGCCAGCAGGGCGATATAGCGATAGTCCATCGTGCAGAAATGCGGGTATTTGAAGCAGAACAGGATGTAGGAAACGACCTGCGTGGCGATAAAGATGAGCACCGAGGCGAGTTCCGCCGCCGCAAACCCGTATTTTGCGCAAAAATCGCGCGTTTTAAGCCCGCGCAGGGCGCGGATCCCGTAATAGACCGCGCAGACGACCGCCGCGAGCGAAACGCAGACAGCGCAGGCGAACAGCACCGCGGCGACGACGGAAAACACCGGGTCCGAAGCGCCGATGTAGTATTCTCCGAACAGCGAGGTCTTCAACGCCGCAAGCGGGATGCAGTATTCATAATAGGTAAAGCCGTAGGTCTGCGAAAGGTATTTTGTCGCCCTGGCGGGGTAAACTCCGAAGTCGAACAGCGCCGAAGGGTCGAACAGGCGGGCGAGCTTGCCGCGGAAGCCCACGTACTGCGAGCTTTTTTCGGAAAGCCCGGGGACGTAAAGCGGGTTCACGCCGTGGAGGACGAGGTTGCGGATCTGCCACCACAGCGCGGTGGGGACGCAGAGCGCGCCGAAAACGCCGAACTGCCCCAGAGTTTTTCCCTTTTGCCGTGTTCTTACGAACCGCATAAGGAACAGGAACGCCACCGCGAAAGCCACCGTTCCGGCGGAAAGCTTTGCCATCATCGCCCCGCCGATGGCGAACGCGAGCGGGATAATGCGCCGGAAGGACGGCTTGCGGTACCAGTCGATAGCCAGCACGAGCGAAACGAGCGTGAGCGCAAGCGAGAGCACGTCGTTGTTTATGCTGCCCGAAAGGATTATGAAAGTCGGGTGGAAGGCGACGAGCAAGCAGGCGAGCAGCAATCCGCCGCCGCGCAGGTTGAACCGCCGGAACAGCGAATGCGAGGCGAGCAGGATAACGCCGGAGCAATAAAGCGAAAGGACCTGAAGGTTCTCGCGCGCGGTTTCGAACGCGACGCCGAGATACATCTGCAGCTTCATCCAAAACGCGCCGAGGAAATGCCACAGCGGCGGGTGATAGAACTGCCAGTGGCCGTCGCTGACGTCGAAATCCGGCAGGTGGAAGGCGAAAAATCCGCCCTCGCGGAAGCTTTCAATGGGCGCGTCGCCTTTCATTATATAAAGCATATAGGCGAGATGCCCCTCCGTGTCGCCCACGTCGTGCTGGCGCACGTTCCAATCGGTGTAGGCGACGTAAACGAAGCGGATCACCAGCCCGGCGGCGAGTATGAGGAAGACCAGCGCGCGCTCCGCGCCCTCTTTGTCGCCCTTTTCGGGCGAGACGAAAAAGTACGCCGCGACGCACAGCGCGAGCCCGAACAGCAAAAGCATCTGGTTCGGGAACGGCAGCGCCGTTTTCCATTTCGGAATGAAATTCGGTATGACCGCGCACAGGCAGCACAGGGCGAGCCATAAACAGCGGTATTTGTAAATTAAGGAATGAGATTTAGTCATAGCGGTCGTTGATTCCTCGTGCGCTTGCCGAACAAGCAGGAGAAAAGGTTGTTTAAGAGTGTTTTCCGGCGAAAGCTTACAGCTTTTCGAAGTCCGCCGCGCCGTGCTTGCAGAGCGGGCAGATGAAATCGTCCGGCAGGTCCTCGGATTCGTGCACGTAGCCGCAGATCTTGCAGACCCAGCCCTTCTTTTTGCCGGTCTCGGGCTTGGGCTTTACGTTCGCCTGATAATAGTTATAGGTCATCGTTTCGCGGTCGGAAATCACGCGCGATTCGGTAACGGAGCAGATAAACATCCCGTGGGAGCCGAGGTCGACGCAGTTTTCCACTTTAAGCGAGAAGAACGCGTTGATATAGCGGGTGAGGAAGGGCAGACCGTTTTCGGAATACGCCTTTTCGGTCCCCTCGAACTTGTCGACGCTGCGGCCGCTTTGGAACCCGAATTGCTTGAACAGCGCGAAGGGCGCCTCGGTGGAAAGGCAGTTGACGTTCATTACGCCGGAATTCTTTATTACGTGATAGGAATAGTTCTGCTTGTTTATGCAGACCGATACCAGCCGCGGGTTGTCCGCCACCTGCGAAACGGTGTTTACAATAAGCCCGTTATCGCGCTTGCCGTCGTTGCAGGTAACGACGTAAAGCCCGTAGCCGATGCGGAACAGCGCGGAAGGATCGTTTTTATCGGCTTTTGCGCCGTCCCGGGCGGCGTATTCGCGGCAAAGCTCGTTCGCCAGCGCTTCCAGCGCCTCTTTCGCCGCCTCGTCCGGCGCGGACCGGATAGTCACCTGCGTTTCGCAGAAGGCGATATCCTTTGCCGGTTCCAGCAGGGCGCGCATCGTCTTTGCCGCCATCGGCGCCCAGGAGCCGTTTTCGATAAAGCCCACCGTGCGGTTTTTGTATCCGCGCTCGGTAAGATGTTCGATGAATTCGCGCATAAAGGGGAACACCCCGGCGTTGTAGGTGGTGGAGGCGAGCACCAGCTTGCCGTAACGGAACGCATCCGCCACCGCCTGCGCGGTATCGCACCGCGCGAGGTCGTAGACGGCGACGTTCGGGCAGCCCTTCGCGCGCAGCGATTCGGCAAACGCGCGCACCGCGGCGGCGGTGTTGCCGTAGACCGAGGTGTACGCCACGGTTATGCCGTCGCTTTCGGCGGCGTAGGAAGACCAGATATCGTAGATCTTTACGTATTTTGCGATATCCCCGGTAAGCGCGGGGCCGTGCAGCGGCAGTATGGCGTTTATGTTAAGCGCGGAAGCTTTTTTAAGCAGCGACTGCACCTGCGCGCCGTATTTGCCCACTATGCCGAAGTAATATCTGCGCGCCTCGGGCAGCCATTCGATCTGCGCGTCGGCGGCGCCGAACCGCCCGAACGCGTCGGCGGAGAACAGCGTCCCCGTGCTCTGCTCGCAGGTGAGCATCACCTCCGGCCAGTGCACCATAGGCGCGAATACGAACGAAAGCGTGTGCTCGCCGAGGCAGAGCGTGTCGCCGTCCGAAACGACCAGGCGGCGGTCGGAATAATCCTCGCCGAAGAACTGCTTTATCATATTAAAAGTCTTTGCGTTGCCGACGACGACGGTGTTTTTGTAGTTGTTAAGGAAGGCGCGGATATTGGCGGAATGGTCCGGCTCCATATGCTGTACCACAAGGTAGTCCGGCTGCCTGCCGCCCAGCGCTTCCGCCACGTTGTCAAGCCATTCGTGGGTAAAGCGGCGGTCCACCGTGTCCATAACGGCGGTCTTGCTGTCGATAAGGCAATAGGAATTGTAGGACATTCCGTGCGGCACGCGGTACTGACCTTCGAAAAGGTCGATATCCCGGTCGTGTACTCCGGCGTATTTTATCCATTCGGGGAGGGCGGTGAAGTCGTTCATATCGTTATCCTTTCAGCACCGAATCGAGATTCCATTCGGCAAGTATTATTATTACGTAATCGGGTTTTTCGGTGGTTATGACGCTGCGCTTCCAGTTCGAATCCCACATCCCCAGGAAGTGCGATTCGTTCGACCTGTCCGCGATAAGGTCGAACATCTGGGTGGAATAGGAATCGCGCAGGACCAGCACGTTCGGCAGCGACGGATCGTTGTTGTTGAACCGCATTTCCGCCGTCGCTTCGGTGCTGTAGGTAAGACTTGTCGCGCGGCGGTACCGCGGGACCGCGGTTATTTGGGGCGAGACGCCGGAATAGGGTTTGAATTTGCGGAACCAGCAGTATTCCAGGCACTTTTTCTGCGACATTTCAAGATAATAGGTCATATCGCCGGATTCGTAGAAATCCGCGACCCATTCGAAATCGTCCTGCTCGCGCGGCGCGGCGGCGGGGAATTTTTCCGCGATATGGCGGAACAGCTCCACGTACGCCAGATAAGCGCCGTAGTCCGCCCAGTGGCTGTCGAGGTGGTAATAAAGCGGCATTTCGTCGTCCTTGTGCTCGGAAAACAGCTTTTTAAGGTCGAAAGCCGTCGCGCCGCCCTCGTTAAGCGCCTTGATAACAAGGTCCAGCTTGCTTTCGCCCTCCGGGGAAACGTATTCCTCCGGCACGTATTCGGGATAAACCGACATCGCCGAGGGGACGAGCACGTAGATGACCTCCGCCTCCGGGTTGTATTTATGCACTGAGGCGACGCGATCCTTTGTGCCTTGCACGAGCGAATCGAACTGGCGCTGCGAAAGCAGGTTCGTCTTTTCGTAGTCCGGCAGCATTTTTTGGAAGAAGAACTGATAACCGCCGGTCCCGGTGACTATCGGCCACATTTCGGCGCTCGGCGTGCGGGGACGCGCGGTGTATTCCAGCGGCTCGCCGGATTCGCTCCCGACCGTCTGCCACAGCCGCACCTTCTGGGAACCGCCCTTGCAGCAGAGCCGCAGCGAGAACCAGCCGTGCCAGCTTTCGGCGCGGACGGTACCTTCGTCGGTCCTGCCGTAGACAGTGGCGCCCTCGGCGCATTTGCCGAGCATCGCGAAATAGGGTTTTTCGGAAAAACTGCAGTAAAGCACCTCCACGGGCGGCAGCGAATAACCTTCCGGCGGCTCGCTTTCAAGCGGCTCCGGCTCGCTTTCCTCCCTGCTTTCGGGCGCGCTTTCCTCTTTGCTCTCCGGCTCGCTTTCCTCTTTGCTCTCGGGCGAGGTTTCGGCCTTGCTCTCGGGGGCGCTTTCTTCTTTGCTCTCCGGCGCGCTTTCCTGCTTGCTTTCCGAGCCGCTGACGGGCGCGGGCAAAGGTTCTTTCGCGCAGGAAGCGAAAACGCATCCCGCGGCGAACAGCATTACGAGCAGCGCGGCGAGCGCGCGTGTTTTGGTTTTCATAACTGTGTCCTCCGTTGTTTCAGGTTCCCATAAGCGTCGTAAGATTCCATTCCGCGACGAGGATTATTACGTAATCGGGACTGTCGGCGGTTATTTCCGCCGTCACCCAGGAATAGTTCCACATCCCGCGGTAATCGGTTATATTCATCCGTTCGGCGAGTATATCGTATATCTGCGCGCCGAAGGAATCGCGTAACACCACGCAGGTCGGCAGCTCCGGGCGCCCGGTGTCGAACCTGCGCTGCTGAGTGACCGCCTCGGAATAAACCAGGTTGTTTTCGCGGCGGTAGCGTATAACGTCGGTTATCTGCTTCGGCGCGTCGACGGCGAATTTGCGGTAATAGCCGTAGTCCATGACCTGCTCCGGCGGGAGCGAAAGGTACATCGGCATATCGCCGGATTCGTAGAAATCCGGGTTCCAGTCGAACGCGTCCAAAGGCAGCGGCTTCGCGGCGGGGAACCTTTCGGAAATATGGTCGAACAGCGCCTCATACGCGAGATAGGCGCCGTAGTCTGTCCAATGGCTGTCGAAGTGCTGGAACAGCGGCATTTCGTCGTATTTATGCGGCTCGAACACCTCGCGCAGGTCGATGGCGTAAGCGCCGCCCTTCCGCACCGCCTCCAGGAAGCGGTCCATACGGCTCGGCCCCGGCTGAACGGTATATTCGTCCGGCACGTTTTCGGGGTACGCCGTCGCCGCCGAGGGGACGATGATATAGATCATCTCGGCGTTTTCGTTCTTCTCGCGCAGGTAGGAAAGCCGCGTTTTCACCTTCTCCGCGATGTTTTCGACCGCTTTGTCGCCGATAACGTTCTTGCGCTGATAATCCGGCAGCGCCTTCTGATAGAAGAACTGGGTGTTCTTCCCCGTGACTACTCCCGTCCCGGAATCCGGCGTGCACGGGCGGAGCGAATAGGTGTAGGGCTCGGAATCCGAACCGTTCGCGGTCTCCCAGATCGTGACCTTTACCGGGAGCGAATCGCCCTTCATCCGCAGCGAGAACCAGCCGTGCCAGCTTTGCGAATCCACCCTTTCGCCGTCGGTAGTCTCGCCGTGGACGACCGCGCCCTCGGTACAGGTGCCGATAACGGCGAAATACGGCTTTTCGGAATAAGCGCAGAATTTTACGGCGGTGCCGGAGAGGTTTTCCGCCTTTTTAGGCGGCGCGGAGCTTTCCTCCGGCTCGGAACGGGGTTCCGGGGAAAGATCCCCCGCGGACGGTTCCGGCGAAGAGCTTTCCCCGCCGTTTTTCCCGCAGGAGACGAGCAGGGACAGGATCAAAAAACACAGCGAGATAACGGAAATGACGCGTTTCATAAATACCCCCGGAAGAATCAGCGGACAGTTGAGCGAAGATCAAAGACGGAGAGAGGGATCATTTGAGCAGACCGCGGGAAACGACGTTTTCCGCGTTGCAGACGTAAAGTATCGCGTCCGCGCCGTATTCCTTCGCGGCGGCGGAGGCGGCGGGAGCCGAGCTTATATCGAGCGCGACTATATCGAATTCGCGCGCGAGGAACGGGATGAGGCAGTTTGCGAAGGAATCCTTTATTACGAGCAGCTTTTTGCGCGGTTCGCCGCTTTTCTTCGTTACCGTGGTAATTGCGTGAGTTCCGTCGAGGAACGCCGAGTATTTGTCGGAGCCATTCAGGTGCTCGCGGTTATAGAACCCGCCCAGCTCCCTGCCGTCGGCGACGACGGAATAATCCGCCTCGTCCGGGAGCGTCCAGATCTCCAGCGTGTCGCGCGTGTAGACCGGGAAATTCGCGCGGGCGGCGGTGGTGCCGGAGAAATCCGCGGTCTTTTCCGCCGAGAACACCTCCCGCGGGATGATGTTTTCGCCGGCGCCGAGCTTTTGCATCACTTTAACGTACGCCGCGTAAGCGCCCGCCGTCGTCCAGTGGTGGTCGGTGCGGTAGATCACGTATTCGCCGTTTTCATAAGCCGCGCGCATATCCGGGAGCAGGTCGATAAACCCCGCCTCGGGAGCGAAATTCGCTTCCAGCGCCGCGAACAGCGCGTCTCCGTGCCCGGCACAGCCGAACGTCGAGCCCGCCACGTCTATGGTGCGCGGGGGGACGAGCGTTACGCAGGGGATCCCCGCCTTCGCCGAATCGGCGGAACGGCTTTTCGCCATCGCCGCCACGGTTTTTTCGTAGAATCCGTCGGCGTTTTTCGTTATTTCGGTGCGGGAGGAATAGGAATCGAACTCCAGCACGGCGAGCTGGTCCTTCGTATAAAGCACGCCGTTGTTCGCGCGTTTGAGCATCGCCAGCTCGGCGGCGGATTTGATTTTAACGAAAACGTCGCGCAGGGGGAACTGGTCGGCGACGTATTCGTTCGCCCCGTCGGCGAATCTGCCGGAAAACAGCTCCTCCGCGCCGAAAGCGGGCGCTTCGGCGAGCCGGCGGTTCTCCTGTTCGGAAAAGGTGCGCGCGGGCAGCAGGAAAAACGCCGCGGCGAACCCGCCGAGGAACAGACAGAACGTTATTACCGTTGCAAGCGAAGAGAATTTTTTCATTTCCGCACCCTAAAAGATATAGTAAAGGAAGGGAGAGAACGTGTCGTCGACCATATAGGCGGTGCAGACGGCGGCGAGCGCGAGAGTCAGGAACGGAACGGCGTAACCGAGCGCCGGGAAGCGGGAAAGCGCCTTTTCAAACAGCTTTTTCGGCAGCCCGGTGCAGGCGAAGGCGCACAAAAGCGCGAAAGGAAGCAGCCGCAGCAGGACCGAAGGGTATTCCGGCGCGAAGGAGCTTGCCCCGGCGCCGAACATCCGCCCGAGATCGGCGAACAGCGAAGGGATATCCGTGCGGAAGAAGATGAGCCAGCCGATCCCGACGAAAAACAAGGTCCACAAATGCCCGAGCGCCGGGAGTTTTTTAAGCAGTTTTCCGAGAAACGCCTTTTCGACGACGAGCAGAAGCAGGAAATACACGCCCCAGATAATATAGTTCCAGCCCGCGCCGTGCCAGAATCCGGTAAGGAACCACACCACGGCGAGGTTGAAATAGGTCCGCCCCGCGCCCTTGCGGCTCCCGCCCAGCGGAAAATAGACGTATTCGCGGAACCAGGTCGAAAGCGTGATATGCCAGCGCCGCCAGAATTCGGTTATACTGCGCGAAACGTAGGGGTGATCGAAGTTTTCCGGCAGTTCGAAGCCGAACATCCGCCCCAACCCTATCGCCATATCGGAATAGCCCGAAAAATCGAAATATATATGGAACGTGTAGAATATCACCGCCGCCCAGGTGCCGAGCACACTGCCGCCGAATTCGTTCTGCGCGGTGAAGAAATCCGCCGCCGCGGCGGCGCCGTCGCCGAGTATCAGCTTTTTCGAAAGCCCGCAGACGAAGCGGTTCACGCCCGAGGCGAAGCCGGAGACCGTCTCCTTCCGCCCGGTAAGCTGACCGCAGATCTCCTTGTAGCGCACTATCGGGCCCGCGATAAGCTGGGGGAACAGCGTTACGTAGGTGCCGAACGGCACGAACCGCCGCGCCTTTTCCACCTCGCCGCGGTAAAGGTCGACGGAATAGGACATTATCTGAAAGGTGTAAAACGATATCCCCACCGGCAGAGTGAGCCCGGGGATGCCTTTTGCGCCGAAGAGCGACGCGAAAAAGTTGAAATATTTGAAAAACAGCAGAAAAGCAAGGTTCACGCAGAGCGAGAGCGCAAGGAAGACCTTTGCTTTTTTGCGGTCGGTTTGTCGAAATTTGTCGATACCGAAGCCGAACGCATACGCCGACGCGATGGAAACGAGCATCAGAGCGATATACGCCGGCTCCCCCCAGCCGTAGAACGCCAGGGACAGCACGAAAAGGACCGGGTTTCGCCACCGGACCGGAACGGCGTAATATACGGCAAGAGTGACCGGGAGATAGATGAAAATGAAGATAAGAGAGGAAAATACCATAATAAAAGCAAAAAGCAAAAGCGGATACCGGGAACGCCCGCGTTTCCGGCAGGGAGCGATAAAGCGCCGCCTTTTGGGGGCGGCGCTTTACGCGTGCGTTTACTGTGCTGCGGAAATTATTACCGAGAAATCGGGGGCTTTGAGCGACGCGCCGCCGATAAGTCCGCCGTCGACGTGCTCTTTCGCAAGCAGCTCCGCGGCGTTCTTGGCGTTCATCGAGCCGCCGTACTGAACGGTTATCCCGTTGCCCGCGGCGGTGCCGTAAAGCGAGGAGACGACCTCGCGTATGAGCTTGCAGACCTCGTTCGCCTGGTCTGCGGTGGCGGTGCGCCCGGTGCCGATAGCCCAGACCGGCTCGTAGGCGATTATAACGTTTTTAAGCTGTTCCTCGGTAACGCCGAGCAGCGCGATCTTCGTCTGGCGGGAAACTACTTCCGCCGTAACGCCCTGCTCGCGCTCGGTAAGCAGCTCGCCGACGCAGAGGATGACCTTCAATCCGGCTTCCAGCGCGGCGTGAACGCGCTTGTTCACAGTCTCGTCGGTCTCGCCGAAATACTGTCTGCGCTCGCTGTGGCCTACGATGACGTATTCTACGCCGCAGGCGACCAGCATATCCGCGCTGATCTCGCCGGTGAACGCGCCGGATCTTTCCCAGTGCACGTTCTCCGCGCCGATGTGTATAAAGCTGCCCTTCGCCGCTTCCACCGCGTTCGCGATGTCGACGTAAGGCACGCAGGCGACGACGGTGCAGCCGTCGGTCGCCTTGCCCGCGCATTCGGCTTTAATGGCGTTTATAAGCTCGGTCGCCTCCGCGGGAGTCTTGTTCATTTTCCAGTTGCCGGCAATAACGGCAGATCTAAAAAGTTTGTTCATGGTTGTTCCTTTCATATATAAATGCGGTTGGTGCCCGCCTGCGGCGGAAGCGCTGCCCGCCTTTGGCGGAATGAAAACTCGCCTTCGGCGAAATGAAACAGGAAAAAATCAATTGTAAAATACTCTTCCTGTTATTCATTCGCCCGCAGGGCGGAATTCATTCGAGCGCAGCGAGGATTATTTGTCCGTCATCGCGGCGATGCCGGGCAGCTCTTTGCCTTCCAGGTATTCAAGCGACGCGCCGCCGCCGGTGGAGATGTGGCTCATCTTGTCGCCGAAGCCGAGCTGGTTCACCGCGGCCGCGGAATCGCCGCCGCCGATGATGGTGGTCGCCTTCGAATCGGCGAGCGCCTGCGCCACGGCAAGGGTGCCGCCCGCGAGGTCCGGGTTCTCGAACACGCCCATCGGGCCGTTCCAGACGACGGTTTTCGCCTTCTTTATCTTGCTTGCGAACAGCTTGCGAGTCTTCGGGCCGATATCCATACTCATCATATCCGCGGGGATATCGTCGACCGAAACGACCTTCGTTTCGATGTGAGCGTCGATCGGGTCCGGGAACTCCTTGGTTATGACGCAGTCGACGGGAAGCAGGATCTCCACGCCCTTTTCCTTGGCGCGTTTGAGCATTTCGCCGCAGTATCCGATCTTTTCTTCGTCGAGCAGCGAGGTGCCTATCTCCTTGCCCTGGGATTTAAGGAAGGTATAAGCCATGCCGCCGCCGATAATAAGGCAATCCGCCTTGTTGAGCAGGTTTTCGATGACCGCGAGCTTGTCCGCGACCTTCGCGCCGCCCAGAATGGTAACGAACGGACGGACGGGGTTGTTCACGGCGTCGCCGAGGAACTTGATCTCCTTCGCCATAAGGAAGCCGTTCGCGGATTCCTGAACGTAGGAAGCCACGCCGACGGTGGAGCTGTGCGCCCTGTGCGCCGCGCCGAACGCGTCGTTCACGAACAGGTCGGCGAGCGAAGCGAGCTCTTTGGAGAACTCTTCGCCGTTCTTGGTCTCCTCGGGACGGAAGCGGGTGTTCTCGAGCAGAACGACGTCGCCGTCTTCCATCGCGGCGACGGCTTTTTTCGCGTTTTCGCCGACAACGTTGTCGTCAGCCGCGAAAACCACGTTCACGCCGAGCTTTTCGCTTAATCTCTTCGCCACGGGGGCAAGCGAGAATTCGGGCTTCGGTTCGCCCTTCGGCTTGCCGAGATGCGAGCAAAGGATGACCTTCGCGCCCTTGTTCATAAGGAAGTTGATGGTGGGAAGCGCGGCTACGATGCGGTTTTCGTCGGTGATGACGCCGTTTTTAAGCGGCACGTTGAAATCACAGCGCACCAGCACCCGCTTTCCGGCTACGTTAAGGTCTTCTACTGATTTTTTTGCGTTCATTGGATGATCTCCTTTGATATATAAATTATTTATTTTATTTGTTTTTTATCGGTATATTTTACTTATTCGTCCCCGGCGTTGAATTTTGCTTCCACGTATCTTTCGAAATTGTCGCGCGCGTGGCGGATGCTGTTCGCCACCTCGGAGCCGAAGCCGATATAGTCGCTTATTACCTTGGTAGTACAGTAACGTATCTCCCACGATTCGCTGCCGTAGACCTGCGCGAAATCGAACGCCGCGCCGTCGATTATCGCCCGGAGCGCAAGCGTTTCGTCGTTCCCGGTCAGATAATTCGCGATAAACGTGCCGACGAACGCTTTTTTCGCCGCGGGGGCGCCGGAAGCGCAGGCGACCGCCAAATAGGCGTTTATGCGGACCGCAGTCTGTCTGTCGAACTTTTCCGCCGTCGACGGGACCGAATAGACGCGCGCGGAGTTGCTTACGAGGCAGGAGCAGTCTTCGCTTTCGGAATAGAGCTTCGGCATCGGCAAAAGCAGGTATTCAAGCCCCTTTTCGCTTCCGTCGCGCAGAGAATAGAAATAATCCAGCTTGTTTGAGAAGAATATCATCCCGCCGTTTTCGAACTGGTTCACCGCGGAGGCCTTCGTTTCCGGGTAGCGGTAGTAGGTGTCGTAATGTTTTTTCAGCGCCGCCGCCGTTTCGCTTATATCCGAGGGCTCCATCGAAAGCCGGACCGGCTTTTTGTAGGTGTCCGTGATGATCCGTTTCCCGGAGGAGGTCCAGAGCGCCCCGGCGTAATCCTCCGCGTCGGCGTAGGTGCCGAACCCGAAAATGCCCTTCGATACCGCGTATGCCGCCTTGCAGTGCTCCGTGAAAGCGTCCCAGGTCCATTCGCCGCGCGCGGCGAGCGAAAGCGGGCTTTCGAGCGAGGAGTCGAGCAGCTTCGAGTTGCAGAACATAACGTTTATCTCGTCGAACCAGTAGCAGCTCGCGTCGGGGAGCATATAAAACGCGGTATTCGCGGCAAGCTCGCAGGCGTTCTTCGCGTCGTAAGCCGAAGAAGTCGGGTCGAAGCCGGGGAGCAGGCACATATCGTACAAAAGCCCCTGCGACCACAGTTTAAGCGTGTCGTTCACGCCGAAAGCGAGTATTTCCGCGTACGGAAGCCCTGAATTTACTGCTTCCAGCAGGGCGGTCGGCGCGCTTTCGCCGCTTTCTTTACGCACGGCGAGCTCTATCCCATAGCGTTTGCTCAAATAGGCGTTGCGCTCGCTCAGATGCGTGCGGTAGGCGGTCGGCGTTTCCTCGTCGCTTAGGAAAAGGCAGGGTTCGTCCGTCGCCAGCGTGATAGTCTGCGTGTCGGAAAATTCGCCGGACTCGTCCTCGATAGCCGGAGGAAGCACACTTTCTATCTCTCTGTACGCATCGCGCGAGCCCTCGTCCTCCGGAACGCTTTCGCGCCCGGGGGTGACGTTCTCGCAGCCGAAAAACGACGCGGCGAGAAGGAGCGCGGCGACGAATGCCGTAAATCGCTTCATTTGTATTATCCTTTCAATATTTGCGCCCGCGCGGCGCCCGGGCTTCCGAACGTTTCACGTGAAACGTTTATGCGGGAGCGCTTCGCGGGTGTTTCACGTGAAACAAATCCCCGCACTGCGCCGGATCGCGGCGAGGGGTTCAGAACGCCTCGACCAACAGCTTGTTTCTCGTGCGGACTATCCGCATATCCGCCGCGCCGCGGTGCGGCATTGCCGCGGAGTCGCCGAGATAAGGCAGGCGCAGGTTGTTGTCGAGCAGGATCCTTACGTGGCCGACGCGGTCGTCATAGCAGTATCCGCGCACGAAGGTACCGGTGGTGAGCGCGCCGCGGCGCTCCTCGAGCTCCGCGTCCGCGGCGGCAAGCGCGGCCTCTTCGGCGGCGCGGGTGGTTATCCCGGCGTAGCCCGCCACCGTCTGGCTCAACGCGGCGCGGATGTCGTGCGCGTAGCATTCGGGGCCGAGCTCTTTTCCGGGAACGAGCCGCCTGCTTCGCTTCGCGGCGGCGAGCGTTTTCAGTACGCGGTGGTTCACAAGGTCGGCGTAGCGCAGAGTGGGTTTGGTGAACCCTACGTTGTACGAGACGCCGGAGATGGCGTTCATCGCGGGAGTGGGCGAATACACGCGCGGCGGCATATAAAGCCGCAGCTCGTCGGCAAGCGTCGGCTCGCATTCAAGCCCGCTCGCGGCTTCGCAAAGCGCCGTTTCCGCGCTTATGCGGCTACGGCGCTCTATAAGCTCCAGACCGAACGCGTCGGCAAGGCGGTGCAGGGCGGGGCGTTTGAAATACCTGCGCCCGGTGAAAAGCATGGGGAAATGCTCCTTCCTGCAAAGCTCGCCGAGCGAGGAGGCGGCGTATATAAGCAGCTCGCGCAGCATCGCGCGGCTGTCCGGCTCCGCCGTGCGGGAGAAGGAGACGGGCACCCCGCGGCTGTTGAACGAAAAATGCGGTTCGTACCTCGGGATTATCATACCGCCGCGTTCGCGCCTTTCGGCGCGCAGCTTCGCGGCGAGCGCGTAAAGATCGTCTATTGTGCCGCCGAAGGGCGAATATTTTGCGCGAAGCGCCATCACCGCGGAGGCGTCGCCGTTCATTTCCAGCTCGTCTATCTCGGAAAACAGGCAGCGGCGGTCTACCCGCACCACCGTTTCGTCGCAGGAGATATACCGCGGCGCGCCGTCTTCGTCAAAGTCCAGAATAACGGACAGCGCGGGGCGGTCTTCGCCGGTCACGAACGAAAACATCTCGTTTATAAGCTCCGGCGGGAAGAGATATTTCTTTCCGGGGAGGCCTTCGCAGAGCAGCAGCGCCGCGTCGTCAAGCGGGGTGCCGGGTTCGACGAACTCGGTAACGTCGGCGACGTGGACGTAGAACGTGTACCCGCGCGAGCTTTTCACGTAGGACATCGCGCAGCAGACCGGTTCGTCCGGCGAGACGGCGAAAGCCAGAGTCGGCGTACCGCGAAGGTCCAGCCGGCTTTCGAGCAGCGAATCGGCGCGGACGCGCATTATCGCCTGCGCCTGTTCGGACACCGCGGCGCGGTCGGGCGCGGACGGAGCCGTTACTTCGTTTATTATTTCCGCGGCGGGCGGAATAAATTTCTTCTTTCTCATAATATTTCCGTTTCCTATCGGTAGATCCCGTCTGTTTGCGTGGTTCCGCGCACGCGTTTTCCGCCCGGCGGCGAAAGCGGCGGCACAGCATAATACCACAAATGATATTATACTATACGCGCGCGCAAAAGTCAAGCCGCGTTGCGGAATATGCGCCGTGATATTGCCGAAATATTAAAGATTCGTTGACTATTTTTATGCCGTATGATATAATGTAGCGGGAAACGGCAAAAAACATATTGTTGCCCTGCTGCCTGCCCGGAGGAGAAACGCCATGAAAAGATTTACAGCCATCCTGCTTTCCGCGCTTATGGCGGCGATGCCCGTCGCGGCGCCGAATTCCGTTGCAGAAGCAACGGACATAAGCCGTAAAAACCCGCCGTCCGTGCTTCCCGCCATCCGCGAATGGACCGACGCCGCGGGCGTCTTCACCGTCGACGCGAACACCCGGCTCGTCGATCATCCCGGCTCCGGAGCCGCCGAACTTACGGCGGGATTCTTCCGCGAGGCCTGCGGAAAAGAGCTTGCCGTCGCCGCGGCTTCCTCCGGAAGCAACGAGATACGGTTCGAAAAGACGGAGGCGCTGCCGAAGGCGGTGGACGACGAGGGTTACACGCTGGAGATAACGAAAGACGCCGCGACCGTGCGCGCCCGCACCGATACCGGGCTGCTCTACGGCGGCATAACGCTGGTGCAGATGTGCTTCGGCGAGGGCGGCGGCGAAAAGATACGCTGCGGCTCCGCGGTGGACTATCCCGCCTATAAGACGCGCTCCGGCATGCTGGACGTCGCCCGCGCGTGGATACCTATTGAATACGTCGAGCAGATCACGAAATATATGGCGTGGTTCAAGCTGAACGAGATACACCTGCATCTGAGCGACAACCCGGGCTTCCGGATCGAATCCGACGTTCCCGGGCTTTCGACAGTCGTAAACGGCGAAAGGCAGTATTACACGAAGGAAGAATACCGCGAATATCAGCGCCGGATGCTTAAATACGGCGTTTCGGTGGTGAGCGAGATCGACACCCCCTCGCACTCCGCACCGTTCGCGCGCGTTACGTCCGGCGGCCCCGCGATGAAGAACGGGAAATATCTGGACATAACCGAGGAGCATTTCGACGAAACGCTTGAATTCATTAAAAAGCTGTGGGCGGAATATATTACCGGCGACGACCCGGTGTTTATAAACAAGGTGGTGCATATCGGCACCGACGAATATCCGAAGGGCAACGAGGAGCAGATGCGCAAATACACCGCCGCGCTCGCGGAATACGTGTATTCCCAGAGGAAAACGCCGCGAAACTGGGCGTTCCTCGGCCCGAACGGCGAACCCGGCGAAACGCCTATACCGAACTATATACAGGCGAGTATGTGGGACAACGGCATTTCCGGGCTGGAACAGCTTGTGGAGGGCGGTTACGACATCGTGAACAACCTCAACGCGCGCCTATACGTCGTCCCGGCGGAGAACCGTTCCAACGGATTCCCGGACAGACTTAACATAGAAGGGCTTTACAAGACCTGGCAGGTACACGATTTTTCGGGCTGGAGCACGGTTAAATCGGTGGAGCCCGGCTACGAGCATCTGCTCGGCGCGGGGTTCTGCCTCTGGAACGACTATCACCAGTCCAACTACGGCGTTACGCAGTACGACATCTTCGACAGACTGCGCGATATGGCGTGCATCGTGGCGGAAAAGACCTGGGCGGGCGACGACGGCGGCAAGGGCGACTGCGATTTCTTCCTTGAACGCGCGGCTTTGCAGGGCAAACGCTCCGGAGGGGCGGACCCGGGCTTCCACGCGCTCGCGGGGGGCGCGGAAATAGATTTTTCCAAACCGCTGCCGGAGGGATTCGCCGTTCACGGCGAGATATCGCAGGGCAGACTGCTGCTCGACGGGACTTCCTGCCTTTCCGCGGAGCGCGGCGGGCTGGGGTTCCCGAACACGCTTGAAATAACGCTTTGCCTTGACGAGATCCCGAACACGCCGCTTATGACCGGCGCGGGAACGGAGCTTTACGCCGACTGCGACGGCAAGGGGCACCTCGGATACAAATGCGGCGGCTACACCTTCGCTTTCGATTATTCGCTCCCCGCGGGCGAGGAAACGAAGCTGCTGTTCACCTGCGATTCGGCGCACACCCGGCTTCTGGTGAACGATTCGCTCGTATACGAGGCGGAGAATATCAAAAACCGCGCGGGGAACCGCGTCGACACCTTCAACGTCCCGCTGGAGACGGTCGGCAGGGGCGCGAAGGGATATATATGCTCGATTAGGATAAGCGGGGAGGCGACCGGGCTCGCCGACTTCGCGGTGAACGCCAATCTCGCGCTCGGGAAAAAGGTCACTGTTTCGGGCAGCGAGGTCGATTACACCTTCTTCCCCGAATGGGCGGTGGACGGCAGTATGGCTACGCGCGCCTCGCTGGCGAGGGACAAGGACGAACAGTGGCTGCAGGTCGACCTCGGGAAGGAATTTGAGGTCGGCAAAGCAGAGATCGACTATTTCGAATCGATCTCCTCGTTCGACCTGTTCGTTTCGGCGGACGGGAAAGAATATACGAAGGTGTACGAGCTGCGCGGCGGCGAGGACAGGTTAAAGAAGAAATATTCCTGCGAATTCACGCCCACCCGCGCGAGATACGTGAAATACGTTCAGAACAAGCGGTTCTACGTTGCGCAATGGAACACGTATTACAGCGGCGGGATATCGGAATTCCGCGTGTTCGAGGCGTACGACTCCGGCGTGACGGAGCTTGTATCGCGGGCGAAGACAACGCTTGTCGGCGACGTTGTGAAGACGGAAGCGGGCAAAAAAGCCAAAGCCGCGCTCGACAAGCTGGAAGCTTATCTCAACCGCGAGACGGTATATAAGGGCAATCTGGAGCTGCTCGCCGGGGAACTGAAAGAAGCGCTTTCGGCGATCGACGGGTACGTCCCGGGCGACGTCAACGGCAACGGCAAGATCGACGCGGCGGACTACGCCATGGCGAAACGCGCGTTCCTTAAAACTTATACGCTTTCGGAAGAGCAGACCGGGCGCGCGGACATCAACAAAAACGGCAAGGTCGACGCGAGCGAATACGCGATGATAAAGCGGCACGTTTTGAAGACATATGTGATTCCCGGCGCGGAAGGGAAATAATGCGCTTCGCTTTCCCCAAAAGCGTAAACGCTTTCGGGGGCCCCTATTTAGCCCCACAAAACTTCGTTTTGCGGGGGCCCCGATTGCGCGCATTCCATCGCCGTCGAAAACGCTGCGCGTTTCCTCCTCCCCTCGATGCGCGGACTCGCGCAGCTCGTCTTAGGGAGTTTTTTCCGCGGGGGACCCCATATAGCCCCA
>JAFSNK010000025.1 GCA_017447445.1 Clostridia bacterium | reverse complement strand
GGCCCCTATTTAGCCCCACAAAACGTCGTTTTGCGGGGGCCCCGATTGCGCGCATTCCAACGCCGTCGAAAACGCTGCGCGTTTCCTCCTCCCCTCGATGCGCGGACTCGCGCAGCTCGTCTTAGGGAGTTTTTTCCGCGGGGGACCCCATATAGCCCCAAAAATGCAAGCATTTTCGGGGACCCCGGAAAGGAGTTTTTTCCGCGGGGGACCCACGGAAAAAACGGAATTTTATTTATATACTATCGGAAGAAAACGCCCTCGGGCGTTTTCTTCGTTATTTATTGTGCCGTTTTCACAAAGGGGATTTTTCCTATAAATTGCATAATTACGCTATTGACACGCGCGTAATTATTATGTATAATATACTATCAATAAATATCCGAAAAGGAGAATTAAAATGAAACACAACCGCATAATCGCGTTTGCGCTTGTGCTGATGATGCTCACGGTCTGCATGTCCGTGTTCGTCTCGGCGGAAAACGTATACGCTTTTACCAAGAAGGGCGACGAGGGCAGCATTAACGAAGACGTCACCTACCAGAGATACACGATAACCAGCGGCGAAAACGGAAACACCGTCGACGCGGTCGCGATGGAGTTCGATCCCGCCGACGGCTATATGCCCATGGCGTTCATTTCCAACGCGGGCAGCGCCACGCGGCTTACCTCACACTATAACTCCGCGGTAAACAAATACGGCTATGACGTCGTGGGCATAATCAACGGCTCGTTCTTCTCGATGGCGGACGGCACGCTGGTACATTCGGTCGTTTCCAACGGCAAGGTGTTCTCCTCCCACGCGGGCGACTCCGCGGACGTCATCGCCTTTACCGAAGACGGCAAGGCGTACGCGGTAACAAGCTGCCTTGATTTCGGGCTTTACATAAACGGCGCCGGAGTCGGCTCGCTTTACTACGTCAACAAGACGAGCGGAACGTCCGAGGCCAAAGCGGGCAACTGGGGCAACGGGTTCTATTATTACGACACGAGCTGCGGCAGCGTCGCCGATACGAACCCCTACGTAAAGGGCTACCACGTGCTCTGCAAAAAAGTCGATCACACCGATCTTATGGTCGGCAGGACGATGAAGGGCGAAGTAATAAGCGTCGTCAACGGCACCGAGGCACAGAAGGTCTCGGAAGGCTACGAGGACGAATCGGACAAGTTCCTTATATTCGTTAAAGAGACTTCCCCCAACGCGAAATTCGTTAAAGACCTTAAAGAAGGCGACAGCGTAAACATAACCGTTACCGAAACCGTCGAAGCGTCGCGCACGGTAATGGAAAAAGCCAACAGCGCCATCGCGAACGTGGGCTGGCTGGTAAAAGACGGCGTGGACCGCACTCAGATAGACAAGTCTATCGGCACCCACTCCGTGACTCTGCAGGCGCGTTGGACGGCGCTGGGCACCAGACCGGACGGGACCTGGGTGTTCTTCACCACCGATTACACCGGCAGCGGCAAATACGGCACCGGCAATTCCGCCTGCGTCACCCTGCGCGATGTCGCTAAAGCGATGATCGATATGGGCTGCAACAACGTCTTCCGTATGGACGGCGGCGGCAGTACCGCCATGTACGCGAAGGACGCGGGCGACGGCAATCCCGGGTACCTTATGCATTACGAAGAAGAAAACGGATATATACGCGCCGTTTCCGACTGCATACTCGTGGTAAAGAAGAGCAGCGTTCAGAAAGAAGAGCTTACCGGCGCGCTCACCGCGAGGATAGCGGAGCTTAAGGGCGCCGGATCTATTGAAGCGGCGGTGCAGGAGGCGATCGCCGAAGCGGAGGACTATCTTGCGACGACCGACGTTCCCGTTACCTCCACCGTTCGCAGTCTGCTTGCGAAGATAAACGAGGCGGCTTCCGGCAAGGACGAGCTTCAGAACCTGCTTGCCAACGCCGCCGGCGTTTCCTACAATGATTACAGCGAGGAAGTGCTTATTAAGATCCGCGAAGCGTACGACCACGGCAGCGCCGTGTTCGGCGACGCCGCGGCAACCGGAGATCAGGTGAAAGCCGCGACGGAAGAGCTTGCCTACTGGCTGGCGCTTACCGGGGAGCAGGAGATCCCGCTTTCTATCGGCGCGAAATACACGGTTGATCAGGGACAGACTTACAGCAACCCGACTTACGTCGAGGCGATCACCGACGACGGCGTGCGTCTTACCGACGGCAGAAAGGGATCGACGGAGATAACCTCTCCCGCCTTTTCCGCATACGAAGCCGGCTCTTCCAAGAAGCCGGTATTCACCGTCGACCTCGGCGAAGTTCAGCTCGCCGACGCGTTCAAGGTCTATGCCGGCGGCGGCGACTGGGGCATCACCTATCCGACGTCCGTGCTTGTGGAATATTCCGAGGACGGCGCAAGCTTCACCAAGGCGGGCGAAATGAAGGGCTCGCAGAGCACCGTTTACAACGAAAACTCGCCCTGGAAGAACTACGAATTAAAGCTCGTGCTGGACAAAGACGTAAAAGCGCGCTACGTCCGCTTCACCGTTACCACCTCCGGCAACTTCGGCTGGTTCGATGAACTCGAAGTCTGCAAGACCGTTAAACCCGTAGAAAACGCGGTCTACATCACCGGATTCAACAAAATAATCTACACCAACGACTGCTCGATATTCAACAAAACAGTCGGCAACCTTAAAGAGAACAACGGCGCGGTCAACGCGAAATACACGCAGAACGTGTTCCTTAAATGGGACGAAGAGGCGGGATATTACGTAGTCACTCTTAACAAGTTCGGCGGCGGCGTCGCGCCCGACGTTACGCTTGGCGACGACGAGATCCTGCTTGCCGTTCACGGAGACGCCTATACCGCGGGGCACCCGAACCGCCAGCGCGCGGCGGCCTTCAAGGTGGGCGACAAGATAGCGTTCTACGGCGTGGATTTCGAGAACGAACGCATCACCATCGCGCCTTACGCCATAAAGGTGGAAGAGCCGGTCTACGTCCCCGGCGACGTGAACGGAAACGGCAAGATCGACGCGGCGGACTACGCGATGTGCAAGCGCGCCTACCTTAAAACGTTCACGCTTTCCGAAGAACAGCTCCTTCGCGCGGATATAAACAAGAACGGCAAGGTCGACGCGAGCGAATACGCGATGATCAAACGGCACGTTTTGAAGACATATGTAATTCCCGGCGCGGAAGGCAAATAAAGAGTTGATTCAAAAAAGACTGCTTTCGGGCAGTCTTTTTTGATTGGTTAATAGTTAATAGTGAAAAGTGAAGAGTGAATAGTGAATAGTTATGGTTGAAAACGCCCCGAGGGGCGTTTTCTTCCGATAATATATAAATCAAAATCCGTTTTTTCCGTGGGTCTCCCGCGGAAAAAACTCCCTAAGACGAGCTGCGCGAGTCCGCGCATCGAGGGGAGGAGGAAACGCGCAGCGTTTTCGACGGCGATGGAATGCGCGCTATCCCGGGTCCCCGAAAGCGTTTACGCTTTTGGGGTTATATGGGGTCCCCGCAAAACGAAGTTTTGTGGGGCTAAATGGGGTCCCCCGAAAATGCTTGCATTTTCGGGGAAAGCGAAGCGGTCGTTATTCCGCTTGACAAACGCGCGGCGGTGTGTTATAATACGAAAAACTGAATACGATTCGGGATACGGTTTGAAAAGTTGTTAGCTGAGTAGATTAAATTAGATTCGGTTCAAATCCGAAACAACCACCATTACTGTGTTTGAGTCGCCATATCGGGAAACGCCGTTTTTCGGCGTTTGCGCGCGCGTATTCGCGGCTCATTAGTCAGGTAACTGCCGTTTTCCGGTTTACATTTCTTTGGTGAGAAGAGTGCAAACAAAGCCCCGGGCGGTTTTCGCGCCCGGAGTTTGGATTGCGCTCTTTTGTTTTTTGCCGGCAAATAAAGATTTATATAAAAAAGGAGAATCTCAAATGAAACTTCGCATCACAGCCCTTTTACTCGCCGTTCTTATGCTCGCGTGCGGGTTTGCCGCCTGCGGCAAGACCGAAAACGCCTCGTCCGCCCCCGCGGAAAGCAGGTCCGCGGAAAGCGCCCCCGAAAGCGCCCCCGAAAGCGCGCCCGAGGAAGACTACGACGGCAAGCTCGTTTTCGACCGCGCACTGGAATTAAAATACGCAAAATGCTTCGGCGTGGATTACTACAAGGGCGGCTACAAGCTTATAAAGCTTATTGACGACACCGCGATACTCGTGGTCCCCGAAGGGATGAGCGTCCCGGAGGAAAAGCCCGAAAACGCGATAGTGCTTCAACAGCCCGTAAGCAACATCCTCGTTTCCTCCACCCCCGTGACCTCGCTTATAAACGCCATCGGCGCGCTCGACGCGATCTCGCTCACCACCTACGACGTCGGCTCCTGGTATATCGACGAAGTGAAAAAGGCGCTCACCGACGGTAAAATGACCTATATCGGCGATTACAAGGCGCCGGATTACGAAAAGATCACCGCCTCCGGAACGACTTTCGCCTTCTTCTCCACCATGCTTACCGACGACGTGAAGGAACAGCTTACCAATCTCGGCGTTTCGATAGTGCTGGACCAGTCCGCGCAGGAGGATCACCCGCTTGCCCGCGTGGAATGGGCAAAGCTCTACGGCGCGATATTCAATAAGGAAGAAGAAGCCGAAGCCGTGTTCAACGCGCAGGACAAATACGTCGAAGAACTTTCCGAGCTCGAAAAGACCGGAAAGACCGTCGCGATGTTCTACATCACCTCCAAGGGCGTGCTCTACGCCCGCAACGCGGACGACTATATGGCGAAAATGATCGCCATCGCGGGCGGCGAATACGCGCTTGCGGACGTCGGAGCCGGCGAAGTCGGCACCGCCAAGATGGAGATGGAAGCGTTCTACGACAAGGCGAAAGACGCCGACTATATAATCTATATCTGGTCGCTCGGCGGCAAGCCGGAAACGCTGGCGGATTTCACCGCTCGCGCCGCGATACTTTCGGATATGAAGGCGGTAAAGAACGGCAACGTATGGTGCACCACGCCGGATTATTTCCAGATACAGAACACCATCGGCAGCATGATAAACGATATGCGCCTTATGCTCGACGCCGACGAAGGCACCGATAAGCTGACTTACCTCTTCAAGCTTAAATGATGAAGACGGAAAACGCCGCGAATAACCGAAACGCCGCGCGCTGCTGCGCGGTGTTTCTGGCGTTCATTCTGCTTTACGCCGCCGCGGTGTTCGTAAGCGTGCGCGTCGGCAGCGTGCAGACCACGGCGAAAGAGGTGCTGCACATCGTTTTCACCGGGGACGACAGCAACAGCGTCGCCTATAACGTCATATGGAAGATACGGCTGCCGCGGCTCGCGCTGGCTTCGCTGCTCGGCGGGGCGCTCGCGCTGTCCGGGTTCCTTATACAGACCTTTTTCCGCAATCCCATAGCGGGGCCTTTCGTGCTGGGGATCTCTTCCGGCGCGAAGATGTTCCTTGCGGTCGCTACGATAGCGCTTACCGGGATATTCGGCAAAATGCCGCTTTCGGCGACCGTCGTCGCCTCGTTCGCCGGGTCGCTGCTTTCGCTTTTGCTGGTGCTTCTGTTCACCGGGCGGGTAAAGAATATGTCGGTACTGCTCGTTATCGGCATTATGATAAGCTATATCTGCTCGGCGGTGACCGATTTCCTTATAAACTTCGCAAAGGATTCCGAAATAGTCAACCTCACGCACTGGTCGCTCGGTAGCTTTTCCGGCGCGACCTGGCAGAGCGTGAAGATCTCCGCCGCGGTCGTATTCGCCGCGCTCGTCGCCGCCTTCCTGCTTTCCAAGCCGATGGGGGCGTACCTTCTGGGCGAGGGCTACGCGCAGAGTCTGGGCGTGAACGTAAAAGCGCTGCGCGTAGGGCTTATAATCGTCACCGGGGTGCTTTCCGCCTGCGTGGCGGCTTTCGCGGGGCCCATATCCTTCGTCGGGATAGCGGTGCCGCATATCTGCCGTATGCTGTTGAAGACCGGAAAGCCGCTTGTGATGGTCCCCGCCTCGTTTATGTGCGGGGCGGTGTTCTGCGTGCTGTGCGATTTCGCCGCGCGTATGCTTTTCGCGCCGACGGAGCTTTCCATAAGCACCGTTACCAGCGCGGTGGGCGCGCCGATAGTTATCTGGCTGATGCTTTCGAGGAGGCGCGGGAATGAATACTGAAAACAACGCTTCCGCAAAACTGCGGCTCGATTCGCTCACCGTCGGATATAACGGCGTACCGCTTATCTCCGATATAACGCTTTCGCTCGCGAGGGGCGAGATATTAACGCTCATCGGTCCGAACGGCGCCGGGAAATCGACGATACTCAAAAGCATAGCGCGGCAGCTCGCCGCCATTTCCGGCACGGTATATCTGGACGGAAGGAATATGCGCGCTCTCGGCGGAAAGGAGACGGCGAAAAAGCTTGCCGTCGTGCTTACCGAGCGCGTCCGCCCGGAGCTTATGACCTGCTTCGAATTCGTTTCCGCCGGGCGCTACCCCTATACCGGCGGCTTCGGCGCGCTCACCCCGCGCGACAGGGAGGCGGTCCGTTCCGCGATGGAAAAGGTCAACGCGCTGGATATCGCGGGGAAGGATATTTCGCGGATAAGCGACGGACAGCGCCAGCGCATCCTGCTCGCCCGCGCGATCTGCCAGGAGCCGGAGGTGATCGTGCTCGACGAACCGACCTCGTTTCTGGACCTGCGGCACAAGATAGAACTGCTCGGCATACTTGCCGATATGGCGAAAAACGGCGGGATATCCGTGGTGATGAGTCTGCACGAGATCGACCTCGCGGAGCGCGTCTCCGATAAGATAGTCTGCGTGAAGGGCGACAGGATCGCCGCCTACGGCACCCCGCGCGAGATATTTACGGACGGCACGGTTAAGGAGCTTTACGACATCGAAAGCGGCTCGTTCAACGCGCTTCTGGGCAGTATCGAGCTCGCCGCCCCGCGCGGGGAAATAAAATACTTCGTCGTCGGCGGCGCCGGATACGGGATACCCTTCTACCGCGCGCTGCAGAAGCGGGGCGTGCCTTTCGCGGCGGGGATCCTGCCCGGAAACGATATCGACCTTGCCGTCGCGCTGCCGCTGGCGCAGAAGGTCGTGCGGACCGCGCCTTATTCCGCCCCAAAGGAAGAAGACCTCGCGCTGGCAAAGGCGCTTATAGATTCGGCGGAAGCCGTAATAGACTGCGGCGCCCCCTCGGGCGAGTTCAATTCCTTCAACGCGGAGCTGATTTCCCACGCTTCGCGGAAAGGCAAAAGGATAATACGCTCCGCGGAGAAGCTTTAACGCGCGCGGCGCCGTAACATACGCGCAAAAAACGTTTGCATTTGTCCCGTTTTTGTGTTACAATACAGCGTAACCTCAAACGGGACAGGTGCGTTTTTTATGTATAAGAACTTTTCCTACGGCGAAATCACCCCGAAAGGATGGCTTGCGCGGCAGCTGCGGATACAGGCGGACGGGCTTGCGGGGAATCTGGACAAAATGTGGCCCGACGTGCGCGACAGCGCCTGGATAGGCGGCGACAAGGAGGGCTGGGAGCGCGTCCCCTACTGGCTGGACGGCTTCGTTCCCCTGGCGTTTTTACTGCGCGACGAAGATATGATCGCGCGGGCGAAAAGATATCTTAACGCCATTATGGACGGGCAGAAGCCGGACGGCTGGATCTGCCCCTGCCCGGACGAGAAGCGCGGGGATTACGACGTGTGGGCGCTTTTCCTTATTTGCAAGGTGCTTGCCGAATACGGCGTTTACGCCGGGGACGAACGCGCGCTGGAATGCGCCGCGCGCGCACTGCAAAACCTGCGCGAAAGGATGCTTGCGGGGACGACGAAGCTGCGCCAGTGGGGCAAATTCCGCTGGTTCGAAGCGCTTATCCCGCTCGGAATAATAAAAGACCGCTTCGGCGGCGAATGGGAAGACGGGCTCGCCGCGCTCTTAAAAGAACAGGGCGCGGACTACGCCGATTATACCGGGGAATGGAAAACCCCGGTCTTCCACTGGCGGATATTCACGCATATCGTGAACCTTTCGATGATGCTTAAAACAGAGGCGGAATACGTTCGATTCTCCGGCGAAAAATACGCGGACGAGGCGCAGCGGCTCTACGATATACTCTATAAATACAACGGCAGCGCCGTGGGGCTTATCAACGGCGACGAATGCCTTGCCGGGGTTTCGCCCGTGGCGGGGACGGAGCTTTGCGCCGTGGTGGAGCTTATGTATTCCTGCGAACGGCTTTTCGCCCTTACCGGCGACGCGAAATGGGCGGACCTGCTTGAACGAGTCGCCTTCAACGCGCTGCCCGCCGCCACCACGGAGGATATGTGGGCGCACCAGTACGACCAGCAGGCGAACCAGATCGGCTGCGTACATCTGCCGGGCAAATCGCCCTGGATGACTAACGGTTCGGAATCGAATATGTTCGGTCTGGAGCCGGAATTCGGCTGCTGCACCGCGAACTTCGGGCAGGGCTGGCCGAAGCTGGCGCACAACGTCTTTCTGCGAAGCGAAAAAGGGATAGTCGCGGCTCTGCCGCTCGCCTGCGCCCTTAAAACCGAGATAAACGGCGTGCCCGTCGGCGTGGAGATCGCCGGGGATTACCCCTTCGGCGGCAGGATGACCTACACGGTAAGCGCAAAACGCCCGGTCGGGTTCGAACTGGCAATACGCGTCCCCGCCGGGGCGAAAGCAAAGCTTTGCGGCAAGCCCGTGCGCGGGAGTTTTATAAAGCTCGAGCGCGAATGGAACGGAAAGACCGAGCTCACTCTGGAGCTTTCATTTGCTCCGCGGCTCTCCCCCCGCCCGAAAAAGATGTATTTCGCGGAATACGGGCCTTTGGTGCTCTGTTTGCCTATAAAAGCGGAATGGAAGACCTGCGAATTCGTGCGAGACGGCGTGGAGCGCAAACTGCCCTATGCCGATTACGAGCTTGCGCCAGGGAGCGACTGGGCGTTCGGCTTCGCCTCGGACGAATTAAAAATGAGCTTCGGCAAAGTGGGCGAAACGCCGTTTTCGGAATCGGCTCCCCCGGTTATGGCGGAGGCGTGGCTCGCGCCCGTGGAATGGGGCTTCCTGCGCGGATACACCACCGTTGCGGACCGCTGGCCGAAGCACCGCAAGGCGCTCGGAAAGGCGAAAAAATACACCTTCATCCCCTACGGCTGCACGATGCTTAGGATGACGGAGCTGCCGAAAATCATTAAATAAACAACAAACGATAAAGGCGCGCCCGACGCGGGCGCCGCGATCCGTTTTTATGAAACTTATAGGGACAAAAAGCTTTTACAGGCGCGTGTTCGCGCTTATGGTACCCATACTGCTGCAAAACGGGATAACCAATTTCGTCAGTATGCTCGACAACTTGATGGTCGGGCGGGTGGGACACCCGGAGGTAACGGGCGTTTCGGTGGCGAATCAGCTTATTTTCGTCTTTGCGCTCTGCTGTTTCGGAGCCGTTTCCGGCGCCGGCATTTTCGGCGCGCAGTTTTTCGGCAGCGGCAACGTAAAGGGCCTGCGCGACACCTTCCGGTTCAAGCTCATACTGTGCGCGGTCATCGCGGCGGGCGCGGCGGCACTGTTCTTCTTCGCGGGGGACAAGCTTTCGATGCTGTTCCTTTCCGGCGAGGGCGACGAATCCGTCGCCCGGGCTTCGCTGCAGTCGGCGCACGATTATATGCGCATAATGCTCATATCGCTTTTGCCGTTCGCGCTGGTGCAGTGCTTTTCCTCGACCCTTCGCGAGACGGGGCAGACCGTGCTTCCGATGACGGCGGGCATTATAGCCGTGTTCGTAAACCTCGCGCTTAACTACGTGCTCATATTCGGGCACTTCGGCGCGCCGGAAATGGGGGTGCGCGGCGCGGCTGTCGCAACCGTCGTTTCGCGCTTCGCGGAGCTGTTCATCGTCGCGTTCTGGACTTTGCGCCACCGCGAAAAGAACCCGTTCATCGTCGGCGCGTTCAGGTCGCTTCGCGTGCCGCTTCCGCTGGTGCGCAGCGTTCTGTCGAAAGGGCTGCCGCTGATGCTGAACGAAACGCTTTGGGCGGGCGGTATGGCTACGGTGAACCGCTTCTATTCGCTGCGCGGGCTGGACGTTGTCGCCGCGAACAACATAAACATCACGTTTTTCAACGTTTTCTCGGTGGCGTTCATGTCCGCCGGGATATCTATCGGCATAATACTCGGGCAGATGCTGGGCGCGGGCGAGACCGCAAAAGCAAAGGATTCCGCGCGCAAGCTCATCGCTTTTTCGGTGGCGCTGAGCTTTGTTGTCGCGGGGGTTTACGCCGCGCTTTCGGGCGTTATACCGGGCTTTTACAGCGTGCCCGATTCGGTACGCACGCTGGCGACGGGGTTAATGCTCGTCTGCGCCGCCACGATGCCGCTGGAGGCGTTCGCCAACGCTTCCTATTTTACCCTGCGCTCCGGAGGGCAGGCGCTTATCACCTTTATTTTCGATTCGGGCTTCGTCTGGGCGGTAACCGTCCCGGCGGCGTTCATCATACAGCGGTTCACGGATATCCCGATAATCCCGATGTATGCAATCGTTCAGGGGCTCAACCTGCTTAAATGCGCCGTCGGCTATCTGTTCTTCCGCACCGGACGCTGGGCGACCAACATAGTCAGCGAAGAAAAAGCCGAGGTGTGATCTATGCCGAGAAGGATAAAAATGCAGACTCTGTTAAACAAATACCGCGTGTTCATATGGGATTTCGACGGCACGCTTTACGACACCTACCCGGAAACGGTGCGCGCCTACGGCGAAACGCTTGCCGCCGCGCGGATAAACGTCCCGCCGGAAACGCTGGAGGAAAAGGCGCGGCTGTCGTTCGGCGTCCTGCACGAGTATTTAACGCGCGAATACGGGCTCGACGCGGAGTTCTATGAAAAATGCCACGTCCGCCGGAGGGAGCTGGAGCCGCTTTTTTCGCATCCGTTCCCCGGCGCGAAGGAGTTTTGCGAAGAAGTCATCCGCCGCGGCGGCGAAAACTGGCTTTATACCCACCGGGACGGATCGGCGCTCGAGCTGCTGCGAAGCTCCGGGATGGAAGATTTGTTTGCCGATCGCGTGCTTGCGGACGACGGGTTCCCCTGGAAGCCCGCGCCGGACGCGCTTCTGGCGCTTGTCGCCCGTAACGGGCGCGAAAAGGGCGAATGCGTTATGATAGGCGACCGGGAGATAGACGTGCTCGCGGGGAACAACGCCGGGCTGGATTCCTGCCTGCTTATGCCCTACGATCCTTCGGCGCCGACTGCGGCGAAATACCTTTGCACGGGATTCTGTTGACAAAACGATAAAAACGGGATATAATCATTTTACAAAACCGAAAAAGGAGAAATCAAAAATGAAAAAACTGCTTGTAATAACGCTTGCCGCCCTTATGCTGCTCGCGCTGGGCGCCTGCGGCAAAAAGGAGCTCACCCCGCAGGAGAAAGCCGCCGGGACCTATGATCTCGTGCACTGCAAGTTCGTGGGCGATACCGAATGGCAGACCGACGAGGGCGCAAAGCTCGTGCTCAACGCCGACGGCACCGGCACCTCCACCCGCGACGGCGCCACCTACAAAATGACCTGGACTATCGACGGCGAAAAATTCACAATGAAAGAGACCTTTATGGGCATTTCCATCGACTACACCGGCACGCTTAAAGACGGCGAACTGCACACCTATAACGACGAACCGACCGACGACCTTACCTACGAATACGTGTACGCAAAGGAAGCCGCGGCGTCCTCAACGCAGGGGTAAAATAAATTTTTTCGCGTTTTGCGAAATTTCTTCTTGAAAAACGCAAAACGATGTGTTATAATTATCGGGCGGCGGGGAGAAAAGGGCTTTCTCCCCGGCGCGTAACACAACGGGGCATTAGCGCAGTTGGGGTTGAACGCCGAGCGCCGCCGGGGGCGGAAGCAGCGAGGCGGACAATGCGCCGCGACCGGGTTTTTGCGGCAAAGCGAAAGCGGAGCCGAACAAAAACGCGAGAGTCGCAAGCCGGAACACAGTAAAACAAGGAAATATACAACGATAAAGATACGGGGCATTAGCGCAGTTGGGAGCCCAAGGCATCCAATTACACACCCCCAATAAATACTCTTATGGGGAATTAGCGCAGCTGGGAGCCCAAGGCATCCAATCACGCACCCCCCACTAAATATCCCACAAGGGGCGTTAGCGCAGCTGGGATGCGCACAACACTGGCAGTGTTGGGGTCATGGGTTCGAATCCCATACGCTCCACCATAGTCGGAAGCAGAATGAAACTCTGCTTCCGACTTTTTGTTAGTCTATGGCGAGCCTCATGCTCTACGCGCTCACTTCAAAATCCAGCCCCTCGAAGAACTGCCGGATGTCGAACGCGAACTCCACTTTCAGCTCGTACCCGCTGAAAACGTCGATGCGCGCTATCATGCTGTTCACGATCATCTTTTTCTGTTCTATCGTCGCGCTGCCGTAAAGCTCCGACCACAAGATAAGCTCATCGTATCTCTCATTCATGCGCTTGCGCGTTTCCTCACCGCGCTGAATATCCTCCTCTGCGGCGGCGACGGCGGCTTTACGCTCGCTCAGGTCTTTTTCACTCTCGGCGATCAACCCGGAAAGCGTTTCGCTGGTGAAATCGCTTTTCCCCTCAAGACATTTCACGATCTCGGCTTTCAGAAGGTCGAGCTTACGCTGCGAATCGGCGAGCTCGGAACGGAGCGACGAAAGGCGTGTTTTCTTTTCGGAAACTTCTTTCTCGTACCTTGCCGAAACGACCGCGCTTTTCGGTATTCCTTTCATCTTGGCGAAAACCCGCTTTATCAGTTTATCCACTATATAGTCGAGTTTCGCCATAGTGTAGCCCGTCTGCCCGTCGCACTCGGTCCGCTTCCGCGTTTTACCATAGCAGGAATAACGGACACGGGGCGCGGTGTCGGGGACTCCGTCCTTGTTCCCGCGGCTTCTGCAGCTCGTCGTCAGATTGAGCCGCGCTCCGCAGTGACCGCAGAAGACGTTGCCCGCCAAAAGCGACTGTCCGCGCGTGTTCAAGGGAACGCGGGGGGCGTCGTTTTTCTTCCGGCTTTTGTATATCTCCTGCACGGCGTCGAACTGCTCCTGCGAAATTATCTGTAATTCGGGTATGACGCCGGAACGCGATTCGCCGCAGCGCAGTACGCCGGTATAGGTGGGATTGCCAAGTATCGTCCTCACGCTCGCCTGCACCCATTTTCCGCCGCTGCGGTTGCGGTATCCGTTTTCGTTAAGATAATTCGCTATCCGCCAGGAGCCGAAGCCCTCTTTGGTGTACTTGTCGAACATAAGCCGGACTACCGCCGCCTCGCTCTCGTTGATCTTCAAATCATATACTTCGTGTTTGCGCTTGTTGTAACGCCCGGTCTTTACAAGATCGTAACCGTATGCGGCACACCCGCCCTTGAAATGTCCTTCTTCCACCAATTGCCCCATGCTCGTTTTGGTACGGACTGAGGTCTTTTCGCTTTCGCCGTCGGCTTGCCAGAAACGGATATAGTTGAGCAGTTTATCAATGTGATTGTCGAAACGCTGTTCGCCCTCCTGCGTACTCCATACCTGTATTCCGTTCTTGACGAACCATTCCACGACGAACGGCGTTTCGTCCGCAATACGTCCGATGCGGTCGAACATAAAGACGAGCAGGATGTCGAACTTGCCTTTCCGTGCGAGTTCTTTTATCGTTTGGATCTTATCTCTGTTTTCCGCTCTGACTTTATGACCGGAAACGCCGTCCTCCTGCTCCTCGTGAACGATCTCCCATCCCATCTGCTCGGCGAATTTACGGCACGCCTTGCGCTGCATCGGGATATCCGCTTCGTGATTGTTGTCGTAATCGACCTGCTTGTCCGTTGAAACACGGTACAGGCAGCAGACTCTGTTTTGTTCAGCCAAAATTATCTCGCCCCTCTGTCATTGTATTTTTTGTATTTTACTTCAGATTCTTTTTTGTCGCAAATCTCCGAATTCCCGAGCAATATTCCTTTTATTTTCGGGAACAGTTCATTGTTACGATTTTTAGAAAAAGACAATTCTATCATATGCCCGTCTATTATGACGTATTTCTTATTGTGATCGAGTTCTTTTGCCATATCCGTCACCTCGCTCCCTGATCGCGTTGACGCTCAAGATACTTCTTGTAGTAATCGACGGCGGTGTAGAGATATTTGATAAATGCCTCGTCAGTCATACTCTTGCCGATACGCGACCTGAGTTCTTCTGTCGGAATTTTGACCTTTTCGACCTGATTGGGTTTTTGCTCGTCCATGATCGCCTTGACGTCATCATAACTGATCTCACCTTCGGCGGCTTTCTCGCGGATACGCCGCGTTTGTGCGTGGGACGGGAACACCGTACCGTCGCTTTCGTCAATACGGTCAACGATACAGCGTTGGATTTCTTCGTCGAGATATGACATCTCAACGGCGGGGCGCATACCGATCTTGCCCTCGTCCACGTACTGGAGCAGTTCGGGGACAAGGTAGGTGAGACGGATATAGCGGGAAATCTGACGGGCGCTGTCAGCACTGTTTTCAGCCAGTTTTTCATCAGTGCGGTTATCGCGCAACTTCGCGCCCAGTGGGCGCGAAGTTGAATCGCAGGTTTCCGTCTGCTCCAAATCCGTCCGCTTGCCCTGCCTGCTCATAGCTTCCATTTTCATCTTGTATGCCCACACCTTCTCCGACGGCAGCAGTTCTGTGCGCTGACAGTTGGAGTCGACCATCATCACCGTGGCAACGTCGCGGTCGATAAAGTGGACAGTGCAAGGCACTTTCTTCAAGCCGAGCTTCTGCGCGGCGAAGAAGCGACGGTGCCCGGAGATGATCTCATACTTTCCGTCTTCGCCTTCAAGCGGACGGACGAGCAGAGGGTTCATAATACCGTGAATGCCGACGCTTTCGGTCAGATCGTCCAGCTCCGCGCCTTCGCGTACCTGATACGGATGATCCTTGAACGGCACAAGGTCTTCCAGTTTGATAATGAGCGATTTAGATTTCTGCGTAGCGGGTTCTGTTTTTGTTTCAACGGTGGTATCGGTTGTGGTATTATTCAAGTTGTCGGTATTGTCAGAAACAATGACGTCTGTTTTCTTTGCGGCTTCTTTCACCGCTTTTTCAGATTTCTTCATTACGGAAATCCTCCTTCCAATATTTCTTTGTTTACATTTTTGCTGTTGTTTTTCGAGGGGTAAAGTTGTATAATATTGTCGGTCAACAGCCGACCGTTTTGTTCGTAATTCAAGTGTCATCGTGAGATCGACTTTTCGGTCTCTTTTGCGTCTTTCATTCTGACGCCTTTTGCGTGTTCATAGGGGTCAAGCCCGCGCTGAACGTTCTGCTCGGCGCGGAGGAGTTCACGTACTTTCGGAATGTCATTTAAGATCGTCTGTGCTGTGTCCTTTTGAAAGCGAAGCCGAGCAAGATACTCGGTGCATTTGTCGCGCTTTTGCTTGTACTCGGCGATCTGCTCCGGCTCTTTCGCGTTGCGGAGTTTGTTGCGCCAGTGTTCACGGATCTTTTTCACATCTACGATGTCAAGCTCCCGCCGGGCGATATACTCCCGTATCTCGTCCGTCGTTTTGAACTTTGCTTGCGACATCAGAAGCATTTGATTTGTCCGACGATCCAGAAACCGTTCCGCTTCTTTCATCTCCGGCGACTTCGGTATCATACGAACAGCGAGCACGTATTCGGGAACTGTCGTCTGATCCCGCAGAAGCTCATACGCCAGTTTCACGGCTTCAATGGTAAGGTCGAGCAACAAAACAAAGAGCGTCAGATAGATCTCCACGAGATTACTGCTGCCGAAATCCGTGTAATAGAACTTCTTGCGATATTCGTAATCTTTGCCGGGCGGATGGGCGATGATCCATTCCCGCGTGTAGGGTTCCATATACTTGTCGTATCTCTGCCTTGTGTTTTCAAAATCGTAATCGTAGTTTTCGTAGAACCGCGCCTCGATCGCCGGTCTGTCGTAGGCTTCGCCCAGATGATAGAGGCGCATGACCCTCTTTGCGTTTACAGAACGGATCGTACCGTGCTTGTGCCCGAACGGCATCGAGACGATATATCCCTGCGATTTCATCACGTCAACAAAGCTGTTGTGATCCCAGCTCATCGTCAGCGCATTGTCTATCGCCTCGCGCATCAGATTGTACTTGGTCGGCTCTCCGTTCTTCTCCGCGATATAGATCGGACGCGGCGCCCTCTTGTGCGGGTTTTGAATAACCGTCAATCCCTCCCTGGAGCACATCTCGTCGGAGAGGCGTCGCATACGGTAATACTCTCGCTTGCAGCAGTCGTATTTCTTTCCGTCCCACATACCGACGGCATTGAGAACGAAGTGGTTGTGAAACGTACCCGTATTGAAATGGGTGGCGACCAACACCTGATATTTGTCGCCCCACATCTTTCGGGCAAGCTCCACGCCGAGCCGGTGGCATTGCTCCGGCGTGACCTCTCCGGTCTTGAAGCTCTGGTAGGCATGGTATGCGACGTTCTTGCCGCCGGCTTTGCCGAATCGCTCCTGCACGTCCCGCATTTCTTCAAACGCGGTTTCTGCTTTGCAGTTGACGCCGGTGACGGCGTAGAACCGTTCGCCTTCCGACATGACCTTTTCTTCGTTGGAAGCGTACTTGACGACATGCTCCAGATCGGTAAACTTCGTCTTTTCGGGGTTGTTGCAATAGTCGATCACACGGGAGATACTATCCGTTACCGTCCAGATCTTCGTCACCGCCATCGTCATCGACCTCCTTTCCGCGATACAGATCGAGCAGGATCTCCCGCGCCGATTTCAGCTCCGTCGTGAACTCTTCGGTGCCGTTGAATCTTTCAAGCTTTTGCTCAACAACGCTGATCTTCCGGTACGCCGTCATCAATCCTTCGCGTGGCATTTCGATCACCATTCTGTCAAGCGCGCAGTTGCGGATATAGTCCGCGTCGGTCATTCCGCAGCGTTTCGCCTTGCAGTGGATCGTGTCTTTTTCCGTCTTTGTTGTCCTGAAATTGATCTGCTGTTTTCTTTCCCTCATGGCATTTCACCTCCTCTCCACGGGGTCATAGGGGCAGCGCCCCTGAGCGCCTTCGGCGCATCCGGTTTTGTGGCTATACAAAACCTATGCTCGCTATCCTTACGGATAAGATAGCCGCGTATAGCCGTTCTCTTTTGGGCTTCATTCTTCACGGAAAGCCGCCCGCGCTTTTCGCTGCCGTGTTGGATCATATACACCAACTCCTTTCTTTGCTCCCGTTCAGGTGGGAGCAGTATTCATTTTGATAACCGCCCCTCTGAAGGTGGGTGCAATATTCATAACTGTAAAAATGGGGGCAGTTATTATATAGCGGGTTTTGGACTTTCAGGTGACGCTCGTGACGGCGGTGACGTTCTCGGTATATCTCTTTTTACCCGTCACTCATGTCACCATCGTCACCGTTTTTGAAAATGTGGGCGTACTATTCGTATATTAAATTTGCCGCTTTTCCGAACGCAGTTCCTGCCCGAGTTTTTCTCCGGCGTCGCTTCGCTCGCTCCCGCGCAAGAGGTCTTGGCAAAGTCGTATCACCGTTCGGACGGTCATTCAGTTGTGCGGAAACGAAAGATTTCTCTTTCGCCCTCACATAAAGAACAATTCGAGAAACGCAAATTGTTCCTGACTTCCGAAAAATATTTCAAAATTTTTTTCGGGCAAAGAAAAAGCCCGGAGATTTTTCTCCGGGGAAAAGAAAAACGGCGCCGGTTTTTAAGCCGACGCCGCATCCAACGTTTTATTATTTCTTTTGTTTTTCTTTCTGCATTGCCT
>JAFSNK010000024.1 GCA_017447445.1 Clostridia bacterium | reverse complement strand
TCGTCAACGTTCCCACCGAGGAAGAAATGGAAGCTCTGCGTAAAGAGCGCAAACAAACCGCCTGATAATCAGGCAAAACGGCAGGAGAATTCCTTCCCCTGCCGGATACATACAATTTTGTCCTTATCGACAATAACTCATCGACAAGGAAAAGGTTTACCTTAACGGCTATTCGGGCGGCGGCGAGACCGGTTCGCTCGTTATGGAGATCGCGCCGGAGCTTTACACGGCATTTTTACACTGCTCGTCGCAATGGGACGGAAGACTCGAACCGCTGGTCGAAGCGATGACGCCGGTATATCTCGCAACGGGAGAAAACGACAGTTATTACGGTTCGTCTTCGGTAAAAGAGACCTATCAAAAGCTTGCCACACTGTACAAAGCGAAAGGCTTAAATGATGAACAGATAGAAAAACTCGTAGTGCTCGATCTGAGGGATCAGGCGTATTTCAACGAGCGCGGTATACGCGATCAGCACGGGGGAGGTCTTTCCTTCGCGCATGAAGAGGATATTATGGGTTGGTTATTCGATGAGCACAAGGAGGTGACCAAAGTGAAGAAATTACTTGCCGCCGGCGTTGCGTTCACACTTGCGATAGCGTCTCTCGCCGGGTGTCAAAGCGATACGGGCATAACGGAAGACCCCGGTGCGGAGACGACCGTCACAGACACGCAGAACGGAGAAGAAGATAACACGATGACCGTAAACATACCGCAGACCGGCGATACCGTTGCCGTACCGTCGGAATACAAGCACGCCGCCGCAAAGCAAGGCAGCGTCACGCGCCTTGATTACGACTCAAAAGATTACGTCAGAGGCGGCGGTGCGATCACAAAGACAGCCTACGTTTACACACCTTACGGCTATGATGAGAATGACACCGAAACGAGGTACGATATCCTCTATCTTATGCACGGCTGGGGAGGTCGCGCGGGCGAATATTTTGATAACGCTTCACAGAAGAATATGTTTGATATCCTGATAGAAAAAGGCGATATCAAACCGATCATCATCGTCTCTGCGACCTTCTACAACGAAAACAGCGACAGAGATTTTTCGTCATCCATTGAGGAATTCCGGCAGTTCCACCGCGATTTTGAGGAAAACCTTATGCCGACGGTCGAGGGAATGTATCACACCTACGCGAAGTCGACCTCGGAAGCAGATCTGAAAGCCTCGCGTGATCACCGCGCGTTCGGCGGCTTCTCGCTCGGCTCGGTGACGACGTGGCTTCAATTCTGTTACGATTACGATTATATCCGCTGGTTTCTGCCCATGAGCGGCTCTTGTTGGTATTACGGCACTTACGGCGATTTCCAGATCGAAAAGAACGTCGATTTTATTGAACAGCTTGTAAAGAACAACGATCTTGACAGGCGCGGATATTTCATCTATCACGCCGTAGGAACGAACGATACGGTAAAAAGTCAATCAATAGATATGGCTGACGAAATGCTGACAAGAGAGACCTTTACGCCCGATCACTACGTCTTTTACCAGAAGGACGGCGGTTACCACGATTTTAATGCGGTGCAGGAATACTTATATAACGCGCTGCCGTTGTTTTTCCCTTTTGAGCCTGCCGCGTCCGCATCGACTGCCGTAAAATACACGGCGGATTCGGCGATAGACGACGTGATAAGCGATCCCGTTTTCGGCGATTTCGGCAGATTGATCTTTCCGGCGAATACCGGTTATTACAGCGGGAACACTCTCGGCGATCTGTCCCTCACCTGGTACAATCATATTGATCCCGACAAGACCGTCGAGATCGTCAATTATATGAGCTCACACGCGGCGGCGGGCGACACGATATTTTACGATATTTACACCGACGCGGAAAAAGCGGCTGACCCGGAAAAGAAAGACACCGGATTGTTCTTCTTCAAAGGAGATCCCGGTGCAAAATTCGCGGTCGTCAACGCCGGAGGAGGATTTGCCTTCGTCGGTGCGATGCACGACAGTTTTCCTCACGCGCTGGAGCTTTCCAAAATAGGCTATAATGCTTTTGCGCTGATCTACCGCCCCGGTTGGGAAACGGCGATGGAAGACCTGGGGCGGGCGTTGTCTTTCCTGTACGATCATGCAGAGGAACTTGAAATCGATATGAACGGTTATTCTCTTTGGGGCGGCAGTGCCGGTGCGAGGATGGCGGCTACGCTCGGCAACTCCGATGAGCTTGCTTATTACACGGGCAGATCGGATATCCCGCAGGCGGCAGCTGTTATTATGCAGTATACCGGGCACAGTCAGACTTCAAAAAATGATGCGCCGACCTACGCTTGCTGCGGAACATCGGACGGTATCGCAAATTACAGAACGATGGAAAACCGGTTGAACACGCTGAAAAGCTACGGAATTCCAACGGAATTTCACGCTTATAGCGGCCTTCCGCATGGCTTTGGGCTTGGAACAGGTACGGTCGCAGAAGGATGGATCAACGATGCCGTGCGGTTTTGGGAAAGGAATATGAAATGAGTAAAAAAGTATTGATATTATCGGGCAGTCCGCGAAAGGGCGGAAACTCAGATCTGCTCTGCGATGAATTCATGCGCGGAGCGTTGGAAGCCGGGAACGAAGTGGAAAAGATTCGTATCGCCGAGAAAAAGATCGGCTATTGCAGCGCGTGCTACTACTGCCGGAAATCCGGCGGCGTCTGCGCCAAGAAGGATGCTATGGCGGAGATCCTGCAGAAAATGATCGACGCCGACGTGATCGTGCTTTCAAGCCCGGTATATTTCTATTCGATCGACGCGCAGCTCAAAGCGGTTATCGACCGCACCGTCGCACGCTGGACGGAAATCAAAGGCAAAGAGTTTTATTACATAGTAACCTGCGCCGACGACGAACGCGAGTCTCAGGAGCGCACGATAGAGTGCTTCCGGGGTTACGCCGACTGCGTGGATGGCGCGAAGGAAATGGGCGTCGTCTACGGCACCGGCGTTTACAAACCCGGAGAGATCAAGGACAGCCCGGCGTTCAAGGAAGCGTATGAGATGGGACTGACCGTTCGCTGATATGAAAAAGAAAACCGTTAAAATCATCCTCGATATCCTTATGATCGCCGCTCTGCCGGTGCTGATGGCGTATTCGCTCGTCGGCGAGACGCTTCACGAGATCGTCGGTACCGCGATGCTCGTGCTGTTCATTGCACACCACGTTCTCAACCGCAAAGCGACGGCGGCGGCGTTCAAAGGGAAGCAATCTCCCGTGAGGGTGCTGAACACAATCGTCAACCTGCTGCTTTTCGTCGTGATGATATTCCTGCCGCTCAGCGGGATCGTGATGTCAAAGCATCTTTATACCTTCCTGCCGACAGAAGGACTTTCCGCTGTCGCGCGCACGGCGCATCTGCTTCTGTCCTATTGGGGCTTTGCACTGATGAGCTTCCACGCGGGGCTCCACGCCGATATGTGGTTCGGTCGGCTGAAAAAGAAAAAAGCGACGTTTATCGCGCTCACCGCCGTCCTCACGGCTATCGCCGGGTTCGGCGTTTACGCGTTCATAACCAACCGCCTGTACGAATATATGTTCCTGCAGACGCAGTTCGTTTTCTTCGATTTCGGCAAACCGCTGATCCTCGTCTTCGGCGAATACGCCGCGATGATCGTCCTGTTTGCCTGGATCGGTTACTGGCTGAAAGAGCTGCTGAAACTCACGCAAAAGAATACGACCAAGAAGAAAGCCGATGTGTGACCGCCGGCTTTCTTAGTTCTCGTTATAAGATTTGTCTCAAAGACAGCTCTCACATTCAAAAGTGGGGGCAGTCTTTATAAATCGGTTTATTATATCTTGTCCTTTGCCTCGATCATCAGCTGAACTCCGAGCCGGAAGCCGTAGGAGAACGCCTCGACTTCGGCAAGCGAGTGCATTTCGTTGTTGACATCGTCGTACTTTTCAAGCGTTTCTTTTTGCAGATCGGTCAACGTTTCTTCCAGCGTGTTTCGATTTTTCCCGAGTAGCGCGAGCAGAGATTTGAACTGTCGGTTTCCGTCAAGAAAAGTTTCGTGCGGATCGACGTTGCCGTACCATAGGTTTTCAAGTAATGTCATACATAGATCACCTCCGCCAGTACGATCTCCATCGCGCGAGCACGGATGTTGTTCTTTCGCGCAACCCATTCCATCTGATCCTGCCGTTTGAGCGCTTCGGTCACGCCCTCGTTCTTTGCCATTTCGGTTTCAAGCCGGGCAAGCATTTCCTCTGCATCCGCGTTGACCTCTTCGAGATACGACCTCAGCGTGCCTTTCATCCGCATCACGTTGACTGTCGACGGTCTTGCTTCTTTCAGATACCGATAGTGCATCTGACCGTAAACTCCGACTTTACTGATAAATTCATCTTTCATAGCATATCGCCTCCTTTGCCCACATTGTAGCAGAGGAGGCGATAATCGTCGAATGTGCGGATGGAAAGCGCAGATTTTTGTTGAAAACCTTGCTGAAAAATGGATCGTGTCTCTATGCTATTCCAGATTTGCACGGTAGATAGCAAGATCCTCGTCCTTGAACACGTTGAAAACGACCTTGATATGGCTACCGGTCTGCTTCTTATATTCTCGAACCGTCTGAATAGCGATCTTCGCCGCTTCGAGCTGCGGAAAGCCGAATACGCCGGTGGAGATGCAGCAGAAAGCAATGCTTTCACAATCGTTTTCATCTGCGAGTTTCAGGCAAGATGTATAACAGGAAGCAAGCAGTTTACAATGCTTATCCGTCAAGGAGCCGTTAACTATCGGACCGACCGTGTGGAGGACGTATTTGCTCGGAAGGTTAAACGCGGGCGTGATCTTCGCCTGACCGGTCGGCTCCTCATAACCTTGCTTTTCCATAATGTCGTTGCAGAAATTGCGCAAGCGCAGTCCCGCAGCGCTGTGAACACAGTTGTCCTCGCAGTTGTGGAGAGGTCGGAAACAACCGAGCATCTGAGAATTGGCGGCGTTGACGATAGCGTCGCATTCAATCGTTGTTATGTCGCCCTGCCATAAATACAAGTCGTCCTCGACAGGTGTGAGATCGGACAGGCGCGTTATCCCTTTCGCTTCAGTCTCCGCTCTCAGATATTCACTTTCAATTCTGATATACTCTTCCGAGATCGGTGCAGGCATCCGCACGTTCATCAGGGAACGAAGCAAGTCCTTTTGTTCCTGCGTTCCGGTAGGGATCTCAATATCCTTATATCTCGACTGCTCGGAGAGCAGTTCTTTTATCAAATACAGGCGTTTTTCAGTCTGGTTCATACAACACCTCTGGGTTTCACCTTTCTCAATATCTCATAGTTTTTGCGGGATGGGTGATGATGCTCGATCTCCCATATCGCCACCGTTCCGCGATTGATCCCGAGCCTTTCGGCAAAGGCTTTTTGAGAAAGACCGGTCGTTTCTCGGATGGCTTTTATTCTGTTTCCGTAGCCGGGAGACAGGAACGCGGTGTAGTCGTCAAGCAGAAGCGATATGTCGATATCAAGCGCTTCAGAAAGCTTTTCGGCGACCGCGTAATAGATGTCCTGCTTACCTGCCTCGTAGTTTTGCAGTTCTCCTACGGCGACGCCGGTCAGCTCACTCAGGCGGTCACGGCTCATATCCCGCAGTTCACGGTAGTAACAAAGCCTGCTTGCGGGAGTTTCATCCCAACCGCAAAGCTTGAATTCGTATTTCAAGTGGATCAGGCACTTGCCTTTGTAAAGGACGAGAAGCCGCGTGTGATTTGGAGTGGTATCGGATTATCTAGGTATTGTTTGCAACGCTCAATGTCTTTTAACATGATCTGAGCAATCGAGCCCCTATTATTCTGAAGCATTGTAGTCTCCTTTTGTTCCATCTCTTTCCAAAAAGCATCGTCCGTAGCAAGAGCCTTTAAGTATCCCATCATATCGTCGTAAGCGGAATATGATCTGTTATGAACTTTACACACTTTTTCAATCTGATCATGTAGCGGATGTTTTTTAAAATGTCGGCTATTGAATATGTGAATCTCGCTGAACCATTGATCGGATTTTGGGCCGCTGATATAACCCGGCATCGCCAATCCGGGTTCTGTTATGTGGTGGTATTCTTCTTTCATGATTACTTTGCCGCGTTCAATAAAACCTTCCACCTGTTGCCTTAGTGGTAGCGACTGCGAAACATGTCTAAGTGATTCAACACTGGAAATCAATGCCTCTTTTTGGCGTTCTTCTCGTTCTTCTGCCTCTCGAATTCTGCGCTCTTCCTTTTCAATTTCGGCAGAAATACTCGCCACCTGAGCAGCACTGGTCGCCTGCTCCAGCTTGTCCTTCAATCGATTAAGCGTTGAATAATCCATAATTTCCTCATTTCAATTCATCGCACACGGCGAGGATTTCGATTGCACGATTAATTATAAACTGATATTGTTGTTCGTAAAGGCAAAGTGGGTAATGCCCCGTTTTACCTGTGAAAACGACACAATTGCTCATGATACCGTTTTTGTGCCGGATTTATACATTAGCTCTTCAATAATGGCTCTGTATTTCAAAATGTGAGGTCTCAAGTCACTCTGTGTGCAATTGTACCATATTTTGTGTGCAGAATAGTTTCCCAAATCCTTAAATAAAGCCATATCCTTTTTTGTGTTCGCAGAAAGTGCCAACACCGAATTCTGTTCTGCGTTTTTTATCATATTATCTAGAGAAATATGATGCTTTCCGCTTTTGTCTGTTATTTCAGATTCAATGCCTGCGTTTTGAAATGATAGCACTAGTAATCCCTCTAACAACCGGCGCATCATTACAGCCGCGCAATCATAAAGATTGTTTTCATAACTTGCGTTTATTTGCTTGCATAAAGTACAAACATTATTTGGAAGACCATTAAACAGTTCGATTGGCAACACCGATCCCGATTGACTAATAGTAACAGTATCTTCGTCGCTCCAATGTTTTATTTCGTTTATCCAATGCTCAATTATATCAACCCATGTTGACCAATTTTTTGCATTATTCATCATACGTGATGATTCACCTTGCAAATCCGCAAGTATCATTTGCTCTGACCAACCATACAAAGCTAATTCTTTAACATACAAGTGTAGCAACTCATCTGCTTTTTTTGAATCCCAGTAACGGAAAATAGATTGACCTTTATTTTTCAGATGATTGATTTCTTGATCAATTGGTGAACGGGATTTGTTATATGCAATTCCGCCGAGTTTGTTTAAAAAAGTCCGAACGGAATCCTGTATAAGCTTCCCATTTTCGTCATAGTGAAAATACGTTGCCACGCCTATATCTATGCATTCTACTAGCAAGTCATAAGGATACTTGCGAATGATTTGCGCCAGATCCGCTTTGCCTTTTTCATTAAGTGTAAAAGGATGAATCTTATCATTTATGATAGTCTCTATTTTTTTATGTGCCAAATTTTTACCTCATTTCAATTTATCGCACACGGCGAGGAGTTCGTTTACACGGTCAACGATGCGCTGTTGCTCGGCAAGAGGAGGGATAACAATAATTGTTTTAGCTATTGCATCTAATACCCAATTTTTATTTCCTGCACCGCGTGTATTGAATTCAGCTTGCTCTTGCACTAACGGACTTTGTAATAAATAATAGAAGAACTGTTCGTTAATGCAACTATGATTATATTTTAGTAATGCTACACTTACGAATAAACTAAACGGCTCGTCTGTGTCAACTATTGCAGGTACCCCAGTAGTCCCAACTTTTGAAAGCAACATATCTCCACGCATAGGATCACATCTTAAATATAATTCATTATGTTCTTTTTCAGAGATATACTTCGTCTTTTCCAATGAAAGGACTCCATTACTCATATCTTTTACAGACACAAATTTTACACCACTATTTGTATATTTCGGGGTTTTATGCGTTCCGTCTGTCAATTTATTTAGAATGCTTCCTAAATAAACACATTCCCAACCAATTGGAATATCAAATGTAATATCTTCTACCGATGGAACACCTAATTCTTCCGTTCGCCTATCCTTTTTGATCTTACCCTCTTTGATGAGGCGTTCTTTTTCGGCGCGGATGCGTTTGAGAAGTTCGGAGGCGGGCTCGTCGGCGGGGTCGCGCTCGGTGAGTTTGCCCTGGATCGCCTGCTGCAAAATAGATTTGCGGAGCTTGTCCGGGAACTCGGCGTTCAGCACGGTCAACCGCTCTTCCGCTTTTCCGTATTCCTCCACCAGCGTCATCAGCTCTTCGATTTTTGCAACGATGCGCTCCTGTTCAGCAAGGGGAGGCACGGGAAATGGCATGTTAAAAAACAGTTCTTTGTTTAGGTGTGGGATAGCAGACCCCGTTTTGTTATTTCGAAACGCCAACTGCTTGAACTGTAAAAAATACAACACATATCCAGCAAACAACTCTTGCGGGAAGAAAAGAACCTTAAATGTACTTCCCATGTAGCCGTCCTCTGTCGCAAAAAAGACCTCTCCGGAGTTCTCGCCATCGACCAGAATCAATCGTGTCCCTTTTGTTACGTATTTCCCCTCGTTGTTCATGGTAGCAGCGGCTTTTCCACGCAGAAATTTTGCTTCTAAATATGGGTAGCTTATGCCTTTTTTCTTCTCCCCGTCCAGTAATTGACACATGCTTCCGAGCTTAAGCCAACACCACGATTCGGGAATGTCAAACGGCAAATCATCCGCTGAAAGGGCAGTTAGTGTTTTATACTTCTTAATTCTGCCAGCCTTTATCAGTGCGGCTTTTTCCACTTCGATCCGTTTTAGCAACTCCGACGCCGGTTCGTCGTTCGGGTTTTGCGGCACCAGTTTTCCTTGCACGGCAAGTTGAAGGATGGCGTTTTTCAAATCCTGCGCTGTCATGCGTTGCCCCCCAGTTTTGCCGTAATGTCGGCAAGAATACGGTCGATATTGGTGTTCAATTCGGTGCGCTCCGCCTGATAACGGGCGATCAGATCGTTCGGCTCCAAAATTTCTTCTTCCTCGTGCGGGAAGGGGCAGCACTTGTCGAAATCGTAGTTCAGATCGCGCAGTTCTTCCGCGGTATAAAAGCGCGCTTTGTCAAACCCGTCCACGACGATGGGCTGTTTATCCGCCCACCATTTCCGCACGGGGTCAAAGTGCTTATCCTGCATCGGCTTGGTTTTGGTGAAGCTCTTGACGCCTTCCGGATAGTCGAGCCGATAGAACCACACGCCGCGGCTGGTAACGCCCTTCTGGAAGAACAGCAAATTAGTGTTGACGCTGGCGTAGGGTTTGAACACCTGCGGAAGACGGATGATCGTATGCAGGCCGTATTCTTTGAGCAGCTTTTCTTTGATCGTCGCCTTCACGCCGTCGCCGAACATGAAGCCGTCCGGCAGAACCACGCCGCAGCGCCCGCGATCTTTCAGCAAATTCATAATGAGCGCCATAAACAGATCCGCTGTTTCGCTGGTCTGCATATCCGAAGGGAAATTCTGCTTGACCGCCGCGTCCTCCGCACCGCCGAAGGGCGGGTTGGTGACGATCACGTCCACGCGGTCTTTGGCGGAATAGTCCGACAGCGGACGGTTGAGGGAATTCTGGTGGCGGATACGCGGCACTTCGATATCGTGCAGAATGAGATTGGTCATGGCAAGCAGATACGGCAGCGGCTTTTTCTCCCAGCCGTTGATCGTTGTTTGCAGTTTTTCCAGTTCTTCCGTCGTTTTTACGCTGCCGAGGTGCGCGATGGTACTGGTGAGAAAGCCGCCCGTTCCGCATGCGGGGTCAAGCACGGTTTCGCCGAGTTTGGGATCGACCTTTTCCACGATGAAATTGGTGACTGGGCGCGGCGTATAAAACTCACCCGCGCGACCGGCGCTTTGCAGGTCTTTGAGCATGCCCTCATACAAATCGTTGAAGGTATGCTTCTGCGTCGCGTCGATGAAATCCACTTTTTCGTTGATACGATTGATGAGTTGGCGCAGATAGACGCCGGATTTCATATAGTTGTTGATGTCCTCGAACACGTTGCGGACGACGTATTTTTTCATATCGCCGTCGGACGTGTCGAGTTTTTTGAGTTTTGCAAAAAGCGTATCGACAAAAGAAATCAAAGCGTCGCCGGTGATACCTTCCTTATCCGCAGCCCAGTCGCGCCAGCGCAGCCCCTCCGGGATCACTCCGTGATAATCGGGGCGGAATTCCCATTCCATCTCCTTTGCGTCAAAAGCTTTCAGGAACAAGAGCCACGTGATCTGCTCAATATACTGCGCGTCGCCGTTCAAGCCGGCGTCCTTGCGCATGATGTCTTCCAACGATTTTATCAATGCAGACATTGCCATAGTGAGTTCTCCTTAATACGGAATTGTAGAAGTTGTTAAAATAAGACACCCGTTATCGTCAATATGGAACTTGTGATCAAACGCAAAATTTACACTATTCCAGATGGTTCCTTCTATTTTGAACAGACGAGAACCCGGAAGAGGAGAATCTATGACCTTGCCCTCGGTTTTCAACACTAAATAGTAAGTATGCAAAAGAAGTTGATAAAGCCCGCCCAAAGCGCTTAACGTGTTCTTAAGGTTTGCAAATTTATAACTCTCTTTTGAAACGCCATTTATTTCAACCGTGCCCGTTCTTTCATGCTTAACTTTATTGTAAGCCATCCACCACACGATATGGGTGTTATTATCAATTGGGCACAGATAGATATCTTTCCATGGCTCAAGAACGATATTGTAATTAAGGAGTGGAACTTTTGTGTTAATAAAATCTGTTTCACAAGATAGCACGTTATAATATTGGTAAATCTTCTCACCACGAAACTGTGGGCGAATCAGTTTGCAAGTCTCTTTTGCAACAACATCAACCTCACTCCCAATTTGAAGCAATAATTTTGCATAAGTATTTGAGAAGGTATTGTAGTTTTCCGGATCAATTCTTACATAGGACGCCGTGCTCATAAACTCTTTTTCAAGCATAATATAATGAGTCCAAAAAGAATTATCAAATTCTTGACTTGTCATCCGCTATTCTCCTTCTATTATGCAGCATAAATTGCCGCTTCCAATTCTTTTATTGCCTCGCGGTATTTTGCAATGCCGCCAAAGATGGTATTGATAATATAAACTTGTGTGCCGTATTGTTTTATAGGATCGACCTTCAGCACGTCCACGTTTTCGAGATCGTTCAAGCCGCTGCTGGCGTATTTCGTCAAAAGCGCTTCAAGGATCTCAGCAGCTTTTTCGCCGTACTTGGTGAAATAATTGCGTTTACGAACGTGTTCTGCGCGTTCTTTTCGTGTCAGTGGGGGCTGGTCGAACACGATGTGTAGAATCAAATCGAACGGGTCAAGATCTTTCCCGATTTCATCACAGAGATCATCGAAGAACACGCCGCGCTTTTCCAGTTCATCTACAACTGCCTGTTTTCTATCTGCATCGTTCCATGCTGAAAGGAAATCATCCAGCGATGCGTACTGACTGCGGACGTTTCGTTTAGTATAGTCGATCAGGCTTTCCGTAATGAGATTGCCGTTTTTATCAAGATACTGAACGTGTTTTTGCGACACCGTCACGGTCGTATCGCCCAACACATATTTCGGCTTTTTTTCACCATTTTTCGATGGGACCTTCGGCGGCTCGTCAGGCCCGGGACCCGGTTTATTCGGTTCAAAATCATCTTGCTGTTCGATAGGACCATCAAAGTCGGGATCATGGAACAGGCGAGTGACATCGCGAAAATCGAAAATCGTAAAGTAAAGTTTTCCGAGATCTTCGCGCACACGAGTGCCGCGACCGATGATCTGTTTGAACTCCGTCATGGAACGAATGTTGGAATCCAGAACTATGTATTTAACCGTCTGAATGTCAACGCCGGTGGAAAGAAGTTTCGAAGTCGTAACGAGCACGGGATACTGGCTCTCCACATTACGGAAATTGTCGAGTTGCTTGACGCCTTCTTCATCGTTGGCGGTGATCCGCATAACGTAACGGTCGTCCACAGCGCAAAGATCGGCATTTTCGTTGATCAGTGCGCGGCGCATACGGTCGGCGTGTTCCTGATCCACACAGAAGAAGATGGTTTTATCCATCCTACAATCGTGCTTTTTGAGATAATCGGAAACTGTTTTCGCAACGAGTTTGGTGCGCCGTTCCAGCACGAGGTTCCTATCAAAATCGGTGGTATTGTAAACACGGTTGTCGATTACCTCGCCGTTATCGTCAAGCTGTCCGTCATAAGGCACAAAACCCTCAATGTCGCGGTCGAAGAACACGCGGATCACGCGATACGGTGCGAGAAAACCGTCGTCGATGCCCTGTTTCAGAGAATATGTATAAATCGGTTCGCCGAAATAATCGATGTTGGAAACCGTATTTGTTTCTTTTGGCGTGGCTGTCAGACCGATCTGTGTAGCGGAGGTGAAGTATTCCAGCACTTCACGCCACTGGCTGTCCGCCTTTGCGCTGCCACGGTGGCACTCATCTACGACGACAAGATCAAAGAAACCGGGGCTGAATTGCTGGAACAAGCTGTTTGCATCTTCGTCTTCGCCCGTCAACCCTTGATAAAGCGCAAGATAGATCTCATGAGCGGTATCGAAGTTCTGTTTCGTTACCCACGTCATTTTATCCTTGAACGGCGCAAAATCGTTGGTGAATGTCTGCGAGATCAGCGCTGTGCGGTCGGCAAGGAACAAAATGCGTTTTTTGATGCCCGCTTTCCACAAGCGCCATATGATCTGGAATGCGGTGTAAGTCTTGCCGGTGCCGGTCGCCATAACGAGCAGAACGCGGTTTTCGCCGTTGGCGATCGCTTCCACTGTTTTGTTGACGGCGTTCATCTGATAATAACGCGGCTGTTTATCGGGATTGTCCGAATAATACGGCTCGTCGATGATTTTGTCCTGAGTAGGATTAACGTGAGCCTGTTCATGGTACATCTTCCACAGCGTTTCAGGCGAAGGAAACTCATCCAACGACAGTGTTACCTCAACGTCGCCTTCGGTGATAAATTTATTATGAAAAACAAAACCGTCGCCGTTGGAGGAAAAAACAAACGGCACGTCCATCATTTTGGCATAATTGAGCGCCTGTTGCATCCCGTCGCCGATGGAGTGATTGTTGTCTTTTGCCTCGACAATCGCAATGGGCTTATTGGGCTTGTAGAAGAGAACGTAATCCGCCTTTAACGGTTTCTCCCGTTTGCAGGTTTTGCCGCGAGCGATAATGCGCCCTTTTGTGATGGGGTATTCCTCCCGCATCTGTGAAAAGGAACTCCAACCTGCTTTTACAATGGCAGGCGTAATATACTTGGTGCGGATATCGGCTTCAGAGAGATCTGTTTTATTAAAATCAGTCATTTCAAGTCCTCCGCATATAATATCTTCAGATACTCATCCAGTCGCTCGTTGACATATCCCGCAATCAGATCGGTCATTGCTCCAGCGTCGCCGTCTCGGTAATAAACGTCAAAGGCCTCATAATACTTCTTCCGATCCGTGAACTTCACGTTGATCGGCGGATAACCGCCGCGGATCAGATCCAGATTCATGATCAGGCGCCCCGTTCTGCCGTTGCCGTCAATAAACGGATGGATCCCTTCAAATTCCAGATGGAAACGAGCGATCCGTTCTATCGGATTCATTCCTTCTTTGCGTTCCTCATTGACCGTCAGCAGCTCGTTGATTTTGGGCTCGATCAAATATGGCTGTACCGGTTCCGTATACGCGCCCATGATCCGCACCGGAATTCTGCGATAAATGCCCTTATCTTCCGGCTGATTCATCAGAACGAGCGAGTGTATGCTTTTGATAACATATTCGCTCAGAGGGAGTTTTTGCTTCGCAATATCTTCAACATATAGGAACGCATCTCGGTGACCGACCGCCTCAAGATGTTCTTTCAGTGGTTTTTGATCGATGGTAACGCCTTCCAGCACCATTGCTGTTTCTTTCAGGGTAAGCGTATTGCCTTCAATGGCGTTGGAGTTGTAGGTAAACTCGATCATGAATTCTTCCCGCAACTGTTTCACTTCGCCGGGTGTCAGCGGACGCATTTCACTTAAACGCTCACGTTTGGCTTCGATCTCTGCAAGCATACCAGCACGGGTTTTGCGTCCGTCGAGCGGCTTCGGTGCATTCACCGGGATCATATATAAATTGCCTTTTCGGATGACGCCGGGGATTTTACCTTCTACGCACAATACCCTTACTCGACGGGTTGAGATGCCCCATTTCTTGGCAGCTTGCGTTACTTTGATATATTCCATTGGGGATTCCTCCCTTACAATATTACTATTCATTGTGTATTATACCACATTGTCGGAATAAAATCAACTACTTATAACAATTTTCCGCTATTTTTTATTCCGATATTTTGCGCTGTCGGAATGAAAACATACTAATGCAAATCCGTCACAATGCAACCAGTGGGATTCGAACCTGCTGCAATTCAACTTTTCCGACTGTTTGCACTTTCGCTTGCTTTTTAGAAAACGGCTTAACCACGCGGTCTTTCAAGTTCAAATCCACCCACCCCGTCCCTTTTTGGCGTTCTTTACAGAGCAAAGAAGCGCAAAAAGTACACCAGCATTTTTGACCGTTTTCGCGTCCTGAAATGAAAAAATCGGGCTTCCGGACGGCTGATCTACCGTCTGAAAGCCCGATTTCGACTATATCTGCCCGATTTTTGCCCAAAACGCAAGAAAAACCCCTTTTGTCGTGGTAGACAAAAGAGGCTTCTCTGTATGGTGCGAATATTGATAACGGACTTGAAAATTCATAGTTATTTACGGGGCTGAACATACATATTATCGCGTTGTTATGCGAAATCGCACATTTTTGTTTTCCGCCTGGATGCACTATAATGAAGTTGCAAAGGAGGAATTGCATTATGAAGGATAATTTGAAAGAAGTAGGAATATGGGGACGGCGGCACTATCAGTACTTAAAGGAAAATAGCCCGACAACCGTCAACATTATGAGAATGAACGGGACGTTGAACTCTTATCTGCGAGAGGTTGACGAGCAAGCAGATGAGATGTGTTTTCAGTTGGTAAGACAGCTTGCCAAACAGGAAGGCGTCACCGAGGAACTCAAACGCCGCGATCAAATGGCGTGGGTAGGCGCTATGAACAATATCCGCGATCGTGTAAACGAAATTGTGTTGAATGAGGTGATCTTCGTATGAGGGGGGCTCAATACCGATGCTTATGTAAACTTTGAAAGCAAAGTGTAAAAGGGTGCGATATTAGCTTTTTCGAGAGACCGGTTTTCCGGCCTCTCGATTGCATTGCAGCACAAAACGAGGCTTGTCATGGTCGGATTGTGCATCGGCAATCAGACGGAGGGACGGTTGTATAGCTGTGTATACGCCGTCATAAAACCATTTCGCAGAATAAACCATTTTTAGTTGCAATACTAGAAATTGTGCAAAAATCCCCAATCATATCAATATGTAGATAATAATCATAACCAACATAAGCGCAAAATTGTTTTTCTCGCTTAGCCTTTAATCGTCCCCAACACTTTTCACGTAAACATAACGTCAAAAACGCACATGCTTCATCAACACTTAATATCCGATGCTTTTTATAAATACTTGCTCTTGAAAAATTCTTATGTTTTTCAAAACCCCTTATATATAACGCGTCTATATTTAAGAACTCAAGGATTTCTCTAAAAGTATTAACATACTTATTTTCAGTTTCGTAATACGTATTTGCGCTCAAAATACCATCGGGGAATAACTCGCCTATGTCATCAATAGATGTCCATTCATTTTTCTTATATGCTCCGTTTGAATCCCTATACTGTGGATTGTATTTACTTATTCGATATGATATCATTTGCCAATCCTCCTAAGACCTTTGTCATAGGTGCCAGATCTGGTAGTTCTGTTTTGCAAATGCTCTACGCTATCTGCGCCTTTCCAATATCCTCTATTATGTGAATTGATATCATATGTAATATATCTCAGTGCCCTTGGAGCCTTTTTATTTGTATATACTGCCTGTCCATGTGATCTCTGATTTGTCTTTTTATATCCCAAATCTTTAGCAACTTTATCATGTTCGCAATTATTATGTACTAGCACAGCCTGTTCGCCAACATAATAAGTATGGAAATCTTCGACTTCAAAATTATAGACATTAACGGGGGTATCGAGTTTTTCGTATTTCGTTGCGGTAACAGCGGCATTTGTGCCATCCGCCAGTTTCAGTATGTCTCCGGCGCGAATCTCAATGGCGCTGCACCACTCGGCGTTTATGACCCAGAAAGGATGTGTAGGAGTAGTAACTATTTCCTCATTTTCAACAAATAAATGAACTAATTCCAGTGTTTCATTGACAAATGTTTGTGCTACTCGTTTTTGATCTTTTTCGCCGGTTTTCGGATTCTCTGCTACGACGATATCTCCTTCTTCGATACTTTCAATAGGAACTAAACCATCAGCCGTCAGCACAAGCGTACCCGCAATAAAGCATTCTGAAGCCGGAGGCATTCCACTCATACCAACATCAACATATCCACCTGCGGCTGCCATCAGAGCGGCTTCGGCTATTCCATATGCAGTTTCGTCACCATTAAAAACATTGTCGCGAATAGGGTTTGAGCCGGTCCAGGTCTCATAAACATTGCTGGTAGCAAAAGCTCCAACTCCATATGCTACAGCGTATCCACCCAGTTCAACAGCTGTGCCAATAGCTGCCGCAGCCGCAGTTGACGCTCCATAAGCAGCTGCCATGCCGCCAACAACAGCCCCTGCCGCCCCGGCAGTTACAACTACAGCAGCAACTGTTACGACAGCTACGGCAACTGTAGCAACAGTCGAAATGATCTGCTCTGCATGGTCTCCAATCCAATTTCCTACAGCCTCGAATGCATCAGAAAGCCACCATTCACCACTGGGATCACTCGCCATAACGGGCATATTATTACAATACGCAAACATATTGTAACCCTGAATACCACCATTAGCACCAACATATCCATCCGCATTCAAGAACCGTCCTACCGTCGGATCATAATACCTCGTCTGGAGGTAGTAGAATCCCGTTTCGCGGTCGTAGTAATACCCGCGGTATCTGAACGGATTGATGTACCCTACAGTGCCGGCAAGCGAGCCGGTAACGGACAGCACCTTCCCCCATGCGTCGTAGGTGTAGGTAACAACGATCTGCCCCGATGAATTGAGGATGTTTATTACGTCGCCCTGAATGTTCTTGAGGTAATAATACGTTACGCCGTTAAGTTCAAACCCCGCCACACCCGATTCGTCATAGTAATAGTACATCGTATATGACGAGCTTCCGGTCACGGTTTCTTTAACTATTTTGCTTCCGTCGAGAACGTAATCATGGACGGTCTGGTTTGCGTTTTCGTCCCAATAGGTCTTTTTCGTGCGTATGCCGTCGGCGTTATACGACGCGCCGAGCCCTTCATCAAGACCGTCTATCGACATATAAGTAAGTTGTCTGCCCGACCACATCAATCCAAGCGCATTGCGCCAGTTCGTCGGATTCCCTATCGCGTCATAACTGATCGTCGTTCCGTCATAGCTCGTGAGCATATCGCCCCACGTGCCGGTGGAATAATCATAAAAGACAAGGCTCTGAGGGGAAGAGGGCAGCGTTCCGGTGGTATACGCGTACTCGTCCCGCATGGTTATGTTGCCCGCGTTGTCGTAGTAATACTTCCACGTCTTGTTCGCATACGCGTTGTTCTCGCGCACTAATTGCCCGAGCGAATCGTATTCGTACGAAAGCTTTAATACGTTGTTTTCACTGACAGACGTTATATTCCCGAGGATATCGTAGGTGTAATCGTATTTCGACGTTCCGCCATTAAAATTGTTGTACTGCAGGCTTACCAGCGAGCTTGTAGCCGTGCCCGTCGGTTCATAATACCGGTACTGTGAGTAATACGCGATATTATGATACTTCTTCATCGTAAGCCGGTCGAACGCGTCGTAAGAATAACTGTTTACTGTGTTGTCGGGGAAGGTGTAATAAGAAACAAGGTCCGAACCGTCTTCGTATTCTATGTCGTAATTAAGCGTCTTGTTTCCGAGAACGTAACTCCCGCCCGAAGACCTGCCGTATTCGTCGAACCGGTTTTCGAGAGACATTGACGTACTGTTGTCGCTCGTCTTTTTCTGTTCCCCGCGGATAAGGCGCCCGAGTGAATCGTACTCGTATATATACTTTATCCCCGCGACGGCTTATACGTGATTTTGCTTCCCTAAGGAGCCGGTTCGGGTGAATCGGCTCCTTAGGCTTAGTGTTATGCTCTTTGCGATGTATAAATTATGAAAACGTTACCAGTATTCTTTCTCATATTCATATTCATCGGTGAATTCCAACCCGCGTTTTTTGCAGACACAGTTCGCTTTTACAAGGTTGCCGTGCTCGTCATATTCATTTTCATAAACGTATTCGCACGGTTCGCCGTTGGCAGGTGTTATTTTTACAACCTTTTTATTATTGTATTCATCATACTCATATTCTACGGTATTTTCCGTGCTTTCCAACCGCAATGCTCTTCCCGAAGCATCTGATTCCGCACGAGCGAACAATTCGGGGTTTCCTTGTTCATCAACGATATATACCTCCTCGTTCATACTTTCGTTTTTTTCGTTATAACTGACATGTGAAGTCATTTCAAGTTTTTCGTCGAGATATATACTTGCAGAAACAAAACGGTTTTCATCATCATAAGTCTTTTCGGCTCTACGCACAGTTTCTTTCACCTCCGGACCACCGGGGGCTGAGCGAGTGCGCACCTCTTCGAGGACTTGATTGTTGTTATCGTCGTATTCATACGTTGTTTCCGTAATATATGCTCCAACGACTATCACGGTTTTCTTTATAAGTTGTCCTTCTTTGCTGTAATAATACTCAATACTTGTGAATGGCTGGTTTCCACCGGATTTATATTCACCAATAAGAGTTCCGTCAGACCCAAAAACATATGAGGTTTTAGTCAAAACGCCTTCGAAATCATGAACAAAGGATTTCGATAAATAATAGCGGTCTGTTTTTTCAGGAACAGATTCGTCCGATGATACAACGTCGCTTTCTTCCGTATATGATTCTTCTGATTCGTCGGATTCGGGAGATGCTTCCAACTCGACGCTTTCAGCAGAGGCAAAGGCGGAAGCGGCTTCTGAACCATCGGAATTCTCTTCTTGAACAGAGCAGGAAATGAGTAATATGATAAAAAATATGGCTGCAAACAATGCTATTATTCTTTTCATTATCTTCTACCTCCAAATATAATAGTATACTCATAGGACCATGATACCTTAATTTCAGGCTCGGGCTTTCCTAGAGAAAATCCAACCTTGTGTGTGCTTGTAATGCTTGAACCGTCTGTAGATGCAGAATAACCATATCGATATTTCCCGATAGGCACCTCAAAACTGGCAGAAACCGATGATCCGGGGCCAGACATTCCGCTTACGCTTGAATTATATGTGGTGGAATAAAAAGCGCTAACACCGAATGAGAAATCGTTTGAAAAACTGACAGTAGCAAAGCCTGACGCGTCGCCGCTATCATCTACCGCAATCCCGCAGCTGATTTCAAGTGTGCCAATAGCAACACTTACGCCAACAGCCTTTGTAATAACAGCATCATTAATTGGAATGGGTAACGTTCCTCCCAAGTCCTTGTACTGTTCAAGGATTTGGGGGGTTACTTGGTAATTAATGTTTTCAACCGCTCTTATTACTTCCTCAGCGGAAAATCTAACTAAAAGCCCCTCTATTATTGGACTAGCATCGAAATTGTCTTTGGCATAATACGTTTCGTAGTGTTCTGCTAAAACATACTCTGGCGATCCATAACCGTATTTGTTGCCTACCTCTATCGCGGTGGTCATCAATCCTAATGGGTCATTATAAATCACCGGATTATTACCACAATACGCAAACATATTGTAACCCTGTATGCCGCCGTTTGCTCCTATGATGCTGTCCGAATTTAAGAACCTACCAACAACAGGATCATAATACCTTGTTTGCAGGTAATAGAATCCTGTCTCGCGATCGTAATAGTAACTGCGGTATCTGAACGGGTTTATCTGCCCCACCGAGCTTGCGAGGGTGCCGGTTATCGAAAGCACTTTCCCCCACGCGTCATAGGTGTAAGTAACAACTACCTGCCCGGAAGAATTGAGTATGTTTACTACGTCGCCTTGGATGTTCTTGAGGAAATAATACTTTGTTCCGTCGAGTTCAAAGCCCGCTACGCCCGATTCGTCGTAGTAATAATAAAGTATATTAGTTGCTCCGCCGCCCTGCGCTACAGTTTGTTGTTTCTCGTAAATGATTCTCGTCCCGTCAAGGATATACTGATACGAGCGACTGATCATATCACTTGAACTGTTGTAATGCTTATTCGTACGAATACCATCGGAATTGTAACCGTAGGATAGCGAGTTTGTGGACGAAATACTCTGATTTGTCAGCGTTCTTCCGTTCCACGTAAGCGAAGTCGCGTTTCTCCAGTTGGTCGGGTTGCCGATTGCGTCGTAGGTTATCGTCGTACCGTCGTAAACCGTCAGCAGATCGCCCCAAGTGCCGGTGGAGTAGGAATATATCTTCTGCGTATACGACGCCGGCAGCGTTCCGGTGGTGTAGGCGTATTCTTTCCTCGCCGTAATGTTGCCCTAAAGATCGTAAGTATAAACCCACGTTTTGTTCGCGTAGGCGTTGTTCTCGCGCACAAGCTGACCTAACGAATCGTAAACGTAGGATTCAGTGACATGTTCTTTGCCTTTAACATAGCGCTTTATTCTTACCGGGAACTATGTGTTTAAGACACAGAACCGTCCCCTGTCTCATGTCTCATACTTTTTGAAACTGACTCTTACTAACCAAGCCATTGATGTGTGTGTGAATTGTAGCCAATAATTGTATATGTTTTGCTTTTTCCAAAACCGTTTGCTTTTTTGAAATTATGTATTTCTGAAAACATTTCGTCAACACTTATGTCTGCCCATACTGCTATTTTATCATCTTTTACAATATATGCCTGCAACAAACCGATTTTTCCGTCAGTGGTCTCAACAACCATATAAAGCTGATTATCCTCGTCGTCCCTGCATATACCTATAAGATAGTGAAATGTATTCGTTTCGCGGTTGTAATGATCTTTTTCGCGATCGTACTCAAAAAGCTTTGCGATTTCGAAAGAATAATTGCCAGAGTGATTGGCAATTCTCACTTTGCTGCATTTTGTTTTATCGACAGGCTTTTGCCAGTCGTTGACGGACAGCAAACCAGAAACAAAACTACAATCGGGTCCGTTTTCTTTTATCTCTTCACATTGCTCCGGCGTAATTGCCTGACAGCATACATCCTCGTAATAATATGAATAATACCCGTCGCTGCCTTGGCTCACAAACACCCAATCCCTGATAGAACCTATTGCGCCTTGTGCCCCGTGATATATGAAAAGTTTTCGTCCGTATTCATCTTCAGAAACTGTTTTGAACGTATCCAAATAACGTTCAATACTCGCCGGTATAAATGAAACTGCCATCACGGAATATATATCGTCAACTTTTCCGGAAGCTAATTCCTCGGACGTTGGCAAAAACGGATCGCAGGAGGATAAGAAAAGTAAACAAAATAACAGTAATATGCAAATTGTTTTTTTCATATTATTCACCACAAGCCGGGACCGGATAATCCAAATAAATGACTTAATCCAACGCCGATTCCATGATATATATTGGCCATTTTTTCCGAACCGGGTTTATGCCCACTTCTATTTACCCCGCCAAATAAATCTGCTTTTCGTTCCCAAGGCATATTGTAATAATTCTCTTTGAGATCATCATCAAAGCGAGAAGCAATATTATAACCTACAGATGGAATTGCAACCATAGGAATATACATTAAGCCGAGCTCTTTTTCTTGCTGCGTATGCCCCCATTCGTGGTTCAAATCATCCATTCTATTCTCATTATCGTCTAAATCATGATTCAAAAATATTGTTCCGCATATTGCCCAAGAAGTTACAAACGGCAATTCGTGACGAATTACCAATTGCCCTTTATAAAACGAAAAGTAATGTGCTTCGAATACTTTATCGCCGTCGGTATTGTCAAAATCAAATTTGGATATATCCTCGATTACGTTATCGACGAATGTTACTACGGTATCTACCACAACAGCGACCGTATCCACGACTTTATCAACCTTGTCACATACCCAATCCCAAGCATCGCTAAGCCACCATTCACCACTGGGATCACTCGCCATAACGGGCATATTATTACAATACGCAAACATATTGTAACCCTGTATGCCGCCGTTTGCGCCGATAATGCCGTCCGCATTCAAGAACCTACCCACTTCCGGATCATAATACCTTGTCTGCAGGTAATAGAATCCTGTCTCGCGGTCGTAATAGTAGCTGCGATATCTGAACGGGTTTATCTGCCCCACCGAGCTTGCGAGGGTGCCGGTGATCGAAAGCACTTTCCCCCACGCGTCGTAAGTATAAGTAACAACGACTTGCCCTGACGAATTGAGTATATTTATTACGTCGCCTTGGATGTTTTTCAGGTAGTAATACTTTGTACCGTCAAGCTCAAATCCCGCCACGCCCGATTCGTCGTAGTAATAATACAGTTCGTTTGTCGAGCCGCCGTATTGCGCCACGGTTTGCTGTTTTTCGTAAATGATTCTCGTCCCGTCAAGGATATACTGGTACGACCGGCTTAACATCTCGCTGGAGCTGCCGTAACTCTTACTTACACGAATACCATCGGAATTGTAACCGTAGGATAGCGAGTTTGTGGACGAAATGCTCTGGTTTGTCAGCTTCCTGCCGTCCCACGTAAGCGAAGTCGCGTTTCTCCAGTTCATCGGATTACCGATAGCGTCGTAGGTTATCGTCGTTCCGTCGTAAGCCGTAAGCAGGTCGCCCCACGTTCCGGCGGAGTAGGAATATATCTTCTGCGTATACGACGCCGGCAGCGTTCCGGTGGTGTAGGCGTATTCTTTCCTCGCCGTAATGTTGCCAGAAAGATCGTAAGTATAGACCCAGGTCTTGTTAGCGTAGGCGTTATTCTCGCGCACAAGCTGACCTAACGAATCATACTCGTACGATAGCTTTAATACGTTGTTTTCGTATATCTCCGTTATATTCCCGAGGATATCGTACGTGTAATCGTATTTCGACGTGCCGCCGGAATAGCTGTTGTACTGCAGGCTTACCAGCGAGCTTGTGGCAGCAGAGGAAGGAGAATAATACTGATAAGCTGAATAATACGCAAGGTTGTGGTACTTCTTATAAGTCAGCCGATCAAATGCGTCGTAAACATAACTGTTTACGGTGTTGTCCGGGAAGGTGTAATAAGAAACAAGGTCCGAACCGTCTTCGTATTCTATGTCGTAATTAAGCGTCTTGTTTCCGAGAACGTAACTCCCGCCCGAAGATCTTCCGTATTCGTCGAACCGGTTCTCAAGAGACATTGACGTACTGTTGTCGCTCGTCTTTTTCTGTTCCCCGCGGATCAGGCGCCCGAGTGAATCGTACTCGTATATATACTTTATCCCCGCGACGGTATCGGCAGCGCTGTAGATATTGCCGTCGTTGGAATATGTTAAAGTATACGTCTTTGTGCTGTCTCCATTATACTTTACTTGCTTTATCCTGTCAAGATAGTCGTAGGTGTATTCCTCGTAATACCCGTTTCCGTAGGTAAGCTTTTTGAGCTTGCCGTTATACGGACCGTAGGTGTAGGTCGCAATAGTATTAGTGCCCGCCTTTATCTTGGACACGTTGCCGAAAGCGTCGTATTCGAGCGTATAGGTCGAAGTGTCCGTGTTGACGCTTTGCAGTCTGTTCATCGAAGAATACAGGTACTGCACGAATTCTTCGTTGCTGTCGGGCGTGCCGTCGCCGTCTTTGTCGTTGTATATCTTCGACGTGCGGTAACGGTTATCGTAGACGTACGCCGTGCGGTTGCCGTTCGCGTTCTGGATATAGCTCAGCAGCTTGGTCGTGTTATCACGCGAATAGGCCGTAACTCCGCCGAGCTGATCCGTTACGGAAGCGAGAAAGTTTCCGTCGGAGGAATAGGAAGCGGATGAAGAAATCGTCTTGCTTATATCCGGCGACGAAAGGACGGCGGAGGTAGTGTTGCCGTATGAATCGTAGCCGTAAGTCACCGTCTGGCTGCTGCCGTTTGAGTTCTTCGTTGCCGAAGTCAACCGATGTTTGGAATCGTATGTATATTCATAGTTCAGACCGACCGGCGTGGTCAGATCGGTAAGATCCACGTTATTGTACGTTGCGCCGGTGGTGTTGCCGAGCGCGTCCTTTGCGCTTTCAACGTGGCCGTTTTCGTCGTATTTATAGGTCTGCGCGGGCTCGACGGTAAGGCACACGTCGCTGAAAAACGCTTCGTTGATATTAAAGTCGTAACTCAAATAGATGATTATATACGAGATGGCTTTCGGGTTATTATTATCGTCCAGACCAGGAATGATCGCCGCAGCGGAGTATTGCCAGTCGGTGTAATCCGCGTTGAAGTCGGCGGGTTGGTCGTCCCACGAACCGTCGGTATAGTGTACGTTCGCTACTATACGGAACGTGCGGGTTTTATTATTGACGTCTTCACCGGTCGGCGCGGAAACTGCTTTGCCCCAGCCGGAAAGCATCAGCGTGGTGTCCGATGGCACGGAAAGCTTTACCGTCTGGCTTGCGTAGTTATGTGCGTTCGGGTTGCCGACTACTTTTTTTGTGTATTCGAGCCGCCAATTGTCAAACTCGTACGTGCTTCCGCCGCTCCAGGAGTTCTGCAGGTCCATATGGCCGTTCTGTACGGCGTTGAATCCGGAAGGCGCTTCGCCCTTTTCCACCTGAACGCAGTCGAAGTAAACCGTTCCGGCGGCGTTTGCCAGACGCAGCTGAATCGTTTTATTTCCTCCGGTAGAAAAGGTCTTTGTAACGCTTATCCTGCGCCAGCCGTTTTGGATATTCGTATTAGTTTTCGCCGTGAACTTTTCGCTTTCGGTGCCGTCGAAAACAATATACGCTCCGCCGCCGGACGAGGCGGTGAAGTTTTCATCGATTTTTACGTACGCGGACAGTGTATAAGTTCCGTTAGAAGGCAGTTCGACAGTGGCGTAACGTCTTGCGTAACCGGTCCCGCCGGAGGTGGAAGCGAACTTCATCGAATACGTCCCGAGGAATCTGTCCGCACTCGAGAGCGCGGAAGAATACCCGTTTCCGGAAACGCCGCTCGTCCATCCGCTTAACGATTCCAGATTGCCGTTTACGACGTAATTGAAGCTGTTCGCGCCTTTTACGCTGTCGACGGTTATTTTGCTGTTCTTTTTTGAACCTTGCTCTGTGGTTGTGTATTTATTATACGAAGTGCCGTATACATACTGATCGTTAACGTCGCTGCTGTAGGAGCAAATTTCTCTGCCCTCGTTGTCGAAGATATACGTTGTGAGTATATCGTCAATGTTTCCGATAGTATCGTCGGTGCCGCTGGTTCGAGCCGTAAACTTTTTATCCGCATAGGTGAAGCGAACCGTCTGCCCGGTCGGCCAATCGATTATATCGTTGTCAAAGCCGGATTCGCTTACCTGCGATACTTTATACGTTGTTACAGTCGCGTTGTTCACGCCTGTATATGAATGTGCGGTATATGAGTAATATACCGCGCAATCGGTATCGTTATCGTATGCGCCGGATATATTACCCGCAGAAGTATATGCGTAATAGCATCCGCCGCCTTTGCTGTAAGTTATACTGCGAAGATATCCGGAGCTTGCCGAATCATTATACGCACCGTTATACGTGCTTGAGTATTTAAATGTTACGTAATCGTCAGTATCAACGGCGTCGGTTATGGTCTTTATGGCGCCGTTGGTGTAATAAGCGAAGGTTAATTGATCTGCCGCAGTATTTGAACCGGCGCCCTGAAATTGTATTTTTTCGAGTTTACTCGTACCGCTAATATACTTAAACAGTTTTTTGTTTCCGTTGACGTCGACTATAGAGGAAATGTTGCCCGACGCATTGAAGTTCTTTTTGTTGCCGTAATCATCGGTCAGGGTATATCTGTTATCGCCGCTGCCGAAGGTAAGAGTCAATCCGAGCCCGTCTTCGCTGATATAATTGCCCGCGATGGAGTCATAGTAGAAGTACAAATCGGTCCCGTCGGAATCGTTGAAAATATACCACGTGGTATTTCCGATTGTTGTGGAACTAATTGTTTCCTGAACGGAAAGTTTCCATCCCTTGCCGACAGGCATAGCGGAAGAAAACTCTTCGTTCGCTTTTGCGGCGTTAAATACGTGGCTTACCGCGACGGGCAGTATCCCGCCCTTGGTGTTCATATCGTTGTGAACGAACACGAGATTGCCGTTGAAGCCGTTGACGTATCCGCCGCCTGCGCTTCCTGCGGACTGCGCAGCAAAGGTCCAGCGGTCGTCCAAGCCCTTAGTGTCGCGGTATTCAATTACGAGTTTCGGTTTGTAATCCGCATTCACGTTGTTATCCGAACTGTAGAATACCACGTAACCGTCGGTATTATCGCCGGCTTTCAGCACTATACCGTTATTTGCGGTGCCGGAGTACCATTCCCGGGCAATGCGCGTTATATCATATTGAACGTCACCGTAAGAAGAGTTGCTGTAGAAAGCGACATAGTCCAACGCTTCTCCCGAATAAGACGGTTTGTTGTTCCACGTTGCGGCATCCGAAGTCCAGGAAGATGTAACGGGATACGCCTTGATTATGGCGTTGATACCGTCTGTCCTGCTTCCCGCCGCAACAGAAGAAACACGGAAATTGATGTAAGAATTTATCACGACGGCAGATTTTGGGATTTCGTTCAAATGCTTGGCTTTAATAAGCACTTCGTTGGCGGAACCGTTCTGATACCCAGCCGGCATAGTCTGCGAAAGATAATAGTTTGTTGAAGGGTTTGCTTGAGAAACGTACGTATCAAGAGTGTCCAGCCCTGTGGACGCCGCTTCAAACGTCGGATCTATCGTAACCGGGAACGCTCTTTCTTCGTCTTCCATCCATTCGGCGTCTGCGATGACGGTCAGCGTCAGAACGCCGTCTTTTTCTTCTATGGAATAATACACGTTATCCGAGCATTCATAGTTGGCGTCGTACATATATCCCGCGGGAATGACGAAAACAGCCTCGCCCGTCTCGTCGTCGTTGAGCAGCACGCTTCCGTCTTCGGCAAGCGCGGCGGCAAGACCTTCAAGCGCGAGGTTAAAGGTATATACGTATTCGCCCGTTCTTTCTTTGACGATTATGTTCTCTTTAAGGTTTCCGCCGTTGAGAACGTACTGAATATCCGTATCCGCAAGTATATCCTCATACTTGACGCCGGAAGAATATTTGGTAAGCGTCGTGGCGGAATCTATATCGTTTCCTTCGGGAGCTTCGGCAGTATTGGTGATTTCGGTCTTACCGCCCGAAACGGCGTCTTTCAGCTGCATACCGATCGCATATTTGCCGGACTGCAAGCTGACAAGCCATTTGTCACTGATCGATTCGGAAAATCTCATCAAGACGTCGGATGCAGTGTTCTCATAGCCGACGAATCCGTCGTCTTCTATGTATTTAAGGGTATTATCGTAATCGGTCCATTTGCCGTCAGCATCTTCAAAATGGACAGGTTTGTCGTAATCGGCAAGCACAAAACTACCGTCGGACATTCTGAAAGTCTTTGTATTTGAAGATCTGTCATCGATCATCTCACCGAGCACGTACGCCGGCTCGGACTTCTGCTCTTCAATCGCAGCTTCCGGATCGTCGCCGCCGAGCAGTTCGCCAGCTTCTGCCAGTATAGACTGCGGCATGAACACGAAAAGCATGACAAAACAGAGGAGAATGGAAATCGTTCTAAAAGTCATATTAAAATGCGAGTATTTCATATATAAATTCCTTTCATTGCGGTGATTTTTGACAAACCTGATTATAGCACGTAACTTCCGCTTTTTCAAGAGCTAAACCGAATAAAGACGTCATTATCGTCAATAACAACTTAATTGTCGGTATATGGCGACAATTGGGAAAACATATATCTTTTCCTCTTGAAATTGTTTTCTTCGTATGCTACAATAATCGTATATGAGTACACAAAACAACCATGTAGAGAGCAAAATGGCAAAGAAAAAACAAAGACCGCCTTCCGGCTATACGCCGGAGCAGATAAAAGAAATACAGGATTTCTTCAAAAGCAACGATTTCACCGCGATGATGTCGGTCGATCATAAGCCGGATTATTCGGGAAATAAAGCGGAGCTTTACAAAAAATCGAAGTACATATTCGCTCAATACTGGCTGAAAAATCTGCAAGAGCTTGGCATCAACCGAATGATGAAAAACTTCACGCGGGACTATCCGGTCAAACTTTTGCAGAATGCCGACGCGGATCATTTTATCGAACAGATCGTAGAAATATGCTTCGACCCCGAACAGTTCGACAAGATTTTCATGCAGTTTTATGACATGTATGAAGGTCAAATCGACGCCGGAATTGACGCATACTGCAAAAATTTCGGCAGAAAACGCGATGAAATAACACAGGAAGAATTTGAGTTTGTGTTAGGAAAAATCGTAGAAGTCCTAAACGAAGAATTCATAAAAGTTCTCATGCTCGGTCAGCAAGTCCCGGAGGTTTACGATATTTCCGCACAAATCCGGACACACGAAGATTTCAACAAATCGCTTCCAGGCAATTACGATCTGATCAATTTCCATAATAAGTGGACGCACTGTAAAACAAAGCTCGGCGCTCCTCTCCTTTTCAGCGAGTTGTCGGAAGAAGAAATGACCGGGCTGGAGGGAGCAAAAAGTTTCTTTGAAAGCGCGGACGCGCATACGCAAAAGGAGTATGAAGAGATCCGCGACGCCTTTGCCAATACGCTGAACAGTATCGACCGCGAGATCTACTATATGCGCGAGCAGGGTTACACGCAGGCGGAGATCGCACAGCGGCTTGGTTACAAATCGCACAGCTCGGTAACGAAAAGACTGAAAGCAATGCGCGAAAAATACGATGAATTTTGCGGAAACGTAGAGGCAATGCAGAAAGAAAAGCAGAAAAAATAATACAAGTTAGAATGCGGCGTCGGCTTAAAAACCGGCGCCGTTATGCTATAATAATTCCATAATCCCTGCAAGGACAGAATGAAAACAATATGTTATAATAGCGGCAGAAAGGAGATGATACTGTTATGGAAAACAAAGAACTCATCACAAAAGCCATAAAGTACATTCAAGGCAACCCGAAGGACAATTTGTCGCTGGATAGCATCGCATCCAACGCTGGGTTTTCGCTGACTTATTTTGACGCGCTGTTTCAAAAGCATACCGGATACAGCCCCGTCGAATATTCACGCGTTTACAAACTGACGCGTTGCGCGCTGGAATTAAGGCGCACCGAAAAGACCGTGCTAAACATTGCGCTTGAGTTCGGCTACCAAAGCCCGGAAAGTTTTTCAAGGGCGTTCAAAAGCTTTTACGGACTTTCCCCAAGCGATTACCGCGACAAATATTCCGACAAAGCGGTGACATGGCACGATCTTTCATCAAAGATATCGCTCAGCAGGTTTGGCAAAGAGTTTCCGGAACTAAAGCCCGTCGACCGCGAGATCGCGCTGGACTTCCTGTTCACGCACGATCCCGTCAAATACGGCGAGGACCTCGTCGGCCTGACGGTTGCCGAAACAGCGGTCTTCACGCTCGACGATTCCCGTGATCCGAACAGCTTTATCTACGTTTCAGATTACAACGACGCCGAACCGATAATCGATCTTGTATGTGTGGATGAAGCGTCGGCGGTGCGGTATCTCGAACTGCTTTCCAAAAACGATAATTTCAAATTTACGATCCATGTCGATTGCGGTACGATCTGGGAATCGTTTGACGCTGCTGCGGCAAAAGCGGGATTGACGTGCAAAATCTCATACGATATGCTGTATCGCGGCGAGGCGCCCGAATTTGCGGATCTTGAATTCATTCGCGAACTCAACGCGGACGATTTGCCGTCGATCAGGCAATTCATGGAGCGCGGCGGGTGCTCGGAATGCCACGTGCGTGCGATACAGATCTCGTTTGAACGTAAAGGAAATATCGGATTGCGCCCGGTGGGTCTGTTCGAAGACGGCGCGATTGCCGCACTGGCAATGCCGACTCTCGACGTGATACGCGACTTTAGAAAATACGATATCGGAGCGATCTTCATTCTCGATAAGACTGATACCGAACGGAAGGCAAACGAAATATGGCGGTATGCGATCGGAATGTGCTTAGGCGACAACGCCCGTATCGGCAGCGCCGGAGCAAAAGACGACGATTCGCCGCTCGGTGTAAAAGCCTGTGAAACCGCAGGACTTGTAAAAGTCTCCGAATGCAGGAGATACGGAAAACAGTGACCGATAACACTTTTCGTACATTAGAACAATAAATCATTTTACTGAATCACCCGGAGAAAAATCTCCGGGCTTTTTCTTTGCCCGAAAAGATTTTTGTAATTTTTTCAAAAGTCAGGAACATTTTGCGTTTTTCGCATTGTTCTTTATGTGAGGGAGAAAGAGAAAACTTTCTTTCTCGCACAACTGAATGACCGTCGAACGGTGATACGACTTTGCCAAGACCTCTATGCGCGGGAGCGAGCAAAGCGCCGCCGGAGAAAAACTCGGGCAGGAACTGCGTTCGGAAAAACGGCAAATGGATTTTAATATACTGCACCCACATTTTCAAAAAGGTGACGGCAGTGACAGGTGTGACGGGTAAAGAGATATATACCCAAATTGCCGTCACCGCCGCCACGAGCGTCACCCGGAAAAAGTACAAAACTCAATTTATGATAACTGCCCCCACTTTTCAGAAATACGCATTTATGAATATTGCGCCCACCTTTGCAGAAGCGGTTATCAAAACGAATACTGCTCCCACCTGAACGGGAGCCGAGAAAGGAGTTGGTGTATATGATCCAACACGGCAGCGAAAAGCGCGGGCGGCTTTCCGTGAAGAACGAAGCCCGAAAGAGGACGGCTATACGCGGCTATCTTATCCGTAAGGATAGCGAGCATAGGTTTTGTATAGCCACAAAACCGGACGCGCCGAAGGCGCTCAGGGGCGCTGCCCCTATGACCCCGTGGAGAGGAGGTGAAACACCATGAGGGAAAGAAAACAGCAGATCAATTTCAGAGCGACAAAGACGGAAAAAGAAAAGATACACCGTAAGGCGAAACGATGCGGGATGACAGACGCGGACTATATCCGAAACTGCGCTTTGGACAAGCCGGTCAACGAAATGCCGCGCGAGGGATTGCAGATTGCGTACCGAAAAGTCGGTGTTATTGTGCAAAAACTTGAGCAGTACAAAGGGACGGAAGAATTTACAGCGGCACTGAAATCGGTGCAGGAGATATTGCTGGATCTTTATCACGGAAAGGAGGTCGACGACGATGGCGGTGACGAAGATCTGGCCGGTAACGGATAGTATCTCCCGTGTGATCGACTATTGCAACAACCCCGAAAAGACGAAGTTTACCGATCTGGAGCACGTCGTCAAATACGCTTCCAACGAGGATAAGGTGATGTCGGAAGGCGAACGGTTCTACGCCGTCACCGGTGTCAACTGCAAAGTGGAAACCGCGTTTGAAGAAATGCGGGACGTGCAGGAGCGATTTGGCAAGAGCGGCGGCAAGAACGTCGCATACCATGCCTACCAGAGCTTCAAGACCGGAGAGGTCACGCCGGAGCAATGCCACCGGCTCGGCGTGGAGCTTGCCCGAAAGATGTGGGGCGATAAATACCAGGTCCTCGTCGCCACCCATTTCAATACGGGTACGTTTCACAACCACTTCGTTCTCAACGCCGTGGGAATGTGGGACGGAAAGAAATACGACTGCTGCAAGCGGGAGTATTACCGGATGAGAAATCTCTCCGACGAGATGTGCGCCAGGGAGGGTTTGACGGTCATACAGCACCCAAGAAAAAAGAGAATACCCCGCCCGATCTATATCGCGGAAAAGAACGGAGAGCCGACCAAGTACAATCTGATGCGCGAGGCGATAGATAAGGCGCTGACGATGAGCTGGGATCACAACAGCTTTGTCGACGTGATGAAATCTCAGGGATATATCGTCTCAATGCCTTTCGGGCACAGGCACGGTACGATCCGCTCAGTCAACGCAAAGAAACCCATGCGTCTGTATCATCTCGGCGAGCAGTACGACAGACCCGCGATCGAAGCCCGTTACTATGAAAACTACGATTACGACTTTGAAAACACAAGGCGGAAATACGACAGATATATGGATCCGTACACGCGGGAATGGATCGTCGCACATCCGCCCGGCAAGGAGTACGAATACCGCAAGAAGTTCTACTACGCGGATTTCGGCAGTTCAAATCTCGTGGAGATATATCTGACGCTGTTCGTTCTGCTTCTTGACATTACGGTTGAGACGGTAAAACTCGCGTATGAACTTCTGCGGGACCAAGCGACAGTTCCGGAATACGTCGTCGCCGTCCGGATGAAACCGAAGTCGCCGGAAATGAAAGAAGCGGAACGGTTTTTGGATAGACGGACGAACCAAATGCTTTTGATGTCGGAAGCAAAGTTCAAAACGGCGGACGAGATACGGGACTATATCGCGCAGCGGGAGTTTGACATCATTGATATGAAAAAGATCCGTGAGCACTGGCGTAATAAGCTCCGCAACGCGACCGATACAAAATTGATCGCCGAGTACAAGCAAAAACGCGACAAATGCACCGAATATCTTACGCGGCTCCGTTTTCAAAAGGATACCGCACAGACGATTTTAAACGACGTTCCCAAAGTCCGCGAACTGCTCCGCGCAGAGCAGAACGTACAGCGCGGGCTCGACCCCTATGAACACGCAAAAGGCTTCAAGATGAAAGACGCAAGAGAGACCGAAAAGACGGTCTCACGATGAAGTTGTACCCCAAAAAAACACACGGGCGGCTGTTGACCGTTCATCACTGCTTGAAACGACTTTGCTACAACAGCGAAATAAATAAAAAAGGAGGGTTTTCCGTCATGAAGAAAACCGAAAAAGAAACCGACGTTATTATGAATGACAAAACCGACACCGTTGTTGAGGCAAAACACGAAACCGCAGTAAAAGCGAAATCTCTTATCATCAAGCTCGAAGATTTAGTCCCGTTCAGGGATCATCCCTACAAGGTGATCGAAAACGAGAGCATGACCGAATTGACCGACAGTATCAAAGAACACGGTATTCTGAGTCCGCTGCTCGTCCGTCCGTTGGAAGGCGAGGACGGCAAGTATGAGATAATATCCGGGCATCGTCGCTTCTTCGCCGCGCAGAAGCTCGGCTTGAAGAAAGTGCCGTGCACCGTACACTTTATCGACCGCGACGCCGCCACGGTTATGATGGTCGATTCCAACTGTCAGCGCACCGAATTACTGCCGTCGGAAAAGGCGAAGGCGTACAAGATGAAGATGGACGCGATGAGCAGACAGGGCAAACGGACGGATTTGGAGCAGACAGAAAACGTTGATTCAACTTCGCGCCCACTGGGCGCGAAGTCACGCGATAATCGCACCGACGAAAAACTGGCTGAAAACAGCAATGACAGCGCCCGTCAGATTTCCCGCTATATCCGTCTGACCTACCTTGTACCCGAGCTCTTGCAGTATGTGGATGACGGTAAAATCGGGATGCGTCCGGCAGTCGAGATGTCGTATCTTGACGAGGAAGTCCAGCGCGATATTGTTGACCGCATCGACGAAAGCGGAGGCGAGGTTTTTCCGTCCCATGCACAGACGCGGCGCATCCGCGAGAAAGCCGCCGAAGGCGAGATCAGCTACGAAGACGTCAAGGCGATCATGGACGAGCAAAAACCGAACCAGATCGAAAAAGTCAAGATTCCCGCTGACGAACTCCGCAAGCGCATCGGCAAAAATATGACGGACGAAGATTTTATCAAGTATCTCTACTCCGCCGTCGATTACTACAAGAAATATCTTGAGCGTAACCGCGATCAGGGTGCGAGGTGACGGATATGGGAAATTGGATCATCGGACTCGGCGCCGTCGAGCATGAGTACAAGATCGGGGACGTGACGTATATCGTTACGTCCCACTTCGCCAAACCGACAGATACGGAAAAACTGACTATCACAGACAGAATGAAAAGCTTTGTCGGCGGGGATTTCGCAGATTTGACAGCGGATATGGACTCAGCTACAATTAACGATGAATATGTATGTTCGGCTGCCGGAAAGGAGGACTCATGCAGTCGAAAACAAAACTGAATAAGATCGTAGGAACGACCGCGCTCTACTGCCGTCTGTCGCGCGACGACGGCGCGGAGGTCGAGAGTAATTCGATCAATAATCAAAAACGTTTGCTCGAAAAGAAGGCAAAGGAATACGGGCTGAAAAACACTCGCTGCTATGTTGACGACGGCTATACCGGCACGAACTTCGACCGTCCCGGCTTTCAGCAGATGCTGGACGACATCGAGGCGGGCTACGTCACGACCGTAATGGTAAAAGACCTCTCCCGTCTCGGCAGATACGCGCCGACCGTCGGAATGTATATGGACAACTACTTTCCCGAACACGACGTCCGCTTCATTGCCGTAAATGATCTTGTGGACAGCAACGACGGGGAGAACGAGATCGCGCCGTTCAAGAACGTCATGAATGAAATGTACGCCCGCGACATCAGCAAGAAGGTACGCTCCGCTCATCGTATTCGCGGCAATTGCGGAGAGCCGCTCGGTCAGCCGCCTTACGGGTATATCAAAGACCCGCTGAACAAGAAAAAGTGGATCATCGAACCCGGCGCGGCAGAGATCGTTCGTGAGATCTTCAAGATGTGTATGGAGGGTAAGGGCAACGAAACCATCGCCCGTATTCTTTCAGAGCGTAAGATCCTGAACCCGACGGCGTACTGGCACGACAGAGGTATCAATCGAGGCGGTAAGAAAATGCCGAGCGATCCGTGCAAGTGGAAGTGCGTGACGGTATGGTCGATCCTTCAGAATCAGGAGTATTGCGGCGACGTGATCAACTTCAAGACCTACTCCAAGAACTTCCGCAACAAGAAACGCTTGCCGAACGATCCAGACAACTGGGTGATTTTCAAGGACGTTCACGAGCCAATTATCGAGCGGGCGGTGTTTGAACGGGTGCAGGAAATCAAGTCTAAAACAAAGCGGCGCGCCCCGAAGAACGACGGCGGCGAAAAGCATCTGCTTTCGGATTATCTCTACTGTGGGGATTGCCACAAAAAGCTTTGGTATCACACGAACACGATCAACAAGGAAATCCACTATTTTTCGTGCTCCAACTATACCAAAGACTATCGCGGCACTTGTCCCACAAGGCACTATATCCGCGCCGACGCTATCGAGCAGGTTGTGATGCTGGAGCTTCGCCGCCTCGCCGAGTTCCTGCAGGACGATGAGGAAGCATTCATCGAGATTCTGACGAACAAGACGAACGGCGATATTCTCAAGGAGCAGAAGCATTTGCAGGACGAGATCAACAAAGCCGTCGCGAGAAACGAAAAGGTTTCCGGATTGTACGAAAAGCTCTATGAGGATCACGCCGAAAACAAGGTTTCGGAAGAATGGTTCATGCACATGTCGCAAAAGTACGAAACGGAGCGTCTTGAACTGAAAAACAAGATCGGCCGTTTCCGTAAAGACCTCGCCGAAGCAGATGCGCTCAAGATCGGTCAAGAGCAATTCGTAGCGGCGATCCGAAGATTTCTTGAGGTGCAGGTGTTGACGCGACCTCTGCTGCAGGAACTGATCGACCACATCGACGTTTTCGAGACGGAAGGCGTTGGCAAAAGCAGAGTGCAGCGGGTAGCGGTGTATTACCGATTCGTCGGGTATATCGAGATACCTGAACTTCCTAAACACCGGCATAACGTCAGAGCGGACACCCGACAGGGCGTATCCGTCGAATACGTTCCGCAGATCGCCACGGCATAACAAAAAAAGAGCAGGCTCATCCGAACCTGCTCGATACATAGGAAAAGTTCGAGAAAACAAAAGAAAATCGAGTATCCATAACTCAAGTCCGTTATGAATACTCGATATGGTCGGAGTGACAGGACTTGAACCTGCGGCCTGATGGTCCCAAACCACCCGCTCTACCAACTGAGCCACACCCCGAAGTGAATGATCATAACGTATTAAATCTAAAATCCTACTTTTTGCCGGCTTGCGGAGCGAACGATTCGTTTCCCGAAGCTTATATATTATATATTTTTCACGCGGGAATGTCAAGTGCAACGCGGCAAAAAGACCCCGGAAACGCTTCCGGGGCCTTTTCGTATGCAAAAACTTATTTGTTGATGCTGTATTTCGGTCTTTCGACGTAGTGAGTGTGAAGCAGCTCGTGCGCTTTGTGGGAGTTCGGCTCGCCGAGGTATTCCTTGTAAAGCGTCTTGAGCTCTTCGTTCTCGTGCGATTTGCGCTTTGCCTTGCCGGCGTCCTCGCCGTAAAGGGCTTTCGCGCGCTCGGTCTTAAGATCGATATAGGAACGCGTGGTGGCGTCGACTATCGGAGTGCCGCCGCCGGTCACGCAGCCGCCGGGGCAGCCCATGACTTCGATGAACTCATAGTGCTTTTCGCCGCGCTTGACCATATCGAGCAGGGCGCTTGCGTTTCCGGTGCCGTGCGCCACGGCGACGTGAACGACCTTGCCGCCGAGATCGACTTCGGCTTCTTTAATGCCTTCGGTGCCGCGAACGGCGTGGAAATCGACGTTGTCAAGCGTTTTTCCGGTAACGACTTCGTAAACGGTACGCAGCGCGGCTTCCATAACGCCGCCGGTAGCGCCGAAGATGACGCCGGCGCCGGTGGATTCGCCGAGCACGGAATCGAAGTCCTCGTCGGGCAGACGGTTAAAGTCGATGCCGGCGTTCTTTATCATCCTTGCAAGCTCGCGAACGGTAAGCACGGCGTCAACGTCCTGCAGACCGTTGTTGGAAAGCTCCTCGCGCTTGGCTTCGAACTTCTTCGCGGTGCAGGGCATCACCGAAACGACAAAGATATCCTTCGGGTCGATGCCCGCCTTTTCGGCGTAGTAGCTCTTTATTACCGCGCCCATCATCTCGTGCGGGGATTTGCAGGTCGAAAGATTGGGGATGAAATCGGGATAGAATTCCTCGCAGTACTTTATCCAGCCGGGCGAGCAGGAGGTGATCATCGGCAGGACGCCGCCGTTGTTAAGACGGCCGATAAGCTCGGTGCCCTCTTCCAGAATGGTGAGGTCGGCGCCGAAATCGGTGTCGAATACCTTATCAAAGCCGAGTCTTCTTAAAGAAGCGGCAAGCTTTCCGGTGACGCTGGTGCCCACGGGCAGGCCGAATTCCTCGCCCAAAGTGGCGCGGACGGCGGGGGCGGGCTGAACGACGACGTGCTTTGCCGGATCGGCGAGCGCGGCGTAGACTTCCGCGGTGCTGTCCTTTTCGTGCAGGGCGCCGACGGGGCAGGCGAGTATGCACTGGCCGCAGTTGACGCAGGGGCTTTCGGAAAGACTCTTGCCGTAGATGCTGCCGATAGTGGTCTTGAATCCGCGCTTGGAAACGCCTATCGCGCCGATCTTCTGTATCTTGTTGCAGGCGGCGACGCAGCGGCGGCAGGAGATGCACTTGCTGTTGTCGCGGACAATGGAAGGACCTACTTCGTCAAGCGTAGTCTTCGTCTTTTCGCCGTCGTAGGGGTAATCGTCCACACCGTATTCGCGGCAGAGCGCCTGAAGTTCGCAGTTCGCGCTGCGCACGCAGGAGGTGCATTCGCGGTTGTGGTTGGAAAGGAGGAGCTGAAGGTTCGTCCTTCTTGCGCGGCGAAGCTTTTCGTTGTTGGTGGTGACTTCCATTCCTTCGCCGACGGGGGAAACGCACGCCGCCTGGAGCGCGCGCGCGCCCTTTATCTCGACAAGGCAGATGCGGCAGGCGCCGATCTGGTTTATGTCTTTAAGATAGCAAAGGGTGGGGATGTTTATATGCGCTTCGCGCGCCGCTTCGAGTATAGTGTAATTTTCGGGAACGGTAACTTTTACGCCGTCGATAGTAAGATTGACCATATTCATTGCGTCGTCCTCCTTATTTCTTCGAAATGGCGCCGAACTTACAGGTCTCAAGGCAGGTGCCGCATTTAATGCACTTGTCCTGATCTATAACGAACGGGCTCTTTATAACGCCGCTTATCGCGTTGACGGGGCACTTGCGCGAGCAAGCCGAGCAGCCCTTGCACTTCTCGGGGTCGATAGTGAATCTCGCCAGCGCTTTGCACTTGCCGGCGGGGCATCTCTTCTCGCGGATGTGCGCTTCGTATTCGTCGCGGAAATATCTTATGGTGGAAAGAACGGGGTTCGGAGCCGTCTGGCCGAGTCCGCACAGCGCGGTGGCTTTAATGTCGTTCGCCAGCGCTTCCAGCTTTTCGATATCGCCTTCCTCGCCCTTGCCTTCGACTATGCGGTTAAGTATATCCAGCATCCTTCTGGTGCCGATACGGCAGGGAGTGCATTTGCCGCAGGATTCGTCGACGGTGAATTCCAGGAAGAACTTCGCGATGTCGACCATGCAGTTGTCCTCGTCCATAACTATAAGTCCGCCGGAGCCCATCATCGAACCGATGGACTGCAGGGATTCGTAATCGACAGGGGTGTCGATGAGCGAAGCGGGGATGCAGCCGCCGGAAGGACCGCCGGTCTGCGCCGCCTTGAACTTCTTGCCGTTGGGTATGCCGCCGCCGATCTCTTCGATAATGGTGCGGAGCGGGGTGCCCATGGGTATTTCAACAAGGCCGGTGTGGTTGATCTTGCCGCCGAGCGCGAACACCTTGGTGCCCTTGGACTTTTCGGTGCCCATCTGCGCGAACCATTCCGCGCCGTTGTTGATTATCTGCGCGACGTTGGCAAGCGTTTCGACGTTGTTGATGATTGTCGGCTGACCGAACAGACCTTTGACCGCGGGAAACGGAGGACGCGGTCTGGGCTCGCCGCGGTTGCCCTCGATGGAGGTGAGTAGCGCGGTCTCCTCGCCGCAGACGAACGCGCCGGAGCCGAGACGGATCGAAACGTCAAAATTGAAGCCGGTGCCGAATATATCCTTGCCGAGCAAGCCGTATTCGCGCGCCTGACCTATGGCGATGGAAAGACGCTTTACCGCGATGGGGTATTCCGCGCGGACGTAAACGTAGCCCTCGTCGGCGCCAATGGCGTAGCCGGCGATAGCCATCGCTTCCAGCACGGCGTGCGGGTCGCCTTCCAGGACCGAACGGTCCATAAACGCGCCGGGGTCGCCCTCGTCGGCGTTGCAGACGACGTATTTTTTATCGGAAACGCTGTTCTTCGCGAACTGCCACTTGCGTGCGGTCGGGAATCCCGCGCCGCCTCTGCCGCGCAGACCGGAATCGCCTATCACCTTTATGACGTCGTCGGGAGTCATGCTCGTGAGCACCTTTTCCAAAGCGCTGTAACCGTCGCGTCCTATGTATTCGTCGATGTTTTCCGGGTCGATAACGCCACAGTTGCGAAGCGCAACGCGCATCTGCTTTTTATAGAACCCGGTCTCGTTGAGCGAAACGGGCCCTTCGGGCTTCTTCGCTTCGCCGGTGTCGTTATAGACGAGCCGCTGAACGAGGCGGCCTTTAACAAGGTGCTCCTCGACTATTTCGGGAACGTCTTCCGCGGTAACGCGGGAATAGAAGGTCCCTTCGGGGTAGATTATCATAACGGGTCCGAGCGCGCAGAGGCCGAAACAGCCGGTCTGGACTACTTTTACTTCCTCGGTGAGCCCCGCTTTGTCGATCTCGCTCTGAAGGACCTCGCGTATTTTAGCGCTTCCGGAGGACATGCATCCGGTGCCGCCGCAGACAAGTACGTGTGTACGAATCATATTCTGTGTCCTTTTTCTTTTCCGTCGGAAAAGAATCTTCCTTTCTTATAAAGTTGTCGTCCGCTCTTTACATCGAGCCGATGGTGTACTCGGTAATGGGTTTGCCGTTTTTAAGATGAGAATCCACTACTTCTTTCATCTTTTCGGGCGTCATCTTAACGTAGGTGTACTTCTCGTCGCCTTTGAAGATCTCCACCACGGGTTCGTACTGGCAGATGCCGATGCATCCCGTCTGCGAAACGTGAACGGTGTCTTCAAGATGCTGAGCCGTGACCTCGGAAAGAAGCGCGCTCATAACTGGACGCGCGCCCGCCGCGATACCGCAGGTCGCCATACCGACAACAACTCTGTAAGTATTGCCGTTTTCGCGAACGGATACCTTCGTTTTCATGCGTTCTCTGATCTCGTTGAGCTCTGCTAAGGTTTTCATTACGGGTTTCCTTTCGTTTTCTTTTTTATATATTTTTATTTTTTTTCGTATTAAAAGCGTTTATCCAAGCCCTTCCTCGCCTTCGCGCAGATAGCTTTCTGTAAATTCAAGCACCGCGGGTTCGGAAAGAGGGATGTCCGGGCCGAGCTGCTCGTGCAGCTCGTCGGTATCCAGCGAAAACACGTTTTCGCCCTTGCTGTGGGAATATACGTATCTCGGTTCGAACGGCGCGTTCTGTAAAAGCAGTACGACCGTCGAAACTATATCGCCCAAAGGCGGGCAGTCTATATGGTCGGTGTAAAACGTCGCGGTGACCTCGGTGCCGTGGTCGGCGTGCTCCTTTTCGCTTCGGGAGCTTATCTCCAGCGAACCGCCCGTCGCCTCCGCCGCCATTTTCAGAAGCGGAAGCCCCAGCCCGACCTTGCGCGTGGTGCGCGTTGTGGTGAACGGGTCGAGCACTCTTGCCAGAAAATCTTCGCTCATACCGCAGCCGTCGTCGGTTATCCTGAATGTAAGCCGGTTTCCTTCCTCGGCAAGCGATATTTCAATGTTCTTCGCCCCGGCTTTCACCGAGTTCTGCGCTATGTCGAGTATGTTAAGCGATAATTCCTTCACGCTGCGGCCCCCTTAAGGTTTGTTTCCGAGCCGCTTCAGAAGACTTATCCGCAGCATCGCGGAGCTGTAGGGCTCGTCGTCGAGCATAAGCGAATGCTCCGCGTCGCGTATCTGCTCCAGATAGTGCGCGTCGGAGCTGCAAACGCAGTTCAGACCTTTCAAAACCGGGAACTTTTCTTCGTATTCCGCGCGTAGCGACATATCGTGCAGCTCGTAGCTCGCAAAAGGAACGTCCGGCGGAAAATCGCCCAGTATCGGTATCACGCCGCCTGCCGGCCTTTCGATGTGCGCCGGGTAGCATATCCCGCCGTGGCGGCGCACCAGCTCCGGCGCTTCCGCAAGCGATATCTCCGTCGCCGCGGGCAAAAACCAAGGGTCGGTGCCGATCACGTTGTCCTCGTCGTCCATAATAAGCTGATCGCCGAATATCTCCGGCTTGTTTTCGATCTTCATCCGGCGCTTTTCCACCGCGGAATCGAAATCCAGCGCGGCTTCCAGCGTGGGAAACAGGCAGACGACGTGTATCTCCTCCGCCGTGGTGAGCTCCATCCCGCCGACCGGGACCACCCCGTAGCGCTTGCAGGCGGCAAAGAACGCCTTGCAGTTCTTCGCGGTGTTGTGGTCGGTCAGCGCAAGCACCTGTATCCCCGCCAGCGAAGCCATTCCCGCCAGACTGTTGGGCGTCATCGCGTTGTCGCCGCAGGGCGAAAGCGCCGAATGGGTGTGCAGGTCGTAGTAGTACGGATTCATTTCAGAAGCTCGCCTATCTTAACGCAAAGCTCGAATTCGGGCAGCGGGGAATTAAGCACGTTTATCTCTTTTTCCTCCGCGGTCTTAAGGTCCTTTTCGTCAAGCACCGTGTCGGAAGCCAGCACGACGCACGCCGTGTCGCACAGCGACGCGACGGCGACCACGTTCAGGTTGGACATTATCGTCACCCACGCGTCGCCCTCTTTGGCGCCGCCCATCACCCAGCTCAAAAGGTCTCCGGCAAAGCCGCCGGTAACTTCGCGTTCCGGGTGAGGCAGACAAAGTATATTGAGCGAAAGCTCTTGTGCGAGTTCTCCGGCTGTCATTGTCCGATGCTCCTTAAGGGTTTTTGAATATATCGGGATTGAGCTTTTTCGCCATTTCGTCGATCAGCGACCGCATATTCACTATGCATTCGTCCTCGGTCACCTCGCCCTTCACCACGTCTTCGGCAAAAGCGCGGCAGGTCGGAGCCCCGCAGGAGCCGCAGTCGTGGTCCGGCAGGCGCTGATATATCTTTTCGATCTTCGCCATCTTCTCCAGCGATTCGCCCAGCGTTTTGCCCAAAGGCGTGCCGGGGATATATTCCACCGGGCGCATAACGTATTCTTCCGGAACGGTGACTGCGTCGCCGTCCTTGTTGCGTATAACGTTGTTCGCGATGGGCAGCGTGCGGCGAAGGTTGGTAAGCCGCGCGTTGGCGATATACGGGTTCTCCACCGCGAGCACGCCGCCGGAGCAGCCGCCGTTGCAGGCGTTCAGCTCTATGAACTCCAGTTCGGAAAGCGAATCGTCTTCCAAGTGGTCAAGGACCATAATAACGTTCTCTATGCCGTCGGCGGCAAGGTATTTTTCGTTGAAAAGCGCCGTCGATTCTCCGCCGGAGGAAGCCCAGCCCACGCCGATCATCCCGGAAGAGGATGAATGTTTGGGCGGTTCGTCGGCGTTCATCACGTTCAGCATCGAAAAATAAACCTCCGACATAGCCAGCACCACGTCCACGTCGGTCCTGTCGTCCGCGGGGCGGTTCTTCACAAAGCTTATCTTTGCGGGGCAGGGGGATATGAAAGCTATCCCTATATCCTCGCTTTTGAACTCCGGATGCTCGCGCAGGGCCTTTTTGCGCGCTTCCATCGCCGCGATCTCCATCGGGGATTTAATTGGCAGCAGATGGTCGCACAGCTCCGGGTAGCGCAGACTTATAAGCCGTACCACCTCGGGGCAGGCGGAGCTGATCACCGGTTTCTTCACGCCCGGCTGCATAAGATAGTGGCGGGTGTACCCGGTAACTATCTCCGCGGCGCAGGCGACTTCGTAAACGTCGTCGAACCCCAATCGGTAAAGCCCCTCTATTAAATAATCGAGGTCGTAAAGATTGTTGAACTGTCCGTAAAGCGAAGGCGCGGGCAGCGCGATCTTCCATTTGAACCCGTCCAGCGCTTCGAAGTGGTCGTAGACCGCCTTTTTCGCTTTGTGGGTGCACATACGGATACATTCGCCGCAGTCGATGCACTTTTCGGCGTTGATCTGCGCCTTGCCGTTCCTTATACGTATCACCTCGGTAGGGCAGCGTTTAAGGCAGCTCGTGCAGCCGACGCATTTATCGGGGTTCAGCGAAACGCTGTGGTTGTAAGTAACGTTTTCCATATCGTATCCTTATGGTGGGGTAAAACAGAAGCGGCGGCGGTCACATATTCACGGTCATCGTGATCGTGGTCCCCACTCCTATTTCGGTATTGATCTTCATCGTGTCGGAATTCGCCTTCATGTTCGGCAGCCCCATCCCGGCGCCGAACCCGAGCGAGCGTATGCGCTCCGGCGCGGTGGAATACCCCGCCTGCATGGCGAGCTCGACGTCCTTTATCCCCGGTCCCTTGTCGCACAGGATTATCTCTATCCTGTCCGGGAACACGGTGACTTCGGCGTATCCGCCGCTTGCGTGTATCACCATATTTATCTCGCCCTCGTACATCGCGATGGCGACTCTGCGTATAATGTCCTGCGGCAGTCCGAGCTGGCGGAGCCACTTTTTCACTTTGACCGACGCTTCGCCGGCGGAGGTGAAATTCTCTCCGTCGATGTCGAAATGCAGCTTCAGCGGGGCGCTCATTTAAGCGCCGTGCCTTTCAGCCCCGATTCATAGATCAGGCCGCAGGCCTCGAACATACGCAGCGGGCTCGCCATAACGACGATCTCGCATTTTTCGGCAAGCTCGATTATTTCGGGCGTCGGGCGTTTGTTGCGAACGAACAGTATCGCGCGCATATCCATCATTTCCGCGGTGCGCACGACCTGGGTGTTCACAAGCCCGGTGATAAGCAAGCCCTGGTCTTTCACAAACGCCAGGACGTCGCTCATCATATCGCTGCCGCACGCCGAGAACACCTCGGTATCCAGCAGTTCGCCGCAGGCAAGCACTTCCGCCCCCGCGAGCGATGCAATTTCTCTTATCTTCATAATTTTATTCCCGCGAAAACATCAATACTTCGCAAGTATGCCGGGAACGTCGGCGGGGGTGAGTCTGCCGAACACTTCGCCGTTCACGGTCATAACCGGGGCGAGTCCGCAGCAGCCGAGGCAGCGGGTGTCCTGAATGCTGAATTTGCCGTCCGGGGTGGTTTCGCCGGCTTCTATCCCGAGCGTGGATTTAACCGCGTTCAGAACGTCCGCCGCGCCCTTTACGTAGCAGGCGGTACCGGTGCAGACGCTTATAACGTTATCGCCCTTGGGCTGCAGCGAAAACAGAGCGTAGAAAGTCGCCACGCCGTAGATCTCGGCGACGGGTACGTTGAGACGGTCGGAAATAAGCTGCATCGTCTCGAAAGAAAGATAGCCGAACAGCTCCTGCGCCTTCTGCATAACGGGAATAAGCACGCCCTGCATATCCTTGTTTTCGGCTATGTACGCCTCCAGCTCCTCTGTTTTAGCCGCGATCTGTTCTTTGGTCATTGCCATTTCGTGTCCTCCTGAATGGTTTATTACGTTTTTTTATTTCGTTTTACGCGACAGGAACGGCTTTCGCCGCGGATGATCCCGCGTCCGTGCCTATCCAATGAATTGTAACACATACAAAACGATTTTTCAATAGTTTTTCACCGAAATTTTAGCGTTAATTATTGTATTATTATGAATTATATGTTATATTCGTTATATAAGCCGAAAGGAAGGGAATATATATGCGTAAAAACGAAGAATGGAAAAAGAAAGTCGCCTATCAGATCTATCCGCGCAGCTTTATGGATTCGAACGGCGACGGCACCGGCGATCTGAAAGGCATCACCTCAAAGCTCGATTATCTTAAAGACCTCGGCGTCGATTACGTCTGGATCTGCCCGGTCTACGCCTCTCCGATGGACGACGGCGGATACGACATTTCGGATTATTACAGCATCAACCCGATGTTCGGCACCATGGAGGATATGGACGAACTGCTTGCGGAGGCGAAAAAGCGCGGGATACGCATTATAATGGACCTCGTGCTGAATCACTGCTCCGACGAACACGTCTGGTTCAAACGCGCTCTCGCGGACCCGGATTGCGAGGAGGCTTCTTATTTCTGGTTCCGCCGCACGGACGACGGCAACCCGCCCAACAACTGGCGTTCGATGTTCGGCGGCAGCGCGTGGGAGCAGGTCCCGGACGGCAGGTGGTATCTGCACCTGTTTTCCAAAAAACAGCCGGACCTGAACTGGGAAAACCCGAAACTGCGCGAAAAGCTTTACGAAATGATACGCTGGTGGCTGGATAAAGGGCTGGGCGGCTTCCGTATCGACGCGATAACGCATATCAAAAAGGAGCCCACGCTCGCCTCGCTCCCGCCCGACGGACCGGACGGTATGGTCGGCTGCTTCGCCCCCACGCGCAACTATCCCGGCATAGGCGACCTGCTTACCGAGCTGCGCGAAAACACCTTCGACCGCTACGACTGCATCACCGTGGCGGAGGCGGCGGGCGTGCCCTACGACCAGCTCGGCGATTACATAGGCGAAAACGGCTATTTCAGCACGCTGTTCGATTTTACTTATTCCGAGCTTTACAACCACGGACACACCTGGCACACCTGCAAGAAGGCGTGGGAATGGCCGATATCGCTGCTGCGCGACAAGATGTTCGCCTCGCAGCTCGAGACTCAGAAGATCGGCTTCGGCGCCGTGTATTTCGAGAACCACGATTACCCCCGCGCCTGCGAAAAATTCATCCCGCACGAATATCAGAGCCCGCTCACGCAGAAGATGCTGGGCACGCTGTTCTTCTTCCTCCGCGGGATACCGTTCATCTATCAGGGCGAGGAGCTCGGCATGACGAACACCGTGTTCGAAAGCATAGACGACGTGGACGATATCTCCACAAAGAACCACTACCGCATCTCGCTCGCGGACGGCCTTACGCCGGAGGAAGCAATTAAAGCCGTGAACCGCTACAGCCGCGACAACGGGCGCGTCCCCTTCCCGTGGGGGCCCGGCAAAAACGGCGGATTCACCACCGGAAAACCCTGGATGAAGCCGCACCCGCGCTATTTGGAATTCAACGCCGCCGACGAAGCGAAGGATCCCGGCAGCGTGCTCAATTACTACAAAAAAATGGTCGCTCTGCGCAAAAGCGAATATCCCGGCGCGCAGCTGACTCTGGGCGATATTGCTCCGCTGTTGCTCGATTACCCGGATATCATCGCCTACAAGCGCATAAAAGATGGCAGGGAAGTCGCCGTCGTCTGCTCCTTCTCGCCCTGCCCGTTAAGCATAAAGGCAGATTTCGCCCCGGGCGAAGTGTTTATAGCGAACTACGAAAAGCCGTTTGAAAAATCTGGCGAAAACCTCGTTCTGCCGCCGTTTTCCGCTTTTGTGTGCGAGATGACCGAAAAATGTTGACATTTTGTTGACAATGGAAAAAAATAGTGTTATAATATCAACAGAATTAAAATATTTAACAAAAGAAAGGAAATCCACTATGGGAAAATTCGTTATTAAAGAGACCAATACCGGCGTGAAATTCAACCTCAAGGCCGGCAACGGCGAGATCATCGCCACCTCCGAAGTCTACACCACCGAAGCCGCCTGCCGCAACGGCGTCAACAGCGTTATAAAGAACGCCCCCGTCGCCAATATCGAGGATCAGACAGTCGAAGGTTACGAAGTCGCCAAGAACCCGAAGTTCGAGATCTACACCGACAAGAAGGGCGAATTCCGCTTCCGTCTTAAAGCCACCAACGGCCAGATAATCGCCGTTTCCGAGGGCTACAAGGCAATGGCAAGCTGCAAGAACGGCATCGAATCGGTCCGCAAGAACGCCGCCGAAGGCAAGATCGAAAAAGAAGAGAAATAAGCTTTTCAGGCAGCGCGATATCCAAAGCATAATAAAGGACCCGCGGGGGCAGCCCGGCGGGTCCTTTTCGTTTATACGGTCATTTCACAAATCTTTTGAACATACCCTGCGCGCGCTCGTCGCAGTCGGCGGTCGCCTTAACGCCGTCGTCGGTGAACTCGTGGGAGATCACCGTCGCAAAACGCGGAAGGTCGTTGTAGGCGGACATTTCGCCGTAGGGGAAGAACAGCTCGAGCCGCTTTTTGCCGTTCGCGGCGATCCCGTCCAGATGGGAGAGCAGTTCTTCGATCCCCTCGCCGTTTTTGGCGGATATCTCCACGGCTCCGGCGGGGAAGGGGATGTCGCGCAGGGCGAGATCGCATTTGTTGAACACCTCCAGCACCGGCTTGTCCCCGGCGCCGAGCTCTTCTATAAGCTGAGTTACCACCGCGTGCTTGCGGGCGCGTTCGTCCGCGTCCTCGCCCGCGTCGGTAAGGTGTATCAGCAGGTCGGCGTATTTAAGCTCCTCCAGCGTGGATTTAAAAGCTTTTACAAGCTGAGTCGGCAGTCTGTCGATAAAACCGACCGTGTCCACCAGCAGCATTTCCGCGCCGGATGGCAGCGCGAGCCGGCGCGTGGTGGGGTCCAGCGTGGCGAAAAGCTTGTCCTCCGCGAGTATGCCCGCGTCGGTAAGCCGGTTCAGTAGCGTGGATTTCCCGGCGTTGGTATAGCCGATTATCGCCGCCGTAATCATTCCGGAACGCTTCCTCGCGGCGCGTTGTACCTCGCGCGTGCGCTCGATGCTTTCTATTTCGTTTTTAAGCGCGGCGATGCGGCGTTTAAGGTGCCGCCTGTCGCTTTCCAGCTTCGATTCGCCGGGTCCGCGCGTGCCTATGCCGCCGCCCAGACGGCTTAATTCCTTCCCGCGGCCGACAAGGCGCGGCGCGGTGTATTGCAGGCAGGCGATCTCCACCTGCAGCTTGCCTTCTCCGGTAACGGCGTGCAGCGCGAATATGTCCAGAATAAGCATGGTTCTGTCGATAACGCGCACGTCCGGCAGCTCTTTTTCTATATTCGCGATCTGCGAAGGGGTAAGCTCGTTGTCGAACACGGCAAGCTTTATCCCGCCGTCGTTTTTAATAAACTCCGCCAGCTCCGCCAGCTTGCCGCTGCCGATAAAAGTCGCCCTGTCGGGCGTTTCGCGGTTCTGCACCATCCGCCCGGCTTCTGTGCCGCCCGCGGTCTCCAGCAGGCGCGCCAGCTCGTCCAGCGACCGCAGACACGTTTCCTCCGTATCGTCTTTTGTGCATACAGAAACGAGCACGGCGCGGTTCTCGCCGCTTTTTAGTTCATCGGTAATATTCCTTATTTCCGGCATAAAAACACCTTTCTTCCTGCAAAAAGAAACGCGGCACAAAAGTGCCGCGGTCTTTACGAAAATGTTTAGTCGAGGTTGAACTTCTTCTTGAATTTATCAACGCGTCCACCTGCGTCGACAAGCTTCTGCTTGCCGGTGAAGAACGGATGACATTTAGAGCATATATCGACCTTGACGTTATCCTTTACGGATTTGGTAACATATTCCGCGCCACAAGCACATTTAATGGTAGTGGTCTTGTATTCGGGATGGATACCCTGCTTCATTTCTTCGGTCCTCTCTTTCATATAGTAAGGGCATAAGCCCACGATTACGCAAAGCACAGTATAACACGCAATTATTCAAATTGCAATACTTTTTTCAAAATTTTTTTAAATTAGTTGCATTTATTCCGCTTCCGCTTCCGCGCTCACCCAGATCGCCGGGCGAACGCCCACTTTGTCGTAATCAAAAGCAAGGCCTTTAAGGCGTATCGAGCCGTCGGTATAAACGTAGGCGGCAAAGCCCGGGGAAGTAATATCCGCGAGCCACCATTCGATCGGCTTGGAATCGTCCCTGCCGTGGTGGTCGGCGGCGGTGTGAGTCGCCCTCGCGATGCGGTGGGAATCGGGCGTTAAATATTTTTCGGCTTCCGCGGCGGTAAGTATAAACACCTTTTGCCCCTCTTCGCCCAGAATGTATTCGCGCTCCGATTCGCTGAACGCGGATCCGTAAAAATACCTGTCGAGGTTTTTGCACAGCCCGCTTTGCGAAAAACCGGTTATGCCGCTCTCGCGCGAATCGTCGTAGCTCCAGATCTCAAGCACGCGGTAGCTTAAAAGCAAAAGCCGGTCCTCCTGCTTATCCAGCACTATCCATTCGATAGGCGAAACGTCGCCGTCCGCGTTTGCGCCCGGTATCTGAATATAATTGCCATAGCGAACGAGGTCGCCCGCCTCGGCTTCCGCAAGCGTGGTTTTAAGCTCCGCGGAGATCTCCTCCGGTTCGGAGCTTTCGGGCGCCGAGAACACCGGCGCGGAAGCCGGGTCGGCGGATACTTCCTCCTCCGCCTTCTTCGGCGAAAATATGAATATGAAGTAAACCGCCATCGCCGCAAGCGCCGCGATAAGTATGATTATCCCCGCGACCGTCGCTGGGGAGGTTTTTTTCTTTTGTATCTCCGGCATTTTGTTTTCTCCCGAATCAATTATTCATACGTTTGGATTATATCATATCCGCGCGGTAAAATCAAGTTCATTCTTCCGCCGCGGCTTCGGTCCCGCGCCAGCCCAGCACGGAAGCGAGCTTTTTGGTCAGAAGCGCCGCGGCGCGCGCCTGCCCGCACACGTTCGGGTGCCCGTTCGCGCCGGTTTCGGCTTCGGTTATCCCCGCGACGTGCAGGAAATGCACTTTGCCGTCCTCCGCAGCGAGTCTGCGCAGAAGGTCGCTCAGCGTTTCGGAATAATAGTCGTTCATCATCCCGTACATCCAAATTATCTGCGCGTTTTTATAGCGCGCGCGTATGCCGCGTATCAGATTTTCCGCCGCCGCGGCGAATTCCTCTTTCCCGGCGGGGCCGCCGCAATCATTGGTGCCGATGTTGATTATTACGGCGTCGGGCGTCCAGCCGTCTTCGCATATCCCGCCGCCGTAGGTCAGCCGTTCGTAGTATTCGCCCGCCTTAACGTCCTCGCGGTTGCCTTCGCAGTTGCAGACTATCCCTTTGCCGGAAATGCAGATATATCTGCCCTCCGCGCCGGTCGCCCGGACGGTGAGCCCGGCATAGGATTCCGTCACGTCCTGCTGATAAGTGGCGTAGGAAGGATCGCTCCTCCTGCCCAGCACGCCGTATCCGGCGGTAATGGAATCGCCGATGAATTCCAGCTTGCGGCGTTTTCCGCGCGGCGGAAGCTGCAGCGCGGCGCCGGCTCCCAGAAGCGAAAGCTTTTCGAACGCGAGCTTCGGCGCGCCCTCGGTTATTTTGATTATCTCCGCGCGGTGGCGCTTTTCGGGCAGTCCCTCGACTATTATTTTTTCGCGCCCGTCGCAAACCGCAAACCTCTGTCTGTACGCGCCGCCGTCGACGGTTATTTTTATATACGCCGGCGTATCGGCTTTGTATTCGCCGAGCGAAAGTATGAATCCCGCGCCGTGGAAGTTAAAAGCGATCCCGCTGCCGGACCAGTCGAACAGCAGCTTTCCGCCCTCCTCGGTGTGCCTGCCGAGCGTTTTTATCATTCTGTTCCCCGCAAGCGAAACGGCGTCGTTTTCAACGCAGGTGAATTTTTCCATATCATATTCCCCTTTTTTATACTTCAATAACTATTGTATACCCTTAAATTGTTACGAAACTATGAACAATGTGTGAACAATTTGTGAATTTCGCCCGCTAAAAGCGGAGCCGCGGAAAGCCCCGCGCACCATGCCCATTCGCTCCCGGTCATCGCGGCGACTCCGAAAAGCGCCGAAAGGGAGGGGATGAGCAGCGCCGAAAGCTGCATCGCGAGGCAGGCGGCGAACGCGGCGTAAACGTAGGGATTGCGCTTTATGCGGCGCCGGAAAACGCTTTTTTCGCTTCGCATATTGAACGAATGGAAAAGCTGCGATACCGAAAGCACGGTAAAGCACATCGTCCGCCCCGCTTCGAAGCTGCGTCCGCGCCCTATTAAAAAAGCGGTTAACGCCAAAGCGCCGATCAAAAGTCCCTCCAGCACTATCCGCAGTCCTCTGCTTCTGGAAAACAGCGGCTCGTCCGGCTTTACCGGGGGGCGGTCCATAACGCTTTCGGGCGTTTTTTCCAGCCCCAAAGCTATCGCGGGGAGCGAATCGGTGGTCAGGTTCACCCACAAAAGCTGTATCGCCGAAAGCGGCGAGGGGAGCGAAAGCAGTATCGCGCCGAACACGGTGAAAAGCTCGCCGAAATTGCAGGAAAGCAGGAAATGCACCGCGCGGCGTATGTTCTCGTATATCCCGCGCCCCTCGCGCACCGCCTCCACTACGGTGGCGAAATTGTCGTCGGTCAGCACCATATCGGCGGATTCCTTCGCCACCTCGGTGCCGCTTATGCCCATCGCGCAGCCGATATCCGCCTTTTTCAGCGCCGGGGCGTCGTTCACGCCGTCGCCGGTCATCGCCACCACGTTGCCTGCTTTTTTCAGCGCCTCCACTATTTTAAGCTTGCATTTGGGCGTCACCCGCGCGAAAACGCCGCATTCCTTTACCGCGCGGGCAAAAGCCCGCCCGTCCATCGCATTCAGCTCCGCTTCGGTGTAAACCTTTCCGCCCGGCGGGATCATCCCGGTTTCCACCGCTATGGCGCGCGCCGTTTCGGGGTGGTCTCCGGTTATCATCACCGTGCGTATCCCCGCCTTTTTGCACAGCGCCACCGCGTTTTTCGCCTCCGGGCGCGGCGGATCGGATATCCCGCACAAGCCGTAAAAGGCGAATCGCGCCGCAAGCGGGTCCGCCGGCGCGTCCGCGCATTCGTATCCCGCAAAGCAGATCACGCGCAGGGCGCGTTCCGCCATACGCGAAGCGCCCGCCTTGATCATTTCCTCGTCGGCGGGGCAGAACCGCGCCACCACGTCCGGCGCGCCCTTTATTATCACCGAATACCCCGCGCCGTTTTTGTGCACGGTAAGCATATATTTTTTGTCGGAATCAAACGGTATCTCCGCCACGCGCGGGTATCTGCTCTGTATTCTCGCGTATTCCGGCGTCTTGTCCAGCAGCGCGCGTTCTGTGGGGGAGGAATCGTTGTTGCACAGCGCGAAGGCGCGTATCAGCCGCGCTTCGTCGCCCTCCGTCTCGGCAACGGTCATGCGGTTGCAGGTAAGCGTTCCGGTCTTGTCGGTGCAGATCACCTGCGTACAGCCCAGCGTTTCCACCGCGGGCAGCCGCTTCACCACCGCCCGGCGCTTCGCCAGAGTCTGCACCCCCGCCGAAAGCACCACCGTTACTATCGCGGGGAGCCCCTCCGGTATCGCCGCCACCGAAAGCCCCACCGACGTCATGAACATCTCGCCGGCGTTCATCCCTTTTATAAGCGAGAATATAAATATCAGCACGCAGATCGCGATGGTGGCGTTGCCGAGCAGGGCGCTGAGCCGCGCAAGCCGCTTCTGAAGCGGCGTAAGCTCGTTTTCGGTGCTTATCATATCCGCTATCTCGCCCACGCAGGTCTCTTTCCCGGTCTTCACCGCCAAAGCGCACCCTCTGCCGGATATCACCGCCGTGGAGGTGAACACGGCGCTTTTCGCCTCGCTCACGGGCGAGTTTTCGGGCGTTTGGAAGCGCGCGTCCTTGCTCACGCCCTCGGATTCCCCTGTAAGCGCCGATTCGTCCACTACCAACTCGTTGCAGGAAATAAGCTTTGCGTCGCAGGGGACGATATCGCCCTTTTCCAGCAGGAAAACGTCGCCCGGGACCGCGTCCCTACCGCTTATCCGCTTTTCCTTCCCGTCGCGGATAACCGTCATTTCCGGGGCGGAAAGCTTTTTAAGCGCTTCAAGCGCGCGCTCCGCGCGGCTTTCCTGCACCGCGGCGATAAAGGCGTTCGCAAGTACGATAACAAGTATTATCACCGGGTCCGCAAGCCGTTCTCCCGCAATAAGCGAGGTGGCGAACGACACCGCCGCCGCCGCGAGCAGCACCGCGGTCATCCTGTCGCACATCGCACCGAGGAAGCGTTTCAAAAAGCTCTTTTTCTTCGCTTTGCCGAGCTCGTTCGGTCCGACGCGCTCCAGGCGCGCCTTCGCCTCCGCGTCGGTCAGCCCGTTCACGGACGACGCGAGCTCTTTCAGCAACGCGTCTGTGTTCCTGCAATACCAAGTCATAACGTTACCTCTTTACGGCATTTATAAAGTAAAAACAGATTCGGCACCGCCATAAGCAGATTAAGGATATCCGAAGCCGCGATAAGCGTTCCCGCCGGGAACAGCGCTCCCGCCCCGGCGGCGAGCGAAAACAGCGCACGGAATACAAAAAGCGGCGCTTTTCTGTTCCCGAAAAGGTAAAAAACGCAGGTCTGGGCGTAATAGCTCCAGCTTATCACAGAAGCGTAGGCGAACGCCGCCGCCGCGGCGCCGAACAGCAGCCCGCCCGGCGCGCCCCAAGCGCTTTCGAAAAGCTCCCGCGCGGAGCCGCTGCCGCCGCAAAGCAGGCAAAGCGCCGTAAGCGTGGATACCGCGAACGTGTCGAACACCGTTTCCAGCACCGAAAACGAGCCCTGCGTTTTTTCGTCCCCGGCGGAAGCCGCGTGCGCGAGAGGGGAGGAGCCCATGCCAGCCTCGGTGGAAAACACGCTGCGCGCGCAGCCCTCCCGCACAGCCGCCGCAAGCAAAGCGCCAGAAAACCCGCCCGCCGCCTGTTTTATTCCGAACGCCTGCGTGAATATCCGCGCGAACGATCCGGGTATCCCGCGGGCGTTAAGGCACAGCAGCGCGAAGCAGGCGCAAATATATACCGCCGAAGCCGCGGGCACCGCCGCCGCGTTGAACCTTATTATCCGCTTTCCGCCGCCGAACACCGCCAGCCCCACTGCCAGAACGCATATGGCGGCAGCCGGGAGCTTCGGTATTCCGAGCGCGAAAAGGAACTGCGCCGCCGCGCCGGTCTGCGCGGCGTTCCCGGTGCCGAACGAGCACAGTATACAGGCGAAGCAGAACAGCGCGGCAAGCTTTTCGTATCCGAGCGAGCGCAGTCGCAGGTGAGCGCCGCCGCGGATCCCGCCCGCGCCCTCCTCCCGCCCGCGCAGGGCGACGCGCGTCTCGGCGTATTTCAGCCCTATGGCGAAGAACGAGAACACCCACATCCAGAAAACGCTGCCCGCGCCGCCCACCGCTATGCCGTATCCCACGCCGAGTATGCTTCCGGCGCCCACCGTGCCGCCCAAAGCCGTCGCCGCCGCCGCAAAGGGCGAAACGCCGTTTTTTTCCTTCTTCCCGAAGGCGGAAAACGCCTTTTTCAGCTCCCTCCATACCGCGTGCGGACTGTAAAGCCCGGTCTTCGCCGCGAAGTACACCCCGAAAGCGGTAAAAACGGCTGTCGTCGGCACGCCCCACAATATTTCTTTGATCCGCTCCAAAAGCATAAAAAACACCCGCGTCTTTTTGATTTTGCACTTGAAAACCGCCCGTCCGGGTGGTATTATAAATATAAGAATTATAAGGATCGGAGAATGCTCATGGATACTGTCATAATAACCGGCGCTTCGTCCGGGCTCGGAAGGGAATACTTCAAGGCGGCGGTAAAGCTGCTGCCGGAATGCGAATTCTGGCTCGTCGCCCGCAGAAAAGAAAAGCTGGAGGAGACCGCGCGGATTTGCGAAAACGCGCGGACGAGGGTGGTGGAATGCGATCTCGATTCCGAAAGCGGGCTGGAAGCGTTTTCCTCGCTGCTCGCCGCCGAAAAGCCGGATATAAAGGCGTTTATAAACAACGCCGGGTTCGGCAAGCTGGGCAACGTCGCAGATCTGGACGCTTTCGTCCAGCGCGATATGGTATCGCTCAACTGCGGCACGCTCACCTATCTTTGCGCCGAGGCGGTAAAGTATATGCAAAAGGGAAGCTGTATAGTAAACGTTTCCTCCATCGCTTCCTTCGTGCCCAATCCGCGAATGGCGGTCTATTCCTCCACAAAGGCGTACGTTACCGCGTTTTCGAAAGCCCTGCGCGAGGAATTGAAGCCCGCCGGAATAAACGTGCTCGCCGTCTGCCCGGGACCGATGCACACCGAATTTATGGCGGTCGCGCACATTACCGACGAGAATTCAAAGACCTTCCGCACTCTGCCGTACTGCAACGCGGAGGAAGTCGCTTATAAATCGCTTGCGCGCGCGTTAAAGGGCAAGGCGTTCTATACGAACAAGGCGCTTTATAAATTCTATCGCGTGCTGGCGAAGCTCGCGCCGCACAATATAATGATGAAGTTTGCGAAGTGTTGACAAAAAGCCGGAAAAATGGTATAAATTGACTGAAAGGCGGTGTTTGTTTTGGCGGAGGCATATTTCAAAAAGGTTTTCAAAGGATACGATACAAAGCAGGTCGACGATTTCATAGTCGGACTGAGCGACGCTTATTCCGCGAAGGAGCGCGGGTTTACCGAGCAGGCGCACGTCGCGCGGAACGAAATAGAACGGCTCAACGGCGAGATCGCCTCGCTTCGCGCGGAGGCGGAATCGGCGGCGAAGGAGCACGCGGCGGAGCTTTCGGAAAAGCAGAAGGAATACGACGCGCTCTGCGCCGAGGTAGGCGAAAAAATGGTGGTCGCCGACAAACGCGCGGCGGATATAGTGCACAACGCCGAACGCGAAGCGGAGCTTATAAAACGCCAGGCGCAGACCGAGGCGGAAAACGAAGCGCGTATGATAAAGCAGAACGCCGCGCGTGAGGCGGAACAGCTTATTTCCGAAACCGAAAGGCGCTGCGAGGAGCTTACGAAAGCGGCGGAGGAGTTCCGCAGGAAGCAGGAAGAGATACACCGTTCCGTATACGAGACCGAGCGCCAGTTCGGCGACGCGCTCAACAAACTGCGTGACGGAATAGGAAACAATTAAGGAAAGAGTGATCGATTTGGAAAATTTAAACCGTCTCGCGGACGAATATTTCGCCCGCGCGGATATACGCGAACAGGCGATAAAGGATCTTGCCGAAATAGTATCGGTCCCCTCCGTGGCGGGCTCCCCCCGCGGGGAATACCCCTACGGCGAAGAATGCGCCCGCGCGCTGGATAAGGCCGCCGCGATGGCGGAAGGATACGGCTTCCGCGTGGAAAATCACGATTATCACTGCCTCAGCGTGCTCTGGGGCGACGCGGATAAAGAGGTCGGCATAGTCTGCCATCTCGACGTGGTCCCGGCGGGCGACGGCTGGAGCGGCGATCCGTTCGTTTTGCGGCGCGAAAACGGCTTGCTTCTGGGCCGCGGCGCTCACGACGACAAGGGCCCGTTCATCCAGGGGCTCTACACCCTGCGGTTCTTTAAGGAACGCGGGATAAAGCTTCCGTTCACCCTGCGGCTCATTCTGGGCAGCGACGAGGAGGTCGGCAGCACCGATCTCGACTATTTCGTTTCGGTGCGCAAACCGCCGGAGTTTTCGTTCACTCCGGATTCCGAATTTCCGGTCTGCATCGGCGAAAAGGGCATTCTGGGCGTAAAAATCGATTTCGGCGCGCTGCCGGAAGGGATAAAAGAAATCAACGGCGGCACGGTGTCCAACGCCGTCCCCGGCAGGGCGTACGCGCTGCTGGAAAACAAACCCGTTTTCGGCGGCGAAAGCAATATTTCGGTTACCGGATGCGGCGGGCTTTACAAGGCCGAAGCGGAGGGCAAAGCGGCGCACGCCGCCATGCCGGAAGCCGGAGTCAACGCGATCTCCCTGCTGTGCGGATACCTTTTGGATTCCGGCGCTATACCTTTTGCGGACAGGGCGCGTTTCGAGTTCCTGCGCGATTCCACCGGCGAATATCTGGGCAAAAAGCTCGGCATCGCGGGCGAAAACGCCGATTTCGGATACCTCACCTGCGTCGGCGGCGTAGTCCGTACCGAAAACGGCAGGATCGTCCAGAGCTTCAACATACGCTATCTGCCGGAAACACCTTACGCGGAGCTTGTAGAAAGCATCTCGCGCGAGGTCGCGAAGGTCGGCGGAAGGGTGATCGGTTCCGACAATTCAAACGGCTATTTCGTTTCGGCGGACGACCCGCGCATACGCGCCCTCACTTACGCCTGCGAAAGCGTGCTGGGCGTCGAATGCAAGCCCTACACCATGGGCGGCGGCACCTACGCGCGCCGGCTCCCGAACACGGTCGCCTTCGGCTCCGGGATACTCTCACAGCGCAAGTTCCTGGGCGACGAGCGCGGAAACGCGCACCAGCGCGACGAATACATTTCGGAATCCGAGCTGTTCGACGGTATGCGTATCTATTCCCGCGCGCTCGGCAATTTGTCGGAGATCGAGCCGTAATCGTTTATTTTCATGGGTATCTCCCGCGCTATGTCTATGTTCAGTACGGCGTCTGCTTCCAGAATGCAGACGCCTTTTTCTTCGTCCGCGTAAACCTTTACCTCGCATTCCTTAACAACGCAGTCGTAAGCGGCAAGCTGCAGCTCCAGCTCCCCTTGCGCGATCTTCTCCGCCTCCTCCTCGCTTATCCTCACCCTCCGCGGGACGTATTCGAAGTAGGTGGTAACGTATTCCTCGGCGGGAAGCCCGACGAACCCGAAAAGCTTCGGCTCCCGCCTGCCGTAAACGCAGTCGAAGTATTCATAAGGCGCTTCGGACGAAAAATAAAGCGGTATCGCCTGCCCGAGTACCCGGTATTCCCGCTTCACGCGGGTGTCGCCGGTGTAATCCTTTATCTCGCGCTCAAGCGGAACGGTTATGCAGAACTTCCTGCGAACGTCCGCCATCACCGTGCCGCGCGCGTGCGTGGGGCGGAAGGTGCCGTATTTGCCTTGCATAAAGGAGTTTATAAGAAGCTGCCCCGCCAGGGCGACGTCGCCCGCTTTCACCTCCGGCGTGCCGTCGGCGGCGTCTATGTCGGTAATAATGCCGTCGTACGCCGCCACCACGTTGTAATATCCGGCGCGGTCCACCACCTCCGGCGCGGGCGTGCGCTCCAGCACCGATACCGTAAGCACGCTGCCGTCGAAGGTCAGCTCGGCGGAGGAAATGCTTTTGCAGACCATAAGCAGCTCGTTCGCCTTTTCGGCGGGGTCCACGCGCGGTATAAAGGTCCCCGCTCCGACGCCGCATTTTTCGAGCGCCGCGATCACGGCGCCGCGCGTTACCCCGGAGTTGCCCTCCACGTCCACGCGCCACACGAAAAGCTGCGAAAAGAACAGCAGCCCCAGCGCGAGGAACGCGCCGACGATAAGCCCGGGGCGGCGCATATACCCCGCGAACAGATAAGGCAGCCCGCGCTTTTCGGCGGGTTCGAACATCGCGCCCGCGGTCTTCGCCAGCGCTTCCGCGCGCTCCGCCGCAAGCAGGGGCAGACTTATTCTTACAAAATCTTCTTCTTCGCCGCCGAGACGGAACCTTATCTTTTCTTCGGCGAAAACGCCGCTCAGCCGCGCCACGCCGCGGCGGTCCGTGCGGTAAACGCATTCGCCGAACAGGAATCTTACAGGTTTATAAAAATCCAATCCCGTCTATCCTCCCGTCCACCGCTATCCTGCCGGAGCTTAAATGCCGCAGCCGCAGGTCCCGCCCGGTTATCTCCATACGCTCGGTATCGGAGGCAAGCACTATCCTCGCGCGGGAATAATCGGTAATGCGGCGGAATCCCTCGCACAGAACGCTCTCCCTGCCGCGCACCTCCGCGAAAAGCGGGGTCTTCGCCCCGGCGATTTTGGAAAACAGCTTCATATTTTCGGTCACCGTTTCAATATACTCGTTTCGGAGTGATTTTATGAAACTGCGCCGCGCCCTGTCCCTCGCCGCCGAAGTATTCGTGCTGTTTTTGTTCGTTCGGCTGCTGTTTTCGCCGCAAACGGCGGCGCAAACGATAAAAAACGCGCTGGTTTTCTGCGCGCAGACGCTGGTGCCCTCGCTTTTCGTGTTCATCGTGCTTGCCGACAGAATGGCGGGGATGCGTTTAACGGCGCTCGCGGCGCAAAAGACCGGATGCGGCTTTATGCTGTGGCTGCTCGGCTCGCTGTGCGGAGTCCCCGTCGGCGCGGTGCTGGCAAACGGGCTTTACCGTTCCGGCGCGGTAAACAAACGCCGCGCGGAATATCTTATCGCGTTCACCAACAACGCCGGAGTTTCGTTCCTGCTCGGCTACGTCGGCGCGGGGCTGTTCGGAAATATTTACGCGGGCGCGAAGCTGACGGTATGCCAGCTTGTCTCCACCGCGGCGACGGCGGTTCTGCTCAAATTCATTATGTTCGGAAAAGCGCGTCCTTCCCCACGGGATCGAAAGCGTTTTCGGGAACCTCCTTCTCCGCCGCGCTCCGCCGCGCTCCCGGCGGCAAACCGCCCGTGGTATTCCTCCATAACCGGAGCCGCTTATTCCATGCTCGCCATATGCGCCTGCGCGGTGTTTTTCAGCGCCGTTTCGCAGGTGACAGTCGCGCTGTTCGGGCTTTCCGGGGCGGGGGAGGCGCTGCTCCGATCGGCGCTGGAGTTTTCCTCCGGCTGCGCCTGCGCGGCAAATCTGCCCTATAAAACCGCGTTCGTTCTGTGCGCGTTCGCCTGCGGACAAACCGGGCTTTCGGTGGCGGTGCAGGTGCGCGCGGTAACCGGCGGAGCGCTTTCCATGCGGCCGTACCTGGCGGGCAAAGCGATAAACTGCGCGATTTTTATGCTTCTGGCGTTTTTTATCGGTTGACAAAACCGCCGCGCGGGTGTATTATAAAACGGTGAAGGGGGCGAACTGTTTGAAAAAGGACGATAAGATAGAGCGCGTCTGCGCCTATTGCGAGCACGCGGTGGTCATCCGCGAATCGGAAGTCTGCGTCTGCGACGAAAACGGCGTTGTTCGCGCCGTATCCACCTGCCGCCGCTTTATGCCCGATCTGTTAAAACTGGAGCCGCGTCCGCGCGTGCTCCCGGATTCCGACGAAACGGTGTTTGTGGATATCTGAAAAAATTAGAAAAAACGCTTGACAAACAAAAATATATGTGTATAATAATTCTTGCGCGTTTTGAACGGCGTGCCGCTTTGCGGCTTGCCTGCCTCCCGTGCGTTATGGCGGGAGCTTAACGCGTGCATAAGGATGCGGCTGTGGCGGAACTGGCAGACGCGCACGTTTGAGGGGCGTGTGGGCAACCGTATGGGTTCAAGTCCCATCAGCCGCACCAACGAAGAAAAGATACCCGTTAGGGTGTCTTTTTTTCGTTGATTTGAAGGGACTTGAACGGTCGGTAGTGAATGGCAGCCCGGGGGGCTGTCAGAGCCGACCGCGGCTTGCCCGAACGGGGGTCCCCGAAAATGCTTGCATTTTTGGGGCAAAAACGGGGTCCCCGAAAATGCTTGCATTTTTGGGGAAAAAGGCAAGAAGTCCCATCAGCCGCGCAGAAAAAAATACGAACCCTGCCGAAAAGCCGGAGTTCGTATTTTTTTACATATGAATATTACTGCGTGATAATTCTACTATAATTCTGCATTTATGAAAAAGCCATAGACAACCTTGCTTTTTTAGCTACTCATACGTTTTTATTATCTCTTCCGCGATAGTGCGTCTGGAAACGCAACGGTCCATCGCCTGTTTTTCGATATAGCGGTGTGCGTCGGGCTCCGACATTTTAAGCTCGCTTATCAAAAGCCACTTCGCGCGGTTTACGATGCGTATCTCGTTCATTTTTTCTTCTATCGAAAGCGTTTTCTTTTCGGTTTTTCTTATTCGTTCGCGCGCGCTTATGAGCCATTCGGAGGCGAGCCGGAACGAGGACGAGGAGACCGGCTTCTGCATAAGGAACACCCCGTGTTCGGCAAGCTTGTCGAACGCGTCGGGGTACTGCTCGGCTCGGGAAAGGAACAGCACCACAGTCCCGCGGGAGGAGGCGGCGTCGATGGCGAACCTTATGCCGGAATCGTCCGGCAGGGGAGAATTGATTATTATAAAATCGAAATCGCGTTCCGCGGCGGCGCGTTTGGCGGCGCTCACGCTGGAAACGCAGTTCAGCGGCGAGAATACGGAGGGCGTGAAAATATCCGGAAGCGCCTGATTGAATTTTTCCGCGGCGGAAACCGCCAGAACGGCGTATATTTGTTCTTTCAGACTCATCCTTTGCTCCCTCCTTTCGCTGTCCTGCCGCGCCGGCTTGTTTTATCCGCCCGGAGTTATTCCGCGCGGTAGATCTCCGTTATCTGCGCGGGGATAAACGCTTTTATAAAACCGTCGTCCGCCGCTTTTTTCGCTTCTTCAAGGCATTTCGGAAGCCGGCGGATCTTAGACAGCGTTTTTTCGTCGGCTTTGAACAGATTCAGATCCAGCGCTTCGGGCAGCGTCAGACCGTTTTCCATGCCGTATAGCCCGGCGCGTATCATAAGCGTAAACGCTATATACGGGTTTGCGAACGGATCCGGCGAGCGCAGCTCCGCGCGGCGGAACTCGCCCGATGCCGCGGGTATCCTTATAAGCTGCGAACGGTTCTCCGCGGACCAGGAAACGTATCCCGGGGCTTTCATCCTTCCGAGCCGTTCGTAAGAGTTCTCGCAGGGGTTGAGGAACAGAGTCATCGGCGCGGCTTTTTCCAGGATACCGGCGATAACGGCGTTAAGCTTTTCCGCGCCGCCGTCCGGGCGTACCGAAAAGTTTATGTGGAATCCGTTGCCCGGGGCGTTTGCAAGCGGTTTGGGCGAAAAATCGGCGTAAAGCCCGTTGCGCCGCGCGACGGTACGCACCACGGTCTGGAACGTCATAACGTTGTCCGCGGCGGCGAGCGCCTCGGTATAACGGAAGTCGATCTCGTTCTGCCCGGGGCCCTCCTCGTGGTGGGAGCTTTCCGGGCGGATGCCCATTTGCTCCAGGGTAAGGCAGATCTCCCGGCGGACGTTTTCGCCCTTGTCCTCCGGCGCTATGTCCATATATCCGGCGTTGTCGTAGGGGATCTTCGTGGGCGCGTTCTTATCGTCGAGCTCGAACAGATAAAACTCCTGCTCGGCGCCGAAATAAAAAGTAACGCCCGCTTCGTACGCGTCCGCGACGGCGCGTTTCAGCAAACTTCTCGTATCGCATTCAAAGGGCCTGCCGTCCGGGTAGGTTATACGGCAGAACATACGCACCACTTTGCCGTGCTCCGGGCGCCAGGGCAGCCAGGTAAGTGTTTCCGGATCGGGGTGCAGGAAAAGATCGGAATGCGTTTCGTCGCCGAATCCTTTTATCGCCGAGGCGTCGAACGCTATGCCGTGCTCGAAGGCGCGCGGCAGTTCTTCCGCGATTATCGAAATGTTTTTCTGTTTCCCGAAAACGTCGCAGAAGGCAAGACGGATAAACTTCACGTCCTCCTCCGAAACGTATTGCAGGACCTCTTCTTTTGAATATTTCATAATATCCTCCCGTTATCGTGTATCATAATGGGGCAAAAGCGACGCGAACGCTTCAATTCGCAACGTAAAGGCGTTTATATGGGTTGCTGCTTCCGGGCGTTATCACCGTAAAAGGCGAATCGGTTATCGCGGCTTCGTCCGCGCCGAACAGGCGGCAGTATTCCGCGGCGTATTTTTTTATCAGCGCCTTGTCCGCTTCCTCCGCCGGGCGGACGGACACCTGCCCGGGGAAGCGTATGTCCCGGCAGTCGGAGCGCAGGATCATTTTTCCGCCGTGCATCCCGGTGCAGGGAAAATTGCCCACTATCGGCTTTTCGCCTTTGTTCAGCCCGAACACGATAATCAGCCCGCCCGCCTGGTATTCGCCCAGAAAGCTGCCCGCGCGGCCGCCGATCACCATTACCGAGACTTTTTCCCGGTATTCTTTCATATGTATCCCGGCGCGGTAGCCGGCGTCGCCTTTAACGAAAATGCAGCCGCCGCGCATCGCGTAGCCCGCCGCGTCGCCGATATTGCCGTGAACGGTTATCGTTCCGTCGTTCATCGTGTCGCCCACCGCGTCCTGCGCATTTCCGAAAACTGTTATGCGCGCGCCGTTCAGATAAGCGCCGAGCGCGTTCCCGGGAACGCCTTCCGCGGTGATCTCGCCGCTTGCCGCGCCCGCGCACAAAAAGCGCTGTCCCGCGCAGTTTATCACGGCGCATTCGCCGCCCGCGGCGCGTATTCTTTCGTTGAGCGCGCGGAAATCCATACCTTCCGCGTTTACCGTAATCATTATATAGTCCCTCCGTGCAAAAATCAATACTTTTCTTTGCGGAACGGTCATTCCCCGGCGTGGGAAATGCCGAGTATGCCAAGCTCCTTTTCGTTCAGCCCCACTCCGCGCAGCATAAGCCGGTTGCCGCGAAGCGCCTCTACGGAGTTAATACCCATTCCGCCCATCATTTCCATTATCTCGTGCCGCCACGCCGTCATAAGGTTCACAAGCCGCTCGCAGCCCGCTTCCGGGTCAAGCCGCTTCACCAGGTCGGGGCGCTGCGTGGCGATGCCCCAGCTGCACTTGCCGCTTTGGCAGGTGCGGCACAAATGGCACCCGAGCGCGATCAGCGCCGCCGTGGCGATATAGCAGGCGTCAGCGCCGAGCGCTATCGCCTTCACCACGTCCGCCGCCGATCGGACGGAGCCCCCCGCGATAAGCGAAACGCTGTTGCGTATGCCCTCGTCGCGCAGGCGTTTGTCTACCGCCGCCAGCGCGAGCTCTATCGGTATCCCCACGTTGTCGCGTATCCTCGTCGGTGCGGCTCCGGTGCCGCCGCGGAAGCCGTCGATGGCTATTATGTCCGCGCCGCTCCGGGCAATGCCGCTTGCTATGGCGGCTATGTTGTGCACCGCCGCGACTTTAACTATGACCGGCTTTTTGTACTGCGTCGCCTCTTTAAGCGAATATACGAGCTGCCGCAGGTCTTCTATCGAATAAATATCGTGGTGCGGGGCGGGGGATATGGCGTCCGAGCCCTCGGGTATCATCCTCGTGCGGGAAACGTCGCCGACTATCTTCGCGCCCGGCAGATGCCCGCCGATGCCCGGCTTCGCGCCCTGCCCCATTTTTATCTCTATCGCCGCTCCGGCGTTAAGATAGTCCTCGTGAACGCCGAAGCGCCCGGAGGCGACCTGCACCACGGTGTTTTTGCCGTACCGGTAAAAATCCTCGTGCAGACCTCCCTCGCCGGTGTTGTAAAGTATCCCCAGCTCGGTCGCGGCGCGCGCCAGCGAGGCGTGCGCGTTGTAGCTTATCGAGCCGTAGCTCATCGCGGAAAACATCACGGGCATCGCAAGCTCTATCTGCGGTTCGAGCCGGCATTCTATCCTTCCGTCCGCGCCGCGGGTTATCCTGTCCGGTTTTTTCCCGAGGAACACCCTTGTTTCCATCGGCTCGCGCAGGGGGTCTATCGGCGGGTTCGTAACCTGCGAGGCGTTTATAAGTATCCTGTCCCAGTAGACCGGAAGCGGGTTCGGGTTGCCCATCGAGGAAAGCAGCACCCCGCCGCTGTTCGCCTGCTTGTATATTTCTTTTACCGTTTCGCTCCGCCAGTTCGCGTTTTCGCGCAGGGCGCAGGCGCTTTTTACTATCTTCAAAGCCCTTGTCGGGCAAAACGAAACGCACCTCTGGCAGTTCACGCATTTCGTCTCGTCGCTTATCACGGCCCCGCGCTCCGCGCTGAACGAATGCACTCCGTTAGCGCACTGCGTCTCGCATACGCGGCAGTTCACGCAGCGGTCTTTGTCGCGCAGGACCTCGTATTCGGGATAAATAAATCCGATGCCCATCAATATAAGCCCTCCTTGACTCTGATTATCACGGGCTCGCCTCCGGCGGGAGCCCATACGTTTTCCGCCTGCGGCTCCATCGCCCGGATCGCGGCTTCCTCGCTGGCGATAAACACCCTGTCGCCCTTTTCGCCCACAACCATGGAGCGCAGCTTCAATCTGTCGTTCAGCGCCATCAGCCCGCCTTCGAAGCCGAGTACTATCGAAAACGGCCCCGTTACGAGAAGGGACGGGAACACGGTCCTTAAATAGGTCAGCCGTTCTTTCTCGTATTCGTCTTTTTTGTTCTCTATCGTGCTCCAGAACGGCGCCGCTGTCACGCTCGCCGCCTCTTCAAGCGTAAGCCCCTGCCTGCGCGTGAGGTAATCGAGTATGTAGGTTATCACCTCGGTATCGGTCTGCAGAGTACATTTGTAGCCGAACATTTCTATAAACCTGCGGTTCGCGTCGTAGGAGGATATCTCGCCGTTGTGCACCACCGAATAATCGAGCAGGGTGAACGGGTGAGCGCCGCCCCACCAGCCGGGGGTGTTTGTGGGGTAACGCCCGTGCGCCGTCCAACTGTAACCGCCGTATTCTTCCAGGCGGTAAAACCTGCCCACGTCCTCCGGGAACCCCACCGCCTTGAACGCGCCCATATTCTTTCCGCCGGAAAAGACGTAGGCGCCCTCCGTTTCGCTGTTGATCTTCATCACCGTCCGCGCGACGAATTCCTTTTCGTCCAACTGCAGGTCGGCGAGCACCGATTTCAACGGCGCGGCGAAATACCGCCATATCAGCGGTTCGTCGGTTATTTCCGGTATCTTGCGCGTGGGGATGACCTCGCCCTTCACCACTTCGAAACGCTCTTTCAGGAACGTTTCGCACTTCTTGCGCGTGTCGCGGCAGTCGAAGAACATATGAAAAGCGTAAAAGTCCTTGTACTCCGGGTAAATGCCGTATCCGGCGAACCCGCCGCCCAGCCCGTTCGACCTGTCGTGCATCGGGACCATCGCCCGCATAACGGTCTCGCCGGACATACGTTCGCCGTTTACGGATATCACGGCGGCTATCGCGCAGCCGGACGGTATCCTTACTTTTCCTTCTTTAAGCATATCGGTCTCTACCTTCTTTCGCAAAACAAAAAAGGCGCCGCTTCCGGCGCAGGGAACGCCTGCGCGGGAATGAACGCCTTTGCTCATCTGCCTGCATTATAACGCTCCGCGCCGCTTTTGTCAATAATTATCTTAAAAAATCAAAAAAGGACTTGACAAACGGTATTCGCGGGTTTATAATGACCGCGTTGAAGGCAATGGCGTCTTTGGACCGTGTGGTGTCAAAGGCGCGATTTTCGTTTTTATAGGCAAATAAAAAAAGGCAAAGGCGTCTTTTACGTTGTTTATAACGCAAGGCGCCTTTTCTGTTTTTATAAAAATCAAACGGAGGTTTGTTATGAAAACCGTATCGGATTACTTCGGAAGCATGGTGTTCGACGACAGGATAATGAAATCGGTCCTTTCGGCGAAAGTCTACGCTTCGCTCAAACACACTATCGACGAGGGCGCCGCGCTCGACCCGGAGGTCGCCGACGCAGTCGCCAACGCAATGAAGGACTGGGCTGTCGCGAAGGGCGCGACGCATTTCACGCACTGGTTCCAGCCGCTTACCGGAATCACCGCCGAAAAGCACGACGGCTTCATCGTTCCGTCCCCCGACGGCGGCGTTATTATGGAGTTTTCCGGCAAGGAGCTTATAAAAGGCGAACCGGACGCCTCCTCGTTCCCGTCGGGCGGCCTCCGAGCGACTTTCGAGGCGAGGGGCTACACCGCCTGGGACCCGACCTCCTACGCGTTCATAAAAGGAAAAACTCTTTGCATCCCCACCGCGTTCTGCTCCTACGGCGGGCACGCGCTGGACAAAAAAACGCCGCTGCTGCGCTCCATGGAGGCGTTGAACAGGCAGGCGCTGCGCGTGCTTCGGCTTTTCGGCAACCGCACCGTAAAACGCGTGTCGTCCTCCGTCGGTCCGGAGCAGGAATACTTCCTTATTACAAAAGAAATGTACGACGCGCGCCCCGACCTGCGCTTCTGCGGCAGGACGCTTTTCGGCGCGAAGCCGCCTAAAGGGCAGGAGATGGACGACCACTACTTCGGCGCGATAAAGCCGCGCGTCGCCGCTTATATGGAGGAACTTAACGAGGAGCTGTGGAAGCTGGGGATAATGGCGAAGACCGAACACAACGAGGTCGCCCCCGCCCAGCACGAGCTTGCGCCGATATACACCACGACGAACGTCGCCACCGACCACAATCAGCTTACTATGGAGATGATGCAGAAGGTCGCTTCGAGGCACGGGCTGGTATGCCTGCTTCACGAAAAGCCGTTTGCCGGCGTGAACGGCTCCGGCAAGCACAACAACTGGTCGATCAGCACCGACGAGGGGCAAAATCTGCTTTCGCCCGGCGAGACTCCGCACGAGAATGCGCAGTTCCTGCTGTTCCTCTGCGCGGTAATTAAAGCCGTCGACGATTATCAGGACCTGCTGCGCATCTCCGTCGCCACCGCGGGCAACGACCACCGGCTCGGCGCGAACGAGGCGCCGCCCGCCGTGATCTCCATGTTCCTGGGCGACGAGCTTAACGCCGTGCTGGAGGCGATCGAGACGGATACGCCGTACAAGGGCGTGGAAAAAACGCAGATGAAGCTCGGCGTGGACGTGCTGCCGAAGTTCAACCGCGACACGACCGACCGCAACCGCACCTCTCCTTTCGCTTTCACCGGAAACAAGTTCGAATTCCGTATGCTCGGCTCTTCCAACTCCATCGCCTGCGCGAACATAATGCTTAACTCCGCCGTGGCGGAATCGTTAAGGGTGTACGCCGACCGCCTGGAAGGCGCCGCCGATTTCGATACCGCGCTGCACGATCTTATAAAGAACACCATTAAGGAGCACAAGCGCATAATCTTCAACGGCAACGGATACGACGACGCGTGGATAAAGGAAGCCACCGAGGTGCGCGGACTTATGAACTACCGCACGACGGCGGACTGTATGCCGCATCTGCTCGACAAAAAGAACGTGGATATGCTCACCCTGCACAAGGTGTTCACGGTGGAGGAGCTGCGGTCCCGCTGCGAGATAATGCTGGAGAACTACTGCAAGACGGTTACTATAGAAGCCAACACCATGGTTGATATGGCGAAAACGCTTATCGCCCCGGCTATCGAAAAATTCGCCGCGGACGTCGCGTCGAACGCCGCCGCCAAAAAAGCGCTCGACGCTTCGCTTGCCTGCGCTTACGAAAAAGAGACCGTTAAAAAGCTTTCGGAGCTTACCGATACCGTCATAAGCAAGGCGGAGGAGCTTCAGAACGCCGGGATCGTTCTGCGCGGAGCCGACGGCATAATTGCCGAATCGGAAATGATCCGCGACCTCATACTTCCCAAGATGTGCGAACTGCGCGTCGCCTGCGACGAGGCGGAAACCATCACCGCCAAGTCCTACTGGCCGTTCCCGACTTATTCCGACATACTTTTCAGCGTTAGATAACGGCGGCGGGGAAGGAGCAAGCAAAAATGGGCAACTGTGCGATAGTAGGGATAAACTGGGGCGACGAGGGAAAGGGCAGGATGGTAGACCTGCTCACCGAAAAATACGATATAGTCGTTCGGTATCAGGGCGGAGGCAACGCCGGACACACCGTCGTGAACGAATACGGAAAGTTCGCGCTGCATCTGCTCCCGTCCGGGATATTCCGCAAAAACGTTATAAACGTGCTCGGCAACGGCGTGGCGCTCGATCCGGAGAACCTGCTTGCCGAGATCGAAACGATAAGGGCGAAGGGAGTGGGGATCGACGAGCGCAATCTTAAAATAAGCGAGCGCGCTTCGGTCCTCCTGCCCTGGCACCGCGAGCTCGACGCGCTGGAGGAGGCGCGCCTTGCGGACAAAAAATACGGCTCCACCAGACAGGGCATAGCTCCGTTTTATTCCGACAAATACCAGAAAAAAACCGTGCTTGCGGGGGAACTGTTCTATCCGGAGGAGCTGGAACGGCATCTCGCGGAGCTGCTTGAATGGAAGAACCTTATAATACAGCGCGTCTACGGCGCGGAACCCTTTACCGCGGAGCAGCTTCGCGAATGGCTCGATCGCTTCGCATACAGAATAAAGCCGTTTATCACCGACACGGGCAAGCTTTTGAGCAAAGCGCAGGCGAACGGGAAAAACATCCTGTTCGAAGCGCAGCTTGGCTCCCTGCGAGATCTCGATTTCGGCATAGCGCCCTACACCACCTCGTCGAACACCACCGCGGCGTACGCGCCGGTCGGCTCCGGCTGTCCTTCGGTGAAGATCGACGAGATAATCGGCGTGGTGAAGGCGTATTCCACCTGCGTGGGAGAGGGGCCTTTCACCTGCGAATGGTTCGGCGAGGAAGCCGAAAAACTGCGCGAGGCGGGCGGCGAATACGGCGCGAAGACCGGAAGACCGCGCCGCGTGGGACCTATCGACATAGTAGCCACGCGCTACGGAGTAAAAGTCCAGGCGGCGACGTGCATCGCGCTGACCAAGCTCGACGTGCTTTCCTATATGGACAGGATCCCGGTCTGCACGCATTACACGCTGCACGGCGAGCAGATCGACGAATTCCCGTTCCCCGCGGCGCTGCCGGACGCGAAGCCGGTCACGGAATATCTGCCCGGCTGGAAAAGCGATATTTCCGGCTGCCGGAAATGGGAAGAGCTCCCGAAGGAGGCGCGGGATTACGTTGAATACGTAGAAGCGCGCATCGGATGCCGCGTCGGCTACGTTTCGGTCGGCCCGGAGCGCGGAAGTATAATTATAAGGTAAGGCGGTGGAGACGATGGAAAAGGATATTTACGAATCGCCGTTTTCGGCGCGCTACGCTTCGCCATATATGTTAAAGCTGTTTTCGCCGGACAACCGTTACCGCACCTGGAGAAAGCTGTGGGTCGCGCTTGCCGAAGCCGAACGCGCGCTCGGGCTGCCGATAAGCGAAGAGCAGACGGAAGAGCTTAAAGCGCACACGGACGATATCGACTACGATTTCGTCGCAAACGACGAACGGAAGACGCGCCACGACGTTATGGCGCACATACACGCCTACGCAAAGGCGGCGCCCTCCGCGGCGGGGGTGATACACCTCGGCGCGACGAGCTGTTACGTTACGGACAACGCGGATATCATAATCTACCGCGACGCGCTTGCTTATATCCGCAGGGAATTGCTGTGCGTTATAAAGAATCTCGCCGCTTTCGCGCTGAAATACAAGGACCTGCCGACTTTGGGCTATACGCACTATCAGCCCGCGCAGCCGGTAACGGTCGGCAAACGCGCCGCGCTGTGGCTGCAGGACTTTGCGGCGGATCTGGAGGAGCTTGATTTCACGGCGGGCAGACTTAAAATGCTCGGCTGCCGCGGCACTACCGGGACAGAGGCGTCCTTTACGGATCTGTTCGACGGCGACGGCGGGAAGATCGACAGAATGAACGAAATGATCTGCGCGGAATTCGGATTCGGTTCCTGCTTCGACGTATGCGGTCAGACCTACCCGCGCAAGACCGATTCGGCGATACTCAACGCGCTTTCCGGGATCGCTCAGAGCGCGTACAAGTTTGCGAACGATATGCGGCTGCTGCAGCACGACGGGCAGTTGGAGGAGCCGTTCGAAAGCACTCAGGTCGGCTCTTCGGCAATGGCGTACAAGCGCAATCCGATGCGCTGCGAACGTATCTGCTCGCTTTCGCGGTATCTCGTTTCGTCCCCCGCGAACGCCGCGGCTACCGCCTGCTCCCAGTGGCTCGAACGCACGCTGGACGATTCCGCGAACCGCCGCATAGCGATGCCGGAAGGCTTCCTTTGCGCAGATTCGATACTCCGGCTCGTAATAAACGTTACCTCCGGGGTCGTCGTGAACGAAAAAGTCATCGCCAAAGCCCTGCGCGACAACCTGCCGTTCATAGCGACGGAAAACCTTTTGATGGAAGCCGTGAAGCGCGGCGGCGACAGACAGAAACTGCACGAACGGATCCGCACAGCATCGATGGAAGCGAGCGCGGAAATGAAAAACGGCGGGGAATGCGGGCTTATAAAGTCGCTCGCCGCGATACCGGAATTCGGTATGACGGAAGCGGAAATGAACGCGCTGCTCGAACCCTCGCTTTACACCGGAAGATGCGGCGAACAGGTGGAAAGATATGTTAAAAAACTCGCGCCGGTGATCGCGCAGGCGGAAGATATCGGAACGGAGATGACCGTGTAATGGAAAAGATACTCGTTCTCGATTTCGGTGGTCAGTACGATCTGCTGATCGCCCGCCGCGTTCGCGAGCAGGGCGTGTTCGCCGAAATAAAGTCTTATAACGCGATAACGCTTGACGAAATAAAGAAAAGCGGCTATAAGGGAATGATCTTCACCGGAGGACCGAACAGCGTTTACGAAAAGGATTCTCCCCGCTTCGACGGCGGAATACTGAACATCGGCGTTCCGGTGCTGGGGATATGCTACGGGCACCAGTTGATCGCCTTTCTGGCGGGCGGCGTGATAGAGTCGGCGGGCAGCATAAGCGAATACGGCAAGACCGAGCTGTGCGCGGACCCCTGCGCGCTGTTCGAAAACGTCCCCGAAAAAAGCGTTTGCTGGATGAGCCATACCGATTACGTAAGCGCGCTGCCCGCGGGCTTCCGGGCGATCGCGCAAACGCGGAACTGCCCCTGCGCCGCCATGGCGGACGAAAAGCGCCGGATATTCGGCGTGCAGTTCCACCCGGAGGTAACGCATACCGAGTACGGCGGGCGCATACTTCGCAATTTCCTTTTCGGCGTATGCGGCTGCAAGGGCGATTGGAAGGCGGATGATTTTATCGGGCGTACCGTGGAAAAATACAAAAAGGAACTGCGCGGCAAACGCGTGCTGTGCGCGCTGTCCGGCGGCGTCGATTCGTCTGTTGCGGCGGTGCTCATGCACCGCGCCGTGGGCGACGGTCTGACCTGCGTTTTCGTCGATCACGGGCTTTTGCGCAAAAACGAGGGCGACGAGGTCGAAAAGGTCTTTCGCGATATGTTCAATATAAAATTCATCCGCGTGAACGCGCAGGAGCGTTTCCTTTCACGCCTTAAAGGCGTTTCGGCGCCGGAGCAGAAGCGCAGGATAATCGGCGAGGAATTCATTCGCGTTTTCGAGGATGAAAGCCGCGCCCTGGGCAAAACGGATTATCTGGTGCAGGGCACGATATACCCCGACGTGGTGGAAAGCGGCAAGGGCGACGCTTCGACCATTAAAAGCCATCACAACGTCGGCGGCCTGCCGTCGGTCATGGATTTCGAGGGCATAGCCGAACCCCTGCGCGAGCTTTTCAAGGACGAGGTGCGCGCCGTGGGCATAAAGCTCGGGATACCGGAAGCTCTCGTTATGCGGCAGCCGTTCCCCGGTCCGGGGCTCACGGTGAGGATAATAGGCGAGATAACCGAAGAAAAAGCCGATACCCTGCGCGAAGCGGACGCGATCTTCCGCGAAGAGCTCGAAAAGGCGGGGATCAGACCGAGCCAGTATTTCGCCGTGCTCACCGATACGCAAAGCGTGGGAGTTATGGGCGACGCGCGCACCTACGGGCACACCGTGGCGCTTCGCGCCGTCTCGACCGACGATTTTATGACGGCTGACTGGACGCGCATCCCCTACGAGGTGCTCGAAGCGGCTTCGCGGAGGATAACCAACGAAGTAAAGACGATAAACCGCGTGGTTTACGATATAACGTCAAAACCGCCCGCAACGGTGGAATGGGAATAGGAGGAAACAGAATGACCAAGTATATTTTCGTTACCGGAGGCGTGGTTTCCGGGCTCGGAAAAGGGATAACCGCCGCGTCGTTAGGCAGACTTCTCAAAGCGCGCGGGCTTAAAGTGGCGGCGCAGAAGCTGGATCCTTATATAAACGTCGATCCCGGCACGATGAGCCCTTATCAGCACGGCGAGGTATACGTTACCGAGGACGGCGCGGAGACCGACCTCGATCTGGGGCATTACGAACGGTTTATCGACGAGGACCTTAACAAGTATTCCAATCTCACCACGGGCAAGGTCTACTGGAACGTGCTCAACAAGGAGCGCCGCGGCGAATACCTCGGCTCCACCGTTCAGGTGATACCCCATATCACCAACGAGATAAAAGAATTCGTTTACAACGTCGGCAAACATTCCGACGCGGACGTTGTAATAACCGAGATCGGCGGTACGATAGGCGACATAGAATCCCAGCCGTTCATCGAGGCGGTGCGGCAGATATCGCTGGAGGTCGGCAGAGAAAACAGTCTGTTCATCCACGTTACGCTGGTGCCCTATCTGCACGGCTCGGAGGAACACAAGACCAAGCCCACGCAGCATTCGGTAAAAGAACTGCAGGGGATGGGCGTGAACCCGAATATAATCATCCTGCGCTGCGACGAACCGCTGGAGGCGAGCATTTTCGATAAGATCGCGCTGTTCTGCAACGTAAAAAAGGATTGCGTTATCGAAAACATCACGCTGCCGATACTTTACGAAGCGCCGCTTATGCTGGAAAGATCGGGGTTTTCTTCCGTCGTCTGCCGCGAGCTGGGCATTTCCGCGCCGGAGCCGGAGCTTTCCGACTGGAGCGCGATGGTGGAGCGCATAAAATCCCCGCGCAAGCCGATACACATCGGGCTCGTCGGCAAATACGTCGCCCTGCACGACGCCTATCTTTCGGTCGCGGAGGCGATGCGCCACGCGGGGTACGTGTATAACACTCACATAAAGATTCACTGGATAGATTCCGAAACGGTGACCGACGCCAACGCTCGGGAGATACTCGGCGGTCTGGACGGGATAATCGTTCCCGGCGGGTTCGGCAGCAGGGGCATCGAGGGAATGATCGCCTCGGCGCGTTATGCGCGGGAAAACGACGTTCCTTATTTCGGAATCTGCCTGGGGATGCAGATCGCGGTCATAGAGTACGCGCGCCACGCCGCGGGCATCGCGGACGCGAATTCCGGCGAATTCGACGCCGGCGGCGCGAATAAAGTAATAGACTTTATGCCGGGGCAGAGCGACGAGGTGGACAAGGGCGGCACCCTTCGCCTGGGCGCCTATCCCTGCGATATAAAGCCCGGCACGACTATGGAAAGGTGCTACGGCGCGGCGCACATAAGCGAACGCCACCGCCACCGCTACGAGTTCAACAACGACTACCGCGAAACGCTGGTAAAACACGGGCTCACGCTTTCCGGCATATCGCCGGACGGCAGACTTGTGGAGACGGTGGAGCTTACCGAAAAGCCGTTCTACGTCGGCGTGCAGTATCACCCGGAATTCAAATCCCGCCCAAACAAACCGCATCCGCTGTTTTTGGGGTTCATCGGCGCGGCGTACGAAAAATCGAAAAACGGGGGGCAATAAGATGCGCTTTACCAAAATGCACGGGCTCGGTAACGATTATCTCTACGTCTACGGCGAAGCGCCGGACAACGTTTCCGACGTGTGCCGCAAGCTTTCCGACAGGCGCTTCGGCGCGGGCTCCGACGGGATGATATTCATCTCTCCTTCGCGCAGCGCCGATTTCAGAATGCGTATTTTCAACGCCGACGGGAGCGAAGCGCTTATGTGCGGCAACGGGATACGCTGTTTAGGCAAATACGTTTACGACAAGGGATATACCGATAAAACGCGCCTCACGGTGGAAACGCGTTCCGGGATAAGGACGCTCGACCTTAACGTCTGCGCCGGAAAGGTGCGTCAGGCGTCCGTGGATATGGGCCGCGCGGCGGTAAAAGACGATATCGCGCTCGGACCGGGCGTAGTCTGCACGCCGGTCTCGGTGGGCAATCCGCACGCCGTCGTGTTCACGGAGGACGCCGAAGCCGCGCCGCTTGCCGTTCTGGGGCCGGAAATAGAGCACAACGCCGCTTTTCCCGGCGGGGTGAACGTGGAATTCGCGCAGATAATATCCCGCACGGCGATACGCATGCGCGTGTGGGAGCGCGGCAGCGGGATCACCTCCGCCTGCGGCACCGGCGCCTGCGCCGCGGCAGCCGCGGCGGCGGCAAAGGGATTCTGTGAATACTTGCAGCCGATACAGGTCCGGCTCGACGGCGGATATCTGGAAATAACGGTTGCGGAAGACGGGTCTGTCACGATGCTCGGTCCCGCCGAAACGGTCTACGAAGGGGAGACGGCGATATGCTGAAACCGAACGCGCATTACGCGGAATTAAAGGATTCATATCTGTTTTATAACATCTCGCAAAAAGTAAAGGCGTATGCCGAAGCGCATCCCGGCGCGCGCCTGCTGCGGCTTGGGATAGGCGACGTGTCGCTCCCGCTTTGCGGCGCGGTGATAAAAGCGCTGCACGAGGCGGTGGAGGATCAGGCGGGCAGGGATTTCCACGGATATATGCCGGAATGCGGCGCGCCGTTCCTGCGCAAAGCCGTCGCGGAGCATTACCGCAGACACGGGGCTATGATCTCGGACGACGAGGTGTTTATTTCAAGCGGAGCGAGCGACGAGCTCGGCGATATACTCGACCTGTTCGACCGCGAAAGCACCGCGCTCGTTATGGAGCCGGCGTACCCCGCGTACGTCGACGCAAACGTTATGGCGGGAAGAAAGATAATCCGCCTGCGGTCGGGCATCGAAAACGGGTTCCTGCCTTCCCCCTGCGGGGATGCGAAGGCGGACCTGATATATATCTGCTCGCCCAACAATCCCACCGGCTCCGTGTTCGACAGGGCGGCGCTGCGCAAATGGGTGGATTTCGCGAACGAAAACGGCTCCGTTATACTTTTCGACGCCGCGTACGAGGCGTTCATCGAGGACCCCGGAGTCCCTCACAGCATTTTCGAACTGGAGGGCGCGCAGACCTGCGCGATAGAGATCTGCTCGCTTTCGAAAACGGCGGGCTTCACCGGCACGCGGCTCGGCTATACCGTTATTCCCAAGCTGCTCGTGCGCGGCGGGATGTGCCTCGACGATATGTGGGTGCGCAACAGGACTACAAAGACCAACGGCGTATCGTATATAATCCAGAAGGGCGGCGCGGCGGTCTTCACCGGGGAAGGTCAAAAGCAGATAAAAGAAAACATAGGGGTATATAAGCAAAACGCGCGCGTCCTTATGAACGCGCTCAACAAGCTGGGGATAAGGTACTGCGGCGGCAGGAACGCGCCGTACGTCTGGCTGGAATGCCCGGGCGGTATGAAAAGCCGGGAGTTTTTCGACTTCCTGCTTGAAAAAGCGCAGATAATCGGCACTCCGGGTTCGGGGTTCGGCGAATGCGGCGAAGGATTTTTCCGGTTTTCCTGCTTCGGAAGCCCGGAGGATACCGAAGAAGCCGCGGACCGTCTGCTCCGCCTGCTCCGCTGACGCAAAAAAGGACTTTCCGTTTTTCGGGAAAGTCCTTTTCGTTTGCCCGGTTTTAAGATCAGGCGTTTATATTGACCAGCCGCGTGGCGCTTTGGCTGTAGCACGCCGCTATAACGTCCGCAAGCGCAAGTGCGGTGTCGATGCTCGTCATACAGGGTATTTTCAGGTTCATCGCCTTGCGGTGCAGTATGCGGAAATCCCCTACGGAGGAATCCATCACCGCGCCGGTGTAAACGATATAGTTCACGGTTCCGCTTTCCACAAGGTCGTTTATATCGTCGTTTTCCCATACGTTGTGCGCCGTTACCACGTCTATCCCGCGGGCGCGTATCGCTTTCGCGGTGTCCGGCGTGGCGAATATTTTAATTCCCAGGTCGGTGAACTTTTCGGCAAGCGTTATCGCGTCGGAATAATCGTAATCCTCCACCGATATCAATATGCCCTGCGCGGGCTTTTTCTTTATCTCCGCAACGTCCACGCCGCTTGCGGCGAGCCCTTTGTAAAGCGCCTCGGCTTTGGTCCTGCCTATTCCCAGCACTTCTCCGGTGGATTTCATCTCCGGGCCCATAATGGTGTTCGCGTCGGCGATCTTTTCAAAGCTGAACACCGGCACCTTTACCGCGTAGTACTTCGAAACCGGGGCGAGCCCGGTCTCGTAGCCCATCTCCGGCAGCGTCTCGCCGAGCATCGCGCGGCTTGCGAGCTCCACCATCGGGATGCCCGTTACCTTGCTTATGTAAGGCACCGTGCGGCTTGCGCGCGGATTCACTTCGATAACGTACAGCTCGCCGTCCTGAACGAGGTACTGAATGTTCACTATCCCCTTCGTGCCGAGCCCGCGGGCGATCTCCACGGAGGTTTTAACTACGGTCGCGGTCATCGATTTGCTTAAATTATACGGCGGGTAAACGGCTATCGAATCGCCGGAGTGTATCCCAGCGCGCTCGACGTGCTCCATTATTCCGGGAATAAGCACGTTCGTCCCGTCGGATATGCAGTCCACCTCAAGCTCGGTCCCGGGCATATATTTGTCGATCAGCACCGAATTGGCTATCTCCTGCGAAATAATGGTTTCCATAAACCCGCGCACCTCTTCGGCGGAACGGCAGACGCTCATACCCTGTCCGCCTATGACGTAGGAGGGGCGGAGCAGCACCGGATAACCGAGTATGCGCGCCGCGATAAGCGCTTCCTCCGCGGTGTTCACCGAAACGGCTTTCGGCCTTTTGATCCCGAAGGATTCAAGGAATGCGTCGAACTTCTCGCGGTCCTCCGCGGTGTCGATGCCCTGAGCCGACGTGCCGAGAATGTTTATGCCGTTGTCAACGAGCGCGCGTGTGAGCTTTATCGCCGTCTGACCTCCGAACGCCACCACCACGCCGATCGGATCTTCAACGCGGATAACGTTCATCACGTCCTCCTCGGTAAGCGGCTCGAAGTAAAGGCGGTCCGCCGTGTCGTAGTCGGTGGAGACGGTTTCGGGGTTGTTGTTGATTATTATCACCTCGTAACCCATTTTCTGCAGCGCCCAGATACAGTGCACCGAGCTGTAGTCGAATTCGATGCCCTGCCCGATGCGTATCGGCCCGGAGCCGAGCACCGCCACCACCGGGTTGCCGCTTTTTCGCGCGGCGCGCGCGGCGCATTCGCCCTCCGCGGAGGAATAGTAATACGGCGCCTGGGCGGGCATAACGTCCGCGCAGGTATCCACTTTTTTATAAACGAACCCGAAATCCGGCAGAGCTGTTTTGCCGGAAACGCGTTTTATATAAGTGTCCGGGAACCCGGCTTTTTTGGCTTTAAGGTAAAGCTCTTTCGTCAATTCCGCCCCGGTAAGCTCTTTTTCAAGCGCCGCCGCCTCGCTTATACAGCGTATGAAGAACGCATCTATTTTTGTTATATCGGCGATCTCCTCTTCGGATATCCCGCTTTTGATCGCTTCGAAAACGGTGAACAGGCGCATATCGTTCGCCTCCGCCAGCCGTTCGCGCAGCGGCTTTCCGTCCGTCGGAGCCGCGTTCAGCGAATCCAGCTTTATCTCCGCGCCGCGCACCGCCTTCATCAGCGCTTCCAAAAACGTCTGCCCGATCGCCATCACCTCGCCGGTCGCCTTCATCTGCGTGCCGAGCGTGCGGTTCGCCCCCGCGAATTTGTCGAAAGGCCATTTCGGGAACTTTACCACGATATAATCGAGCGAGGGTTCGAACCCCGCGCAGGAAAGCCCGGTCTTTTCGTTCTTTATCTCGTTCAGACCGTAGCCGAGCGCGAGCAGCGCGGTTATTTTTGCTATCGGATACCCGCTCGCCTTGCTCGCCAGCGCGGAGGAGCGCGAAACGCGGGGGTTCACTTCTATGACCGCGTATTCGGAGGTGTGCGGCTCCAGCGCGAACTGGCAGTTGCAGCCGCCTATTATCCCCAAAGCGTCCACTATGTCAAGCGCCGCCCGGCGCAGCTTCAAAACGTCTTTTTGCGAAAGCGTCATCGTCGGGGCGACGACTATCGAATCGCCGGTGTGTATCCCCACCGGGTCGACGTTTTCCATCGGGCATACGCAGACCGAAACGCCGTTCGCGTCGCGCATCGTCTCGAATTCTATCTCTTTCCACCCGGAAATGCATTTTTCCACCAGGATCTGCGATATCGGGGACGCCTCCAGTCCGTTCGCGGCGATTTTCACACACGACTCTTTGTCCCGCGCTATCCCGCCGCCGGAGCCGCCCAGCGTATAGGCGGGGCGGATTATAACGGGGTAGCCGATCTTTTCCGCGGCGGAAACCGCCGAATCGAGGTCGAAAGCGATCTCGCTCGGCACGCAGGGCTGACCTATCTCCGCCATCGTTTTGCGGAACAGGTCGCGGTCCTCGGCTTTTTTTATCGCGTCCATACCGCTTCCCAGTATCTTCACGCCGTATTTCTGCAGAACGCCGCTTTCAAAAAGCCGCATCGCCAGCGTGAGCCCGGTCTGGCCGCCCAGTCCCGCCATAAGTCCGTCCGGGCGTTCGATCTCTATTATCCGCGTTACCGTTTCAAGCGTAAGCGGTTCCAGATATATCTCGTCCGCCAGCATCTCGTCGGTCATTATCGTCGCGGGGTTGGAGTTCACCAGCACCACGTTGACTCCCTCCTGCTTAAGAACGCGGCACGCCTGAGTCCCGGCGTAGTCGAATTCCGCCGCCTGGCCGATCACTATCGGGCCGGAGCCGATGACCAGCACCTTTTTTATATCCGTATTCTTTGGCATTTTCAATACCTCCCGCGCTATGCAAGCGTCGCCGCCATAACGGCTTTAATGGTGTGCAGGCGGTTTTCCGCCTCGTCGAACACGAGCGAGGAAGCGCCGTTGAACACCCCGTCCGTGACCTCCATGCAGGAGATCCCGAATTTTTCGTATATCCGCTTTCCGATATCCGTTCCCAGATCGTGAAAAGCCGGAAGACAGTGCATAAAAACGCATTGACCGCCCGCGTTTTGCATAAGCTCTTCGGTCACGCGGTAGGGGGCAAGGTCGTTTATGCGTTCCTCCCACACCTTGTCCGGTTCGCCCATCGATACCCATACGTCGGTGTAAATAATGTCCGCGCCGCGCGTCGCTTCGGCGGGATCTTCGATAAATTCCGGCGCCGCGCCGGAATCCTTCGCGATCTCTTCGCACCGCTTTATAAGCGCCGGATCCGGGAAGTATTTCTTCGGCGCGCAGGCGACGAATCGCATACCGGTCTTCGCGGCGCCCACCATAAGCGAGTTCGCCATATTGTAGCGCGCGTCGCCGCAGAACACGAGCTTTTTGCCTTCAAAAGTCCCGAACCGTTCTTTTATCGTGAGCAGGTCGGCAAGCACCTGCGTCGGGTGGGATTCGTTTGTCAACCCGTTCCACACCGGAACGCCGGAATATTCCGCCAGCGCTTCGACCGTCTCCTGCCCGAACCCGCGGTATTCGATGCCGTCGAACATTCTGCCGAGCACCTTCGCCGTGTCCGGGATGCTTTCTTTTTTGCCGATTTGCGAAGCGGAGGGGTCGAGATACGTCGTGTTCATTCCCAGATCGTGCGCGGCGACTTCAAACGCGCAGCGCGTGCGGGTGCTGGTCTTTTCAAAGATCAGCGCGATATTCTTGCCCTCGCAGATCCTGTGCGACACGCCCGCCTTTTTTTCGGCTTTCAGCTTCGCGGCGTACCCGACAAGGTATTCTATTTCTTCCTTCGAATGATCAAGCAGCTTCAAAAAGCTTTTTCCTTTAAGCTCCATCGTTCAAACTCCTTTGCAGGCGTCGGCAATGACCTTCGCGGCTTTCAGCAAAAGCCCGTCCGGGGTGTTAAGCGGAGGAAGCAGGCGCACTCTGTCCTTCGCCGTAAGGCACAAAACGCCGTTTTGAATGCACTCCTTAGCTACCTCGCGCGCGTCTTTTTCGGTTTTCAGCCCGAGCATAAGGCCGTATCCGGAAACGGAGGATATCCCTTCCGCGTTCTCAAAAAACGATTTCAAAAGCCCGCCCTTGCGCGTTACCTCGGCAAGAAACGCGTCGTCGAGCCTGCTTATAACGTAATACGCTCCCGCGCAGGCGACCGGGTTGCCGCCGAAGGTGGAGCCGTGGTCGCCGGGCGCGAACACGTCCTTTAACTTTTCGCCCAACAGCGCCGCGCCTATCGGAAGTCCGCCGCCCAGACCTTTGGCGGTGGATACGGCGTCCGGCACGATCCCGTAGTTCATATATGAATAAAGCTTTCCCGTCCTGCCGTTTCCGGTCTGCACCTCGTCGGTCATCAGCAGGATGCCGCGCTTTTCGGTAAATTCCCTTAAAAACTCAACGTATTCCTTCGAAAGCGGGATAACGCCGCCCTCGCCCTGAACGCACTCGATAAGCACCGCGGCGAGTTTTACGCCGTCCGCAAGCGCTTCAAGCTCTTCCGGCTTTTCCGCGGAGACCGAAACGAATCCCGGAGTCAAAGGGTTGTAAAGCTTGTGAAAACGCTCCTGTCCCGTCGCCGCAAGCGTGGTCAATGTCCTGCCGTGAAAGCTGTTTTTTACCGTCGCCACGGTAAAACAGCCGTCCCCGTGCTTTTCGGCGGCGTATTTACGGGCGGCTTTTATCGCGCATTCGTTGGCTTCCGCGCCGGAATTGCAGAAAAAAACCTTTTGCATCCCGGTCTTTTCGCACAGTATTTCCGCCAGCTTCGCGCAGGGCCCGGTGTAATACAGATTCGACGCGTGCTGCAATCTGTTGAGCTGTTCCGTAACAGCCGCCGTCCAGCCCTCGTCGCAGGCGCCGAATACGTTCACGCCTATGCCGCTGCCCATATCTATGTATTCCTTGCCGTCGGCACCGTAGAGCAGCGAGCCCTTCCCGCACTCTATCTCCACGGGGAAGCGGGCGTAGGTGTCCGCGATATAACGTTTGTCAAGCTCAATATAACTCATTTTCTACTCCCTGAACAGCGTTCCCGCGCCCTCGTCGGTAAGAAGCTCCATAAGTATCGAATGCGGCACGCGCCCGTCCATTATTATCACGTTCTTCACGCCGGCGCGTATCGCGTCCACACAGCATTCCACCTTCGGGATCATCCCTCCGGAAATAATGCCTTCGTCGTAAAGCTTTTTCGTTTCGGCGACGGATATTTCGTGTATCAGCGTCGAAGGGTCGTTTTTGTCTTCAAGTATGCCGTCGATGTCCGTCATCATAATAAGCTTTTCGGCGCCGAGCGCCCCGGCGATCCTTGCGGCGGCGGTGTCGCCGTTTATGTTGTAGGCGTTCCCGGCTTCGTCGCAGCCGATGGTGGAGATCACCGGGATATAGCCCTTTTCAAGGATATCTTCTATGGGCTTTGTGTCGACGTGCGTTATCTCGCCGACGAACCCCAGCTTTTCGTTCTTCGCCTTCGCCCGTATCATATGCCCGTCGAGCCCGGAAAGCCCTATCGCCCTGCCGCCCTTCATTTCCAGAAGGTTCACCAGCCCTTTGTTCACCTTTCCGGCGAGCACCATCTGCACGATTTCCATGGTCTCGCCGTCGGTAACGCGCAGACCGTCCGCAAACACGGCTTCCTTGCCGACCTTTTTCATCTGCTCGGTTATTTCCGGCCCGCCGCCGTGCACCAGCACCGTCTTCACGCCGATAAGCCAAAGCAGCACCACGTCTTCCATTACCTGCTGCTTCAGCGCGTCGTTTATCATCGCGTTGCCGCCGTATTTAACGACCACGGTCTTGCCGTTATACATTTTTATATAAGGAAGCGCCTGAGTAAGCACCTCCGCCCTTTGCGCGTTGGAAAAATCCATTCTGCCCCTCCGTTCAGGTACGGTAATCGCCGTTTATTTTCACGTAATCGTATGTAAGGTCGCAGCCCCACGCGGTGGAATCGCATTCGCCGTCGTTAAGCGCGATGACAATATCTATTTCCTTTTCGGAAAGCACCTTTTTGGCGTGTTCTTCGCTGAATCCTATCCCGCAGCCGTTTTTGCAGACGGCGACTTCTCCGGCTTCGCTCACAAACGAAACGTCTATTTTGTTCACGTCTATATCCGCTCCGCTGTAGCCCGCCGCGCAAAGCACGCGCCCCCAGTTCGCGTCGGCGCCGAACATCGCGGCTTTCAGCAGGGAAGAGCATACGACGCTTTTCGCCACCTTCTTCGCGTCGTCCCCGGTCTTCGCGCCGGAAACTTTGCATTCAAGCAGCTTGGTCGCGCCCTCGCCGTCGGCGGCGATCATACGGCACAGATGCACGGTCACCGTGTTCAGCGCTTTCATAAAAACCTCGTAATCGCCGTTTTCCCCGGTTATCTCGGCGTTTCCGGCACAGCCGTTGCAAAGCACCGTTACCATATCGTTGGTGGAGGTGTCGCCGTCCACGCTTATCATATTAAAGGTGTTCTTCACGTCGGCGGAAAGCGCTTTTTTAAGCATTTCGGGGGATATTGCGGCGTCGCAGGTGATAAAGACCAGCATCGTCGCCATATCGGGGTGTATCATCCCGCTTCCCTTGGCGATGCCGCCCATACGGCAGGTTTTTCCGCCCAGCTCGAATTCCACCGCGATCTCTTTTTTTACGGTGTCGGTAGTCATTATTCCCGCCGCCGCGTCGTCGCTTCCGTTTGCGTTCAACCCTGCGGCGAGCGCGGGCAGACCTTTTTCTATCGGCGCCGGATCGAGCGGCTGCCCGATCACTCCGGTGGAGGCGATTATTATATCGTCCGCGCCGCATCCGATAACTTTCGCCGCCGCTTCGCAAATGCGCTCCGCCGTTTCGACTCCGCCGGAACAGCAGGTGTTCGCGATGCCGCTGTTGCACACGCAGGCCTTCGCCCTGCCGTTTTCAAGGTGCTTTTTCGTAACGGTTATCGGCGCGCCGAACACCTTGTTCGTCGTATAGACCGCCGCGGCGGAAGCGAGCCGTTCGCTTACTATCAGCGCAAGATCCTTTTTCGTTTTGTTCGGGCGAACGCCGCAGTGTATGCCGTTCGCGGTAAATCCCTTTGCGGCGCATACGCCGCCTTCTGTCAGTTTCATTTCAGTTCCTCTTCAGGTTCAATCCGGCGGTTTCGTCAAACCCCAGGCAGATATTCAGGTTTTGTATCGCGCTGCCGGAAGCGCCTTTCCCGAGATTGTCAAAACGCGAAACGAGCAGTATCCTTTCGCCGTTGCCGCACACGGTTACGCTCATATCGTCGTACCCGGCGTATTCGCGGGCGGAAAGGAAGGTTTCGCCGCATTCGTCGTAATGCACCGTTCCGGTTTTGTAATACTCTTTGTAGATTTGTTTTATGTCCTCAGCCGTGCCGTTTATATCGCCGCGGAACAGCGGGACGGTGACTTCCATTCCGCAGTAATACGGCGCGACGACGGGGCAGAACGCCGGCGGGGCTTCGAGCCCGCACTGCTTTTGCATCTCCGGCAGATGCTTGTGAGTCTGCGCAAGTCCGTATTGCCGCGGGGCTTCCAACAGCCCGTCGCGCTCCGGCGCTTCGTACTCCTCTATCATTTTCTTCCCGCCGCCGGAATACCCGGTAAGCGAAAAACAGCAAAGCTTTGAATCGGGCGGAACGATCCCGTTTTCGACAAGCGGCGCGACCAGCGCGATGAACCCGCAGGCGTGACAGCCGGGGTTTGCAACGCGTTTTGCCTCCGCTATCGTTCTGCGCCGCCCCGCAAGCTCCGCGAACCCGTAAACGAATCCGGGATCGGTGCGGTGCGCCGTCGATGTGTCGATCATCACCGTGTCCGCGTCCCGCGCAAGCAGGACCGTCCGCCTTGCCGCCTCGTCCGGAAGGCACAGGATAGCGGCGTCTGATGCGAAAATGCACTCCAAACGCGCGTTTTCGTCCTTTCGCGTCTCCTCCGGCAGGATCACGGTCTCTATATCCTTTCTCTGCGCGAGACGTTCTTTTATCCTCAAGCCCGTCGTGCCGGAGCCGCCGTCTATAAATACTTTCTTCATACGGTCTTCCTCTTTCGTATGTCCGTATTATCTTCTATGATACGTTGTTTACTGCAGGATAACGCTTTTCACGAAGGCGATCTGCGCTTCCACCGAGCCGACGGAGGTGCCGCCTTCGCTTTTGCGCCTCGTTACGCAGGCGTCGAGGTCTACCGCTTCAAACACGTCCTCTTCTATCTTCGGACAGAACGCCTTATAGTCGTCCAGCGCGAAGGTTTCCAGCACCTTTCCGGTTTTCATACACTCCGCCACTATCCGCCCCGCGGTCTTGTAAGCGTCGCGGAAGGGAAGTCCTTTGCCGACAAGGTAATCCGCCAGATCCGTCGCGTTTATGAACCCGGTCTCCGCGGCTTTGCGCATATTTTCGGTTTTCGCCGTCATCCCGCATATCATCCCGGCAAACACGTCCAGGCACGCCTTGGCGGTGTCGCAGGCGTCGAAAACGCTCTCCTTGTCCTCCTGCATATCCTTGTTGTAGGCGAGCGGAAGCCCTTTAAGCACAGTCAGCAGCGCGAAAAGATCGCCGTAAGCGCGCCCGGTCTTCCCGCGGACGAGCTCCGCCATATCCGGGTTCTTTTTCTGCGGCATTATGGAAGAGCCGGTTATGAAAAGGTCGGAGATCGAAATAAATCCGAACTCCCAGCTCGACCAAAGCACTATCTCCTCCGCGAAGCGCGAAAGGTGCATCATCAGTATCGCGATATCGCTTAAAAGCTCCGCGGCGAAGTCGCGGTCGGAAACGCCGTCGATGGAATTAAGGCATATCCCGCCGAACCCAAGCTCCTCCGCTTCAAAACGCCTGTCGGTATCATACGCGGTCCCCGCGAGCGCACAGCAGCCGATGGGTGAAACGTTTATGCGCTTTTTGCATTCTTTTATCCTTTCGGTATCGCGCAGGAGCATCATCGCGTAAGCCATAAGGTGGTGCCCGAAGGTGACCGGCTGGGCGCGCTGCAGATGCGTGTATCCCGGCATTATCGCGGATTTGTATTCCTCCGCTTTTCCGACTACGGCGGAAATAAGGTTTTTTATTTTTGCGAGTATCTCTTCCGATTCGTCCAGCAGATACAGGCGCAGATCGAGCGCCACCTGGTCGTTGCGGCTGCGCGCGGTATGCAGCTTCTTGCCCGCGTCGCCTATCCGCCCGGTAAGCTCCTGCTCCACGAACATATGTATATCCTCGCTCGTTTCGTCGATCGCGAGCTTTCCGCTTTCAAGGTCTTCGAGTATCGATTCCAGCCCGTCGATGATCAGTTCCGATTCGGCCTGCGTGATTATCCCGGCGTGGGCAAGCATCATGGCGTGCGCCATGCTTCCGCGTATGTCCTGCTTTGCCATACGCGAATCGAACTTTATAGATGAATTGAAGTCGTCCGCGATCCCCGCGGTCTCGCCGCCGGTAACGCCCGCCCACATTTTTGCCATTTTTGCCGCCTCCCGCTTATTTTTTGCCGTCGACCAGCGCTTTTACCTTAATGGGAAGCCCGTAAAGATTTATAAATCCCGCGGCGTCCTTCTGGTCGTAATCGCTTTCGCCGAAAGTGGCGATCTCTTCGCTGTAAAGCGAGTTTTCGCTCCAGACCCCGGCTTTTATAATGTTGCCCTTATAAAGCTTAAGCTTTACTTTGCCGGTTACGCATTCCTGCGTTTTGTCGACAAAAGCCGATATCGCTTCGCGCAGGGGAGTGAACCACTGACCGTTGTAAACCAGCTCCGCAAAGGTAATGGCGATCTTCTGCTTTTCGTGCATCGTCGCTTTGTCAAGGCAAACGCTTTCCAGCGCCTCGTGCGCTTTGTAAAGTATCGTGCCGCCGGGGGTTTCGTACACGCCGCGGCATTTCATACCCACAAGCCGGTTTTCCACTATGTCGGTGATGCCGATCCCGTGCTTCCCGCCGAGCTCGTTCAGCTTAAGGATAGCTTCTTTGGGCGTCGTTTTCACGCCGTTGACCGAGGTCGGAACGCCCTGCTCGAATTCCAGCGTAACGTATTCGGGCTCGTCCGGCGCCTGAAGCGGGGAAACGCCCATTTCCAGAAATCCGGCTTTTTCGTAGGTCGGTTCGTTGCCGGTGTCCTCCAGATCCAGCCCCTCGTGCGAGAGGTGCCAGAGGTTCTTGTCCTTGGAATAATTCGTTTCACGCGTTATTTTAAGCGGGATACCGTGCGCCTCGGCGTAGTCTATCTCCTCGTCGCGGGATTTTATGCTCCATTCGCGCCACGGGGCGATTATCGGCATACCCGGCGCGAAATGCTTTATCGCGAGCTCGAAGCGCACCTGGTCGTTGCCTTTTCCGGTGCAGCCGTGGCAGATGGCGTCCGCGCCCTCTTTCAGCGCGATCTCCACCAGCCCCTTCGCAATGCAGGGGCGCGCGGTGGAAGTCCCCAAAAGGTAATCCTCGTAGACCGCGCCCGCCTTCATCGTGGGGATGATGTAACCGTTCACGTATTCGTCGGTAAGATCGAGCACGTACAGCTTGGAAGCGCCGGTCTTCTTCGCCTTCTCCTCCAGCCCGTCAAGTTCGTCCGCCTGCCCGACGTTGCCCGAAACGGCTATCACTTCGCAGTTGTTGTAATTTTCTTTCAGCCACGGGATGATTATCGAAGTGTCGAGCCCGCCGGAATATGCGAGCACCACTTTCTTTATGCTGTCTTTATTCATGTTTTTGCCCTCTCTTTGAATATTTATGCATACTATATCACATAATATTCATTATGTCAAGTGTTTTTTGCATAAATATTCCGGGTTTATGCAATTTCTTTTATACATTCCGCCGGGCGGGGGAAACAAAAAAAGCCGCGCTTCACTCGGAATGAAGCGCGGCGGAAGTTCCGGTTTATTTTTTGTTTTTCGCGGCGTCCTGCGGGGAAAGGACGTTTATGTATTCGTACGGGATCTCTATGCCGTTTTCCCTTAGCGCGGTAAAGACGGAGGTGTTTATCTCGTCTATCACCTTTTCCGGCGGATACTTCTTTTCGAAATACACCAGCACGGTAAGGACGAGCGCGCTGCTTGCGAATCTTACGAAATACGCGGGCGCGTAAACGGTGTTTCCGTCCTCCGGCAGACCGGGGGAGGTGTATTTGCTCTTGCGCACCGTGTCGTCGATCACCTTTTTCACCAGACCGACGTCGCTGTGCAGCGCCACGCGGAATTCGAACTCCGCCGACTGCAGATCGCGGTGATGCCCGAAGTTTGTCACCTGCTGATTGTTCATTTTGCTGTTGGGGATGACGTATTTTATCGTGTCGAACCCGTCGAGCACGACGTGGCGCATCGTAAGGTCCTCCACGATCCCGGCGGTACCGTTCTCCAGCACTATCCTGTCGCCTATCTCAAAGGGCTTGTGAATGCTTATCATCAATCCCGCGAGGATATCCTTTATAATATCCTGCGCAACGAAGGCGACCACCGCGCTGATTATTGCCGTGCCGCCGAGCATCGTGTGCCATACGCTGTCGAACCCGTTGAAGGCGGAAACGGAGATAAGCAGTATCGCTACGACGATTACAAGCGAGGAAAACCTTTCGAAGAACGCGAGGTGCATTCCTTTCTGCTTTTTCTTTATGCGGTTGAAGGCGTATTTGTTGATCCCCGTCGCGCCCCATATAAGAAGCATTATCGCGATGGCGACGCCTATCCAGGCGATTATGTTCCAGGGCTTTTCAAGCGAGTTTATCCATTCGGACATATGCCGTTCTCCTTTGATCCGTTATTTTTTGCGCGCCATTTTACCGAAGCCGCGGCGCAGAAGGCCGCGCCGCACAGCGCCGCCGCGAGGCAAAGATCCAGATATCCGTTTTTGCCGTAGGATCCGGTGACCAGCGGCACGCAGTAGGTCGCGAACGCGCTGCCGATATAAACCCCGGCGTTCATTATTCCCGAAACGAGCGCCACCCTGCCGTTTACGGCAAAGAACGGCGGGATTATGCAGATAAGTATAAGGTTCACGCCGTGCATCGAACCTGCGGCGACGGCAAGACACACCACCGAAACGAAAACGTTCCCCGCCGCGAAGAAACGCAGCAGCGCGGCGGAGGCGGCGCACGCGGAAAACACCGCGGCGGCGCACAGCAGCTCGTTTTTAATAAGCCGTTTGTGTATGAACTGGGTGACGATATACGCCAGCGCGCCGCACACCGGAAGCAGAGCTCCGCTCAACACGGCGGAGGAGCTGTCTATACCGAAATTTTCGTTCACGTAGGTGGGCAGCCAGTTCGTGATCCCGTCGCGCAACGCGCCCTGAAGCAGTATCGCGCACATTATCAGCGCAAATACCGCCGCCCGGCTTTTGCCTTGCGCGCCGCGCTACGGGACATTTACCGCGCCGTGCAGCTCCGCCGCGCCGACGGAATACCTGCGGGAAAACGCCGCCCATACGGCGACGGCGGCCAAAGCCGCACCCCCCGCGATAGCGAACACCGCGCGTATCCCCAGGGCTTTTATGACCAACGGCGAAATAAGATATACCGCCATGGTGCCGAACGATCCGCCCCAGTTCACCCAGACGCACGCCTTGTCGTATTCCGGCTTCGGCAGGTTGGCGGAAAGTATCCGCACTATCGGAGGCCAGAAAAGCGATTGCGCCAGCCCGTTCAGCGCCCACAGCGCGGGCAGCGCGGCGCCGCCGAAGCATCCGGCGGTAATATTGCACGCCGCGGTAAGCACAAGCCCGCAGGCGGCTACCCGGCGGGGATCGAACCTGTCGCCCAGCCAGCCGGAAACGAACTGCCCTGCGCCGTACGCGGCGGAGGTAAGCGCCAGCGCCAGCACCGCGTCGTTCCGGGCGGAAAACCCGGTTTCCTCCACGGCGACAAGCACCGCTGCGAGGTCCACGCGGGTGAGATAGCTTATAAAGTAAGCGAACGCGCAAAGCAGTATCAACCGCCTGCCCGCCCGCTTGTTTGTTTGTCCTTCCTTAATGACTTCCATATCAAACTCGTCAAGAGATTTTGCGTTTTTTCGGTTTAATGAGCGCGGGTGTTGATCTCGTTGACGATCTCTTCCTCGAACTGCGCGAGGGTGGTATTGCCGAGGTCGCCTTTTTTATAGCTGTTCACGTTGATATCGCCGTTCGCGACTTCTTTGTCGCCGATTATCAGCATATAAGGCACCTTCTGCAGCTTGTGCTCGCGGATCTTGTACCCGATCTTTTCGTTGCGGTTGTCGATCTCGGCGCGCACGCCCTTTTCTTTAAGCGAGGCGAGTATGCTTTCGCCGTATTCCTTCGCGCGGTCGGTTATCGGGAGCACCTGTACCTGCACCGGAGCGAGCCAGGTCGGGAACGCGCCCATTGTCTCCTCGATAAGATAAGCCATAAATCTGTCGAGCGAGCCGAGTATCGCGCGGTGTATCACCACGGGCGTGCGCTCGACGTTGTCCTTGTCGGTATAGGTAAGATGGAACTTCTGCGGCAGGCAGAAATCGAGCTGGCAGGTCGAAAGAGTATATTCCGCGCCGACCGCGGGTTTAACGTTCACGTCCAGCTTCGGACCGTAGAACGCCGCTTCGCCGATCTCCTCGGTGTAGTCGAGCTTAAGCTCGTTCATAACGTCGCGCAGGGCGTTTTCGGCGGTGTTCCACATCTCGTCGTCGTCGTGGTATTTCTCTTTGTCCGCGGGATCGCGCAGCGAAAGCACGCAGCGGTAGTCGGTAATGCCGAAATCCTTGTAGGTCTCGAAAATAAGGTCGACCACGCGTGCGAATTCATCCTTTATCTGCTCCGGAGTAACGAACAGATGCGCGTCGTTCTGGCAGAAATGCCTTCCGCGCTCGATACCTTTAAGCACGCCGGACGCCTCGTAGCGGAAGTCATGGGCGATCTCGCCTATGCGTATGGGCAGATTGCGGTAGGAATGCGGCTGGCTCGCGTAGATGCGCATATGGTGCGGGCAGTTCATCGGACGGAGCACGTAGGTCTCCTCGTCCACCTGCATCGCGGGGAACATATTGTCCTTGTAATGGTCCCAGTGGCCGGAGGTCTTGTAAAGCTCCACGGTGCCGACGCAGGGCGTGAGCACGTGCTGATATCCGAGCTCTATTTCCTTGTCGCGTATATAGTTTTCGAGTATGCGCCAAACGGTGTATCCCTTCGGCAGGAACATCGGCATACCCTTGCCCACAAGGTCGTCGGTCATAAACAGCCCCAGCTCCCTGCCGATCTTGCGGTGGTCGCGCAGCTTGGCTTCCTCCAGCTTCTGAACGTACTGCTCCAGCTCCTCCTTGCTTTCGAAGGCGGTGCCGTAGATGCGCTGCAGCATTTTGTTCTTGCTGTCGCCCTTCCAGTAGGCGCCGGTAACGTTAAGCAGCTTAAAAGCTTTTACCTTTTTGGTGTAGGCGACGTGGGGCCCGGCGCAAAGGTCGGTGAATTCGCCCTGTTTGTAAAAAGATATCTCGGCGTCTTCGGGCAGCTCGTTAATAAGCTGAGTCTTGTAGGGTTCGTCCTTCATAAGCTCCAACGCCTGTTCCCGCGGGAGGACGAAACGTTCGATCTTAAGGTTTTCCTTAACGATCTTCTTCATTTCCTCTTCCAGCTTCTCGAGCGTTTCGGGGGTAAACGGAGTTTCGCTGTCGAAATCGTAATAAAAACCGTTTTCAATGGCGGGCCCTATCGCCAGCTTGGTGCCGGGGAACAGCCGCTTCACCGCCTGCGCGAGTATGTGCGAGGCGGAATGTCTTAATGTCTGCAGCTCGTTGTTTTCCATATCTGAACCTCTTTATAATGAAAAATTATTTCAAAAATATCCTTTATATATTAAACCTTTATCCGCGTTCTGTCAAGAGCAGTTTTGCCCTTGCCGCCGCGCCGAACACCGGGGGCAGCCCGCTTTTTACAAGCGCTACCCGTTCCGGTATCATTTTTTCAAGCGTTTCCTCCGCCAGCGGGTCTTTGAATATCCCTCCGGCGAGCGCGGCTTTGCAGCCGCCTTCGAAATACGCGCTTGCGCGGTTTATCAGTGAAGCGATATAGGCGATGTTTTCGTCGATTATCGATTTCGCCGCCGCGTCGCCCCTTCGGGCGGCTTCGAACACCAGCGGCGCGAGCGAGGATATCTCGCTCTTGCTCTGTGCAAGCATTGTTTCCAGCGCGGCGAGGAAATCGCGCCCGTATTTTTCGTGCAGGAGCGCTTCCATAATTCCTTCTTTTTCGCGGCCGTCGACGGTTTTCAGCGCGTGCGCCAGCGCGCGGCGGCCTATTTCGTAGCCGTTGCCGCACAGGTCCAGCGCGCCGTAACCGCCTATGCGTATCACCTCGCGCCCCTTTTTCACGAAGCAGGACGAACCCGTGCCGCATATAACGCTTATCCCGTCTTCCTCCGGGAACGCGCCGTAGAGCACGTTTATCCCGTCGTGCAGGGCAAGGGCGCGGGCGTTCGGCAGCGCTTCGCAAAGCGCCCGTTCTATCTGCCGCGCGTAATCGCGCGAGGTCGCTCCGGCGATCCCGGCAAACGCCGCTTTTACTTCGCCGCGGTCTATCCCGGCTTTTGCGCACAACTCGCAAACGCCGCTTTTTATAAGCGCGGCGGTGTTTGCAATGCCGATATCGTTCGGGTTGGAGCGCCCGGCGAAGTGCCTTGCGATCCCGTTCATCGCGGGACCGCAAAGCACGAAGTCGGTTTTAGTGCCCCCACCGTCTATTCCGATGAGATACACTTCCATTCGCTTATTTGTTTTCCAGCAGTTCCTTGATCTGGTTAAGAGTCTCCAGCGTCTTTTCTTCAACGGTGGGTTCGGCGGGAGCCGGTTCCTCCGCGGGGGCTTCCTCCTCTTCCTTCTTCTTCATATTGCGGACGCGGTTGAACGCCTTTACTATGCAGAAGACTATGAGAGCGACGATGATGAAGTTGATTATCGCGGCGATAAAGGTGCCGATGCCGATAACGACGGCTTCCTTGGCGACGGTGCCGTCCTCGGCGAGCTCGGCCGCTTTAAGCGTGATATTCAGCTTCGCAAGGTCGACGCCGCCGAATATGTAGCCGATAAGCGGCATAAGCACGTTGTTTATAAGCGTGCTGGTGATCGCGCCGAACGCCGTGGCGATTATAACGCCGACAGCCATATCCAGCACGTTGCCGCGCATTATGAATTCCTTGAATTCACCGAAAAAGCCCTTTTTCTTTTCTTTTGCCATTTTCTTTTCTCCTTGTTTTTGTTATTGAATTAAGCTTTTCAGCTTATTTCCGCGTTAAGTTTTTCCAAAAGCGCCTTTGCGTCCACGCCGTGCACCTCGCACGCCTGCGCTATGCTTTCCCCGCGGGACATCGGGCAGCCGAGGCAGTGCATCCCTATTTCAAGGAAGTACTTCGCAAGCACGGGATAACTGTCGAGCACTTCGCCGACCAGCATATTCTCGTTGATCATCTTAAAATTCTCCTTTCAAAGCGTTTATATTATTATTTTATCTTACAGTTCGTCGTCGCCGTCGTCGATATCTTCGCCCGGCTCTTCGTTCATCGGCTCTTCTTCGCCGCGATATTCTTCAAAATCCTCTTCTTCAAAATCCTCTTCGCCGGGTTCGTCCCCGCCGTCGGCGTATTCCGCCCCGCCTTTTTTCGCGCGGAACTTTGCAAAGAAGCGCTTTAACCCGCCCGCGCTCTTCGCTTTTCCGGGCTCTTCGTCCGGCAAACCGTCGGCGCCGTCTCCGTTCGGCACGTCTTCGCCGTAATCGTCTTCGCCGTAATCGTCGCCGCCGTCGTCGAAATCGACGTCGTCGATATCCTCGTCGCCGTCTTCGGCTTCGCTCTCCGAAACCCCGGCTTCATCCGGCTCGTCCTCGTCGTCGAACACAAAATCCTTCTTCTCCGGCGCGCGGCGCCGCATGAACGAATCGCGCAGTTTGCCGAAAAGCCCCGGATCCTTCGCCCTGTTCTTCTTTGCCTTTTCCTTCTTCTCCTGCGCCGCCCGAAGCTTCTTCGTTCCGTTTCCGTGCGGTGAGAAAAAATAACGCAGTATCTGCGTAACGAGGCAGTACGCCAGGCAGAGCCCGGCGGTGAAAAACACGCTTCCCGAATCCGGCACGCCGTAGCCGAACAGCGCGTGCCCCGGCTTTGTGAACATAAGCGCCGCGAGCACGAGCGCCGCGGCGGCGCCGACGCCGAACAAAAGCGTGTTGCCGAACCGTTTGGAAACGAACACGCCCCCGTGCCCCGCGCAGGTGCAGGCGAACACGAACAGCATCGCCGTAAGCGCCAGCAGCGAGCAGGTATAGCTCTGCGTGGCGGCGAAGCAGACGAACAGCACTATGCCGCCGCCTATGGAGAACATAAGCGGATATATGAAATCGGTAAGCCGTACCTTGTCAGGCAGGATCTCGATCTTTTCTTTAAGCGTGTGCATACTTCGCGGCGCGTACGCCAGCGCGAACGCGAACGCGAGATTGAATATTATCCCGCCGAACATAACGTCCTGCGCGCGGAACGCGGGGACCTGATCGTAGCTCGCGGAGAATACCGAGGCGGAGAACAGCATAACTATCCCGGCGATCAGATAAGTCACTACCGAGCGTATGCGTTTTACTATCGTCTTCGCGTTGAGTATTCCCTCCGCGATAAGATTTATACCCTTGTCGAGCATAAGCATATCCGCCGTCTGGCGCAGGGTGTCGCCGCTGCTCTCCGGCACTATCGAAACGTCGGCTTCGCGCATAATGGGAAGCTCGTTTATCCGTTCGGCGGTAACTGCGGCGACGCGTCCGTTTTCGCGGCGCATCCTCACTATATCCAGCCATTCGCCGTCGTCTATATTCAAAAACAACTTGTAATAGGGGCAGTTCGCGATAAGCAGGCCCCTGTCGCAGGAGCGAAGCTGTTCCGCGGTCAATATCTGGTTCTCGTCGGTAATGATCCCGGCGCTTTTCGCCGAATTCAGCGCGGGGTAGTACGCGTCGTCGGAGTTTAAGACCGTTTCTATATCCGCGCCGTTGCAGCGGTATACCGCCTCCGCCACCCCGGGCGAAAGCGAGCTTGAAAACGATACGAAGCCCTTGAAAATAAGGTTCTGCTCCGCTTCTATGCCGCGCAGCGTGTCCGCCGCCGTCTCGCCGCAGGCGACCGCGACAAGAAAGCTGTTCGTGCGGCTGTAATCCTCCGCGGCGGAAAGTATCTTACGCCGCGTGAAATCGCTTATGCGGTAATCGGTGCCGTCGAGCGTGTATCCCACGCAGCGCGAAAGCACGTTTTCCGGCGAGCCGCGCACGATGACCGTGTTTTTGCCGTTGTGCAGGGCAAGCAGGCGCGAAACGTCGCCCGAAAGCGTGTATTCCGCGTCCATACGTATGTATTGCTCGCGCAGGTTGCCTATCTGCTTGTTCCATTCTTCGAAATAATCCACCACGGCGTCGTCAAGCTGCGATCCGCGGTATTCCGGCAGCCCGTGCCGCTGCTTCTTTTCGGCGGCGGTGGTCCGCTTCGCGTCGGAGCAGGCGAGCAAAAGCTTCAAAAGCTCCTCCGCCTGAGCGTCCGGGCGCTTCGCCCTGTCGTACGCGCGGTTGGAAAGGAAAAACCCAGAAAGATATATGCGCTTCGGCGGGAAGGCAAGGTTCCTGCCGCACATAACTGTGTTCACTCCGGCAAGCGTTTGCAGTTTGCCGTAATTCTTCACCACCATACCGTCGTTTGCCATACGTTTCGCGCCGAAGCCAAGCGATCCGGCGCACAGCGATACCATACTGTCGCACAGCGAGGAGGCGCCTATCGCCAGCGCGCAGACGAACCATTCGGTGATATCCGCTCCGGCGGCGACGCCGATAAGCAGCAGCAAAAAGCAGATCACCGCCGCCGTGACCGAGGTCACGCGGCACAGGTTTTTAACGTATTTCAGCATCCCCGGCACGTATTCTCCGGCGTCGGGGCGCATACGGCGCATAAGCGTGTCCTTCCCGGTGCGGCAGACTATCGCGCTGCCGTGCCCGGCGGTAACTATGCTCCCGGCGTATATCATATTCGCGCAGATCGGTTCTATACCGCCGCGCGCCATATACCTGCCGTCCTTTGCGACGCTGCCTTCGCTTCCGCTGACGTGAGTCTCCAGCACCGCCAGCCCGAAATCGTCCACCAGGCGGCAGTCCGCGGGGACGACGAACCCCTTTTCAACGGTTATAAGGTCGCCGGGGACGAGCGCTTCGCTGTCCGCCACCTGCTCCTCGCCGTCCCGCACGACGTGCGCTTTCAGCGAGGAATACTTCCGCGGCACCTGCAGCGCCTTGGAGGCGCGGTATTCGGCAAACGCGTTCAGCAGCATAACTCCGGTAATGACCGCCGCCATACAGACGTAGACCGGCTCGTCGGGCCGGAAGACGAACATCAGCAGGGAAGAGACCGCGAGGAAAAGCCCGATAAGCCCCTTGAACTGGTTTTTCAGACTTTCGCGGAAGGAAAGCTTCAAATCGCTTTTAAGCTCGTTCCTGCCGAACAAGCGGCGCGCTTTGCGGACCTGCTTTTCGGTAAGACCGTTAAGCAGGTCGCTGCCGTACGCCTCCGCGACGTCGACGGGGTGCATCTGCTCCGGAGAAAGGACTTCTTCGAACTCTTCCTCCGGCTCGTTATTCGATTGTCGTTTTTTGTATCCGTTTTCAGACATATAACGACCCTTTGTTTATAAATAAACGTTTATTCCGCGGTTATCACGACGCTCCCGTTTTCGGCGTCGGCTTTGATTTTTTCGGGCGGTTCGCGGTAGCTGCTCACTATCCGGGCGGCTATCGGGTCCTCCACGTCGGTCTGTATCAGCCGGCGCAGGTTGCGCGCCCCGTATTTTTCGGAATAGCCCTTGTCCGCGAGGTAGGCGACGAGCGCATCGGTGTATTCGAACCCCATGCCCTTTTCGGAAAGCACTTTTTCCAGATCGGAAAGCATTATGCGGCAGATCTTTTCAAAGCTTTCCCGCCCGAGCCGGTTGAACACCACTATCTCGTCCACGCGGTTTATGAATTCCGGCCGCAGGAAGCCCTCCAGCGCCTTCATAACGCGCGTTTTGTCGTTCTGCGATACCGTTTCGCCGAACCCGGCAATGGAATTCGATTCGCCGCTTCCGGCGTTCGTGGTCATTATTATGACCGTGTTCTCGAAATTCACTTCCTTGCCGTGCGCGTCGGTTATCCTGCCGTCGTCGAGTATCTGCAAAAGTATATTCATCACGTCGGGATGCGCTTTTTCTATCTCGTCGAACAGCACCACCGTATAGGGCTTGCGGCGTATTTTTTCGGTAAGCTGGCCCGCGTCGTCATAACCGACGTAGCCCGGGGGCGAGCCGATTATGCGCGATACCGAATGCTTTTCCATAAATTCGCTCATATCAAGCCGTATGAACGATTCCGGCGAATCGAACAGATACTGCGAAAGCACTTTTACGAGCTCGGTCTTGCCGACGCCGGTGCTCCCGGCGAATATGAACGACACCGGCTTTTTCTTGTAGGCGATGCCGGCGCGCGCGCGTTTTATCGCCCTTGCAACGGCGTCCACCGCCTCGTCCTGACCTACTATGCGCTTTTTTATCTCGGCTTCAAGCCGGTCGATCTTAACGAACTCGTTTTCGTTTATGCTGGAGGCGGGCACGCCCGTCCAGACCTCGATCACCTTCGCGATCTCCTCGGTGTTCAGCTTCAACCCGTCGCGCTCGGCGCTCAGCTCGTCGAACCGCGGCTCCTTCTGCAGCAGCGCGGTCTTAAGGTCGGCTATGCGGGCGTAATCGGCTTCCTCCGGCGTTTCCTTGGCTTCCAGTTCGGCAAGCTCGGCGCGGATGTCGCCTATTTCCTTGGTTATCTGCTGCAATTCGTTTATAACGGGCGAATGCATCGCCATATGCGAGCACGCCTCGTCCATAAGGTCAATGGCTTTGTCCGGCAGGAACCTGTCGGTGATATAACGCTCCGAAAGCGTAACTATGCGGCGCACTATCCCGTCCGGTATCTTTATGCCGTGGTGGTTTTCGTAGTATTTCTTTATACCGAGCAGTATCTTCACGCTGTCCTCAACGGAGGGCTCGCCGATCATCACCGGCTGGAATCTGCGCTCCAAAGCGGCGTCCTTTTCTATATACTGGCGGTATTCGTTCAGCGTCGTCGCGCCGATAAGCTGTATCTCCCCGCGTGAGAGGGCGGGTTTAAGAATGTTGGCGGCGTTCATCCCGCCTTCGGCGTTTCCGGCGCCGACAATGGAGTGGACCTCGTCGATAACGAGTATCGCGTTGCCCGCCTTCTTCGTTTCTTCTATCAGCCCGCGCATGCGGTTTTCGAACTGGCCGCGGAACTGCGTCCCCGCGACTATCGCCGTCATATCGACAAGATATACCTCTTTGTCTTTGAGCTTGAACGGGACTTCGCCCGCGGCGATCCTCTGCGCCAGCGCCTCCGCGACGGCGGTCTTGCCCACGCCGG
>JAFSNK010000023.1 GCA_017447445.1 Clostridia bacterium | reverse complement strand
GGAAAGTGCGGGAGCGCCGTTCAGTCGTCGCAGTAATCCGGATCCCGTTCGTAAAAATCGCAGCGGATATTGTCGAACACTATCGCAGACGGTTTGGGGTTCTCCATCGTATAAACTCCGCAGAAACACTTTTGCGGGCCGAGATCACCGACTTTGTCACGGAAGATACAGCTTTTGCACCAAGCGCATTTGTTTATATCGCGGTTGCTTGTAAGGCGTTCGTTAAGATAACGCGCCATAGGGTGTTTTTTGTAATCGGGTTCCATATAACGCACCTCGCTATTTCGTTTTACGGGTGTATTATACCACATGCTTCGTCCCATAAAACGGACAGTAAAGCATTTTTTTATTAAAATCTTTTAACGTAGTCTAATTTTGCGGCGGAGTCGCCGTCGGCGAGGCGGTAGTAACCGTTCGTCACGCGCGAATTCATAAAGCCGCATTTTTCCAGCACGCGGCGCATACGCAGGTTAGTCGCGGGGATGTCGGCGTAAAGGCGGTCCAGACCGAGCTTCCTGTGCGCGCATTCCGCAAGCAGGTCAAGCGCCTCGGTCCCGAAACCCTTTCCGCGGTAGCTTTCGTTGGCGAGCAGAACGTAAACGTCGCCGCGCTTTTCCGAAAAGACTATGCGCGGTATCTGCACCATCCCGATTATTTCGTCGGTCTTGGTAAATATCCCGGAAACCGGGCACCAATCGGCTTTTTCGCCGATGGCGGCGTAAAGCGCATCGGTCTTTTCCTCGTCGTATTCATACGCCGCGCGCCCGCGCGGGTCGGTCTCGTCGGGGGAGTATTTGCGCCACAAAGCGCGGTGCTCCTTTTGCGTCATCGGGCGCAGTATAAGGTTCCTTCCGGTGATCTCAATGGTCATTTTTTACACCATTCCTTTTATATTATGATACGTTTTTCTTTATCCGCGCCGTTCCGGGGCGATGGGGAGCTCCCATAATACCTTCGCGCCGTTCGCTTCGGCAAGCGAATCTATTTCGGCGCGGAAGCTTTTTCAAAACTCCGAATCGCGCTTTTTGCTCCTTCTGCCGGCTCCGGCAAACAAAACCTTTTCGAAACACGCGTCGTAGCTCACGGCAAAATCCGTTTCGTCCCGGTGGGGGAAGAACGTTACGCCCGCGGTATATTTTATCTGCCCGCAGTCGCTTTCCGCAGTAAGCGCCGTTTTCGCGCCGCGCCTTTCAACGCCGTTGAAGCGTCCGTTCGCGGCGAAATATCCCTCGTAAACGTCTATAACTTTCATTTTCGTACCGATCCTTCATGCAGGTTTTTTATCTATGCGGCGGTTATTTCGTTATAAGCTCCATAAGCAGCGCGTAGGTGTTTTCCAGCCCCTTTATGTGCGTGCGCTCGTAGCCGTGGCTGTTGGCGGTGCCGGGACCGAACGCGGCGTGGCGAACGTCGTGCCCGGCCAGCACGCTGCCGTCGGCGTCGGTGCCGTAATGCGGGGTGAATATATCCGTAACGTGGTCGATCCCGGCGGCTTCGGCGCAATCGCGAAGCTCGTTGGTAAGCCCCATGTGATAGGGGAACCGCGAATCCTTGGCGAAGATCGAGACCTTCTTTTCGTCGGAGTTCTGCTGCGGCCCGGTGGGGGCGATGTCCACGGCGACGATATCCTTTACGTCTTCGGGAAGCCAGGTCGTGCCGTGGCCGATCTCCTCGTACGCCGCGAAGTAAAAATAAACCTTGCGTTTCAGCGCCAGCTTCTGTTCCTTTATCCGCTTTATCGCGCAGAGCAGCACCGCGACGGCGGCTTTGTCGTCCACAAAGCGGGATTTGATGTATCCGTTCGCCACGGTGAACCGGGGTTCGAGCGCTATTATATCCCCGGTGGCTATCCCCAGCGCCGCGACGTCGGCGGCGTCCTTCACGTCCTCGTCCAGCACCACGCAGACGTTTTTGCGGAAATCGCCCATAGTCGTGCGCAGCTCCTCCTCGGTAACGTGGATCGAGTTCGGCGTGCGGCACACCGTCCCGGTGTAGACCTTTCCGCCGCGGGCGTAGACGCGCACGTTTTCGGTCACGCAGTAAAAGGGGTAAAGCCCGCCGACGGGGCAGACGTTAAGAGTGCCGTCGGCGTTCACGTGACGGACCATAAGCCCTATGTCGTCCAGATGCGCGGTAACGCAAAGCGCGTTCCTCTCGCCGCCAAGGTCGGCGATAACGCCCCCTTTGTGAGTAACGCGGTATTCGCATCCGAGTTCTTTCAGCACCCCGCAAATATACTCCTGTATCTGCTCGTACTGCCCCGTCGTGCTGTCGATCCCGACCAGCTCCCGGAACGCGTCGACGCAGTATTTTTCATCAAATCCGCGGTCGTTCATCGGTTGTTCTCCTTTTTGTCGTTTTTTCTGCAAATATACAGTAAATGGCTTGAATTTCCAAGCATTTCGCGCTTTTCGCAAATATGTATCTGGTAATCCGCAAACGCCTCGAAATCCTCGTCGGTCATCATAAAATCCCCGCTCTTCTGCGCTATTTCCAGCACGTTGTCGACCGCCGCGGTGGTAATATGCTCCACCGGCCTTCCGGTAAACATATCTTCGAACTCGCGTATATCGTACCCGGTGAAAAGTTGTTCTTTGAAATGCTTCGCGTTGTAATCCTTATCGAAGTTTTCTGTAATGCCGTAAACGGCGGAGTACCCGCGGTACAGGTAGTTCGTGCAGATTATCGCGTGCGCGGAAAGAAAGGCGAAAAGCATGGTCCCGCCCGGCTTCGTAACGCGTATCGCCTCGTCGATCGCGCGGTACCGTTCGGCTTCGCCGTAAAGATGGTACATCGGACCGAATACCAGAGTAAGGTCGAAAGTCCCGTCCGAAAAGCGGCTCAGATCGAGCGCGTCGCCCCGCAGAGCGCGCAGGTCAGGCAGACCGTTCGCGTTTTCCTTAAGCTTCGCAAGGTTTACTTCCAGAAGCTCCACGGCGGTAACTTCCGCGCCCTCTTTCGCCAGTGCGACGGAATAGCGCCCCGTTCCGGCGCCGAGCTCCAGCACGCTGTCGCCGGGCTTTAAGTATTTGTGTATAAAATGCGTCGTTACGCGGTATTCCAACTGCCCCTGGCGGTTCCTGCAAAGCCGTTCGTCCTCGTTCACCGCGCTGTAGAACGCGTTTATTATTTCGGTCCGTTCCACTTTATTTCAGTCTGCTTCCGCATCCGGGGCAGAAGTTGGCGTTTCCGCCCACCGCCGCGCCGCAATTCGGGCAGAACCCGCCCGCCTGCCGCGGCTGTTCGAAATTCTGCTGCGGCTGAGAGTAGCCCTGCTGCGGCTGAGTGTAACCCTGCTGCGGCTGAGCGTAGCCCTGCTGCGGCTGAGCGTAGCCCTGCTGCGGCGCGCCGCTTTGGAGATAATCGAATATCTCCGCGACGTTCTTTTTGTTCCTGCCCAAATCGAAAAGCTGAGTAGGCATCGCGCATTCGGAATAGATCTCCACGCCGGTCCCGCCGCCCTGCGAGGTAAGCGTTATTCTTAGGTTTTCGCCCCAGGAGGAAGGCGTGTAGCCGTGGTTGAGCGACACGACAACACCGCCGGGCGTCGGCTGTTCGCCCAGAACGCCGTATTTCAGCCCCGCGGCGTAGATGTTCCTGATCTTTTCGAGATAATGATCCACCGGTCCCGGCAATACTCTTGAATCCCTGAATTTAGCTCCCATTTTTTCCACTCTCCTTTGTTCGTTAAAGTTTATTGAACGCGTATATTCTATAATAGATCTCTTTTCTGCCTTCGGTTATAAGGTACTGCAGCCTGTCGCGCACCTCGGGGACGGAAAGCGCCGCCGGGTCCTTTTCGTAAACTTCAAGGTATTCGCGTATTATCGTGTTGGCGATCCCGGCTGTCTCCCGCTTTTTCGCGGTGCGCTCCTCCAGCTTCGCAATAACGTATTCTTTTCCGTCCTCCGGAGTAAACGAAATCTCTTCAAGCGCGTTGTACGCCTTTATCTGCTCGACGTATTCGGTGTATTCGTAGGTGTGTTTCATGGCCGTACTTTTTTTATTCTTTTTTTTCTTGTCGCTTCTCACCACGAAAACCGAAGATTTTTGGGGCAAAGGGGGATATCGAACACGAAGCGTATATCGAAAATCCGCTTGCGGATTAATATCGGCATATCGTTTCTACGCAAACGTTATTGACCGGACGCGGGATAATTATCCGTTATCCACAGGCGCCATTCTTTGTACGCAACGCTGAAATTAACGCCGAACGCCTCCGCAAAGGTCTTTTTTCCAAAGCAGAACAGACTTACCTGCTCGAACCCGTACGCTTCGTCCAGCCACGCAAGGAACGAGGCCGCCGTGAACGCCGTAAGCAGGGTGTCGCCCGGGTCCTGCGCCTGCGTGCGCAGAAACCCGGGTTCTTCGGTAACCGGCGCGCTTTCGCACAAACTGCCCCAGTGCGTAAGCCCTTTGTCGAAGCACAGACGGGCGCACGCGTCGTAAACGGTGCGGTAATCCGCGGGCGTTACGTTTTCCGGGTCGATACCGCCGGCTATGCACTGCTCGTAATAGGGGAGTTCCGGCACGATAGGCCATTTATCTGTAACTTCGGTATAGGGATTCAGGCAGGTGCCGACGTACCACGCATAGCCGAACTGCTCCCAGCCCGCGGATCCGCCGTTCATAAGCGCAAGCAGATACAAAAACTCCCGGTGAGTTCCTCTTTCGTTGTATTTCAGCGTTATTTTATCCTCCGCCGCCGCGTATCCGTACGCCCGGTCAATATCTATCTCCACCGGAAGCTCCGCAAGTCCGGCAGGGTATGCTTCGCCTGCGTTTTCGCGCAGGTATTGCCTTATAAAACGCAGACTTTCCGCCGTTCTGTAAACCAGCCCGGGCAGTTCCGTCTCCACGTCCATCCCATCCTCGCGCAGGACCGCAAGATAAACGCCCAGTTTCAGATCTTCGCCCTGCACCTCCACCCCGCGCGCGCTTTTTATTTCCTCCGGCAGCGTTATGGAAGCATAGTCCTCCGTTCCGCTAACGTAAACCGTTTGCGTGCGCGCGTCGTATTCCGCAACCGGAGCGCTTTCCGTAACCGGAGCGCTTTCCGGGGGCTGCGTATTTTCGGTTGTGTTTGCCGGCTCCGGCTCGCGCGCGGGGCTGCAGCCCGCCAAAGCGAAGGCAAACATGCATACCGCCAGCAGCGCCGCGACTGTCCGTTTCATAGCGATTCTCCTTTTAATAATTGTGTGTTATGAAATCCTGCGCATTACTGCAGTTTGTTGAACGCGTAGATCTGATAATAAATCTCTTTTCTGCCTTCGGTTATAAGGTACTGCAGCCTGTCGCGCACCTCGGGGACGGAAAGCGCCGCCGTCGCTTCCGGGCCGTAACGCGTGCCCGCTCCGGCGCGGAACTCCTCCGTCAACTGGTCTATGTTCTTGCCGCTGTTGTAAGGCCTGCCCAGAAAGTCCGTCGCGGCGTCGATGCTGTCCGCTATCGCAAGGATATCGGCGAACGGGCGGTTCTTGGTCTGCGGTATGTTCGGATAACCGCGCGTGCCGTCGTGCCAGAGGTGGTGGGTGCGCGCGCAGTCGCGTATGCACATAAACCGTTCGTCGCTTTCGTCCACGCGGGTGTAAACGTCGTCGAACCGCAGGGGATGCTCTTTTATAAGCGTGAATTCGTCGTCGGTAAGGCGGCGCATCGAGTTTTCGGTTATATCCGTCATCCAGAACTTGCCCAGGTCGTGGTACATACAGCAGTCGTCCAGCAAGGCGCGCATCTCCGCCTTGTGCGAGCGTATATACTCCGCGTCTTTCCCCGCCACGCCTTCGAAGAATTCCGGCGTGCGTTCGACCATACAGTCGAATATCGCCCGGCTCATCTCGCGCACCATGGCGGTGTGGATGAACAGCGCCTTGTCGGAATAGATCGAAAGCTCCAGCACGGTCTCGGCGAAATCCTCGAACCTGTCGGTGTAGGAAGCGCAGGTGATATACTTCATCGGCACGGCGTTGAAGTGTATGTCGTTCACCGCCTTCGCCGTCTGGAGCAGGCGGGGAAGCGATTCGTCCAGCAGCTCCCTGCAGCGCGCGTGTATTTCTTCCCGCGTGAGCCCGCTGTATTTATATAAGTAGGTAAGGTAGGTGAAATCCACGTCCGAAAGCAATATTAACTGCAGGCGCGGGTCGAGCGTACGCGCCGTCTCCCGGTGGGCTTTCAGCTTGTCGTACAGCTCGTCTTTCGTGATGTCGCCCAGATGGAAGTCCGACATATCTATAAGCATTTCGATATGTATCGGCACCCCCATGAAGTTACGCCCGTTTTTAACGTCGTCGCGCAGGGCGTCCAGCATCGGAGCCACGCGCGGGCGAAGCGAAGCGATATCCGGCGTTCTGCCGTTATCGCGCTCGTGCACGCAGAAATCGCAAAAAGCGTTCACCGCCTGTACAAAGCAGTTCTGCAAAAGCATATCCGCGTAGTAAGGCGGCACGCTCTTCGCCCTCGGATCGTCGGTCGCGGGGGCGGGGATCTTTTTATCGGTCTCCGCAAGCTCCCGTTCGAGCGCGCAGGCGTTCCAGACGCGTTCCATATCGAACCCTTCCGCGTCGAACCCGCGGGACTGCACGGCGCTCAGCCGCGCGACCACCGTCATGAACTGCGCCCTGCGGTAGCCGGAAAGCCCGGCGAACCTGTCTTTTAACGCAAGCATATCCGGCGCGTAGGGCGAGCCGCTGAACACGCTGGAATGCAGCGCGAAAAGCGTTATGTAATAGTGGTTGCAGTTGTTTATCGCGCCGACCAACTCGTCGATATTCCCGGTCTTTTCGTAATACGCCTTGCGTATGCGCTGGGCGCGCAGCATTATCGCCGGATCGGGGCACTGGGTGTTGAACCCCTGCCCGGTCTGCAGCGCGCGGATAAAAACGTCCAGCTTTTCGGCGTCCTCGTCGGTAACGGCTTCCGGGTCTTTTTCAAAGGTTTCTATATATTCCCTTATCATCGTGTTCGCCGCATTCGCTATCTCGCGCTTCTTCGCGCTGCGCTCCTCCAGCTTTTGCAAAACGTATTCCCGGCTGTCCTCCGGCGCAAACGCCAGCTTTTCCAGCTCGTAGTATTCTTTAAGTATCTCGGCGTAATGCTCCGGTGCGTAGGTGTAGTTCATTTTTTCTCCTTTTCTGTCGTAACGTGCCGCCGTTCGGCGTGCGTTTTATATTTGTCGCCGTTTTGTCCGCCCGCGCCGCGGGTCACCGCAGGCCCGCAAGATATTTCTTGTGCTCTTCGGTCACGCGGCGGCTTTCCAGCGCCTTCTGCACGGCTTTTTTATGCACCCATTCGTCCAGCGCGCGGTTTTCGAAGTACGGCAGAGTTTCTTTATATCTTTTCGCAAGCGCGGTCGCGAAAAACCAGGCGACCATCATTTTAAGGTAGTAATCCCCGCCGCGGACGGACGCCGCAAGCGCAAGGTATTCTTCGCGGAAAGCGTCGCCGAGGTATTCGTTCATCAGCATCCTAAGCCCGAACCTTGCGGTGTAAATGTGCTCCGAGGCGATCCATTCCTTAACGTACGGCAGCAGCTTTTCGCGGTTTTTCGCAAACGCCGCCGGAGTCGCCTGATCGGATACCGGCCAGCAATCGACGTACGGAAGAAAATCCCCGACGGCGCGCACGCAGGCATCAAAATCCTTTATCATCGCCAGAACGAAGAAGTGAATAAGGTCCTCCTCGTAGTATTTGTGCGGCAGATCGCGCAGAAAAGGATCCCTTTCGCCGCTTGCGAAAACCTCTTTGGCTATCCTGCGCAGCTCCGGCGTCCTCACGCCCAGTATCTTTTCGGGCGGGACGTTCGGAACGAGCTTTGCCTGAAACTCCCGGTATCCTTCGTCCTTCGCCGCGTTCAGTCTTTCGGTCAGGTCCATTTTTTGCTCCCTTTGTATCCGTTGTTTAACGGTGGATATACATTCTGGTCAAATCGGGTTCGCCGTCGCCCTGCACCATACACAGGAATTCCCAGCCGTATCTTTCGTAAAAACCCGTGTGGTCGGTCACCAGATAAACAGGCGTTATGCCTTTCGCGCGCAGATCCTCCACCGCCATTTCGAGCAAACGCCCGGCTATACCTCTGCGGCGGTATTCCGATTCGGTATAGAGCGCGCAGACGTTTGGGGCAAGGTCCTTCCTGTCGTGGAAGTCGTTTTCTATAACGCCCGCGCCGCCGATGATCTTATCGCCGTCAAGGCATAAATACCAGCCGTATTCCGTTTCGCCGTTAAGATACGCGTCCATACATTCAAGGTAAGCTTCCGCCGGAACGCCCCATTTGCCGTGGAACCATTCCGCCGCGGCTTCCTTTAGTCCGGGCTTTTCTCTTAACGTTATAAAAACGCATCCGTCTTTTGCTGTTTTTCCGTTCATTATATTGCCTTTCCGCTATACGATGGCTTTTTCTTCCGCGCGCCGTCAAAGGTCTTTATCAACGATATAATAACTGTGGTTTTCAGGCAGGCCGGGAAGCCGCCCGGCGACTTTATAACCGTTTTTCAAGAAGAAACCGACGTTCCAGTCGTATACCTCTTCGACGATGAATTTTACCGCGCCTTTTTCTTTTGCTTTCTTTTCGAAGTGTTTCAGAAGCAAGGTCCCCAGCCCTTTGCCGCGGTGTTTCTCATCTACCCATATCTTCCATATCCAGCCGGCGTCGGTACCGGAGACTCCCGCCGTTATCGCGGCGGCGACGTTTCCGTCTTCGTCCACCAGCTTTCGGTTTATCTTTATGTATTCGTGCCTCGGATTCAGAAAAGGCAGATTATACTCGTTCAGCTTATCGTCGAGATACTCGCCGTCTTCCTCGCCGCCGTCGGCAATAGCGTAATCCGTCGGTTTGCACGGCCTCTTCGCCCGCTCTTTGTCAAGGCGTTTATACATAGCGTAATCCTCGTGCCCGGCGGGATGGTACTTAACGGTCCCGAAGACCGTATATCCGTGTTTGAGATAAAACGGCCCGGCCTGGAAATCCCCGGTCTCCAGAAAAGAAAGATAACAGCCCCTGTCCGCCGCGATATCTTCCACGGCGCGGAGAAGGTTCGAGCCGAGTTCGCGCCGGCGGTATTTTTCGTCTACCCACAGATCGTCGACGTACAGACACCCCCACCCCGATACGTAAGCGGTGCATCCGGCGATAACGTTTCCGTTTTCGTCGGCTATCTTTTTGCATAAAAACTCTTCTTCGTCACCGAAGCCCTCCGCTTTCGGCACGAGCTCGAAATAATGCTTGTAAACAAGTTTTTCTATACGCTCCGAATCCCTTCGCGCGCTTTTTCTTAATCTGAACTTTTCCATGTCGATCCCTTTGGTTATTCTTTGCCGTCAAACCTGCCGAAAATCTCTATCACCGGCTCTGTGGTCATATGATTATGAAAAAGCCTTAAGTCTGTAATTTTCATTAATTCCTGACCAACCGTCATTTTTCCGACAGCCGCATCACCGATCATAAACAATAATTTCATTGGATACCTCTATAAATCCCGATTTATCTGTTTCCTCGTCAACAATACGACTGTCTCGACGTGCCTCGGAGCAATAGTGTGAATAAAAAGGCACATATCTACGATGATGTCACGACCACCCTTGAGGCTTAGTTATCATCATCTGAAACGGTCGAGGCAACGGCACAAATACGTTGTTTAGTGTATAGCGTATGTAACAATTGATAATAATTACTCAATTGCCGCTAAACACGTCTTTGATTCTATCAAAAAATGACTTTTTTGCACTTTCAGTATCTGATTTTTTATAGCTGTTTGATGTTTTCACATTCCCGTTGTTAGTGCTATTTGTTTCGTCGCTTTGAATTATTGCATTTTTTTCTATTTCTTTTATGGCCTTTTCTGCAACAATTCCTAAATAGTCGCTCAGTTGTATTTCAAACGACCGTGATACGTCGTCTGCTCCGCTGACTGCATGAGCACACTCGTGCAATAAAGTATCAGCAAAGCTTTTTATGCTTTGTAGCTGCGTCCTCTTTATGAGTATTCTTTGATCGTCCGGAACCCAAAGCCCACAAACAGTACTATCAAAAAATGCCGATTCATATAGTTTCTCAACTATTTCTATTTTTTTTACTATATACGGCTGACCACCTATGAGTTTAAGTATAGCGTTCTTTTTGTTATAAACAAATAATTCATGTGAATCCAACGAATCAACATTTATTGATTTAGGCACAAAACTCTTTGATTCTTCTTCATTATAGACATAAGATGTCCGAATCTTTTGACCTAAAGAAGCGCCTTCATTATAATCTGCCATTTTTTCCATTAGAGAAGTAGGCACAACAACAGTTTCAAAGCCCTTGCTCTTTATTTCATCTATAAGCGACGGAGTTTCTTCCAATTGATCTTGCGTAACAAAAGTCGCCTTTTCATTATTCTTATTCAGTTGCACTGAAGCGTGTAACATTATATCGTTCCATGTTAACTCATCGTGCTTTTTCCCCGCACCAAACAACTTCAAATCATCTGTAATTGCGGATATTACTTCGTTTGATGTGCATTTTAATAGTATTTCTTTGACTCTTGATGTATATGCGGTTCTGCCAACGTTTGTTCTTTCGCGGTTTAAAGCACGTCTGATTTGAGCATTGAGAGCGGTAATATTATATGAGAAGAGAAAGTTTTCTTCCTCTGCGACTTTTACGCCATTTATATAAATATCAGCAAAAGAATGACTCTTTTTAATTACTTGACCATATATCGTTGTTTCAAGTACCTCTGGATTTGAAAAATTTAGAAATAAACGTTTCGCCTTGGTAATTTCTTCGTCAGCACAGCCAGTCAAACAAAAATCAGTTCCTATCATATTCTTATCTGGGGTATCTTCAATTTGTGCGTGCAGCGTAATAATATCGTCAAAACCGGATTTTGCTGTCTGTTTTAATGTTATCTTCCCATATTTAGATAGTATTGAAACAACAACGCCGTGACGGTAGAACGTTGCCAGGGCGTCTTTTAACCCTACGCCAAATCTGCCAATCAGTTTATCGTTATGTATTTTTTCTTCGCTTTCGTTTTGCGTTAAATGATGGTAATTCAATCCTCTTCCATAGTCAACGATGTGCCAGCAGTCATTTGTTTTATAGATGCTTATCTCTTTTGTGCGCGTTAAAACCTGTTCGTCAAGAGCGTTTGCTATTATTTCCCGCACTGCATGATATACTTCCCAGTCTTCGAGTATCTTTTCAATGTTAAGATCAAATCCTTTCATTTGTTTCTCCTTTTATGATTACACATTGGTTATCTAAGCTGTTTGCAATCCCTATCTGTTTCAAGCATCTATGCGAAGATCTTTTCCGCGATGCCGTCCTTCTTGTTTATGTGTTCCTCGTCATCAATACGACCGTCTCCACATGCCTCGGGACAACAGCGTGAATAAAAAGGTCATTATCTACGCTGTTGCCACGACCCTCGGCGTCAGGAATATACCGTTGACTGGTTGAGTCAGGGCACCCGGATTGATTATATTGCCTCGCAAACTGGAATTTATCTCTTTTCCAGCACTTGGACGATATGGTCAGAGAAGCCCATTAGGTCAGGTCTTTCTGCAGTCGCGAGCAGATATTGGATCCATTCTTTGTAGGATGCTTCATTCATCGAATTTACAGATTCGCTGATGATCTTGGAGATGCCGTCCTGGGAAAATCTGCAGACTTTGTCTGCGTTGTTTTCCTGGCAGACAGCGTTGATTAGCTCGTCCACGACCATCATCGTATCCAGTATTCTTGAAGATCCCGTGTTTTCAGTCACGAGAGCGGTTTCTCTGTCATAACCGATCGTTGTAATCTCTATTGCCGGGTTCT
>JAFSNK010000022.1 GCA_017447445.1 Clostridia bacterium | reverse complement strand
TACGGGGCCCATGAGAAGAACAATATCATAGGCATCCTCGTTCAGGAAAGATAGATCTTTGGCATTTCCCTCAAATACGCTCACTTTACTGTTGCCGGCAAACAAAGACTTCATTTCTTCAACATAGCGAGGGGTGAGTTCCACTGCATCCACAAGGTAGCCTTCATCAGCCAGTGCTTTCGTGTAAGTTCCACCGCCCGCTCCGATATCAGCAATTGTAGCGTTTGGACGAAGGAATTTGTGCAAGTAGTGCATGGTTACGATAAACTCGGTTTCGTTTGCCTTTGTATAGGTCAGACGATTCTTCTCGGGAAAACCGGTATATTGTTCGATTACTTTTTTCTCTTGCTCATGCGACATAATCTCTTTCCTTCCTGATAAATCCAGATTTCGCGATATCTCGACAAACTCCGATTTACTTATTCCTTTGTCATCAATACTACTGTCTCCACATGCCTTGGGACAATAGCGTGAATAAAAAAGCACATATCTACGATGATGTCACGACCCTCGGCGTAAAGAATATGCCGTTGACCAGTCAATCTGCCGACAACAAAGCGGCATATTGTTGTGCATAATAGTCTATGGCAGCTTGATAAACCTCCGAGTAGCTGCTTCCAAACGTCTTCTCCAGAGAATTGCCATTCAGAAAAGTTTCGATCACCGCATCCATTCCATAGCGTTCACTCAGATATTCAAACATAACTACGGCTTCAGGATAGGTTAAGGTGGAGCCGCTGGTTTTCTTTGAACCATCCTTTTGCCCACGCTTGAAGGCGATCGACTTGTCATAGAGCATCCGGACCTGAGTCCGCTTCAGCTGCTCCCCCGTAAGCAGAGAAACGATGCCATAGGCGCGACAATAGGCTTCTGTATCGTCGTTTTCGATTTCCGTCCGAAACGATTGATAGAGCTTCCAGACTTTCTGATGATACAGCAGGTCGTCTGCCTCTGCTTCTTTACCGCTCACTTCCTCAAAAAACTGCAGATAGGCATCGAAACCTTCAGAATAGTATTCTGTCGGTGCAAAACGCGCCTGGGCTGCATAGGAAAAATGCTCCGCCAGAGCTTCTTCAAGCCATTCTTGCTCTTCGATTACTACTGTTTCCTCCAATAGCAAGTGCACCATCTCGTGCCAGATGGCATTGTCTTTGGTTAGAATGATCTTGTTCTGATTGGGATAGGCGTAGGTATAACCATAAGGATCATCGAAGACAATGGTAACGGGCTCAGTGTAACGCTGCTCGGCAATGGGAAATGTTGAAGGGGCTTCCGCGGCAATTTGTTCCAGTACCATATCCATACCGGCAAAGAAGCTGCAGAACCAGTTGTAGAGTCCGTCGGGCTCGAGCAGCCAGCTATCTTCTGAGATCATGACGGTAAAATTCTTTACTGTCAGCACGCAAACCGTTCCCTTTTTCATACCGAGCATCAACTCGGTCACATCAGCGCTTCCGGCCGGCAAAGATGGAGCAGGAGATATCCCCAGGCTGTTTGACCAATCCGGAAGGAACTGCCCCGGATCGGTGGCTTCTCGAAACGCAGAGAAGTCGTCACTTTCCAAAATGAAAGCCGTCAGGCTTTTGGAGGTCTGGCGCGCTGCAAGAACGGTTTCCGCATCAGACAGAACCGGGGAAAGGTGAATGGCTGAACAGGATGCGACGAGCGCATGAGCGCTGTCGGCGTAATAGTCTTTGAGGTTGATATATTCTTCCTCGCCAAATACTATTTCTGTCAGGCCGACACGCTGCCATAAGCAGGGAAGAGCGTATACCGCACCGGCAAGCGCCTCGCGATAGGTTCCGCTCTCAAAATCATCAAGGGAGCAAAAGACCTGTCTGCCCACAACTTGGGGACAGCCATCGAGTGTAGAGTCCACAATATAGAATGTAACGGCACTCGGTTTGACTCCGGTCGCTTCTTCCATAGCAGACAGATCTGAAAGAAGCTTTTTTGCATCTTCTCGCAGCGCTGTCTCCTCGTAGATCCTATTCTCCATATGCAGTGTGAAGGGGGCAACAGACAGCATATGCGTTTGAAAATCCGCTATGTAGTCTTCCTCACGGCGGTGTCTGTCTTCCACGATCTCCTGAGTGGCAATGCCTTTTTCAATCGTAATCGTATCGGTTTCTGTTTGCTGCACGGACGTACATGCACAACCGCAAATCAGCACCGCCGACAATATCGTCAGGAGAAGCGGAATGCAAAACCAGAGGTGTTTTTTCTTATAAGTTCCCATACTTCAATCTCCAAATGCAATCAATGGCATTATTTGTTCCCCATTATTGTTTATAAACCTGCAGGGTACGGATTCATCCGTTTTTCGTCATCAATATCACGCACTCAACATGCCTGGGGACAATAGCGTGAATAAAAATGCCATTATCTACGCTGCCCACCCGACCCTCGGCGTCAGGAATATGCTGTTGACCTTTTTTGCAAAGTTTATGGTTCCAAGAATACTGATTTTTTCAATCCCAGTTCAGCGAGATGCTTTTCTATTGCTATAATCAATTCTTCCCCAACGACAATTAGTTCTTTTCTCCACGGATGCCCGTAAAGTCCGAATGCCAAATCTTTAGAAACAAAGAAATGATAGTCCCCATCCGGATAATAATCTGGAAAATATACATTACAGTTTCTTGCGTCGTCATGGTATTCATAGCCGGTCGGTATTCTTTCGTTTGGATCGAAGAGAAAACAATCGTGCTGCCAGTCAAGCGCATACATTTCTTTCCCAATCACTTCACAAAGAATGGAATTGATGATGGCTTCCTGCGCTTCGTTCCAAATCATTTCGAGTTTATACTTTCGAAATACACCTTCCGGTTTCAGCCATTTTCCATGACTGTCTGTTGAAGGATGAAAAGAGTAATCTGAATAAATCTTATCCCAAATAGTTCGATATAACGCTTTATCTGTGATAACTAACATTGCCTTCTCCTGTCTTACATCTAACCTGTAGTCACAACCCGGCTCGAGTGATCAACGCGACCGTCTCAATATGTCCCGTCCGCGGGAACAGATCGAAAGGCGTCGCTTTGTCGGTTTTATAGCCCTTTTCCGCGAATATCCTGCAGTCGCGGGCGAGAGTCGCCGGGTCGCAGGAAATATAGATCACCTTTTCCGGCGCGGCGGAAACTATCGTATCTATCACCGCGGTGTCCAGCCCCTTGCGCGGCGGGTCGACGGTTATCACGTCCGGGGAGCCGAAGCGTTTTTCGCACTCCCGCACGCCGCAGGCGGCGTCGCCGCAGACGAACAGCGTGTTTTCTTCGCTCCTGCCGTTAAGCTTCGCGTTGGCGCGCGCGTCTTCCGCCGCTTCCGGGATTATCTCCACGCCGCAAAGCTTATCGTCCGCGCCGGCAACGCAGAGCCCCACGGCGCCCACGCCGCAGTAAAGGTCGAGTATAACGCGGCCGCCCGCCCCGGCAGCGAGCTTCGCCGCGTGGGAATAGAGCCGTTCCGCCATTTCGGCGTTGACCTGATAGAACGAGCGCGGCGAGAGGGCGAATTTTTTGCCGCAGAGCGTGTCGTAAAGCGCTTCGTCCCCGGCGGCGCGGAAGGTCTCTTCGCCGAATATCACGTTGTCGCGCCGGGCGTTCAGGTTTATATGTACCCCCGCTATAAACGGGAAGCGATTAAAAATATCCTCCGCGAGCCGCCGCAGGGCGGCGGAGTTTTCGTTCGTCACCAGGCAGACCAGCATTTCCCCCGCGCGCGAACGGCGCATGACTATATGGCGCAGCACGCCGCTTGCGGTCTGCTCGTCGTATGCGGGTATCCCCAGCTCGTCGGCGCGTCCGGCGCAGTACCGCGCGGTTTCGTAAAAGCTTTGGTCCTGCAGAAGGCAGACGTCGTGTCGGACGACGCGGTGCGACCTGCGCGCGTAATAGCCGAAAACGCATTTGCCGTCCTCGCCGCGCGCAAAGGGGTACTGCACCTTGTTGCGGTAATAAAGCTCGCTCCCGCGGCGTGTTTCGCCCGCTTCGATATCCATTCCGCCGATCCGTGCGAACGCCTCCCGCACGAAGCCGCGTTTTATCTCCGTTTCCGCGTCGTAGCTTATGTGCCGGAACACGCAGCCGCCGCATTTGCGGCAGACTCGGCAATCGGGTATCACCCGCATCGGCGAGGGGGCGATTATTTCCTCCAGCCGCGCGACGGAGCTGTTTTTAAGTTCTTTGATTATCCCCGCCGCGACAAGATCGCCCGGGGCGGTGTCCGGCACGAAAACCACCTTGCCGTCCTCATCGCGCCCGATCCCGTATCCCTCCGGCGTGACGGCGGTTATCCGGATCCGTGTAAGCCGTTCCTTCATCCGCTTTTCGCCGCTTTCTTTTTTGTTCCCGGAACGCGCGGCCGGGTGAGCTTTTCGACGAACGGCGAGGCGGCGTTCGCCGCGAGGATCACGTAATATCCGCATTCGAAGCCGGGGAATATTTTGCGCCCGGCGAATATAAGGACCGCGCATACCGCCGCGACGATCACCCGCCCGAGCGAGTTCATCGGCATGGTCGCGCCGTCGTTAAGCGCGTGCACGGCTATAAATATCATCGCGCCGGAGAACAGGGTGCCGAAAACGTAATAGACAGGCTCCGCGTCCTTGGAGGGGAAGGCGTACGCCAGCACGAATATAAGCGCGCAGAACGTGAAGGTGCCCAAAACGTTGCCGTCCCGGCGAAGGAACATCCACACGGAGCCGAGCATCAGCGCGAGTATCGCGATCTCGCCGATCGTCCCCTGCGAGAACCCTATGAACTGCGGCAGGAGCCCGTCTTCGTAAACCGAGCCGCCCGCCATATACTGCAGCGGCGAGAGCACGCGGTATTTTTCTATAAGTCCGCCGTCGATAACGAAGCTGAACGCGTTGAAATACGCCAGAGGGCGGGTGTAGCAGGTCATCATCCCTCGGAACAGAAGGTTCATCGCCGCGGCGGAGAAGATATAGGGATTGAACACGCGGCGCGTGTCGCGGTAGTGTATATTTTTCGCTGCGACGGTGAAAGCGGCGGCGAGCACAGGCGCCCAAAGCGGCGCCGCGACGGGCATCAACAGCGCGGCGCAAAGGCCGTAAACCGCGTTGTACGGGTCCGTCCGCACGCCCGCCGGAGCGCGGAAGGCGTACCGCTGCACGAAATAGTCCAGTCCGAAGCAGAAGCCGACGGATAAGGCGCACAGCGTGATCACCCTCGCGCCGAAGATATAAACGCTCCAGATAAGCACCGGAAGCAGGGCGATAAGCCGGTCCGAAGCTTTGCTCAGCCGCGTTTCGCCGGAATGAGCCGCAGGCATAACGCTCACAGTTCGTCACCGCCTTTTTCTTCCGCCGCCCTTGCGCGGCGTTTGTTGATCATGGATACGAGCGGTATCCCGCTCGGGCAGACGTATTCGCAGGCGCCGCAGCCGATGCAGGCGCGCGCCGCTTCGGCGCCGGCTCCCCCCAGCGCTTCCGCGGGTATAAGCTTTACCGGGCAGGCGGCGGCGCAGGCGCCGCAGCCGATGCAGGGCGTGCGGCGGCGTTTTTGCTTTTCCTGCGCGATAAACGCGCGCGTCGACGCCGTGACCGCTCCGCCCGCGGGCGCGCCGTTGAGCAGACTGTTTTCGAAAACCGGCGTCTTGCGCGCCCTGCCGCCGAGGTATTCCGCAATATCGTGCACAGTCGTCCCGCAGGGGACTTTAAGGTTCGCCCCGCGCGCGATGCCGTCGCCGTAAAAGCCGATATATCTGTCCAGCATGGGCATACCGGACGCCATACAGTCGTAAACCGCGGCGGCGCATTCGGCGGAAACGATAAGCACGCCTCTGTCGGCGGCGGTCTCGTTCCTTCCGAGCTCGGCAAGGTATATCGCGTTCATCAGCGCGCGGTCGTTATACGGGTATTTTTCCTGCAGGCGCGCGCACACCACCGGCGAATCCGCGCCGAGATGCTTTTCGAACGCCTCGCGCACGCGCGTTTTGCCCGCTTCGAAGGCGAGCACCCCGCGGGAAGCGGAAGTCGCGCGGAGCAGTATCTTCACGCCGCCGATCACCGAAACGCATTTTTCTATGCATATCCGGGCGGATATCCCGCAGACCGCGTCGCTTTCGGTGCAGTCCGCCACAACGCGGCGGCACCCGCCGCGCAGACGCTCCATAAGCTTCCACAGCGGCAAACCGGACCTGCTGTCGGTTATCCCGAGCTCCCGCACGGACTTTTGTATTTCCGCGAACCCCAAAGAGCGCAGGTCGCGCGTTTCGGGCTCGAAAATGCGCTGCTCGCGCAGGCGCCGGTCCGAAACGATAACGTAATAATCGCCGTCGTTCATCGAAACGCGGCCCTGGAACAGACCGGACACCGGGGAATATACCGGAGTTCCGCCGACCAGCGCGACAAACGAGCCGCGGTCCACGGTTTCGTTTTCGCGAAGCCCGCAGCGCGCCTCGGCGTTTTCGGGTATTTTAAGGCAGACGGCGGAGCAATCGGTAAGCTCCTCTATCCGTTTGCCGGCGTATTGGCTTTTTTGTTCGGGCGCCGCACCGCCCGGGAATTTCAGGATCATTCGCACACGCTCTTTCAAGAGAATATATTTTTACTTATATAGTATAGCAACAGTATCCGTTATTTTCAAGTGCAAACTCAAATGTAAATATTAACTATTTGTAAATTTTTATTGAAAAACCGAAACGTTTGTGGTAAAATGATATCCGTATAAAAGCGATTTACGGACGAAACGCGCGCGTTTTGCGCGAAAAACCTTTGAAGGAGGACCGGACAAACAATGAAAAAGCTGACAGCGTTACTGCTTTGCATGCTGTTTTTTGCAGCGGTATGCCTGCCCGCGGGCGCCGCGGTCGACAAAAAAGCGCCGGGCGAAAGCGTTAAGATCTTTATAACCTACGAAAAATCCCCCAATACCGAAAAATACGTCGACTGCAAGGTGGAGATAATCGACAGCGCCGACGGCGGGCACGAAACTCTCGTCGACGAAGCTTCCAAAATAAAGATCCGCGGCAATTCCACCTCCAGCGGCGAAAAGAAGCCGTTCAACATAAAGCTTTCCTCCAAGACCGACGTGCTCGGCATGGGCAAGAACAAAAAATGGTGCCTGCTCGCCAACTGCTATGAAAAAACGCTTATCCGCAACCAGATGGTGCTCGATTTCGCAAAGGATATCGGTCTGCGCTATACCCCGAAGTACCGCGTCGCGGAGGTTTATCTTAACGGCAAGCTGAACGGCGCATATCTGCTCACCGACGCGATACAGGCGTCCTCCTCCCGCGTGGATATCGATACCGACGGCCACGAATTCGTGCTGGAGCGCGACGCGCGCACCGACGAAGGCACGGTCTACTTCACCACGAAGCGCTACGGCATACGGCTCGGCATAAACGAACCGGAGGAGCCCACCGACGAGCAGTTCGAATGGCTTATGGAGTTCCTTAAAAACGCCGAGGACACTCTGGCGACCGGGAAATACGCCGACGTGCAGAAGTATTTCGACATCCCCTCGATGGTGGATTTCTATATCGTGCTGGAATACTTCAAGAACGTCGACGTCAACACCGGCTCCACCCGCTTCTATATTAAGGACGGCAAGATCTACGGCGGCCCCTGCTGGGATTTCGACCTTTCTTCCGGCAACTGCGACGCCGACTATTACTGGGATTACAACAACCGCAACACCTCCGGCGACAGCACCGAGGGGAAGATATGCCGCTGCCTGTGGTTCAAGCCGCTGTTCAATTTCGCCGGGTTCAAGGACGCGGTGAAGGCGAGGATGCTGGAGCTTCAGGATACGATCACCAATCTCTACGCGGACAACCGGCTCGGCAAAAACCGCATCGACGTTTTGACGGAGACTTATAAAGAGACGTTCGCCCGCAACTACGCCGAGGCGGGCTGGAGGATAGCCAAAAAATACAGCACGCTGGAGCACGCGCCTCTCGGCAGCTACAAGGCGGAGATAGAATATCTGCGCGAATGGCTCGAAAAGCGCAACAAATGGATGCTCAAGGACCTCGAACTGCAGTCCGAGCTTATACCGACTTCGGATTCGCCTTACGTTATCAACGGCTTCGTTATAACCGGGATAGCCGAAAAGACGCGGCTGAAGGATTTTGCGAAGCACTTCGAAAACAAAAACGTCACCGCCGAAAAATACGACGGTAAAGAGATAAGCGACGGCGCCTATATCTCCAACGGCGCCGCCATAAGCGCGGGCGGGGTGACCTATACCGCCGTCGTCCCGGGAGACGCGATAGCCGACGGGCGCATAAACGCCTCCGACTACGCGTTCATCAAACGCTATTATATGAAGACCGTCGAAAGCGACGACGTCTACCGCCTCGCCGCGGCGGACGTTAACCGCAACGGGCGCGTCGACACCGCCGATTACGCCATGACGAAGCGCCACGTTCTGGGTACCTACGTCATAGGCGGCTGAATCATTAAATGACAAAAAAGCTTTTGTACCTGCTGCTCGCCGCCTTATGCGCGGCGAGCTGCCTTTTCGGCTGTTACGGGGCCGACGGCCCCGCGCGATCTTCCGCGCCCGGCGGACCGTCCGCGGCGGACAGCTCCGAAACGCCTGCCACGGAAAGCGGAAGCGCGCCCGTGCCCGCGGCGGAAGGAAAGCTGCGCGTGCATTATATCGACGTCGGCCAGGGCGATTCGGTTTTTATCGAGCTGCCGGACGGCGAATATATGCTTATCGACTGCGGCGAGCGCGACTGCGCCGGGCGGGTGATCTCGTTTATCGACCGCCTCGGGTGCGAGAAAATAGATTATCTGCTGGCGACTCATCCGCATACCGACCATATGGGCGGGATGGCGCAGGTCATCGGCTCGTTCGCGATCGGAAGAATATTTATGCCGGACGTCGTCGCGACTCACAGCTCGTTTTCGGCGATGCTCGCGGCGATATCCGAAAAAGGGGCAAAGATCGAAACGGTCAGCCCCGGCTTCTTTATTTTCGAAAAAGAGGACCTGCGCGCGGAGGTGCTCGGGCCCTTGCGGATAACGCCGGAAAACCTTAACAACTGCTCCGTGGTGCTCAAACTGCAATACGGCGGCACGTCGTTCCTGTTCGCCGCGGACGCCGAAAAGGACGAGGAGGCGGAGCTTGTCGGGGCATACGGCGAAAAGCTTAAAAGCGACGCGGTGAAGATCGGGCACCACGGCAGCGCGGATTCCTCGTCGGAGGAGTTCGTGCGAGCCGTCGGCGCGAAGATCGGGATAATAAGCTGCGGCGCGGGCAACCCCTACGGCCACCCGAACCGCGGGGTAATGACGCGCTGGCTCGACAGCGGTATGGAAACGCTGCTCCGCACCGATCTGGAGGGCACGGTAACCGTCGTTTCGGACGGGGAAACGGTTTCCGTCGGGAAAGAACGCGCGGAAACGGAATATAAATGGGTGCTTAATCTTAACGGCAAAAAGATCCACCGCCCCGATTGCGAGGGCGTGCCGGGGATCGCGGAGCGCAACCGCGTTTTCTCCGTCCGCACGCTTGCGGAGCTGGAAAAACAGGGATTTTCGCCCTGCGGGAAATGCCGCCCGGAGGAATAGGAAAGGGGATAAAATATGAAAGTGGTAATAGACAGATTCGAAGGCGATCACGCCGTTGCGGCGCTGGAAAACGGCGAAACGGCGATCATAAGCAAAAAACTGCTCCCCCGCGCCAAGGAGGGCGACGTTATACGCATAACCTACGATAAGACCGCCACCGAACGCCGCAGACGCGAAGCGAGGGAGGCGTTCGATTCGCTGCTGGCGCGGCGGGACGAAAACGGAAGACGCATTATCAAAAACGAATGATCAAGGTCCGAAACGCCCGATCCCGGGCGTTTTCCTTTTTTCGGCAGGCAAAAAATATGCTCTTGCAAAATGCAAAAAGTTGTTTTATAATGATAAATGACGAAAATTGCGGAAAGGATGTGGAAGCTGATGCAGCTTCGGGACAAGGTCGACGTAAAAGTCTTTATTCTTTACTTATTGAAAAACGTCGGCGAACCGCTTGAATACAATACCATAAACGACATAGTCCTGCAGGACGAGTTCGTGAATTACTTCGATTTCGCGTTTGCTTTTTCGGAGCTTCTGGACGCGAAGCAGGTGCAGGAGGCGGGGACCTCCGGCGGAAACAAGCTTTACGCCATAACCGAAAGCGGCGCCGAAACGCTGGAAAGCTATGAAAGCACGCTGCTTACGGTGATAAAGGACCGCGCGCTGCGCAGCGCTTTGCGCCTGCTCGCCTTCAACCGCACCGGAACGCAGATCAAAAGCGCGATAACCGAGCAGGGGGAGGGGTATAACCTCAACTGCCGGATATTCGACAAGGAAAAAACGCTTTATTCGGTGGACGTTTATCTTACCGACCGCAAATACGCCGAAAAAATGAAGTTCAACTACGATGAGCGCGCGGAGATAATCTACCGCGGCACTCTGGCGCTGCTTTCCGGCGACGTGAATTATATTTTCGACGAATGAGCGGATACGGAAAAACGACCGAAAAACAGCGCGCCGCGCTCGTTATAAAAGCGCTGGAGGAAAAATACCCCGCGGGCGAATGCGGGCTTGTATGGACGGGCGACCCGTTCCGGCTCATTATAATGGCGATCCTTTCCGCGCAGTGTACCGACGCGCGCGTGAACATGATCGCGCCCGCGCTTTTCGCCGCGTTCCCCACGCCCGCCGCCATGGCGAGCGCGGAAATAAAGGATATAGAGGAGCTTATACGCTCCGCGGGGCTTTACCATTCGAAAGCGCTGGCGCTTAAAGAATGCTCCGCGCGGATAGCCGGGGTCTACGGCGGCAAGGCCCCGAGCGAAATGAAAGACCTGCTCACCCTGCGCGGGGTGGGGCGAAAGGTCGCGAACCTCGTACGAGGGGACGTTTTCGGGCTGGGCGGCATCGTGGCGGACACGCACTGCATCCGCATAAACGGCAGGTTGGGCTTTTCCGGCGGGAAGGACGCGCTGGAGACCGAAAAGTCGCTCGATAAACTCATCCCTTTGGAAAAACAAAGCGCCTATTGCCACCGGATGGTGCTTTACGGGCGCGAGATATGCACCGCGCGCAGCCCGAAATGCGGCGAATGCGTTATAAAAGACCTGTGTGGATACGGTAAAGACAAATGAACGACAGCAAGAGTCTGCAGAAGCTTATGTCCTACGCGCGCCGCGCGGTGGATAAATACGGTATGATCGGCGAAAACGAGCGGGTCGCCGTGGGCGTTTCCGGCGGGAAGGACAGCATGGCGCTGCTCTGCACGCTTGCCGGGCTGGCAAAGTTCCACCCGGCGCGTTTCACCGTCGTGCCGGTGCATTTAAGAATGGGTTTCCCCCGCGAGGACTGCTCGCACGTCCGCGCGCTGTGCGGCGAACTGGGACTGGAATTAAACGTATTCGACAGCGAGATCTATTCCGTCGTGTTCGAAGCGCGCAAAGAAAAACACCCCTGCTCGCTCTGCGCCAATATGCGACGCGGGGCGCTGCATTCGGCGGCGAAATCGCTGGGGTGCGAAAAAATCGCGCTGGGGCACCATTACGACGACGCGGTGGAAACCATGCTTATGAATCTGTTTATCGAGGGCAGGTTCGATTGCTTCCGCCCCGTTACCTACCTTTCGCGCAGCGATATCACGGTTATCCGCCCGCTTGTCTACGCCCCGGAAAAAGAGATTTCGCACTTTGTCCGCGTAAACGGAATCGAGATTTCGCCCAAGCTCTGCCCCGCCGACGGCAACACCCGCCGCGAGGAGGCGAAGCAAAAACTTGCCGCGCTGGAGCGTGAGGACCGCGGCGTGAAAGCCCGCCTTTTCGGCGCAATCGAGCGCGGACTGTGGGACGTAAATAATGAAAAATGAATAATGAAAAATGGAATAATGAATAATGAAGGTTGGTTTTCGCGCCGCGAAAACCTTCCTTTTTGTGAAAGTGCACAGTGCACGGTGCAAATGGTTTTTAGATATTGACAAATTTATAAATATTTTGTATAATGATTGCGTAATTTAACATAGGAGTTGAATTATATGCGTCACAGAAAAAACACTGTTTAAACAGAAAACGCAGACACATACAAAAAATACAGCAGAAAGGAATAATTCAGCATAATGAAAAGCAAAATGAGTTTGATTATAAGCATATCAATAGTGTTGGTTATCTTAATGGTACTATGCGTTTCTTTCGTTGCGGCAAATGACGCAGTGAATATAAAAAATGACGAAAACGTATCGGTGCCTGAAGAATTGCCGGAGACATATAATACAAGCGATTATGAAGAACCGGCAGAGATAAACGGAGAAATTCCGAATGACGACGCGCGGGAAAACGATGCATCGGTTGCGAACGATTCTGAAAATGACACAAGCCAATATCAGCTATATAAGGGCGGATATATAATAAGCGGCTCCTGCGGTACGATGCAGTATTATTTACAAGGACGTCTGGAAACGGACTTTGCAGATTCCACTTCAGTCAGCAGCATCGTCGAGGGAACAACATTACGCGAGGTTTGCAATTTGCTTGGGCATTGGCACAGCAGCGGCTGGTTCGGGAGATACTATCCGTATAATTTGATATGGTATCTTGACAACGGTCAGTCTCTACAGATTATATTTGAACTTTCGGGAGAAAGCAACAATAACGCGGAAGCCGTGGGAACTTTGAGCCCGGATATACCCGGGGCAAAGATATTGACCGATGAAGAGGCGGATGTTGTATTGGAGCGTCGAGTGTTTTCCGCAAAAGCGGTTTATTTAAGACTTGGCGGCGAAGTACAATTTGATATAAGAGAAAACGGATAATCCAACAAACGCAAAAGCCCGCTTCGCGCGGGCTTTTTGTTATGCGGGGCTTTTTACCGCGGAAGAATAATCTTCCGGTTTTCCGGTTTCGAGGCGCGGCGGTACACGACCAGCCGCCTGCCTATGACCTGCACCGGCTCGCAGCCGAGCGCTTCGCACAGACGGGTCATAATTTCCTTCGCCGGTTCGGGGCAGGTCTCCAGCACCGTCAGCTTAACAAGCTCGTGCGCTTCCAGCGCCGCGTCAACGGTCTTTAACCCGTTTTCGCCCAGTCCGCCCTTGCCGATCTGCGTGGTCGGCTCTTTTTCGTTTGCAAGCGCGCGCAGGTAAGCGCGCTGTTTTGTCGTTATCATATCAAAACACCTTCTTTTACTTATTATCCGTCGAGCCGAACCCGCCGCGGCGTTTTGCGGCGCAGGCGTCGTCTTCCGTTATCCCGTAGGGGACGAATATCGCCTGAGCGAACGCCTCGCCCTTTTTCACCGCGTAATCCCGGCTTCCGCCGATAAGTTTTATTTTTATATGCCCTTCGTTATCGGCGTTGAAATAATCGGAATCTATAACGCCGGCGGTGTTCGCCAGCCGCACGCCGTATTTGAACCCGGAGCCGGAGCGGGGAAGTATCATAAGGAACCAACCCTCGTCTATGCGAACGCGCACACCGGTCTCGATAACCAGTTCGCTCCCGGATTCAAGCGTGAAGTCGTACGGGGCAAAGAAATCGTATCCCGCCGAACCCGAAGTCGCCCGTTCCGGCAGCTTTATTTCGCCGTATCCCTCGCCGGAATACTGCTTTTCGCTCACTTTGAAAAACTGCGCTATCCTGTGCATTTTTAACCTCCGTTCAGCCCTGCCAGCCGCCGTTCACGTCCAGCACCGCGCCGGTTATATATTCCGCGCCCTCTCCCGCCAGGAACAAAGCCGCTTTTGCCACTTCCTCCGCCGTTCCCATGCGGCACAGCGGGATCTCTTCGGTAAGCGACTCCACGTCCTCGAACGAAAGGTCGTCGTTCATTTCGGTATCTATCACTCCCGGACAGATGCAGTTCACACGGATCCCGGAAGGGCCCAGCTCCTTCGCCAGCGCTTTCGTGAATCCGATCAGTCCCGCCTTTGCGGCGGAATAATCCACCTCGCAGCTTCCGCCCGATTCGCCGAACACCGACGAAACGTTTATGATGCAGCCGCTTTTGCGGCTTATCATCGCCGGGACGCACAGCCGCGTAAGGTTTACCGGTGCAAAGAGATCCAGCGCGTACAGCTTTTCCGCTTCCTGCGCGGAAACGGAGTCGAAAGGTTTGACAAGCGCAATACCGGCGTTGTTCACCAGCACGTCCGGCGCGCCGAACGCTTCGTACAGCGCGCGCACGCCTTCGGGCGTTGAAAGATCGGCACGGAAAAACTCCGCGTCGCCAAGCTCGGCGCACAGCGCTTTTGCCGCGGCCTCGCTTTGGCTGCAGTGTATAAGGACTTTATAGCCCGCCGCGGCGAAGACGCGGCTTATGCTTTCGCCGATGCCGCGCGCGCCGCCGGTCACCAGCGCCGTCTTTTTTCCGTTCATTTCTTCCTTGCCTTTTCCAAAAGCTTTTTCAGCTCGCTTTTGGTATATTTGTATTTTTTATCGCAGAATCCGCAGTCAAGCACGGTTTCGTTTTCGGAATCTATAAGCTCCGAAAGCTCCTTTTCTCCCAGCGAAACAAGCGCCGCGTCGGTCTTTTCACGGCTGCAGGCGCACTTGTAGGCGCATTCTATCCTGTCGAAAACGTCGTATTCCAATCCGTCGAACACGGCGGCGAGCACGTCTTCGGGCGTGCCGTCAAGCAGAATTTCGGTAACCGGGCGCATTTTTCGGGCGTTCTCCTCCAGCTTCGCGGCGACTTCTTCATCCGCAAACGGCAAAAGCTGGACCAGCGCGCCGCCCGCGCGTTTAACGTTAAGGTCGGTATCCACCAGCACGCCCAGCGCGCAAACCGTGGGCACCTGCTCGCTCGTCGCGTAATAATACGCCACGTCGTCGCCTATCTCGCCGGTCTGTATCTCCGAAACGCCTACGTACGGCTCTTTCCCGCCCGCGTCGCGCAGGACGTACATATTGCCCTTTCCCACGCATTTTCCGACGTCCAGTTTTCCGTCCGCGCGCAGGGGCAGGTCGCACCGCGGGTTCTGAATGAATCCGCGCACGTTGCCGCACCAGTCGCTTGTGGCGACCACGGCGCCGCCCGGTCCGTCGCCCTTGAACCGCACGGTAAGCAGGTCCTCTTTTTCGCCGAGCATCGACCCGGCGAGCGAGGCGGCGATAAGCGTGCGCCCCAAAGCCGCCGTCGCGGTGGGCGCGGTATCGTGTATTTCGTGCGCGCGCTGAACGATATCGCGCGCGTCGGTTATCATGGCTCTCGCGGAGCCGTCGCGCGTGATAGCGCGTATGATCACAGCCATAGTAAACTCCGAATATCTGTCCGCAAGAAAACGCCTCCTGCTGTTTCTTGCGGGATTTTTCTTTTTTTATAAAATATTCAAAAACGCTTGCGCTTTTGGGTTTTTTCGGCAGGGAAATCTATTTAGCTGCCGCTTCCACTTCGCCGTCTTTCAGCCGCAGGCGGAAATCCGTGCCCTCCGGAAGCTCCTTCACGCTGCGGACCGCCCTGTTCCCGTCCGTGAACGCCACGGCGAAGCCCCTTTCGAGTATCGCAAGCGGGTCCAGACTCGCCAGCTTCCCGCGCGTGGCTTCCAGGCGCAGTTTTTCACGCTCGACGCGCGCTCCCGCCGCCGCGTGCAGCTTTTCCTCGCAGCGTCCGAGCGCCATACGCCGTTCGTCGAAACAGGCGCGCGGGTTCTGCATCACAGGCCGCCGCGAAAGCGTTTCCAACCGCGTGCGGGCGTATTTCGCGCCAAGCTCCAAGCGGGAGGCGAGCCGCCTCTGCACGTTGCCGAACTGCCGCGCAAGATTCGCCGCGTCCGGCACAGCCAGCTCCGCCGCCGCGCTCGGCGTGGGGGCGCGCAGGTCCGCGACGAAATCGCAGATTGTAAAATCGGTCTCGTGCCCGACTGCGGATATCACCGGCGTTTCGCATTCGTAAACGGCACGGGCAAGCGCTTCGTCGTTGAAGCACCACAGATCCTCCGCACTGCCGCCGCCGCGGCCTATTATTATAACTTCGCATTTTTTGCTTGAATCAAGCACGCGCAGCGCGGTTATAAGCTGCGCCGGGGCGGAAGCCCCCTGCACCAGCGAGGGGTAAAGGTATATCCTCGCCGCCGGGAACCGCCTGTGCGTAACGTTTATCATATCCCGCACCGCGGCGCCGCCGGGCGCGGTTATTATCCCCACCGAAAACGGGATCTTCGGCAGAGGCTTCTTGTGCGCCGCGTCGAAAAGCCCCTCTTTTTCGAGCTTCGCTTTAAGCTGCTCGAAGGCGATGAACAGCGAACCGGCTCCGTCCGGCTGCATCGTTTCGGCGTAGAGCTGGTATTTCCCGTCCCGCACGAATACCGCCACCCTGCCGGAGCAGACGACCTTCATGCCGTTTTCCGGGGTGAAATCCAGTTTTGAGGCGCCGCCGAACATCGTCGCCGAAAGCGCCGATCTTTCGTCTTTAAGCGTAAAATATATATGCCCGCTGCCGCCGTAAACGCGCACGTTCGAAAGCTCGCCTTTTACCAGCACGTTCGCCAGGAAAGGCGAGGTGCCGAGGTAGTCTTTAACGTAGGTGTTAAGCTGTTCTACGGTAATCGGTACTCGCTCCCCGGTCATTGCGGGCGCTCCTCCGGGCGCGGCTTTTGCTTCGCTCGCGGTTTTTCGATCCCGGCGGCGAGCTTGCCCAGCACCCCGTTCACAAAAGGCACCGATTTTTCGTCGGCGTATTTCCTTGCGAGCTCCAGCGCCTCGTTCACGGTGATCTCCACCGGTATCTCCGGGAAACCGTAAAGCTCCGCGCAAGCCAGCCGCAGCACCGCCAAAGCGACCTTGCTTATGCGGTCGAAACGCCAGTTTTCAGCCGCGGCGGCTATCTTTTCGTCGTAATCGCCGCGGTTTTCGCTCGCCGCGAAGAACAGCTCGCGCGCGAACCCGCTCGGCGCTTCGTCGCCGCGCTCCTCGCACGCCGTTTCTATTATTTCCTCCGGCGTACGCGCCGCGTCGAACTCCTGCTCGAAAATATATTTAAGCGCCGCCTCGCGCGATTCCCTTCTTGTCATCTGCCGCACCTCGTTACGTGATAAGTAAAAACGTGTTCAAAGTATATACATAATATATTTTACCACGCGGATACGATAAAGTCAACATCAGAAAAAAGAAAACCCCGCGCGGGCATATATAAACGAGTTGACCGCGTACCGAAAAACGCAAAGCAAATATTATAATAACGCTTCTTTGAACTCCGGGCGCCGGGCGCGGCGCTTAAAAAAACGCAAAAAATACGCGAAAAATCCTTGAAAATATTGACAGGATGATATATAATAACATATTGAGTAATAATATTGCTCCGAAACAGTAAATAATTTAAACAAGAGGTAATAATATGGCAAAAGGCATTTTCGCGGGCGAAAAACGCCCGGTACTGACTATCGTTATGGACGGCGTGGGACTTTGCGACCGCGTGGAGGGCAACGCCGTGAAGCAGGCGGACACGCCCACTCTGGATATGCTGTTCGCAAACTATCACTGCTTCAAGCTGCGCGCGCACGGCACGGCGGTGGGGCTCCCCTCCGACGACGACATGGGCAATTCCGAAGTGGGGCACAACGCGCTGGGCGCCGGACAGGTCTTCGCGCAGGGGGCAAAGCTCGTTTCTCAGGCGATAGAAAGCGGCAGGATGTTCGAAAACGACGCGTGGAAGCAGATAATCTCCGGCGCGCGGAACGGAACTTTGCATTTTCTGGGCTTGTTCTCGGACGGGAACGTCCATTCGCACATAGACCACCTGAAAGCGATGATAACCCGCGCGAAGCAGGACGGCATAAAACGCGTGCGCGTGCACATACTGCTTGACGGGCGCGACGTCGGCGAGACGAGCGCGCTTGAATACGTGCTCCCGTTCGAATCCTTCCTCGCCGGGCTCAACGGAAACGGGTTCGACGCGCGCATCGCCTCCGGCGGCGGCAGGATGAACATAACCATGGACCGCTACGAAGCCAACTGGGGAATGGTGGAAAAGGGCTGGCACGTGCACGTATTGGGCGAGGGCAGGCAGTTCGCCTCCGCCGAGGAAGCCATAAACACCCTCCGCGCCGAGACGGGCGCCATCGACCAGGACCTCGATCCCTTCGTCATCGCCGAAAACGGAAAGCCGGTGGGCACGGTGGAGGACGGCGACAGCGTGGTGTTCTTCAACTTCCGCGGCGACAGGGCGATAGAAATAAGCAAGGCGTTTGAAGGCAAAGAGGGCTTTGATAAATTCGACAGAGTTCGTGTCCCGGATATAACCTACGCCGGGATGCTGGAATACGACGGCGACACGCACGTCCCCTCGCGCTATCTCGTGGCGCCGCCGGAGATAAGCAACACGATGGGCGAATTCCTTGTCGCGCACGGGGAACGCCAGCTTGCGATCTCCGAAACGCAGAAGTACGGGCACGTTACCTATTTCTGGAACGGCAACCGCAGCGGCAAGTTCAGCGAGGAGCTGGAGGAATACATCGAGATACCCTCCGACGTGGTGCCTTTCGAGCAGCGCCCCTGGATGAAGTGCGCGGAGATAACCGACGTGCTCATCGACAAGATAAAGAACGGCGGGTTCGGCTTCCTGCGCGTGAACTTCCCGAACGGCGATATGGTGGGGCATACCGGCTCCTTCATAGCCGCCAAGGTTTCGATGGAGGCGCTCGATCTGTGCCTTGCGCGCATACTTAAAGCCGTCGACGAGGCGAAGGGAGTGGCGATAGTTACCGCCGACCACGGCAACTGCGACGAAATGTACGAGATAGACAAAAAGACCGGCGCGCCGAAGCTGGGAGCCGACGGCAAGCCGAAGGCGAAGACGAGCCACACGCTCAACCCGGTGCCCTGCTTTATTTACGACAACTTCTATTCCGGTTCCTACACCTTCGAGGAGGGCGATTTCGGGCTGGCGAACGTCGCGGCGACCGCCGTTACGATGATGGGCTACGAGCCGCCGAAGGTCTGGGAAAAATCGATGATAAAGCTTAAATAACGCCCGAAAGGGGTAAAAAATGCTTACAAGGATCTTATTCAACAACAGTCTGTCGCTCGGGCAGAAGATACTCTATTTCCTTATCTCCGCCGGGGTGATAATGATATCGCTCACCGTGCACGAATACGCGCACGGGTACGCGGCGTATAAGCTCGGCGACAGCACCGCGAAGGCGGACGGGCGGCTTTCGCTCAATCCGCTGCGGCACCTGGACCCGTTCGGCGCGCTTATGATGCTGCTTATCGGGTTCGGCTACGCAAAGCCGGTCCCGGTCGTAACCCGCAATTTCCGCAAGCCGCGGCGCGATTTCGCCATAGTTTCGTTCTGCGGGCCGCTGAGCAACTTCGTGCTGGCGTTCGTTTCGGCGTTCTTCTTCGTGCTGCTTTACAAGGTATGCCCCTATGAATTCCTTGCGGGAAATATCGGCGGCGCGATACTCACGATATTCTATTATATGATACTTATGAACCTCGGTCTGGGGCTGTTCAACCTTATACCGCTGCCGCCGCTGGACGGTTCGAACATCGTGATGTGCATGCTGCCCCCGAATCTCGCCGTGAGATACGCAAAGATACGCAACTACGCGCAGTATATCCTGCTGGGCATAATCCTGCTTTCCTGGCTGCCGGGCAGCGCGGGAAAGATATTCGATTATATCTTTTTTCCCATAACCTGGCTGCGCGACGTGATCTACGATGGATTCACCGGGTTCTGGATAATGGTATTCGGGCTGTAAAGGAACGTTAATGGAATCTGTAAACTTAAAGATCGAACGGTACGAAGGTCCGCTTGACCTTCTGCTGGCGCTGATCGCAAAACACAAAATAGATATTTTCGACATCCCCATAGCCGAGATCGCTCAGCAGTACGTCGAATATCTCGACGCGATGCGAAGTATGGATATGGAGATCGCCTCGGAGTTCATCGTTATGGCGGCGGAGCTTATGCTTATAAAAAGCCGTATGCTTTTGCCGCGCGACGAAAAGGACGAGGACCCGCGCGCCCCGCTGGTCGACGCGCTGCTGGAGCATCAGCGCGCGCGCGCCGCGGCGGAATTCCTGCGCGAGCAGAGCGCGGGGCATTACGACACGTTCACAAAACCCGCCGACGAGCCGCCCAAAAGCGATTATTCGCGCGGGCACGCCGTGGAGCTGTTAACGGAGGCGTTCCTGCGCATCGCGGACAGGATAAACGCCCGCAAAGCGGAACCGGAGCCGGAGCTTTTCAAGCGTATCGAAACGCACTATTACACCGTCGGCGAAAAGATAAACGCGATAGTCTCGCGGCTGGAGCAGGTCGGTGAATGCCGGTTCGAAGAGCTTTTCGTCCGCGTTTCGTCCCGCAACGAAGCCGTCGCGGTGTTCCTGGCGCTGCTCGAATCGGTGCGCGACGGGATAGTCGCCGTCGAACGCGACGAGGCCGGGGACATACACCTTTCGCTGGGCGAAGACGCGGCGGACAATTACTACGGAGAGGGGAACGACGAATATGAATAAAGAAACTCCCGCGGCGCTCGAAGCGGTGCTGTTCGCCTGCGGATGCCCGGTCGCGAAGGACCGTCTGTGCGAGATACTGGAAGTCGACGCCGAATCCCTGCGCGAAGCCGCCGCGCTCCTGCGCGAGAAATATTCCGACGACAGGACCAGCGGCATACAGCTTATAACCGTGGAGGATTCGTATCAGCTCTGCACCAAGGCGTTCGTTGCCGATTACGTCAAAAAAGGGCTGGATATGCGCAAAACGCCTCCGCTTTCGAAGGCGTCGCTCGAGGTGCTGGCGATAGTCGCCTACAATCAGCCGGTGACGCGCTCGTTTATCGAAATGGTACGCGGCGTGGACAGCTCCTCCATCGTCTCCTCGCTTGTCGAAAAGGGACTTATCGCCGAACGCGGCACGCTCGACGCGCCGGGCAGGCCGATCCTCTTCGGCACCACGGACGCGTTTCTGAGGTGCTTCGGGCTCGAACGGCTGGAGGACCTTCCGAACGCCGAGCTGCAATCCGCGGGCGAGCAGGTCTCGTTCGACATCCCGTCCGGCGATAACGAAAGCGGCGAAGAAGGCGAAAACGGCGAAAGCGCCCCGGAGGACGCGGTGTGATCGCCCTGTATATCATACTCGGCATACTCGCTTTTCTGCTTCTGCCGCTGCTTTGCAAGGTCACCGTCTGCGTCGGTTACTGCCGCGAAATAGAGGTAACAATAAAATACCTCTTCCTGCGGTTCACCGTTTTCAAAGGCGTTATCGGCAAGAAGGAAGAGGGCAAGCCGCGGCACGCGGCGGAAGCAAAGAAAAAGAAGCCGAAGAAAGTAAAGAAAAAGAAGAAAAAAGAGGGCGAAAAGCCCGAACTCGTGCGGCCGCCGTTGGGCGAGCTTATCGACACCGCGCTCGCCGCCGTTAAAAAAACGCTTAAAAAGCTGGGCAAAAGCGCAAAGCTGGAAAAGGCGTATCTGCGGGTGCGCGTCGCCTCGCCCGATCCGGCGAAAACGGCGGTGCTTTACGGCGCGGTAAGCGGCGCGGCGGGCGATTTGTTCGCCCTGCTGGATTCGATAAAGCGCAGGTCGAAAAGGTGCGGCACGATAGATTTCGCCGCGGAGCCCGATTTTATATCGGAGGAATTCGATCTGGCGGCGGATATCCGCGTTTCGTTCATACCGTTAAAGCTCATCGCCGCCGCCGTAAGCGGCTGGTTCGGGTACAGAAAGGTCAAAAAGCTGTGGAAGCCCGCCCCCGCGGACGCGGAAAAGAAAAAAGAAGAACCGGAAGATAAAAACGCAAACACAGAAAAGGGAAAGGAACAGAACAATGAGCACGATGCCCCTTAAAGAGATCATAGACGCCGCGCTTTCGAAGATCGGAAGCGTAGCCGACGTAAACACCGTTATCGGCGACCCGATCACCCTGCCCGGAAACGTAACGGTAATACCGTTTTCCAAAGTGTCCGTGGGGTTCGCCTCCGGCGGAAGCGAATTCGGCGGCAAAAAGGAAAAACCGGACGGCAGCGCGTATTTCGCCGGCGGCAACGGCGCGGGCGTAAGCGTTACCCCGCTTGGCTTCATCGCGGTGGAGGACGGCAAAGTCCGCCTTATCAACCTCGCGGAGCCCTCAAGCTATTCTTCTCCGCAGGACCCGGTGAACAAAACCCTGGACGGCATCAACGGCGTTATCGACAAGGCGCCGGAGATAATCGACAAGGTGAAGGATTTTATTTCCGACCGCAAGAAGAAAAAATCGGAAGACATCACCGCGGAAGAGCTGGAAGAAGTCGAAGAAGAGATAAGAAACGGTTAATAGCATACGGCGGGGAGTCCGCGGGGAGGGTTTCGCTTCCGGGCTGTGATCTCCCGGTATCCGCCAGCCGCCGCGGCTCCCGTTTGTTTTCAAAGCAGGCAGTCGAGCGCCATCATCACCGCGAATCCGGCGGTGAACGCCGGCGTGCCGTAATGCGGTCCGTCGCCTTCGGCGAACCCGGGGACAAGCTCTTCTATCACAACGTATATCATCGCTCCCGCGGCGAAGCTTAACAAAAACGGCATCGCCGGGGCGAACAGGTGCGAAAAAAACAGGGTTATCAACGCGCCCAGCGGCTCCACCGCGCCGGAAAGCGCGCCTCCCGCAAACGCGCGCGCACGGCTTTTGCCGCCGTTTTTCAACGGCAGCGAAACGATCGCGCCTTCCGGGAAGTTCTGCACCGCTATCCCCACGGCAAGCGCCGTTGCCGCCGCCGCGGTCATGCCCGCGCCTTCGCGGAAAGCCGCCAGCGCGACTCCGACCGCAAGCCCTTCCGGGAAGTTGTGCAGAGTCACCGCGAGCACCAGCATCCCGGTGCTTCCGGGCCTCCCGGCGGATCTGCCTTTAAGGTATTCGCTTTCGACGCGGGGCAGGAACCTGTCGCCCAGCATAAGCAGCAGCATCCCGCAGATAAACCCGGCGCCCGCCGGCAGGAAGGACAAAAAGGCGTTTTCGCCCTTTGCGGTTTCCAAAGCCGGCAGCAGCAGACTCCATACCGAAGCGGCGGTCATTACTCCGGCGGCGAACCCGGCGAGTATATCGTTGGTCCTGTGGCCGGTGCCGTTTTTCATAAAAAACACACACGCCGCGCCGGAAACGGTACCGATAAACGGCAGCAGTATCCCCGCGGCGATAATTTTCTCCATATTTCAACACCCCTTGTCTTTCTTACAGATTATGAAAAAAGGGGAAAGGAGGACACATTAGAATGAAACTCGCTTTTTTCGACGCAAAGCCCTATGACAGACCGCATTTCGATCTGCTCGCCTCCGAGCGCGGATTCGATATCGCGTATTACGATACGCGGCTCGATCCCGGCACCGCGCGGCTTGCCGCCGGGTGCGAAGCCGTGTGCGTTTTCGTGAACGACGAGGTCAACGCGGAGGTCATCGACAAGCTCCGCGAAGGCGGCGCGCGCGTGCTTGCGCTGCGCTGCGCGGGGTACAACAACGTGGACGTCCGGCACGCCTACGGTCGGCTGCACGTCGTACACGTCCCCGCCTATTCGCCCTACGCGGTGGCGGAGCACGCGATGGCGCTGCTGCTCACCTCTGTCCGCCGCATACACAAGGCGTTTATCCGCACGCGGGATTTCAATTTTTCGTTAAACGGGCTCGCCGGGTTCGACCTGCACGGAAAAACGGCGGGCGTTGTCGGCACCGGCAGGATCGGGCGGGTATTCATAGATATCTGCCGCGGGTTCGGGATGAACGTGATCGCCTACGACAAATTCCCGGCGAAGGACGCCGGCATAGAATACGTTACGTTCGACGAACTGCTTGAAAAAAGCGACGTTATTTCCTTCCACTGCCCGTTGAACGCCGAAAGCTACCATATGTTCGGCGCCGACGCAATAGAAAAATGCAAAAAGGGCGTGGTGGTGATAAACACCTCACGCGGGGCGCTGATCGATTCCGAAGCGCTGCTCGCGGGGATAAAATCGCGCAGGATCGGCGCCGCCTGCCTGGACGTTTACGAGGAGGAATCGGATATCTTCTTCAACGATTTTTCGGGGCATATCATGGACGACGACACGCTTGCGCGGCTTATATCGATGCCCAACGTAATAGTTACTTCCCACCAGGCGTTTTTAACCGAGGAGGCGCTTTCCAACATAGCGCGCACCACGGTGGACAATATATTTTCGATACTTGACGAAGGCGCTTGCGCGAACGAGCTATGCTATCAGTGCGGCAAGGTCGGCGATTGCATAAAGAACCGGTCCGGAAAGTGTTTTTAACGGGCCGGAACACACGCCGCGCGCGTAAAACACGGCGGAAAAAAGAGGTAAGAGTATGATAAAAAAACTGCTACGCAGCGTGCGCGACTATAAAGGGCATTCCATAGCCGCGCCGCTGTTCATCTGCGGCGAGGTCGTTATGGAGGTCATAATCCCCACGCTTATGGCTTCGCTGCTGAACTACGGGGTAAAGCCCGGGGATATGGGCTATATCCTTAAAATGGGCGCCGCTATCGCGGGGTGCTGTATAATCTCGCTGTTTTTCGGCGTCGCGGCGGGGCGTTCCGCGGCTATCGCCAGCACCGGGTTCGCAAAAAACCTGCGGCACGATATGTTCTCGAGGATACAAAGCTATTCCTTCCGCAATATCGACAAATTCTCCACCTCCAGCCTGGTCACGCGGCTGACCACCGACGTGAACCGGCTGCAGGACGCTTACCATATGTTCATCCGCGTGGCGGTGCGCGCCCCCGCGATGCTGCTGTTCTCGCTTATAATGGCGATGCGGCTGAACCTTAAGCTTTCGCTTATCTTTTTGGGCGCGATCCCGGTGCTCGTCGTGGGGCTTTACTTAATTATGTCGCACGCGCATCCGGTGTTCGAACGGATATTCAAAACCTACGACAAGCTGAACCGCGTGGTGCAGGAGGACCTGCGCGGCATCCGCGTGGTAAAGGCGTTCGTCCGCGAGGATAAGGAGACCGAGAAGTTCGACGAGGTTTCGGAGCAGATCGCCGCCGACACGATAAAGGCGGAAAAGATACTCGCGTTCAACGCGCCGCTTATGCAGATGACGGTGTATATCTGCATAATGCTCATCTGCTGGTTCGGCGCGAAGCTCATAATCGCCGGCGGCTCCGGTATGCAGGAGGGCGACCTTTCGGCGCTGCTGCAGTACACGATGCAGATACTTATGTCGCTTATGATGCTTTCGATGATCTTCGTTATGCTCACAATGTCGCGCGCGTCCGCGGAGCGTATCTGCGAGGTGCTCGACGAGGAAAGCACCATCCTTTCGCCCAAGGAAGGCGCCGTGACCGAAGTTAAGGACGGCGGCATAGTTTTCGAAAACGTTTCCTTCGCCTATCATCCCGGCAAGGACGTACTGCATAACGTGAACCTTAACATACCTTCCGGCGCGAACGTCGGCATAATCGGCGGCACCGGCTCCTCCAAAAGCACGCTGGTGCAGCTTATCCCGCGGCTTTACGAGGTCGGGGAGGGGAAGGTGACTGTCGGCGGCGTGGACGTGCGCGATTACGACCTGCAGACTCTGCGCGATTCGGTGGCGATGGTACTGCAGAAAAACGTGCTGTTCTCCGGCACTATCAAAGAGAACCTGCGCTGGGGCAACGAGGACGCGACCGACGAGCAGATAAAAGACGCCTGCGTCGCCGCCTGCGCGGACGAGTTCATATCGCAGTTCCCCGAAGGGTACGATACCTACATAGAGCAGGGGGGAAGCAACGTTTCCGGCGGGCAGAAGCAAAGACTGTGCATCGCCCGCGCACTGCTCAAAACGCCTAAAATACTTATTCTGGACGATTCCACCTCCGCCGTCGACACCCGCACCGACGCGCTCCTGCGCGCCACTCTTGCGAAGACGGCTCCGGGTATGACCAAGCTTATGATAGCGCAGCGTATCTCCTCCGTGCAGAACTGCGATATGATAATCGTGCTCGACAACGGGTATATAAACGGCATCGGCACCCATTCCGAGCTGCTTCAAAACAACGTTATCTACCGCGAAGTCTACGAATCCCAGGTAAAAGGGGGCGGCGAGGAATGAATTCGGGCAAAAAGGCGGAGCCGCGCCGGAACGACATCCCCGGGCGGGGAGTGCGCGTCCCCGGTCAGAAGCTGGATATGAAGACCGTAAAGCGCGTGCTTTCCTATCTCGGCGCCTACAAGCTGCGGCTCGCCGCGGTGTTCGCCTGCATAATCATAAGCGCGCTGGCGGGCGTTTACGGGGCGAGCTTCCTTAAAACGCTCATCGACGATTACGTCAAACCGCTTATGGCGCAGGAAAACCCCGACCTTTCGGGGCTTAAATGGGAAATAATCAAGCTGGGCATAATCTACGCCTGCGGCGCGCTCGCCTCGTTCGGTATGAACCGGCTTATGGTAACCGTGGCGCAGTCGGTGCTCAAAAACATCCGGCAGACTATGTTCGCGCGGATGCAGCGGCTCCCGGTGAAATACTTCGACACGCACAATTTCGGCGATACGATGAGCCGCTACACCAACGATACCGATACGCTCCGCCAGCTCATCTCGCAGAGCATACCGCAGGTGGTTTCCTCGCTCTGCACCGTAATAGCCACGTTTTCGGCGATGCTCGTCGCCAGCGTGTGGCTCACGCTGTTCGTCGTCGTGACCGCGTTCGCGATGATGCTTCTGGTAAAGGCGCTCGGCGGCAAAAGCGGCAGGTATTTCGTGAAGCAGCAGCAGTCGGTCGGCAAGGTGAACGGCTATATCGAGGAAATGATAAACGGCCAGAAGGTCATTCAGGTCTTCACCCGCGAGGCGGAGACGGTGGAAGGGTTCGACGAGCTTAACTCCGAGCTTTGCGGCAACGCCGCCAAAGCGAACATTTTCGCCAACGTGCTCGGCCCGGTCATGAACAACCTCGGGCATCTGCAATACATACTCATCGCCGTGCTCGGCGGCGTGCTTGCCATTTATTTCCCGGCGACGGGGCTCACCCTGGGCGGGATAATGGCGTTCCTGCAGCTTTCGCGCAGCTTCACCAACCCGGTCAACCAGGTCTCGCAGCAGATCAACGCCGTGGTAATGTCCATGGCGGGCGCGAAGCGCATTTTCGAGCTTATGGACGAAGAACCCGAGACCGACGACGGCTACGTTACGCTGGTCAACGTCCGCCGCGGCGAAGACGGCGGGCTGATCGAATGCGGGGAACGCACCGGGCTGTGGGCGTGGAAGCACCCCCACGGCGACGGCACGCTTACCTATACCGAGCTGAAGGGCGACGTTAGAATGAGCGAGGTCGATTTCGGCTACGTTCCGGAAAAGATAGTCCTGCACGACGTTACTCTGTTCGCCGAACCGGGGCAGAAGGTGGCTTTCGTGGGGGCGACGGGCGCCGGGAAGACCACCATAACCAACCTTATAAACCGCTTTTACGATATCGCCGACGGCAAGATACGCTACGACGGCATAAACATAAACAAAATCAAAAAAGCCGACCTGCGCAGGTCGCTCGGAATGGTATTGCAGGACGTGAACCTGTTCACCGGGACGGTAATGGAAAACATCCGCTACGGGCGGCTTGACGCGACGGACGAGGAATGTATCGCCGCCGCGAAGCTCGCCAATGCGGACAGCTTCATAAGCGTGCTGCCGGACGGATATCAGACGATGCTCGAAGGCGACGGATCGGGGCTTTCGCAGGGGCAAAGGCAGCTTCTGGCGATAGCGCGCGCCGCTGTCGCCGACCCGCCGGTCATGATACTCGACGAGGCGACCTCCTCCATAGATACCCGCACGGAAGCCATCGTTTCAAAGGGTATGGACGGGCTTATGCAGGGCAGGACGGTGTTCGTTATTGCGCATCGGCTTTCCACCGTTCGCAATTCCGACGTTATAATGGTGCTCGACAAGGGCAGGATAATCGAACGCGGCGACCACGCACGCCTTATCGCCGAAAAAGGGCAGTACTACCGCCTGTATACCGGCGCTTTCGAACTGGATTAGGAGCTTGTCATGACCGGACCGATAAACCGCGAGGATTACGAGGAACCCGCCTGCCTTCTGGATATGGAGCGCGGAAGGGACGCGCCGCTTGAGCGCGTGGACATACGCCGCGTTTCCGAGAAGCTGGATGAATACCTTCAAAAATGCGATTACGCCGGCGCGGAACGCCATTTGAAATACTGGCTTGCGGAAGCCGATGCGGATCGCGATCTTATTGCAAAGCATACTCTGCTTAACGAGAGTATGGGTATGTACCGCAACGCGGGCAAACGCGAAGAAGCGCTTGACGCCGCGCGGGAGGGGCTTTCTCTTGCCGAAAAGCTCGGCTATACCGGCACCGTCGCCGGGGCGACCACGCTGCTCAACGCCGCCACGGTCTATAAATGGCTCGGCGATCCGCAGCGAGCTTATTCGCTTTATTCGCAGGCGAAGGATATTTACGAATCGCAGCTTTCCGGCGGGGAATACCGGCTCGGCGGGCTTTACAACAATATGGCGCTCGCGCTGGCGGACTTAAAACGCTACGCGGAAGCGTATTCGCTTTACGAAAAGGCGGTGCGTATAATGTCCGGCTGCGCGGACTGCGAAGCCGAGCAGGCGATAACCCTGCTTAACGAGGCGGACGCGGTGGAAGCGGAGCTCGGCCCGGAGGACGGCGCGGAGCGCATAGAATCGTTGCTCGACCGCGCGGAGGAGCTGCTTAACACGCCGACGCTCAAAAATACCGGTCTTTATGTTTATTACTGCGGGCGCTGCGCCCCGGTGTTCGACCATTACGGCAGGTTCGGATTCGCCGCGGAGCTGCGCGGGCGCGCCGGGGAAACGGAACGGAAAGGGAAGGTTTGAATGAAAGGGCTTGAGCTTGCGCGGGCGTATTACGAAGAATACGGTAAAAAAATGCTGCGCGAAAACTTCCCGGAGCTGGAAAACATAATAGCCGTCGGGCTTGTCGGAGAGGGCTCCGAATGCTTCGGCTACGACGATGAAATTTCCCGTGATCACGATTTCGAACCCGGATTCTGTATGTTCATCCCGGACGGTGATACGATCGATTCACGCGCCGAATTCCGCCTGGAACGCGCCTACGCCGCGCTGCCGAAGGAGTTTATGGGCTTTAAGCGGCAAAGGATAAGCCCGGTGGGCGGCAGCCGCCGCGGAGTCATACGCACAGGCGATTTCTATAAAAAACTGCTCGGTTCCCCTCACGGGCCGCAGACGTACGCGGAATGGTTCGCCCTGCCGGAGCATTTCCTTGCCACCGCCGTCAACGGCGAGGTGTTCCGGGACGACTTGGGCGAGTTCTCCTCCGTGCGGGAGCGCGTTTCGTTCTACCCGCGCGACGTGTTCCTTAAAAAGCTCGCCGGGGATCTGCTTTTAATGGCGCAGGCGGGGCAGTATAACTATTCGCGCTGTATCGCGCACGCGGAGCCGGCGGCGGCGCAGCTCGCGGTTTACGAGTTCGCCTCCCGTGCGATGCGCGCGGCGTTTTTGCTAAACGGCAGATATATGCCATATTACAAATGGAGCTTCCGCGCCCTGCGCGGGCTGGAAAAGTTCGCAAATCTCGCCGAAACGCTGGAGTTCCTTATCACCTCCGACAACTCGCCGGATATGGCGGAGATAAAGTCGGCGGCGATAGAGGATACCGCGGGCGCGTTTATCGAAGAACTGCAAACGCGCGGGCTTACCGAGGCGGTCTGCGGCGACCTTGAAAAACACGCCTATTCGGTGAACGACCGCATATCCGATCCGTCCGTCCGCAACGCGAACGTGCTCGCCGCGGTGTAAGCGGCATAACCGCGAAAACGGCAAAATAAAAAAGCCCTCTCGATGCGCTTGCGATAGAGCAGGTATCCCGATCTTTCTTTTGATTTGTGAACCTGTCTGATCTGTATAATATCCTTCCGCATAAATAACGCTAACGCACTTTTGACAGCCCGAGGCCGTCAAAAGTGCGTTTTGTTTATTTAAAAGATGACGTAGTTTTAGCAGTTATTTCAAAACGTGAATAATTATTTTGCAAAAAACAGTATTCTCATTGAATTGAAACAGTTTCGTTATTTTTCTTTTTAACAACATACATAAGCAGGAATGTAATTGCCCCGGAAGTTATAATCACGATCATATCTATCGGTGCAAGGACAATCCCGGGTATCCCGTCAAAGAGAAAGCCGGTACCGAAGCGGTAAAGATGAGCGTGAAGCAAGATCATTTCTCCGATATACATTACGAGTGTAGTAATGGTTGCTGCAATCGTCGGAATCCAAAGGGTAATGGCTCTTTTTTGTTTCAATAATAATGATCCGATAAACAGACCGACTGTCGTACCAAGTATGATAAAGAAAACCGACATTAGAAAAGCCGAGAGCGGAGAGACTGTAATACTGCCGTCGCGCCAAAACGCCGTAAAGCAAGCAAGAATACATAATCCAAGGAAAGAAACCGCGGAGACCGATTGCATAATCAAAGCCTTTTTTCTTCCGGTTTCTCCTGTTTTGATCATTTGAGCAAAACCATAAATACAGTTCAGAATCGCAAGGATCAATACGACAGATATCAAATAGAAATGAAGTTTGAACGCTGGATTGTA
>JAFSNK010000021.1 GCA_017447445.1 Clostridia bacterium | reverse complement strand
CTTTACCCCAACATTTATTATAGAACCAACAAAAACCGCTTTGCACTGCGCAAAGCGGTTTTTTCGTTCTTGTTCCGTGCTGTCCGCCGGGGGCTTTATCAACCCGCGGTGGGCTTGCCGAATATGCTGTAATATCCCGCGGTGATCTTGGATTCGAATACGAAATCGTACCAGCTTTCGTACGCGTCTTCGTATTTGGTCACGGGATCGCCGTTTTCGTCGGTCTCGGCGCTTTCCTCGCCCTCTGACGCGATGGCGGTCTTCTTAAAGCCGATCTTGTAAAGCAGCTCGTCTTCGGTCATACCGAGCAGGTCCTTGTTCTCTTCGACAAACGCCGTGACGGCTTCGCCGATGGCGGTATTCATCTTGTCGACCATTTCGCCGGTGTATTTGGATATCTCGGCGGAAATGTTATTGTCGAACTGCTGTTCGATCTTCTGCGGCGCGTCGTATTTGATAAGCGCTTCGAGCTGTTCCTTGTATTCCGCGGAATTAAGCGTCTTCTCATACTCGTTGAGATAAGCGCGCAGGTTCGGATTCGCAGCCGCCTGCTCCTGCAGGCGCCTCTTCGTCTCGGCGTCGACAAGCTTGTTCAGCTCCTCGGTGACCATGGCTTCGACTTCGGCTTTCTTGAACACGTTGTAGAATTTCTTGTTAACGTAGTCCGCGGTCACCACTTCGTCCTGCTTTGCTTTTATTTCGGCTTCGGTCGCCTTCGGATTCTCGGCAAGCAGCTCTTCCTTTACCATTTCGCGAAGCATCGCTTCCGCTTCGGGCTTGAGCGCGCTTATAACGGTATCGTTCGCCTTGCTCTTAAGCTCGGCGCTCTTGGCGACTTCCTTGCGTATGCGGTCTTCCGCTTCGACAACGGCGCTCAGGCGGTCCTTGGTCTCGTTGGAAAGATAGGTCTTGTAGGTGGTCTCTATCTTCGCGTCGACTTCTTCTTTCGGGATACGGATGTAAATGTTTTCCTCGATGTATTCCGGAGTGAGCATTTCGGAGATCTTGTTGCTTATCTCGGAAGATGTCATTTCTGGGTTTTCTTTTTCGAATTTTGCTTTGAGCTGTCTCTTAAGTTCGCGCTCCGCGGCAGACCTTGCGGATGCGAGCTCGGTCTCCTCGGCTTTCTTGTGAAGCTCGTCGCCGCGGGTGCGGACGACTTCATCGTAGAACTGCTGTTCGAACATCGGCTTAAGCACGTTGTCTTTGTAATGCGTGTTCAGCTTGTTCGTATACTGCTGCGTGATATCCGCCACCGCCTGCTTGTAGAGCGCTTCGGAATCGAGGTCTATCGCGTTGCCCTGCATGAGCTTCGGGTAGTATTCGTTCACTATTTCGCAGATAATTTCGTTGTAGTCGGGTTCCTTTACCTCATGTTCCGCGCCGTTCTCGTCGTTGTATTTGAAAGAGACGGGGGTGGAGGTATAACCGAGCGTTCCGGAAACGCGCGCGTCCTGGTTCTGCTGAATGGCTTTCTGCCACTTTCCGGCGTCGTCGTCGAGAAGAGTGGAGGTTATGAAGCAGTTGCCCACGTATTCGGGACGCACTATGTAATCGTTGTTAAGGCGTTCGATCTGACCGCGCTCGTTTACAACGTAGTGCATATCCTTCACACCGTAGGTGAGCAGGTTCATAAGGTCCGGGTCGGTATATATCGCGGTAACGATCTGCATTACCTTGGTGAGGTTGCTGGAGTTGACCGTCGCGGAAACGCAGATGGTGTTTTCGATTGTGTTTTCGTTGGTCGCTATCGGGTTGGAATACAGCGTGAAGGCGTAGTCCTCCTCGCCGTATTTGGCTTTTAAGGAATCCAAAGAGGCGGTCTCGATGCGGATCGCGCAGCGCGCTTCTTCGCCGGTCTTGCCTTCGCCGTTTTCAAAGAAGCCGAGCGTTCTGTAACGCGCCATCATGGCGAGATAGCTCTTTACCGAGGCGGTCTCGTATGCCGGGAGGACGTATTTATTGTCGACTATCGCGGGGAAACCGTCTTCCACCAGGAAGTCGATCTCGGCGGAGGGGAAGGGGCCCATAACGGGAACCACGTCCGGCTCGTTTTCCTTAAGCGTCTGAGCGTATTCCTTTATATCGCTCATCTTGCGGATGGTGTGCGGGTCGACGGAATATTTGTCGAGCAGCTCTTTGTCGAAGATCAGGTAGGTGTATTCGCCGATGGCGGTGTTCACCGGAACGCCGTAGGTCTTTTTGTTGACCTTCGCGGCGGTAAGCAGCGTGGAGTGTATGGAGGACTTAAGCGCCTTTGCTTCGTTGTTAAGCTTTTCGTCGAGCGCGGAAAGCTTGCCGTTGAAAGCAAGACTGTAATATCTTTCGTAACCGGGCGCGAGGAAAATGTCGATCTGCGGATGATCCAGCTCTATCTCTCTGCCGGCGGTGAGCTCGTCAAGCCACCAGTCGCCGGTCTTGACCAGCTTGGAAACGTCGTCCTCGGTCTCTTCCGACGAAGCGGCCGAAGTCTCGTCCGAAACGGCGGAGTTGTTCTTCTTGTTCTTGTTTTTCTTTTCAAGAAGATAAGCTTCGGTTTGAGCTATCATATCGTCGACCGTTTCGTTATATTCGTCCTCGTGCAGGGGGATCAGCTTGACGATGGCGCTCAGACGGTAGAATATCGTGCGGTTGAGCGCAAGCTCCACCTCGTGGACCGCTTCCGGGGTCGTCGAATCTTCGACGATCATATATAAAGTATATACTTCCGCGTCGGTCTCGGTCATATCGGCCTCCTGCTGGCACGATACGAGCAGTGGCAGAAGCATCATACATACAAGCAGAATGCATATCAGGCCCTTTTTCATAATTCAGTCCTCCTGAGACATAATTATACTTATAGTTATTATATATCAAGTTTGTTTTTCTGTCAAGCGGAAAAGTGCAATTTCCTGCGGCTATTCGGCGTAATATTTCGGAAAACAGTGGAAATATTAAAAAAAATATGATATTATTTACTTCGGTGATGGCAATGAGGAAGGGAAAACTCAGAAGAATGCTTATCCGTTCGGTGCCGATAGAGACCGAACGGCTCGTTTTGCGTAATATCGCGCCCGGCGACGTATACGATATGTACGATTACGCCTCGCGCCCGGAGGTCACGGAATTCCTTCTGTGGGAATCTCACGCGAATATCGACGTCACGCGCGGCTATATCGAATCGATAGACCGCCGGTATCTGCGCGGGCTCTACGGCGACTGGGCCGTCGAGTTAAAGGAAAACGGCAGGATGATCGGCACCTGCGGCTATGCGAACGTAGATTCCTCGCGTATGCACTGCGAGATCGGCTACGTCCTTTCGCCCGATTACCGCGGAAAGGGGTATATGACGGAGGCGGTCAAAGCGATACTCGAACTCAGCTTCTTAACGCTCGGATTCGAAACGGCGGAGCTTCGCATAATGCAGGGCAACGCGCGGTCCGCCGCGCTAGCGGAACGCGTCGGATTCAGATTGGACCGTATCTGCCGCGATGAGATCACCGTGCGCGATATCCCCCGCACGATCATGCACTATCTGCTTACAAAAGAGGAATACCTCTCCCGTAAAAACTAACGGAAGGGAAACAAAAAATTCCCCCGTGTGACGGAATGTGTTGGACACGCATCCTGTCACACAGGGGATTTTTCTGCATTTGCTGTTATACGGCGCGGGTGACCTTGCCGCTTCTGAGACAGCGGGAGCACACGTAAACGTGTTTAACGGTGCCGTCAAGGTTCGCCTTGACTTTTCTGATATTGGGTTTCCAACTTCTGTTGGTCCTGCGGTGCGAGTGCGAGACGTTGCAGCCGAAGGTAACGCCCTTTCCGCATATCGAACACTTTGCCATTTATTACACCTCCACAAGTTATTGCATAACGTTTTTATTGAACGCGAACAATTTAATATATAACACTTTTTTCCGTTTGTCAATAGTTTTTTTGCGTTTTTTCTTAAAATCCGCTATTTTTTGAACCTTTCGGCATATTTGGATATATCTCCGGCGCCCATTATAATAACTATATCGTCCGCCGAAACCAGCTTTTCGAGCCGCGCGGTTATCTCGCCGTAATCCGTGTAGTATTCCGCGCCGTCTATCAGCGCCGCCAGCGTTTCGGACGAAACGGCGCCGTCGCTCTTCTCGCGGGCGGCGTAAAGCGGGCATAGGATAAGCTTGTCGGCGTCGCCGAAGGCGGTGATGAAATCGCCGTAAAGGTCGCGCAGGCGGGAGTAATTGTGCGGCTGGAACACGCAGAACACCTTGTGCTCTCCGGCTATCTCCCGCGCGGTGGCAAGCGTGGCTTTTATCTCGTCGGGGTGGTGCGCGTAGTCGTCGTAAACGCGCGCGCCGCGGAACCCGCCCAGATATTCGAACCTCCTGCCCACGCCGGTGAATCCGGCTATCCCGTTTACCGTGTCCTGCGCGGAGATCCCGCTTATATCGCACACGGCTGCGGCGGCAAGCGAATTTGCCACGTTGTGCCTGCCCGGCGCGCCCGGTTTAAGAGTATACAGGTATTCGCCGCGTCTGTAAACGTCGAATTCCGAACGCCCCTCGGTCTCTTTCACGTTCTTCGCGTAATAATCCGCGCTTTCGTCGCCCCCGGCACTGAAAGTTATCTTGTGCGCGGCAACGTCTTTCGCGGCTATGCGGCTGTTTTCGCAATCGAGGTTGTAAACGGCGTATCCGTCCCTGCCCGCGTTGTTCATAAACCGCGTGAAGGAATCGCGCATCTGTCCTATATCCTTGAAATAATCGGTGTGGTCCAAAGCTACGTTCAGGACCACCGCGACGCGCGGGAAGAAGGAAAGGAAACTGTCGCGGTATTCGCACGCCTCGAAAATAAAGTTCCCGTCGCCGCCGAGCCGATATGTGGAGCCGACGTCGCGCATAACGGCGCCTACTATCACGGTGGGGTCGCAGCCCGCCGCGTTAAGGAAAATATGCCCGAGCATACCGCTTGTGGTGGATTTTCCGTGAGTGCCCGCCACGGCAACGGAGTTTTTGTACGCGTAAGCGATCCCGCCCAGCAGCTCCGCGCGGGAATACATGGGGATCCCGGTCTTTCTCGCGGCGACGAGCACGGGATGCGTTTCGCCGAACGCGGCGGAATAAACGATCGCGCCGCATCCGCCGGCTTCGGTTCCGTCGAACGCGAAATCGACATTTACGCCGTGTTCTTCGAGCCCGTCGGTAACTTCGCTCTGCGCGCGGTCATAGCCGCGTATAACGAAACCCCTGCTGTTAAGTATCAACGCCAGCGCGGACATACTTATCCCGCCGATCCCGAGGAAATAAAGCTTTGTTCCGGGCTGAAGCTTTGTTATGTCAAGCATAGCGCACCTTCCGATTATTAGTATCTTTTTATAATATATCACAATTGTATGATAAAATAAAGAGGTAAATGAGATAATCTTAAAAATTATTTATTATGTATATTGAAAACATTTAAGTACGCGTGTATAATTATAGTATCAAACGATACCGAGGTTTATCAATGAATAAAAACACGCGCAGGATCACAACTTTATCATTACTCGTCGCGGTAACGATAGTGCTTCAAATCATAGCGACGTTCCTTCCCATAAAGCTTCCCGGCGGGCTCGAGCTTTCTTTCGTGCTTATTCCCGTCGTGGTTGCGGCGTGCTTTTACGGCGTTGCCGGCGGCGCGATCGTCGGCGGCGTATTCGGCCTTGTCGTTTTCATTATGGGGCTTACCGGCGCTACACCGTTCACCACTTATCTCATTTTCGAGGTGAACTGGTTCTACACGGTTATCGGCACCGTTGTACGCACCACGCTTGCCGCGGTCTGCGTCGCGCTCGTTTTCAAACTCGTTTCCAAAAAATTCAACCGCAAGATATCGTATTATGTCGCATCTGTATGTGCTCCGGTATTCAATACCGGCATATTCGTAATCGTGTTCCTTACTCTCTTCAATCCCGTGCTGCAGGACATGGCGACGGAGAACGGTTACGGCGGAAACGTGTTCGGCTACGTGATTGTCGCGTTCGTCGGTCTCAATTTCCTTCTTGAGCTTGCGACTACGGTATTGCTCGCGCCTCCGGTTTGCATGGCTGTCGAAAAGGCTTTAAGCAGGAGTAAATAACGATTCTTTCGGCAAGTTAACGCTTGCCGAACTTATTTGTGAGGTTAAAGTATATGGTAAGGGAAGATTTAAGAAACATTGCGATAATAGCACACGTCGACCACGGCAAGACCACGCTTGTCGACGAAATGTTAAAACAGGGCGGCGTATTCCGCGAAAACCAGGTCACCGAGGAGCGCGTTATGGACAACAACGCGCTGGAACGCGAACGCGGTATAACCATACTCGCAAAAAACACCGCGATCCACTACAAGGGCGTTAAGATCAACGTCATCGACACCCCGGGGCACGCCGATTTCGGCGGCGAGGTGGAGCGCATACTAAAAATGGTTAACGGCGTTATCCTGCTTGTCGACGCGGCGGAGGGGCCGATGCCGCAGACGCGCTTCGTGCTGCAGCGCGCGCTGGAGCTCAACCACAAGGTCATCGTCGTCGTCAACAAAATAGACCGCCCCGACGCCCGCATAGACGAAGTGATGGACGAGATACTCGAACTGCTCTTCGATCTCGACGCGAGCGACGAACAGCTTGAAAGCCCCACGCTCTTCTGTTCCGGCAGGGCGGGCACGGCTTCGCTCGTCCCCCACGAGGCGGGCAGGGACCTGCAGCCCCTTTTCGACACGATACTTTCTCACATCCCGGCGCCGGAGGGCGATCCGGAAGGTCCGCTTCAGCTCCTTGTTTCTTCCATCGACTACAACGATTACGTCGGCAGGATAGGCATCGGCCGCATAGACCGCGGCACGGTGCGGCAGGGGCAGGAGGTCGTTATTACCAACTACCATTCCGATAAACCGCCGAAGAAGACCAAGATCGTTTCGCTTTATCAGATCGACGGCTTGACGCGCGTCCCCGTGCAGGAAGCGAAAATGGGCGACATCGTCTGTTTCTCCGGCGCGGAGGATATAACCATCGGCGATACTATCTGCGATCCCGCCGTCCCCGAACCGCTAGAGTTCGTAAAGGTCGGCGAGCCGACTATGGAAATGACGTTCTCGGTGAACGATTCTCCGTTCGCCGGGAAAGAGGGCAAATACGTTACCTCCCGCCAGATCCGTGAAAGACTTTACAAAGAGCTGCTGAAAGACGTTTCGCTTCGCGTTGCCGACGGCGAAACGACCGATTGCTTCAAGGTCGCCGGCAGGGGAGAGATGCATCTTTCCATACTTATCGAAACGATGCGCCGCGAAGGGTTCGAGCTTTGCTGTTCCACCCCGCGCGTGCTGTATAAAGAGATAGACGGCGTTAAGAACGAGCCGTTCGAGCACGTCACCATCGACGTTCCGAACGAATACGTCGGCACCGTGGTGGAAGAGCTCGGCAGGCGCAAAGGCGACCTGCTGCAGATGACGCCGAACGGGGTCGGCACTCATATGCGCATAGAATATTCCATTCCGGCGCGCTGTCTGTTCGGCTATCGCTCGCAGTTTATGTCCGCCACCCGCGGAGAGGGCGTTATAAACACCCTTTTCGACGGCTACAAGCCATATAAGGGCGATATCCAGATCCGCTATACCGGTTCGCTCATCGCGAGCGAGGACGGCGAAACGACTTCCTACGGCTGCTTCAACTCGCAGGAGCGCGGCAATCTGTTCGTAGGTCCCGGCGTGCATATCTACGAAGGTATGGTCGTCGGCATAAACCCCAAGGCGGAGGATATCACCATAAACCCCTGCAAGAAAAAGCAGTTGACGGCGATCCGTTCCGCCGGCGCGGACGAAAAGCTTATCCTCACTCCTCCGATCATCTTTTCGCTTGAAGAAGCGATCGAATTCATCGCCGACGACGAGCTTATAGAAGTCACCCCGGAATCGATCCGCATCCGCAAGCGCATACTCAACAAGGAGCTGCGCATGAAAGCCGAAAGCAAGCTCAAAAAAGCGGCTCTGGCAGGGAAGCAGACCGTATAAAAAAACAAACCCGTTCCGCGCGTAGAATGCGGAACGGGTTTTTGCTTTGTTCTGTCAGCCCTCGATATGAAGCGTCTCGATCGCTTTGTCGAGCACCGCCCTGTTTTCGGAATCGTTTATAACGCTGAAGGTGATCGTAACGGATTTGTCTGTGAAGAAGAAGGTGTATAATGTCTGATCCATTTTGACGCCGTTGACTTCGCATTTATACGTTACGAGCGCGTATTCAACGCCGTCGAGTTTGGATTTGCTTAAATTGAAGTCTTTAAGTTCGCCCAGGAGCTGCTCAAACGCGGGCTTCATTATTTCTTCGGTAAACGCAGCCGACTGATCTGCTCCGGTAACGAAGCTGATATTATCGGTATGTGCAGGATAATCAGCAGGAACGGCCAAAGCGTTCTGTTCGGTGGAACCGTCGGTCAGGTGGAATCCTTCGGGAAGTTCAACGGAAACGCCGTTAAAGTTAAACACGAGTCTTTCGTCGGAAGCGGTGGGCTCGCTCGTTTCGGGCAGAGATTCCGCTTTGGATTCTTCTTCGGATACGGCTTCGGAGTCCGCGGTAACGTCTTCTTTGGACTCGACGCTTTGATCGCCGTTCGATCCCGCCTTGGAGACTTCGTTGTCTTTAGAACCGCAGGCGGCGAAGGAAAGCGCAAAAACCAGTACCAACGCGAGAGCGAGTATTTTTATAAAGTTGTTTTTCATTGAATATACTCCTTAAAAAAGTATTATTAAAAGAATTCACCCCGCGAAACACTTCGCGGGGTGAAGCGTTTTACGCTTACGCGAGTTCGGCGAAGTATTTGATGGTGCGGACCATCTGGCTGGTGTAGCTGTTCTCGTTGTCGTACCACGAAACGGTCTGTACCTGATAGGTATCGTCGTCGATCTTGGCGACCATCGTCTGGGTGGCGTCAAACAGCGAACCGTAGGTGATGCCGATGATGTCGGAAGAAACGAGCGGTTCCTCGGTATAGCCGAAGCTGGGGCTGGAAGCGGCCTTCATAGCGGCGTTGATGCCTTCCGCGGTGATATCCTTGCCCTTTACGACGGAAACGAGGATGGTGGTGGAACCGGTGCAGGTCGGAACGCGCTGAGCGGAACCGATGAGCTTGCCGTTGAGTTCCGGGATAACGAGCCCGATCGCTTTTGCGGCGCCGGTGCTGTTGGGAACTATATTGACGGCTGCGGCGCGTGCGCGGCGCAGGTCGCCTTTTCTGTGCGGGCCGTCGAGGACCATCTGGTCGCCGGTGTAGGCGTGAACGGTCGTCATGATGCCGCTCTGGATGGGAGCGTAATCATTAAGCGCTTTCGCCATGGGAGCGAGGCAGTTGGTGGTGCAGGAAGCGGCGGAAATAATGGTATCTTCTTTGGTAAGAGTCTTTTCGTTAACGCCGTAAACGATGGTGGGCAGGTCTTTCCCCGCGGGAGCGGAGATAACTACCTTCTTGGCGCCGGCGGTGATGTGAGCCGATGCCTTTTCCTTGCTGGTGTAGAAACCGGTGCATTCAAGCACGACGTCGACGCCGAGTTCGCCCCAGGGGAGGTTGACAGCGTCTTTTTCGGCGTAGATGCGGATCTCTTTGCCGCAAACTTCGATAGCGCCTTCTTTGGCGACTACGGTCTCGGCGTGAGCGTATCTGCCCTGAGCGGAGTCATACTTAAGAAGGTGAGCGAGCATTTTGGAATCGGTGAGGTCGTTGATGGCGACGATCTCGTAGCCCTCCGCGCCGAACATCTGTCTGAACGCGAGACGGCCGATGCGGCCGAAGCCGTTAATGGCAACTTTTACTGACATTGGAAAATCCTCCGTATGTTTATTTTTTTATCAAATAATAGTTTATACTATTTTTCAAAAAAATACAACTGTTTTTTATTAAAAAAGCAAAATGTTTTCGTTATCCGTTTTGGTTATTTTCGCTAATGTAATCGCGAAGGCGCAGCCGAGCTCCCGTTTTACGTGCGATCTCTTCGCATTTTAACATTTCTTCTTCCGTCAGCGTTTCGCGCACTGCGGAAAAAACCACGTGCGGCAGTTTTGCAGCGCAGCGCGACGCGAAATCGAGCATTGCGTGATACGCCTTTTCGCCGTAAGCGGGTCTGCAAACGCGGACGTAAGCTTCCGGATCGGGGGTGTTGAGGCTTATCGAAACGGTGTCGATCAGCCCCGTAAGCTCCGGCACGACGTCGCGTCCGTTTATAAGGTCTGATTGCCCGTTTGTGTTTATGCGCACCGGTATATCCGGGTACTCCGCCTTAAGCAGCTTTGCGGTTTCTATAAGCGCGCCGACGCGGCACATAGGTTCGCCGTAACCGCAGAAAACGAATTCTTTGCAACCGTCCGCGATCGTTCTTGCTGCTTCAAACGCTTCCGCGGCTGACGGCTCGCGTTCTAACCATAGCACGCCGCTGCCGTATGCGCTGTCAGCGTTGTTGCGCAGGCAGAACGTGCAGTCGTTCGTGCAGCGGTTGGTAAGGTTTATATAAACGCCGCCGCCCACACGGTAGGCGAACGTCAGTGCCTTTTTATGCGATCCCGAACAGTTCTTTCGCGTTCCGTTCGGTGATGTGTTCGATATATTCATATTCAACGCCTCGTATTTCTGCAAGCTTCTGTATGGTAAAACGCATATAACCGCTGTCGTTGCGCTTGCCGCGGAACGGGTGCGGGGTAAGGTAGGGGCAGTCGGTCTCGGTAAGTATCCTGTCGTCGGGAACGTAAGCGGCGTTTTCCACAGGAACTCTTGCGTTTTTAAAAGTTACCGTTCCGCCGAACGAGATATACCACCCGCGGTCAAGCAGTTTTTTTGCAGTCTCCCTGCTGCCGGAAAAGGCGTGGAACGTGCCGCACACGTCGTAATCAAACACGCATTCCAGGCAGTCGGCTATGCTGTCGCGCTCGTGGATCACCACCGGCATTTTAAGCTGCTGCGCTATTTCAAGCTGCGCGCGGAACACCCGCTTCTGCAGCTCTTTGTCTTCCGTCGTGTAATGATAATCCAGCCCGATCTCGCCCACGGCGACTACCTTCGGGCGGGAAAGCAGTTTACATAATTCGTCTAAGTCGCTTTCGCGGAATCCGGCGACCTCCTGCGGCTGAATACCGGCGGCGGCATAAACGAACGGATGCTTTTCTGCAAGCTCGCATACGCGAACAGAGCCGGGTATATCGCACCCGGCTTCTATTATCGCATATACGTTTTCGTTTTCGTGCAGACCGGAAAGCAGACCGTCGCGGTCGGCTTCGAAGCGTTCGTCGCAGTAATGCGCGTGCGTATCGATCATCGCTCAGCGCACCTTGCTGCCCGGCGCGGCGCTTTCGTCGGCAAATATCACCTTTACTCCGTCGGTCGTATCGGCGGCGAGTATCATGCCGTTGCTTTCGTATCCGCGCAGCTTCGCGGGCTTTAGGTTGGAAACGACAATCACGTTCTTGCCGATAAGGGCATCAGGCGCGTAGTATTTCGCTATGCCCGAAACTACCTGCCGCTTTTCGCCGCCGAGGTCGATCTGCAAGACAAGCAGCTTATCGCTGTTTTCGGCGGGGACGCATTCAAGCACCCTGCCGACTTTCAGTTCGACCTTTGCGAAGTCTTCAATGGTTATTGCCGCGCTTTCCGCGGGCTTTTCCGGCTTCTTTTCGGGCTGCTTCGCCGCGAACTTTTTCTCCAGCTCCGCCAAAAACTTCTTTTCGTCTATCCGGGCGAAGAGTATCGGAACGTCGCCGATCTCCTTTCCGGAGCAGGGGTAGGAATACTCCGCCGCCTTGTCGAAATCCTCTTCGGACCTGCCGAACACGGCGTCTATCTTCGCGGCGGTGCCGGGCATGAACGGAGCGATGAGCAGATTGCATATGCGTATCGATTCCGCTAGATCAGAAAGCACGTTCGCGAGCTGTCCCCGCTTGCTTTCGTCCTTGGCAAGCACCCACGGCGCGGTCTCGTCGATATACTTGTTGCACGCCTTTATCGCGTTGAACAGCTTCTCCGAAGCGTCGGCGACAAGGTATTTGTCGAACTTCGCGCAGCATTCGGATATATTGCCTTTGACCGCGTTCTTCAGCGTGAGCGCCGCTTCGTCGTCGGTCCCGTCGTTGGCGGGTATCACGCCGCCGAAATACTGTTTTATCATAGCGCCCGTGCGGGAAACCAGATTGCCCAGCGTGTTCGCCAAATCGGCGTTCGTGCGCTTTATCAGCGATTCGTAGGTTATGCTCGCGTCGTTGAAATAGCCCATCTCGGAAAGCAGGAAATACCGCACCGGGTCGAGCCCGAACGCTTCTATAAGCTCGTCGCCGTAGATAACGTTGCCCTTGGATTTGCTCATCTTGTCCTCGCCGAAAAGCAGCCACGGGTGACCGAGCACCTGCTTCGGAAGCGGGAGCCCGAGAGCCATTAGGAATATCGGCCAGTAGATCGTGTGGAAGCGGACGATATCCTTGCCTATAACGTGCAGATCGGCGGGCCAAAGCTTTTTATAAAGCTCCGAGGAGCCGTCGGGATCGTAGCCGATGGCGGTGACGTAGTTGAACAGCGCGTCGAGCCAGACGTAAACTACGTGCTTCGGGTCGAAATCCACCGGGATCCCCCACGAAAAGCTCGTGCGGGAAACGCAAAGGTCCTGCAGCCCCGGCTTGATAAAGTTGTTTATCATCTCGTTCTTGCGGGATTCGGGAGTGATGAACCCGGGGTTCTCGTCATAGAACTTCAAAAGCCGGTCGGCGTATTTCGACATACGGAAGTAATAGCATTCCTCGCTCGCCTTTTTTACTTCTCCGCCGCAGTCGGGGCATCTGCCGTCGACAAGCTGCGTATCGGTCCAGAACGATTCGCAGGGGGTACAGTAATTGCCCTCGTAAGTGCTTTTGTAGATATCGCCCTGCTCGTAAAGCTTCTTGAAGACCTTCTGTATAACGCGCACGTGCTCTTTGTCCGTGGTGCGTATGAATTTGTCGTAGGTCACGTCGAAGCTGTCCCAAATGCCCTTTATCGTGCCGGCCACCTCGTCGACGTACCGTTGCGGCGTAACGCCCCTGCTTTCGGCGCGCTGCTGTATCTTCTGCCCGTGTTCGTCAGTCCCCGTAAGGAAGAATACGTCGAACCCGCGCGCGCGTTTATAGCGCGCTATCGCGTCGGTCAGCACCGCCTCGTAGGTGTTGCCTATGTGCGGCTTGCTGGAAGCGTACGCGATGGCGGTAGTTATATAAAATTTTCCTTTTCCGTTTTCCATTTTCACTGTCTCCGGTTTACATAATGTATTAGTTCTTTAAGCTGTGTATCGGCGCGGGGATGCGTCCTCCGCGCGCTATGAACTCCGCGGGCGACTGGGGGCGCAGACTCATCACCGGGGCTCTGCCCAACAGACCGCCGAAGTCCACCGTGTCGCCTTCCTTTTTTCCGTAGGCGGGGATAAGACGCACGGCGGTCGTTTTGCCGTTAGCCACGCCGATGGATATTTCGTCGGCTATAACGCCGCAGATAACGCTCGCCTCGGTATCTCCCGGGACGGCGATCATATCGAGCCCGACGGAGCATACCGCCGTCATCGCCTCCAGCTTTTCCACCGAGAGCACGCCCTTTTCGGCGGCTGAGATCATACCCGCGTCCTCCGAAACGGGAATAAACGCGCCCGAAAGCCCGCCCACGTGCGAGGAAGCCATAACGCCGCCTTTTTTTACCGCGTCGTTAAGCATTGCAAGCGCCGCGGTGGTGCCATGCGCGCCGCAGGTCTCCAACCCCATGCTTTCCAGTATATCCGCGACCGAATCGCCTATGGCGGGGGTGGGGGCGAGCGAAAGGTCCACTATCCCGAAGGGGATGCCCAGCCGCTTCGACGCCTCGTGCGCGACGAGCTGCCCCACGCGAGTTATCTTAAAAGCGGTACGCTTTATAACTTCCGCAAGCTCGCTTAAACTGCAATCTCCCGCGCGCCTTATCGCCGAACCGACGGCTCCCGGCCCGGATACGCCCACGTTTATTACCGCTTCCGGTTCGCCCACTCCGTGGAACGCGCCCGCCATAAAGGGATTGTCCTCCGGCACGTTTGCGAAAACCACCAGCTTCGCGCAGCCGACAGAGCCCCTGTCGCGCGTAAGATAAGCCGTTTGCTTTATTATATCGCCCATTTCGGCGACAGCATCCATATTGATTCCGGCTTTCGTCGTAGCCACGTTTACCGATGAGCAGACGGTCTCCGTCTCCGCAAGCGCGTAGGGGATCGCTTTGATAAGCGCCTCCTCGCATCTGGTGCTGCCCTTGTGCACGAGCGCGCCGAATCCGCCGATGAAGTTGATACCGAGCGCGGAAGCCGCCCTGTCCAGCGTTTTCGCCGCTTCGATATACCCGTCGCCGTCCAGCTTTCCGCCGACCAGCGAAAGGGGAGTGACCGCGACGCGCTTGTTGATTATCGGGATCCCGTAGGTCTTCTCGATCTCGCTGCAGACCGGAACGAGATCCGCCGCGGTACGGGTTATCTTGTCGTAGATATTGTTAAGGAAGCGCGCCTTGTCGTCGCTCACGCAGTCGAACAGCGATATCCCCACGGTAACGGTGCGGATATCCAGATTCTCCTCGCGGATCATATTTATTGTTTCAAGAATGTCTTTGGTATCGATCATATCAGAACTCCGAGTTTAGATCTTGTGCATCGAATCGAAAATATCCTCGTGCATCGCGTTTATCTCTAATGAGTTTTCCCGCCCGAGCGTGCGCACCCTGTCCACGAATTCGGTAAAAGGCACGTTCAGCCCGTCGATCTCGACTATCATTATCATAGCGAAATAATCCTGCAGGACCGTCTGCGAAATATCGCTTATGTTGGCGCCCAACTCGGCGCAGAGCGCGCTTACTTTGGCGATTATGCCCACGTTGTCGCGCCCGGTAACGGATATAACGGCTTTCTTTTTCATTGTTCGGTACTCTCTTTCTGTTTTTTACGCAGTTCTTTGAAAAAATCCGATAAAACGCCGGCGCATTCTTCGGCAAGTACGCCGCCGGTTACCTCGTATTTGTGGTTAAGCGGGTATTCCCGCAGGTCGAATACGCTGCCGTACGCCCCGGCTTTCGCGTCCGCGCAGCCGTATACCACGCGCTTAATGCGGGAATTCACGATCGCGCCCGCGCACATAGGGCAGGGCTCCAGGGTAACGTAAAGCGTGCATTCGCACAGCCGCCATGCGCCCAATCTGGCGCACGCCCTGTTTATTGCGGCTATCTCCGCGTGGTGCAGCGCGTTTTTCTTCGTTTCGCGCGTGTTGTATCCCCGCGCTATTATTTCGCCCCCGCGCACTATAACGCAGCCGATGGGCACTTCGCCGTGCTTCGCGGCGGTCTTCGCGCTGCGTAGTGCGCTTTTCATATAATATTCGTCGTTTCTTACCGTGTTCATTACCTGAAATACACCAAATATACGATATAGCAGTAAAGCCCCGCCAGAATTATCGTCCCGGTATTAAGAAAGCAGTGGAGCAAAGACCTTACCGGCGAAAGCTTCGCGCCGGTGTGCTGCGGACGTATGAACGAGACCTTCTGCTTTTTAATGCCGTTGCGGATATAATACACCAGCGCGAAAATACCCAGCCCCATCATAGCATATACGAACAGATTCAGCAGCACCGTGGTAGCGGGATTGCCGAACTCCTGCGCGTAATCGAGCCCGACGGAAATAAGATTGTTCGTAAAGTGGATAAGCGCGGTGAACCTTATCGAGCGAGTGTAATCGTAGCACAGCGCGAGCATCACTCCGAAAGCCGTCGCGAATATCGTGTGCGGCGGGCTTACGTGAAGTACCCCGAAAAGCAGGGAGGAAAAAACTATGGCGCCCACCTTTCCGTAGGGAAGCAGATGCTTCAAGATTATCCCGCGGAACGCGAATTCTTCCAGCAGCGCGGGGAGCACCGCCACTTCCGCGAAATAAATAATTATTCCCGCTGCGGTCACCGGGAGCGCCTGTTCCTTCGGGAGGAACCTGTCGCCCGCCGCGCTGAACAGCAGGTTGACTATAAGGTTGAGCGCGTAGGATATGCCGAGCGCGCCGAATATATACAAAAACGGCATTCGCGGCGCCCCGTGCTTAGTCCCCGGCTCCGGATCCCTTCCGTGCAGGAACAGGAACGCGATATAAGCCAGCATGAACGGGACCGTGCAGATAAACACGTATTCGACGATATCCGTCAATATACCGGGCAGCTCCGCGGCGGTCGCCTCGTCCGCGGTAACCGAGGCGGCGAACCGCTGCATAAGCGGGAGCAGTGCGCCGTTGAGCGGGCGTATAACGAATAAGCTCAATAAAAAGTAGACCACGCACGACAAAGCGGCGATGGCATATGCCAAGCGCGCGCTGCGGACGGTTTTGCGCCTTATTATCGATTCTGCGATGTCGATATTGGTAATACCGGTCATTTCAATACTCCGAAACCGAGTTCCGGCGCCGCCGGAACCGCTTGGTGACAGTTAAAACTGTAAATAATACTTTTATTCAATAAATTATATACTTTTTCGAATAGTTTGTCAATATTTGTTTTGTTTATTCGCGCGGGAAGGGAAAAGGCGTATAAAACAACTCCCGGCTTAGCCGCGGAACGGTAAAGCCGGGAACGTTTATCTGTTTGTTTTGCGCCGGATCGCGGTTTATTTTCCGGCTCTGATCCGCGCCTGAGCGGCGGAGAGGCGGGCTATCGGTACCCTGAACGGCGAGCAGGAAACGTAATCGAGCCCGATCTGTTCGCAGAACTCTACGGAGTTCGGGTCGCCGCCGTGTTCGCCGCAGATGCCGACGTGCAGGTGGCTGTTCACCGGTCTGCCGAGCTTAACGGCCATTTCCATAAGCTTGCCGACGCCGGTCCTGTCCAGCTTGGCGAACGGGTCGCTTTCGAATATCTTGCGGTCGTAGTACCAGTCGAGGTATTTGCCCGCGTCGTCGCGCGAGAAGCCGAACGTCATCTGCGTGAGGTCGTTGGTGCCGAAGCAGAAGAAATCGGCGTGGGCGGCGATAAGGTCCGCGGTAAGGGCGGCGCGCGGTATCTCTATCATCGTGCCGACCTCGTATTCAAGCTTCACGCCGGAAGCGGCGATCTCCGCGTCCGCAGCTTCGACTACTATCTTCTTGACGTAATCGAATTCCTTGACTTCGCAGACCAGCGGGATCATTATCTCGGGCTTGACGTTCCAGTCCGGATGCGCTTTCTTAACGTTTATGGCGGCGCGGATAACGGCGAGAGTCTGCATCCTTGCGATCTCGGGATAGGTAACGGCGAGGCGGCAGCCTCTGTGTCCCATCATCGGGTTGAATTCGTGCAGCGATTCGATTATCGCGCGGATTGTCTCGACGCTCTTGCCCTGTGCGGCGGCGAGCTTTTCAATGTCCTCTTCCTCGGTCGGGACGAACTCGTGGAGCGGGGGATCGAGGAAACGTATGGTAACGGGATTGCCTTCGAGCGCTTCGTAAAGCTTTTCGAAGTCCGCCTGCTGGATGGGAAGTATCTTCGCCAGCGCGGCTTCTCTTTCTTCGACGGTGTCGGAGCAGATCATTTCGCGGAACGCGTCTATCCTGTCGCCCTCGAAGAACATATGCTCGGTACGACAGAGCCCTATGCCTTCGGCGCCCAGCTCGCGCGCTTTCTTCGCGTCGGCGGGGGTGTCGGCGTTCGTGCGGACTTTAAGACGGCGGTATTTATCGGCAAGCGCCATAATGCGCCCGAATTCCCCGGCTATGCTTGCGTCTACGGTGGGTATCGCCCCGTCGTAAATGTTGCCGGTGGAGCCGTCGAGCGAGATCACGTCGCCTTCTTTATAAGTCTTGCTGCCGAGCTTGAAGCATTTTGCGGCTTCGTTCATCTTTATTTCGCTGCAGCCGGAAACGCAGCAGGTGCCCATTCCGCGCGCAACGACGGCGGCGTGGGAAGTCATACCGCCGAACACGGTAAGAATGCCCTGCGCGGCTTTCATTCCCTCGATATCCTCCGGCGAGGTCTCGCGGCGGACGAGAACGACCTTTTCGCCTCTCGCGGCCCATTCCTTCGCGTCGTCGGCGGAGAAGACTATCTTGCCGCAGGCGGCTCCGGGAGAAGCGCCCAGCGCTTTCGCGATCGGCTTCGCTTCTTTAAGCTTCTTCGCGTCAAACTGCGGGTGGAGCAGCGTGTCGAGGTTGCGCGGCTCGATCATAAGCACCGCTTCTTTTTCGCTTATCATACCTTCGTCGACAAGGTCGCAGGCGATCTTAAGAGCCGCCTGTGCGGTACGCTTGCCGTTTCTGGTCTGGAGCATGTAAAGCTTGCGGTCTTCGATGGTGAATTCCATATCCTGCATATCTCTGTAATGGTTTTCCAGAGTGCTGCATATCTTAACGAACTGATCGTAGACTTCCGGCATAACTTCCTTGAGCTGGTCGATCTTCTGCGGGGTGCGGATACCGGCGACAACGTCTTCGCCCTGCGCGTTGAGCAGGAATTCGCCCATAAGCTTCTTTTCGCCGGTTGCCGGATCGCGCGTGAAGGCGACGCCGGTACCGGAGGTGTTGCCCATATTGCCGAACGCCATCATCTGTACGTTGACGGCGGTGCCCCAGGAATAGGGTATGTCGTTATCGCGGCGGTATACGTTAGCTCTGGGGTTGTCCCAGGAACGGAACACCGCTTTGATCGCTTCCATAAGCTGGACCTTCGGGTCGGTGGGGAAGTCCGAACCGATCTTCGCCTTGTATTCGGCTTTGAACTGCTCGGAAAGCTCTTTCAGGTCGTCGGCGGAAAGTTCGACGTCCTGAGTGACTCCCTTGCGTTCCTTCATTGCGACTATAAGGTCTTCGAAATACTGCTTTCCGACTTCCATAACGACGTCGGAGAACATCTGTATAAAGCGCCTGTAGCAGTCCCACGCCCAGCGGGGATTGCCGGACTTGGCGGCAAGCACTTCCACGACTTCTTCGTTGAGTCCGAGATTAAGGATGGTATCCATCATACCGGGCATAGACGCTCTCGCGCCGGAACGCACCGAAACGAGCAGCGGGTTTTCCTTGCTGCCGAATACCTTGCCGGTGATCTGTTCCATTTTAACGACGTGTTCGTTGATCTGCCGCATTATCTCCGCGTTTATCGTGCGGCCGTCCTCGTAATACTGTGTGCAGGCCTCCGTGGTAATGGTGAAGCCCTGCGGGACCGGCAGCCCGAGGTTTGTCATCTCGGCCAAGTTAGCGCCCTTGCCGCCGAGAAGTTCTCTCATCTTTCCGTTGCCTTCGGAAAAAAGATAGACATATTTCTTTTGCATAGAGTATAATTCCTCCGTTTTCAATTTCTTCATATATAATATAATTTTTTTGTGCTTTTGTCAATAGCGAATATGCCATTTATTAACAAATTCATTATATAATTAACTTGACAAAACGCCGCCGCGGGATTAAACTATGATCACAAACGGTTTTAAGGATGTTTTTGAAATGTGTCCCATATTTGCAAAAGTATACGGCTCGCTAGATTTCCTGGTGGTCGGGCTCGGCAATCCCGGCGCTCAGTACGCCGCCACGCGCCACAACGTGGGCTTTATGGCGGTCGACCGCCTCGCTTCCGCGCTCGGAGTAAAAACGGACAGGATACGCCACAGCGCGCTCACGGCAAAATGCGAAATACTCGGCAGGAAGGGTATGCTTCTTAAGCCGCAGACGTTCATGAACAATTCCGGTCTCGCCGTGGCGGACTCCGCGCGGTACTATCACGTCGACGCCGGACATATCATCGTTATTTCCGACGACGTTTCGCTTCCCGTCGGCGCGCTTCGCATACGCACTTCCGGCAGCGCCGGAGGGCACAACGGGATAAAATCGGTCATCGACTATCTCGATACCGACGAATTCCCGCGGATAAGGATCGGCATAGGCGGCAAGCCGGAGGGCTGGGAGCTTTCCGATTACGTTTTAAGCAAGATCACCCCGGGCGATATGGCGGAAATAGAAAAACGGTTCGAGAATCTCGAAGAGATCGTCTCGCTCATTCTCTCCGGCGACGCGTCGAAAGCGATGTCGGTTTATAACTATACCCCCTCAAGGAGCAGCACGCCGAAAAATGATTGACGTTCCGGCAATATTCCGCGAGGATCCCGCGTTTTCGCGGTTCATCAGCGATTTCGAAAACGGACGCATACCCGCCTCCCTCTGCGGTATGTGCGATCCCGTGCGCCCTTTTTTCATCGCGGCGGCGCTGAAAACGCTTAAAAAACGCGGTATCGTCGTCCTGCCGGAGGAAAAAGCGGCGAACGCATACGCGGGCGTTATGAAGCTCTTTTTCGAAAAAGTCTGCGTTTACCCCGCGCGCGATTTCGTGTTCGAAAACGTCACCGCGTATTCCCGCGACTGGGAGCACGAACGGCTCTCGGTGCTTTCAAAGGCGATAAACGGCGATTACGACATTATACTCACCGTGCCGGACGCGCTTATGCAATACACTCTTCCGGCAGAGGTGATAAAAGAAAACAGCTTTAAGCTGGCGCGCGGAGGCGTCGCGGATATAAAGGATATCTGCCGCCGGCTCGTCGCGATGGGATATACCTGCGCGGAGATAGTGGAAGGCGCCGGTCAGTACGCTGTCAGGGGCGGGATACTTGATATTTTCACCCCGGACCGCGAATACCCGGTAAGGATCGATTTTTACGGCGATGAGATCGACCTGATCGGCTCGTTCGACACCGTTTCCCAGCGCAGGATAGATAACCTCGCCGAGGTAGGCATAATACCCTGCACGGAGCTGCTTATGTCCGACACCGCGAAGACCGCCGTCGTGCGGGAGCTCAAATCGCTCATATCCGATTTCGAGGGGCAGGAAAAACGGCTGTCGTCGCTGCGTTCGGAGCTGGAAGCGGCAGAGCGCGGAGACAAATGCGTCTATTCCGACAAATACTTTTCGCTGCTCTATCCGGTTTCCGAAACGCTTTTGGACGCCGACGGGGAAGCGGTTCGCTTCATAATAGATTCAAAACGCGTTAAAGACCGCGCCGAGGGGTTCGCGTCGGTGAACGACGGAGTGGTGCAGAGTCTTGCCGAAGCGGGTATGTGCCGAATGAAGAACTGCCGCCCGTACTGCGGCGCGGAACGGTTTTACGCTTCGCTCGGAAGAAATACCGTTTCGGTCGACCGCTTCGCCGTGTCGGGGCGGGATATCGGCGCGAAGGCGACGTATAAGTTCAACACGCGCACCGCCGCCCAGCTCACCGAAAAAAACGACTTGTTTATCAACGAAATAGAGGAATACACCGTCGCGGCGAACAAGGTATTGCTCGTCTGCTCCGGCGAACGCGCCGCTTCGGTAATGACCGAAATGCTCGGAGACGCGGGCGTCGCCGCTTTTCCGTATTCCGGCGCGCTGTACGAGCACCGGGTGGCGGTCTGCTCCGCAGAAGGCGACGTCATACGCGAAGGGTTCGAACTGCCGGACTGCGGATTCGTGCTTTTGTCGGATTACACCGCCGCACGCCGCCGCGAGGAGCTTCGCGTGCGCAGGCGTTCGACGCCGGGCGCGCCCAAAACCGAAAAGATCGCGGGGTACGCCGACCTTAAACCGGGCGACCTCGTGGTGCACGTCAATCACGGCATCGGCAGATACGTGGGCATAGAAAACCTTGTGAGCCAGGGAGTTTCCCGCGATTATATAAAGATCGTTTACGCCGACAACGGGCGGCTGTACGTTCCCTGCGACCAGTTGGATATGGTAAGCAAATACGTCGGCGGCGCGGAAGGCGCGAAGCTTTCTAAAATGGGCGGCGACGAATGGCGCCGCGCCAAGGCGAAGGCGAAGGCGGCGGCTTCCGACATCGCGAAAGACCTTATCCGGCTTTACGCCGAGCGCCGCGCCAGCCGCGGTTTCGCGTTCCCCCCGGACGACGAGCTTCAGGAGGAGTTCGAATCCGGCTTCGAGTATATCGAGACCGACGGGCAGACGGTCGCTTCCGACGAGATAAAGCGAGATATGGAAAACCCTTATCCCATGGACCGCCTGCTGTGCGGCGACGTGGGGTTCGGCAAGACCGAGGTCTCGCTCCGCGCGATGTTCAAATGCGTTTTCGCCGGAAAGCAGGCGGCGATGCTCGTGCCGACCACGATACTCGCTTTCCAGCATTACAGAACGATACTCGAAAGATTCCGCGGCTACCCGGTGAGGATAGCGATGCTTTCGCGGTTCGTTTCGGCGAAGGAATCGGCGGAGATAACTGAAGGTTTAAGAAAAGGGACCGTCGATATAGTCGTCGGAACGCACCGCCTGCTTCAGAAGAACATAGAGTTCAGATCGCTCGGATTGCTCGTCGTCGACGAGGAACAGCGCTTCGGCGTGGTGCACAAGGAAAAATTAAAAGAGATCGCTTCCGGCGTGGACGTTTTAACGCTTACCGCGACGCCGATCCCGCGCACGCTGAATATGGCTTTGAGCGGCATCCGCGATATGTCCGTTCTGGAGGAGGCGCCCACCGACCGCGTCCCGGTGCAGACTTTCGTACTCGAGCAGGACGACGACGTGATATTTGAGGCGATACGGCGCGAACTGCGCCGCGGCGGGCAGGTGTTTTACCTGCATAATTTCATAGATTCCATTTATACGAAGGCAAAGCAGATAAAGGACGCGTTCCCCGACCGCAGGGTGGCGGTCGCTCACGGCAGGATGGACAGGGAAGACCTTTCGGACGTCTGGACCGATATGGTGGACGGGAAAACGGATATCCTCGTATGCACCACGATAATAGAATCCGGCGTGAACGTGCCCAACGCGAACACGCTTATAATCGAGGAAGCAGACCGCCTCGGGCTCGCGCAGCTCCACCAGATAAGGGGAAGAGTGGGCAGGTCTTCCCGCAAGGCGTACGCTTACCTGACCTACCGGCCGGACGCGGTGCTGAACGAGATCGCGGAGAAGCGCCTGGAAGCGATAAGGGAATTCACCGAATTCGGATCCGGGTTCAAGATCGCCATGCGCGACCTGGAGCTTCGCGGGGCGGGGAACCTGCTCGGCGCAGAGCAAAGCGGGCATCTCGAGGCGATCGGGTACGATCTGTATATAAAGATCCTCGAGGACGCGATAAACGCCGAAAAGGGGATAGAGCCGAAAGCGGAGCGCAACTGCGTGATAGACGTACGGGCGGACGCCTATATCCCCGAAAAATACATCCCATCGCAGGCGATGCGCATCGACGCGTATAAAAAGATCGCCGCGGTGTGCGACGAGAACGACCGCGACGACCTTACCGACGAGCTGAACGACCGTTTCGGCGATATCCCGAAAGGCGTGAACAACCTTTTGAGCATCTCGCTGCTGCGCAACACCGCGATGGACGCCGGGTTCACGCTTATAAAGCAGGACGACAGGGTGCTCAGCTTCTTCAATCCGGCGCTGGATATCGAAAAATGCGCCGTTATCGCTTCGGAGACCCCGTTCAAAGGCGCGGTGATGATCTCCATTGGCGGAAGGCCGCATATAGCATACCGCCTGCGCGACGGCGACAAGGTCCCGGAGACCGCGTACGCGATTGTGAAAAGATATTCGGAAATTGCAAAAAAATAGTATGGACAAAACGGTTTGTTTATTGTATAATGATTTGATAAAACAATTCTTACGGAAAGGCGAAATGAAAGAATGAAAAAGAACGCTTTGATCTGTGTGATCCTCGCCGCGGTATTCCTGCTCGCGGCGTGCTCCTCCGGCGGCGGCGATACTTCCGACGCAAGCGGCGCTTCCGTGCCGGAGCTCAGCGGCGATTACGTTTTGAAATACGGAGACAACGTTTTAGACGAATACGACTATATGTATCTCGCCTCGCTCGTGAAAGACAAGATCGTCTACAATAATCAGTATTATATCTATCAGACCACCGGGCAGGTGCTGGACGAAAAATCCATACTCGCGATGCAGGTGGACGACAGCGGCAAGACGGTCGCCGACAGCATAAAGGAATCCATACTCGAAATGGCGCAGCAGATGGTCATTATCGAAAAGATGTGCGTCGACGCCGGCGTTACGATAACCGACAGCGAAGCGCTCGAAAAGATAAAGTCGAATATGGCGGACCTCGAGTACGCTTACGGCGGAGCGGACCTTTTCGACGTGGCGCTGGTGCGTATGGGCTTCACCCGGAAAGCGATAGAACGCTACAACCGCTTCGTTTATCTCTATGAGCTTTACAGCGATTACCGCTACGGCAAAAACGGCGTGGCGCCCATCGCCGAAAGCGTTGTGAAGGACTATTTCGTAAACAATTACTACCGCTATGAGACCGCGGCGTTCCCGTTCGTCGATTCGGAAGGGAATACTCCGGAGTTCAACGCGTCCGAGGAAGAGATAAAGGCGTATTTCGACGAAAACTACGTAAAGATATGCCACATTCTTTATAAGACCACCGGCGTTTCCGAAGAAAAGGCGGCGGAGGCGGAAAAGAAAGCAAAAGCCGCGCTCGAAGCTGTCAGTTCTGGCGAAAAGCAGCACGCCGATCTTCAGGACGAAAACGACGACGGGAATTACCGCTACGTTTTCACCAAGGGGACTATGGTTGAGGAATTCGAAAAAGCCGCGTTCGAAATGGAACCCGGCGAAGTGCGCCTCGTCAAGACCGAAAACGGATATCATCTTATGCTTAAGGAAGAGCTTACTGAGGATGACCTTTACGGCGTAAAGGGCGAAGACGGCACGGTAAAAGGCAGCCGCACGGACGAAGTCGCTTCGGCGATCTCAAAGGAGCACGTCAGAAAGCTCGCCGCCGATATGCTCGAAGAGCTTAACAGCGGCAAGCTTAAAGGTTTCCCGGAAAAGGCGGAGGGGTTCGACAGGTACGAGCACGAGGAGCCCGCTTCCGTAAATAAAAACGATTCCACCTATAAGACGCTCATCGACCTCATCGAAAGCGTCAAGGAGGGGGGATACGTGTCCAAGGAGTTCTCGGACGCGATATATTTAATAGGCCGCCTCCCGGTTACTGCCGATAACGTTACCGAAAGCGTGTACGGGCAGATAGAGACCGAACTCGCCGCGAAGTCGTATATCGAATACGTTTCGTCGTTTTACAACGACGTCGAGGTGAACCGGGCGTCGCTCGATAAATTCAACATAAATACGCTTCCGCAGCTCGAAGACGAATTTTATAAATGATCAGATAAAAGAGGTTAATTATGACAGTCAATGAAGTTTACGACGTTATAATGCGCGACGCGCTGAACGTCATATCGCCCGAGGGGCTTAAGGAAAAACTCGAAAGCGGCAGAAAGCTTATTATAAAAATGGGCGCCGATCCCAGCCGTCCCGACCTGCATCTCGGGCATTCCGTTGTGCTGCGCAAGCTGCGTATGCTGCAGGATCTCGGCCACGAGATAGTGTTCGTCATCGGCGATTTCACAGCGATGATAGGCGACCCTTCGGGAAGAAGCAAGACCCGCGTCCCGCTTACGTTCGAGCAGACTCGCGCAAACGCGATCAGCTACTACGAGCAGGTCGTAAAGATACTCGACAAGGACAAGACGCGCATCGTTTACAACTCCGAATGGCTCGCAAAGATGAATTTTGAAGACGTGCTGTCGCTCGCGGGGAAATATACCCTCGCACGGATTCTCGAGAGGGACGATTTCGCAAAACGCTTCAACGATAACCGCCCGATAGGTATGCACGAGCTGTTCTACCCGCTTATGCAGGGATACGACAGCGTTGCGCTTCACGCGGATATAGAAGTCGGCGGCAACGACCAGACTTTCAATCTGCTTGTTGGGCGCGACCTGCAGAAGGATTACGGGCAGGCATCGCAGGAGGTCATTACCTTCCCGCTGCTTCCCGGTCTGGACGGCGTGGAGAAAATGTCCAAATCGCTTGACAACTACATCGGCATAGACGAACCGGCGGATATTATGTACGAAAAGTGCATGAAGGTGCCGGACAACCTGCTGCTCACCTATTTCAACCTGACCACCGACCTTCGCGAAAGCGTTTATAAGGAGCTGTGCGAGAAGGATATCCGCGCGGCTCACGTCCTTTACGCCGAAACGGTAGTCGCGCTGTACCACGGCGCGGAAGCGGTTCCCGCGGCGGCGCAGCGCTATGCTTCCGTCGCGCTCGGCGGCGTGCCGGAAAACGTCGCTTCGGTCGAATTTCCGGCGGGCGTACGCGTTGTTGAAGTGTTAAGCAGATCCGGTCTCGCACCCTCCAACAGCGAGGCGCGCCGGCTTATACTCGGCGGCGGCGTAAAGCTGGACGGCAATCAGGTAAGCGATCCGAACGCCGTGCTTGCCGAACCGGGCGAATACGTTATAAGCAAGGGCAAAAACAAGTTTATAAAAGCTGTTGTAAAATAAAAAAGCGGGCGGGAAACCGCCCGTTTGAATTGCATAAAAAGGAGTTATTATGAAAAAATACCTTTTGCCGAACGGTATGAAACGCTATAAGGTGAATCTGCACTGCCACAGCACTTTTTCGGACGGAAGATACGGCGTCGCGGAGCTCAAGCGCATCTATCTTGAAAAGGGCTATTCCGCCGTCGCGTTCAGCGATCACAACGTGCTTATCCCGCATCCGGAGCTTGCCGGCGATGATTTTGTTCCGATAACCGCTACCGAGATCGACGTTAACGGGCCGGACAGGAAGACGTATCATCTTAATTTTTATTCTTCCGATCCGTCGCGCGCCAAATTCCCGGATTTCGAACGCGTTTACGGTGCGGAAGAGATAAACGCGCTTATAAAGCTCGGGAACGATAACGGCTTTCTGGTGCAGTACAACCACCCGCGCTGGTCGTTCCAGAACGCTTCGGATTTCGTCGGCTTAAAGGGCCTTTGGGGCTTCGAGGCTTATAATCACAACTGCGAACACAATATGCACGACGGTTGGGGCGATTATGAATATGAGGTGATCTGCAGAGAAGGGAAGCAATACCCCGCAGCCGTCGCCACCGACGACAACCACAACGCCGTGCGGGACGTCGCCAGCCCCTATGACGATTCGTTCGGCGGATGGACGAGCGTTTTTGCGCCGGAGCTTTCTTACGGCGCGCTGTTCGACGCTCTGAAAAACCGCGATTGCTACGCCACCACCGGGCCGGAGATAAGTTTGCTTTACGTCGAAGACGGAAAGGTATTTCTTGAATGTACCCCGGTGTGCTCGGTCATGATACGCTACGAGACCAGAAAGACTCCGCGCTCGATCTCGCACGGGGACGCGATCACCTCCGCTTCGTTCGAGCTGGCGGACGATTTCGTCTATTTCCGCCTGGAGCTTAAAGATTCTCACGGCAACAAAGCGATGACGCGCGCGTATCTCAAATCCGAGATTTGATCCCCATAAATACAATAAATACAAAAAGAAAACGGCGGGTTGACCGTTTTCTTTTTTTACATATGATCGATACCGGAGAGTATCAGTCGTCGTTGATAAAGATTATTCCCGGAACGTCGTCGTCCTGCGCGTCCCCGGGGGCGTTCACCGGCGGGAGCTTAAGCTCTTTCGGCGGCTGCTCGTTTGCTTTCACGGTTTTTCCGGAGCTTCTGCTGAACCGGTCGCCGTCGAATATCTCGTCTTCGCTGCCGTCGGCGGTGTCGAATATCACCGTGCGGGTGTTGATATCGCCCTCTTCTTCCTCTTCTTCGTCGTCTACGTCCTCTTCCGCGCCGTAATAAGGCGAAACCTCTTCGCCGTCGTCGGCGGAATCGTCAGGCAGGGCTTCCTCGGCTTTAACCGGGGCGTCCGGCTTTATCGGCTCGAACACCTTCGTGGCGCCGGAGGGCGTTTCGTCTTCCTCCTCTTCGGCTTCCTGCGCCTGCTCCGCGGCGATCTTCGCCGCGGCGGCTTTTTCTTCTATTTCCCGAACCGCGGAATAGGGAATATCCTTGTCGGCAAGCAGTTTTTCTATCTCGGATATCTTATGCGATTTTACCTTCGAAAGTATTTCTTTCATTTCGTCCGGGATATCGTCGTTTCCGGCTTCCGCGGGCGTTTCCGCGCTTGTCTCGGCGCCCTCCGCCTTCGCGGCTGTGCCCGCCGCCTTTTCGCCGACTTTCATACGCAGCGAGGCGTAGAAATCGTCGTCGCTTTCTTCCTCCGGCTTGTCGGGCAGGACTTTCGTCGCGGAGCGGTCGTCCGGCTCGTCTTTCTTTTCCTCTTCTTTTTTGGGAAGCTGACCGAACGCGCGCAGCACGTCTTCGGTGGTGAAGGGGTTGACCTTCTGTTTATGTACCGCGTTGTTGTCCTCCAGGGTGCGCGCTTCGCGGATAAAGCGGTTGAACAGGTCGCGCAGCTCGCGCAGCGGCATCTTCACCTCGTTCTGCGGGATGAGAACGGACGGCAGGTTTTCTTCGATATTATCGCGCATTTCGTCCGCGGAGCGTTTGCGCAGCTTGTCTATTACTATATCGTTGTTTTCAAACGTTATGCCGAATAACGGCGATTTTTTCGTGCCGTAAATGCCTACGGACGAAACGTTCGTCCATTCGACCTCCACTCCGTCGATATGCCGGTTCTCCCGGAATCCGCGCGAATCCAGCACTATCGCGTCGCTCGGACGCAGCTCCTTGATTATGAGCATCACGAATACCGCGGCGGCAACGGCGAAAACCGTCCAGCCGACTATCTTCAGCGCGGTCGCGCCGCCGCCCTCTATCCCCGCAAACACGGGCATAAAGGCGCAGATCATGGCGAACACCATAAGCGCCAGCCACATCAGCCCCTTCGTAAGGAACGAGGCGTTGTTGGATTTAACGGAAATGCAGTTGCTGTTCATAGTTTGTTCTCCTGTCAGCCCTTGTTGTAGTCTGTTTTATAAAAAACCGCCTGATTATCGTATATAATGAACTCGTGTATCGGCTGTTTTTCGTTATCTTCGCTCGCGAAATATACTTTAAGCGTGTATTTCCGGTCGCTGGCGCGCGCGTATCCGCTTTTAAGCTGTTCAAGGTATTCGCGGTAGTCGCGCGGGTCTTCCTTCGTCGCTTCGCGCGCCTGCGCGGAAAGCAGCTTTTCTATTTCAAGATCGTTCGACGAAAGATCGATCTTCAACCCCTCGAAACAGACCCTTGCAAACCCGTATCTCCCGCCGCTGTCGGTGACCTTGTGCACCGCTTTGTAAACGTTGCCGTCGGAATCTTCCAGTCTGTATTCCAGCACGTCGCCTTTGTCGCCCCCGGTGATCTTGTTCGCGTTGAAACGGACGCCGAGCTCCAGAAGCCCCGCTTCCGGCGCGTAATCGACGTTATAGACCTGCAGCGAGCCGTCCTCGTTCATAAACTCGCGCGGGTTAATGCGAAGCAGCTCGGCCGCGGAAAAGTCAACGTCGGTATAACCGTCGACGGCGTGCATATAATTCTTTTCAAGCAGGGGACGGTCGCGGTTCACGAAAATCAAATAGAACAGCAGCGCGTATACGACGAACGATATGCCGTACATCGCCCATTTGAAAACGCCTTTTACCCTTTTGTAGGTGACCGACGACCGCTCGTCCTCGTCCTCCGGGAAATAATTGCCCTGATAATCCATGATACCTCACATAACATAATTCTTGCGCGCAAAGATTATTTTTTGCGGTTTTCCACCGAAAAATCCCGAACCGCGCGTAAAAATCCGCGCAACCGTGCGACTTAATCACATTTTCCACCGGGTTTTCCACATAGCCGTATGATTTTTTACCGGTTTTTATGTAAACCGGAAACCGCGCCCGGTCAGTTGAAATACTTTCTGTCCAGACTCCTCATCTGAACCGCCACGGCGATATGTTCCTTTTTTATAAGGTCGCTTTCGTCGAAATCGGCTATCGTCCGCGCGACTTTAAGTATCCTGTCGTACCCGCGTGCGGAAAGCGAAAGCTTGTCGTAAGCCATTTGCAGGACTTCGCGCCCGCCTTCGTCGAATTTGCAGAACTTGCGGATGTGCTTCGGCTGCATCCTCGCGTTGCAGGTGAGCGGGTGCCCGTCGCTGAGCTTTTCGCCGTCGAAGCGTCTCATCGCGAATTCGCGCGCTTTGCATACTCTTTCGCGTATCTTCACGCTGGATTCGGCAACGACGGAGGTGTCCAGCTCCTGAAATTCCAGCGCGCCGACTTCGACCTGTATATCCATCCTGTCGAGTATCGGGCCCGAAACCATCGAAAGATAATTCCGGCGCGACTGCGTGGAACAGTTGCAGGGGTGAGTCGGATGCCCGTAATATCCGCACTTGCAGGGGTTCATCGCGCAGATCAGCATGAACGAGCAGGGATAATCCACCGTGGCGTTCACCCGCGTGATCGTAACGTGGCGTTCCTCTAACGGCTGGCGCAGGACCTCGCAGCTATGCTTGTCGAATTCCGGGAACTCGTCCAGAAACAACACTCCGTTGTTGGCAAGCGATATCTCGCCCGGCTTGGGGTTGCTTCCTCCTCCGATCAGCGCCGCTGGAGAAAGCGAATGGTGCGGCGCGCGGAACGGGCGGTGCGAGAGCAGGGGATTGAGCTCCGAAGTGAGCCCCGCGATGGAATATATCTTTGAAGTCTCTATCGATTCCTCAAGCGTTATGGGCGGAAGTATATACGGCACGCGTGCCGCGAGCATACTTTTACCTGATCCGGGAGGCCCTATAAGCAGAACGTTGTGTTCGCCCGCGGCGGCTATTTCCAGCGCCTTTTTGGCGGCGTCCTGCCCTTTCACGTCCGAAAAGTCCAGCGGCGTGTCTTTGTTTATGGCGAAGAAATCGCGTTCGTCGAAATGCATCGGGATGAGCTGGCGGCTGGAAAGAAAGTGATTTATCACCTGCACCGCGTTCTTGACCGGATAAACGGTTATGCCTATCGCGGCGGAAGCTTCGCAGGCGTTGTCAGCCGGAACGAAAAGGTATTTGAATCCGGCGTCACGCGCGGCGACCGCCATCGGCAGCACGCCGTTTACCGGGCGCAGCTCGCCGGAAAGCGAAAGCTCGCCCAGAAAGCAGCATTCCGAAAAGTCCACGCGGCTGAAACCCGGTTCGTCCACCATCGAAAGCAGGATGGGCAGGTCGTAGACGGTGCCTTCTTTTTTTAGGTCGGCGGGAGCAAGGTTCACGGTGACCGCGCCTTTTTTGATCGAGATATTCGAAGCCCTCGCGGCGGAGCGCACGCGCCCCTGTGATTCTTTGATCGCCGTATCGGGAAGCCCTATTATATCAAGACGCGGCGTGGATGAATAAACGCTTGTCGCCTCGACGGTGACAATCTGTCCGTCTATGCCGCGGATCGCGGCCGAATAGATCCTGTTTATCGCCAATTTCTCGTCCCCCTGCTTTTTATCAACCTACATTCTACCACATTATTTTTATTATTTCAACAAAAAACGTTAAATTACCTTAAAATATCGCAAAACAATTTTTCAAAACAAAAATCATAGCCGTATTGTCGAAAAAATTGAAAAATACTATTTACTTTCGGACAAAAAGGTGGTATATTATTTGTGTTTGAATATATTTTAGGAGGAGTTTCAAATGTCGACAAGAAAGAAATTGTCAATGGACGGCAACACAGCGGCCGCGCACGTGTCTTACGCGTTCACCGAGGTTGCCGGGATTTACCCCATCACGCCCTCGTCGCCCATGGCGGAGGTCACCGATCAGTGGTCCGCCGAGGGGCGCAAAAACATCTTCGGTCAGACCGTAAAGGTCGTTGAGATGCAGTCGGAGGGCGGCGCTTCCGGTACCGTTCACGGCTCGCTTGCCGCCGGAGCGCTTACCACAACATATACCGCTTCGCAGGGCCTGCTGCTCATGATCCCGAATATGTATAAGATCGCCGGCGAGCTTCTTCCCGGAGTAATACACGTTTCGGCGCGCTGCCTTGCTTCCCACGCACTTAATATTTTCGGCGACCATTCCGACGTTATGGCTTGCCGCCAGACCGGCTTCGCCATGCTCTGCGCTTCCAACGTTCAGGAAGTTATGGACCTCGGTGCCGTCGCCCACCTTTCCGCCATCGAAGGCAGGGTCCCGTTCCTGCATTTCTTCGACGGGTTCCGTACCTCCCACGAGATACAGAAGGTCGAAGTATGGGATTATGAAGACCTCGCCGAAATGTGCAATATGGACGCAGTAAAAGCGTTCCGCGAAAGGGCTCTCAATCCCGAACATCCCGTGCTCCGCGGCACCGCGCAGAACCCGGATATCTTCTTCCAGGCGCGCGAAGCATGCAACAAATATTACGACGCGGTTCCTTCCATAGTAGAAAAGTATATGGAAAAGGTCAACGCCAAAGCCGGAACCGATTACAAGCTGTTCAATTACTACGGCGCGGCTGACGCGGAAAAGGTCATCATCGCGATGGGCTCCGTCTGCGATACGATCGAAGAAACGGTCGACTATATCAACGCTCACGGCGGCAAGGTCGGTCTCGTTAAAGTGCGTCTTTACAGGCCGTTCGTAAACGCCAAGCTTATCGAAGCGCTTCCCGCTACCGTTAAGAAGATCGCCGTTCTCGACAGAACGAAAGAGCCCGGCGCCGCAGCCGAACCGCTTTATCTCGATGTTGTCAACGCCGTTCGCGGGACCGCTTTCGAATCCGCGCTCATAGTCGGCGGCAGATACGGTCTCGGCTTGAAGGACACCACTCCCGCCTGCGTTTTCGCCGTTTACAAGAATCTCGACGCCGCCAAGCCGATCAACGGCTTCACCGTCGGTATCTACGACGACGTAACGCATCTCTCGCTCCCGCTTGAACCGGCTCCCAATACCGCCGGCGAAGGCATAGTGTCCTGCAAGTTCTGGGGTCTCGGCTCCGACGGCACCGTCGGCGCAAACAAGAACTCCATAAAGATAATCGGCGACCATACCGATAAATATATTCAGGCGTATTTCGCATACGACAGCAAGAAGTCCGGCGGTATTACCATAAGCCATCTGCGCTTCGGCGATACGCCCATACGCTCGACCTATTACGTCTCGCACGCAAACTTCGTCGCCTGCCACAATCCTTCATATATAGATAAATACGATATAACCGAAGACCTCGCCGAAGGCGGAACGTTCCTGCTCAACTGCCAGTGGACGGCAGACGAGCTCGACGCGCGTCTCCCCGCTAAGGTCAAGAGGGATATCGCCGCGAAGCACGTCAGTTTCTATATCATCGACGCTACCTCGATCGCCCGCGAGATAGGGCTCGGCAACAGGACAAACACCGTGCTCCAGAGCGCTTTCTTCGCGCTTGCAAATATCATTCCTTCCGCCGAAGCGGTCGAATATATGAAGAAAGCCGCTTATAAGAGCTTTGCCAAGAAGGGCGAAGCGATAGTCAATATGAACTACGCCGCCATCGACGCCGGCGCGAACGCGTTCCACAAGGTGGAAGTCCCCGCCGCATGGGCAAACGCCGAAGACGCAGCGGTCGAGGAAGCGAAGATCGAAGGCAGGCCGGAAGTCGTTAAATTCGTTAAGGAGATTCTCGAACCCGCAAACGCGCAGAAGGGCGATTTCCTCCCCGTTTCCAAGTTCGTGGAAAACGCGGACGGCACATTCCCGCAGGGGACCGCGGCATACGAAAAACGCGGTGTTTCCGTCGACGTTCCGAACTGGAACCCCGAAAACTGCATACAGTGCAACTTCTGCTCTTACGTCTGCCCGCACGCCACTATAAGGCCTATAGCAATGACCGACGCGGAAGCGGAACAGCATCCCGATTTCAAGCTTATCCCGATGACGGGTATGCCCGGATACAAGTTCGGCATCACCGTTTCTGCTCTCGACTGTCTCGGCTGCCAGAGCTGCGTGCAGATCTGCCCGGGCAAGAAGGGCGAAAAGGCGCTTTCCATGGCTCCCATCGACGGTCAGCTTAAATACCAGAACGCGTTCGACGCGTCCTACAAGTACGCCGACAACAAAGAAGTACTCGCGAAGTTCAAACCCGAAACCGTAAAGGGCAGCCAGTTCAAACAGCCGCTGCTCGAGTTCTCGGGCGCTTGCGCGGGCTGCGGCGAAACTCCTTACGCCAAGCTTATAACCCAGCTCTTCGGCGACAGGATGTTCATCGCCAACGCTACCGGCTGCTCCTCTATCTGGGGCGGTTCGGCTCCTTCGATGCCGTACACGGTCAATAAGGACGGCCACGGCCCCGCCTGGGCGAACTCGCTGTTCGAAGACAACGCCGAATTCGGTCTCGGTATGGCTACCGCGGTCAATTCCCGCAGAAACCGTCTTGCCGCCGCGATAGCGGAGCTTGCGGAAAAGGAATGCGCGGACGAAGCCGCGAGAGAAGCCGCGAAGGCGTGGCTCGAAAACAAGGACGATCCGGAACAGTCCAAGCTCGCCGGCGAACAGCTTGTCAAAGCTCTTGAAGCCTGCGGCTGCAGCGGCGGACTCAAGGATCAGATACTCTCCAACAAAGATCTCCTCGGCAAGAAATCCATATGGATCTTCGGCGGCGACGGCTGGGCATACGACATCGGCTTCGGCGGTCTCGACCACGCTATCGCTTCCGGCGAGGATATCAATATCTTCGTATTCGATACAGAAGTTTACTCCAACACCGGCGGACAGGCGTCCAAATCCACTCCTACCGGCTCCGTGGCGAAATTCGCCGCCGCCGGCAAGTCGGTGAAGAAGAAAGACCTTGCCGCCATCGCGATGTCCTACGGCTACGTTTACGTCGCGCAGGTCGCTATGGGCGCCGATTACAATCAGTGCATCAAGGCGATCACGGAAGCCGAAAAGTACAAGGGACCGTCGCTCGTTATCGGCTACGCTCCGTGTATCAACCACGGCATAAAGAAGGGCCTTGGCACCAGTATGCTCGAAACCAAAGCCGCCGTCGCGGCGGGATACTGGTTCAACTTCCGCTATAATCCCGAACTCGCCGCGGAAGGCAAGAACCCGTTCGTGCTCGACAGCAAGGAACCGACGACTTCTTACAAGGACTTCATAAAGACCGAAACGAGATACAGCTCGCTCGGTATCTCCTTCCCCGAAAGGGCGGAAAAACTGTTCGACACCGCTGAACAGCAGGCGAAAGACAAATACGCCGCCCTCAAGAAGAAAGCGGAAGCCGAAGCGTAATCCAAAAACGTCCGTGAGCCGGGCAGGGGATACTCTGCCCGGCGAACAGTCAAAAACGAGGGAGGCTTTCAGATGGCAAATACTGACAAAAGCAACGGTTCATATAAATATATGTACCTTATGACGGCGGGGATCTGCGTTGCGGTGGCGGCAATGCTCGTCTTTTTCGTGCTGGCGTTAAGCAGATTCGCCGGGAGGAACGAATCCTCCGAACCCGTTTCGGAAGCGGAAAGCTCCGAAGCTTCTTCCGCTGTCGTTTCGGAACCTTCCGAGGAAACGTCCGAGGCGAGCAGGTATAAGTACCTCGATTCTATCCGCCGCGAGGACTGCCTTTTCAACAATTCCGACGTTATGAACGGAAAACTTACGGTGGTCGACGGCAAGATCGGGTATCCTACCGTTTCGCAGACGGATATGGTCCGCATCAGCGATAAAAAAACGCCCGATCTTTACGGGCTTTCCAATACCTCGCTGTTTATCAACGAAGAGGCGATGAAGCCATTTGACGACTTCATCGTAAGCTTTGCCGGCACGACTCCGAAAAGCGGGATAATAATCGTGAGCGGGTATATAAAACCCGAATCCGCGAAAGACGCGAAATCCGCGGAGCTCACGACAAGCTATTCCGTAAAACTCGGTATCTACAATTCCCCGTATAAGTTCTCCGATAACGAGTTCAGCTATCTTAAAGAACAGTGCTACAAATACGGTATCATAAGGCGCTTCCCGGACGGGAAGGAAACTTACACCGGCCAGGAATCCGACAATTCGCTTTACAGATACGTCGGGCTCGCGCACAGTCTTTATATGAACCACTATAACTATTCGCTGGAAGAGTATATAGATAAGATCCATACCGAGAAGGTGATCGAATTCGAAAGCGAGCTTGAAGCCAACACCGCTTACGTGGTCTATTACGTTCCCGCAGAAAGCGGAGACACCACCAGCATACCCGTTCCGGAGGACGCGGAACGCAATCCTTACGAGATCTCCGGCGACGGAGAAAGCGGCTTTATCGTTACCGTAAAAGTCAAAATCTGACGAAACGCGGCGAAGCGTGCCGAAGAAGATCCGCGCGGAAATACCGTAACAAAGCAATAACCGATCGAACCAAGCCGGGAGAAGGGAATAAACCCCCTCGTCCCGGCTTGTTTTTTGCGCGGATCTTGTGTGAACAAACGTTTTGTGCAAAAAGCGGCAGCGTAAAAATATTAAGGCAAAAACTGTGCAGTTTGCACATACGGAGGAAGGGAAGAAAGCGGCGCGCACGGGGGCGGGAAGAGCGCGAAAAAACCGACTTTCCGCAAAAATAAATTTTTGTTTATTTTATTCTGTAAAAAATAATTTCACATTATATACAAAAGCAGCCGAAAAACGGCATTTTTCGCGCTAAAACAAGCAGTTTTTCGCAGATTTGTCCTTTTAACGCACCGCGCGACCGAATTCGGTAAATTATTATTCGGCAGTATTTCCAAGGATAGTTTTTACATATTATACAAATAGCCATACCGCCGTTTTGTTGCTTTCGTCGCAAGATGTGTTGAAAATGCATTATTTAAGAGCGCTTTTTATATGCACTCTTGACAAAAACGCGCTCGTATGTTATTATTTTGTATAAATGTTTATAGTGGTGTTACTATGCGCATTTTTGAACTCTCATTCTTCGCAGGAGGTAGTTATGACTGGCTACAGAAGAAAATCACAATGCATCTGTGCTTTTGCGCTGATGCTCGTGTTGGTGTTCACGGGCTTCGGCGGTTTCAGCGCGGCTGCGATCGGTGATTACGTCGGCGGCTCGGATTCGCTCTACCGTACCTCCATCTCCGAAATCGAAAATTTCCTTACGTCCACGACTTACAAGACGTACTGCGATATTTACGGCGGAGTGGCTATGGGTCCGGAGATAACGATCGACGTCACGAAGTACAACACCGAAGCGTCGAAAGGCACCGTAAAGATCGTCGGTGAGCTCGACGGGATGAGCAACGTCCTCGTCTGCGGCGACGACAGTGCGGTCGTTTTCGACGTTGAAATGAAGAAGCCGGCAAGGTACAACATACTTGTCGAGTATTACACCGGCGACTTCGATTACGGCGAACACCTCGTTTCCAAATCCGCCACGTCGGAACGCTATGTTCTCATCGACGGCATCGTCCCCTACAAGGAAGCGCGCTCGGTGCAGTTCGACAGGACCTGGGCGGACGTTTACACCAGATTCGACGAAAACGGCAGAATCATCTACGAATCCAACGGCGAAAAGAGCCGTTATCTTTCCACCGATAAGGATTTCGTGGATTTCTTACTGGATCCGGAAAACCACAAGGCCGACAGCAGCCGTCCGTTCCTCCGGGACAGCAACGGCAACGAGTTAAAGCCCTCCAAGCAGCTCGTCGGTTCCTGGAAATCTAAATACGTTTACGATTCCACAGGGTATTATTTCGAACCGCTTACCTTCTATTTCGCGGAGGGGGCCCACACGATAGGGTTCCAGGCGGTTCGCGAACCTCTTGCCATAAAGAGCATCAAGCTCGTCGAAGCGGAAAAGACTCCCACATACGAAGAATACCTGCAGGCGCACGCCGGCGCCGCGGATTATAAGGGCGAAAGCGTCGTCATCCAGGCGGAGTTCCCCTATATGATCTCGCACAACACGATCTATCAGATCTACGACAGATCATCCGCCTACACGCAGCCGCAGGATTCGGCGCTCATCCGTCTTAACGAAATAGGCGGCGACAAAGCGCAGTACGTCGGGCAGTGGATCGAATGGAAGGTCGAAGTCCCCGAATCGGGCTTCTACTACATCAATCCGAGAAGCCGCCAGAACTACTATTCCGGTATGTACGTCTCCCGCAAGATCTACATAAACGGCGAATTTCCGTTCCAAGAGGCGTGCAATTTAAGGTTCAAGTATAATTCGTCCTGGCAGGCCGAACCTCTTAACGACGGCACGACGACTTTCAAATTCTATCTTGAAAAGGGCGTAAACACCATACGCTTCGAAGCGGTTCTCGGCGATATGTCCGAAATACTGAGCACCGTCGAAAACTCGCTTTCAAAGATAAACGAATATTACAGGAAGATCCTTATGATAACCGGTCCGGACGCGGACTCCTACCGCGACTACGGTTTCGATAAACTCATTCCGGACGTGTTAAGAGGACTTTCCGCACAGTCCAAGGAGCTTTACAGGGTTTCCAATCTGTTGAGCGAGCTCACCGGCGATAAAGGCGAACAGTCCACCAACCTCGACCGCGTCGCCCTCGTCTGCGAGCGTATGTCGACTTATCCTTCGACTATCGCGCCGCAGATGAAAACGCTGAAGGACTATTCCGCGGCGCTCGGCTCCTGGCTTGCCGACGCGAAGAACCAGCCGCTCGATATCGACTATATCAGCTTCCAGGCGGTCGAATCGGAATCTCCCAAAGCGGAACCCGGCTTCTTCGGCGGGCTCTGGTACGAGCTAAAGAAGTTCTGGATGTCGTTCTTCAGCGATTACAACTCGCTCGGCTCGCTTGAAGAAAACGACACCTCCGCAAGGAACATAAAGGTCCAGGTATGGACCGCCACCTCGCGCGATCAGGCGCAGATAATCCGTTCGCTCGTCGACGACGATTTCACCCCGAACTACGAGGATATCTCGGTCGAGATCAAGCTTGTCGCCGGCGGCACGCTCCTTCCCGCGACGCTGGCCGGTACCGGCCCGGATATCTATCTCGGCGCGGGGCAGGGCGATCCCGTCAACTACGCTATCCGTTCCGCGGTGCTCTCGCTCAACACCAAAACGGGAAACACCAATGTCGGATATAACTTCGAAAACCTTAAGGATTCTATCTGGAACAGTCAGGAACCCGACGGAAGCTACACATATCCTGCGTATCATAAATTAATAGAAAACAACACCATAAAGAGTTTCGAGGAAGTCAAAACGTGGTTCGCGCCGCAGGCGCTCATACCCGTCACGCTGTACGGTGAAACCTACGCCTTGCCCATGACGATGTCGTTCGCGATGATGTTCTACCGCAAGGATATCTTCGTCGAACTCGGCATCGAAGTCCCCAACACCTGGGATGAATTCTACGATATTATATATTCCCTGCAGTCCAACTCGCTGGAAATAGGGTTCCCGGCGGGCACCGGCGGTTCGATGATAATGATGTATCAGCAGAACGAACCGCTGTACGATATGGGCAACTACGATTACTACACCGAGCTGTTCCGCCGCTACTTCTACGATGGCGACTACAACACTATCACCGATTCGCAGAAGAAGGAACTCGACGAAAGCATATTCGAAAAAGGATATACTTACCACGATTCGGAAGGCAACTACATCCCGAAGACCGACGGTATGACGATCAACCTCGATTCCGATATTTCGCTTGCCGCGTTCAAGGATTGCTGCCAGTTCTTCACCGCCTACGCGTTCCCGAAGGTCTACGACGCGGCGAACCGTTTCCGTTCCGGCGAAATGCCGCTTATCATTCAGGACTACACCGCGTATAACACGCTCATAGTCTTCGCTCCGGAGATCAACGGTCTTTGGGAATTCACCCCGCTGCCCGGCACCGCCGACGAACTCACGCAGGAGATCAACAACTCCACTATCGGCGGTATCTCCACGGTCATTATGATGCGTTCGGTCAAGCCCGACAACGCGCTCGGCGCCTGGGCGTTCATGCAGTGGTGGCTCAGCGCTCCCACTCAGAGCGCATACGGCAACGAGATGGTCGCGCTGCTCGGTCCTTCCGCAAAACAGCCGACGGCGAATATGCAGGCGCTCACCAATATGTCCTGGTCCGCCGACGAATACAACAACCTGTTCGCGCAGTTCAACGCGGTCGCCTGCACTCCCGAATTCCCGGGCAGCTACATAATCGGCCGTTACACCAACTTCGCGTACCTCGACGTTGTGAACAACAAACACGATCCGATCAAAGAGATGCAGGAGCAGATAAACGATATCAACACCGAGCTTTCGCGTAAGCGCGACGAGTTCAAGCTGCCCACCTCATCCTGGATCAAACAGATCGAAAAAGAAGTTTCCGAAAAATACAAGGGCTGGGATGCCGGACTGAAAGGAGGGACGAACTGATGGCTAAAGAAAAAGCCGTTATCAGAAATGACATTTCGCGGTTCAAATGGACTCTTATCGAAATGAAAAAGAATAAAGTCGGCTATTTCATGGCGCTGCCGTTCTTCATTCTCTTCTTCATTTTCGTGGTGGTCCCCGTGCTTCTGTCGCTTCTGCTAAGCTTCACCACGTTCAACCTTCTGGAATGGCCGAAATTCGTGTTTATGGATAACTACATCCGGCTGTTCCTCGACGACGACGTGTTCATTATCGCCATAAAGAACACGCTGAAATTCGCGGCGATCACCGGCCCGGGCTCATACCTTCTCAGTATGATGTTCGCGTGGTTCATAAACGAACTCCGCCCGAAGATCAGGTCGATCGTTACGCTGTTCTTCTACGCTCCCTCCATTTCCGGCAACGTTTACCTTATCTGGACGCTGTTCTTCTCGTCCGACCAATACGGTATGGTGAACGCCTGGGGAATGAAGCTCGGTTTACTGCAGGAACCGGTGCTTTGGTTCCAGGATAAAAAATATATCTTCGGGCTGATAGTCGCGGTCGCGCTGTGGACTTCGCTCGGCACCTCGTTCCTTACGTTCATCGCGGGCTTCCAGGTGGTGGATAAAACGCTTTACGAAGCCGGCGCGGTCGACGGCGTAAAGAACCGCTGGCAGGAGCTTTGGTACATAACGCTGCCCACGATGCGTCCTCAGATGATGCTCGGCGCGATCCTCGCGATCACGAACTCGTTCGGCTTCGGGTACGTAATAACGGCGCTGGTCGGGTTCCCGAGCCCGGACTATTGCGCGCACACGATAATGCACCACCTGAGCGACTACGGCGACCAACGTTTCGAAATGGGCTACGCTTCCGCTATCGCAACGCTTTTGTTCTTCATGATGATCGGCGCAAACCTGCTGGTCACAAAACTAATCAGAAAGGTAGGAACGTGATATGGCTAAAAAAGATTTTAAGACCAGATGGCGTGAATACCAGAACAAAAGGGAAGTAAAGAAAGCGCAGTTCTCGCGTTCGATCAACCGTTCCAAAGGCGGCGACGTCGGCATATTCATTATGCTGGCGATAGTCGCGGCGGTAATGGTGCTGCCGATGGTATACGCCATACTGCAGTCGCTGAAACCGCTTAACGAGTTGTTCATCTTCCCGCCTCGCTTCTTCGTCGTGAACCCGACGATGAAAAACTACGGCGACCTGTTCAACCTTATGAACAAATCCTGGGTCCCGTTCTCGAGATACCTTTTCAATACCATATTCATTTCGGTAACCGGTACTCTCGGCAACGTGCTTTTCGCATCCTACGCGGCATACGCCATTTCGAAGATCAAATTCCCCGGCAGGAAGTTCCTCTTCTCGATGGTCGTCTACTCGCTGATGTTCCACTCCACCGTTACCGGTATCACCAACTTCATCACGATGTCGTTCCTCGGCTGGGTGGATACGTATTTCGCAGTTATCGTTCCGGCGTTCTGCTATACCTTCGGTCTCTACCTTATGAAGCAGTATATGGAAATGTCCGTTAACGATTCGGTGCTCGAAAGCGCGCGTCTCGACGGCGCTAACGAAAACACCATATTCTGGAAGATCGCCATGCCGATGGTCAAACCGGCGTGGATAACGCTTATAATCTTCGCGTTCAAGGATCTTTGGAATATGGGCTCCAACCTTTATATCTACAGCGAACAGTTAAAGACGTTCAACTACGCGATAAGCCAGATAGTTACCGCCGGCGTCGCCCGTTCGGGCGTTTCCGCCGCCGCGACGGTCATTATGATGATCGTTCCTATCACGGTGTTCATTATCACGCAGAGCAACGTTATAACCACGATGTCCGCTTCCGGTATGAAGGATTAAGGGGGTGGAAGTATGAATAAACACGTTATAAGATTCTTACTCGCCTGCCTTGCGGTTGTGCTGCTCGTCGGCACGATAACCGCCGGCGCGATCATTCCCTACACTTCCTATACTTATAATAAGGGCGGCACCATGCAGCAAAGCCCGCACGCCTACGTCCCGCTTCGCATGGTCAACTCCAAAACCATACTCGATTCGCTTAAAGAGGACGGCGGCGCGAGCGACAACGCCAAAATACTCTATGCCACCAGCGGAGTATTCACCGGGCTCGATTCGCCGCAGGACATATTCGTCGACGACCTTAATCATATCTATATCGCCAACACCGGCAAGAACCAGGTAGTCATACTCGACGAAAACTACAACCTCCGCCTCGTTTTAAGCCAGTTCACCAACCAGTTCGGCGTTCCGGACTCGTTCAACGGCCCCTGCGGCGTATTCGTCTCTCACGACGAGATCTTCGTCGCGGATACCGAGAATTCACGAATAGTCGTGTTCGATAAGCTCGGCAATTTCGTGGATATAGTTCCGGAACCCGAAAGCGAGGTTTTCCCGGATAACCACATTTATAAACCGATCGCGGTCGCGGTCGACAGGGCGGGGCGCGTATACGTCGTTTCCCGTACCGGCAACTACGGCGTTATCTCGCTTAACCGCGACGGCTCGTTCAACGGGTTCATCGGTCCGCAGAAGGTTATCTACAACGCTTTTCAATACTTCCTGCGTATGTTCCAGACCAAAGAGCAGCTCGCAAGCTCGGTCAAGAACGTTTCCACGGAGTTCAACAACGTTACGATCGATCCCGAGGGCTTCCTCTACGTCACTCAGAACTCGGTCGAAGAATCGGGAAGGGCCGTCGCCGCAAGATCCAAAGACAGCCCTTACCACCCGGTAAAGAAGCTCAATCCCAACGGTTCGGATATTATGAACCGCAACGGCTTCTTCCCGCCTTCCGGCGAAGTTGACTACGAACCGTGGGGTTCTCCGGCGGATTTCCCGATCAGCGGGCCTTCCTCCGTCGTCGACGTCGCGCTCGGCCCGGACAACACCTGGAGCATTATCGACACCAAGCGAAGCAGGGTATACACCTACGATTCAAACGGCAACCTGCTGTTCGCGTTCGGCGATAAAGGCAACCAGCTCGGCAACATAGCCAACCTCGTCGCCATAGATTATCAGGGCACGAATATGCTGCTGCTCGACCGCAGCAAGAACGCCTTTACGGTGTTCAAGCGTACCAACTACGGCGACCTGCTTGCAAAAGCCATTCAGGTGACCGAAGCGAAGCAGTACGAAAAATCGGTCGGCTACTACGTCAGCATCCTGCAGCGCAACAACAACTACGACGCCGCTTACGTCGGCATAGGCGACAGCTTATACAGAAGCGGCGATTACATCCAGGCGATGCAGAACTACAAATACGCTTCCGCGTATACCGAATATTCCGAAGCGTACAAGATGTACCGCAAGGAATGGATGGAAAAATATTTGTGGGTGATCCCGCTTGTGGTGTTCCTTGTGATATTCGGCGTGCTCAAATTCTTCAAGTTCGCCAACAAGGTCAACAAGAAGGGTGTAAAGACCGAAGGCAAACGCACCTTCTGGTCGGAAGTTGTTTACGGGTTCCACCTTATCTTCCACCCGTTCGACGGCTTCTGGGACCTGAAACACGAAAAACGCGGTTCGGCCCGGGGAGCGACTTTCTGGCTTGGCATCACGGCGCTCGCGTTCATCTATAACACCGCGGGGCGCGGATATCTTTCCGATCCCACGGAAGGCGGCGGAAGCTACTACTTCGCCGCGATGAGCATTATAATGCCGGTACTGCTGTGGACGCTCGGCAACTGGTGTCTTACGACGCTGTTCGAAGGCGAGGGCACGCTTAAGGACGTTTACATAGCGACCTGCTATTCGCTCATACCGCTGCCGCTGCTTATGGTACCGAGCACGATGCTCACCAACGTAATGTCGCTCGACGAGCTCGATATCGTCGGAATGCTTTATTCGATAGCGATCTTCTGGATGGTGCTGCTCGTCTTCTTCGGAATGATGGTCACGCACGATTACACGCTCGGCAAGAACATACTCACAACGCTCGGCTCGGTGCTCGGCGCCGCGTTCATAGTGTTCGTTACCGCGCTGTTCTCCGCGCTGGTGCTCAAGGTCTACACATTCTTCCATAATATTTATATCGAACTGTCCTATCGATGGTCGTAGAAAGGAGTGCATAGATAATGAAAACTTCATTTATTAAAATAACAGTATTATTTATCTGCTTTGCCGTACTCCTTGGTTCGTTCACCTCGCTTGCCGCGCTCGCGGACGACACTTCGAACACGTCGAGCAAGGAAGTGAATATATGGGATCTTAAGCGCCCGGCATACACCAACACGCAGTTCACTTCGGTAAGGAACCGCCTTGCCGGCGACGGCGGCTATATCGACCCGATGAGTTTGTTCGCCGTAAATACCGGCTACGCGTTCTATACCGACCAGCTTACCGGCGAAGTCGTGATCCTTAAATTAAAGGATCAGACGCTTACGAAAGCTCAGATACTCGAAAGCGGCGAAATACCCGAATATTCGGCGTTCTACTGCACCAACCCTTATACCATAGGGTCCGCCAAGGCGATCGGCAGCACGAACGATTCCGCGGTGAGCGAAAAAGAAAAGCTTTACGCACAGATATTCATCCGCTATTCCGAAAACGACAAGGATAAAGAAATGAACTCCTTCGTCGACTGCGCGGTAAACAATCAGATCACGTTCAAAAACATACGCGGCGGCATACGCGTGGAATACACGATAGGCCGTGAAGAGGTCGTCTACCTCGTTCCGCGTATGATAAGAGTGGAAAAGCTCGAAGCTTTAAGAGACGCGATCTCCGCAAACTCTCTTTCAAAGCGCGACGCGAAGACGTTTATGGCTTACTATATAAGGAAAGACCTTAACGACCCGACGCTTTCCGAAAAGAGTAAAAAAGAGATGGAAACGCAGTATCCTATCACAAAGAACTTTGCGATATATATCTGCGAACCCGTTATGTCCGCGCAGGAGCTTCTCCGTCTCGAACGATTCGTCCGTAACTACACCACCTACGATTACGACCAGCTTGAAGCCGACCACGCCGAAACCGAATATACGTCCTCGGACGACGTGCCGCCGCTGTTCAAGCTCGCACTCGAATACAGGGTGGAGGGCGACGAGAACGGAAGCGAAATAGTTATCCGCTGCAACGCGGGCAACATCCGCTTCGACTCCTCGACCTACAAACTTTCCGACGTGCTCATTCTGCCGTACGGCGGCGCGGGCGACGTCAACAACTCCGGTTATATGTTCTCGCCCGACGGAGCGGGTTCGCTGCTCGATTTCAAGGATCTTACCGAATCGTTCACGAACTCCACCAACCTTTACGGCGCGGACTACGCCTATCACTCGATTACCGGAGCGAATACCGAAATAGCAAGGCTGCCCGCGTTCGGCGTATATCAGCGCGTCGAAAAGGACAGCACGCGGCAGGAGCTTCAGCCGAAGATAGACCCGGAGACCGGCGAGACCGTGCTTGACGACGACGGAAACGTCGTTATGGAAACGGTCACCGTGGACGTCGCGCTCGAGATCGCGTACCTCGCGGTCATCGAAGCGGGCGATTCGCTTGCAAAGGTCAACGTGACCTACGGCGGCGCGCTGCACAACTTCGCTTCCATCTACACCTCGTTCAACCCCCGTCCGAAGGACTCCTACGTGCTCGACGGCGGTATATCCGCCGGTACCGACGCGATGTGGACGGTCGAATCGAAGCGTAAATACACCGGCGACTTCAAGATACGGCTCTTTATCCTGGACGGCACCGAGGACGGCGACCAGGCCGTTGAAGGCGGCGACGCGGACAAATCCTATTCCGATATGGCCGCCGCGTACCGTGATTACCTCATCCGTATCGGCGAACTCAAAGAGAATCCCTACGTTAGCGAGGATATACCGCTTTACCTTGAAACGCTCGGGTCCATCCCCGCGACAAGAAAGGTGCTCGGTATTCCGATAACCAAATACGTCCCGCTCACCACCTTCGAAGATACCATCGGCATACTCAAGGAGCTTGGCGAAAAGGGCATAGACAACGTAAACATCAAGCTGTCCGGCTGGTACAACAAGGGCATGATCCCCGAAGTCCCCACAAAGATCAATATTGAAAAATCGATCGGCGGCGAGGACGGATTCAAGAAACTGCTCGATTATACCAATCAGACCGGCGCGACGCTGTTCCCGGATATCGAACTCGCGTACGCATACAGAGACGCCTGGTTCGACGGCTTCGACCCGGACGACGACGCATCGCAGACGATCGACGAACGCAACGCGCTCAAGCGCGAATACGACCCGGTCTGGCAGGGATATCTTAAAGGCAGTCTTTGGGTGATCTCTCCGAACTCCATGATGCGTATCTACGATGAAGGCAACAAGGATTATTCCAAACTCAACGTCGGCGCGATAAGCGTCTGCTCGCTGGGCGACAGTCTTTCCTCCGACTTCAATACCGACGATCCGTTAACGCGTGAGGATTCGAAAGAGCTTGTTATGCAGCTTCTTAACAAGATCTCGCAGAACAACAAGCGGGTGCTCGTTTCCGGCGGCAACAACTACGCGATCAAATACGTTACGGATATAGTCGATATGCCTCTGGAGGATTCGAGATACGTTTATTCCTACGCGTCCGTGCCGTTTATGAGCATGGTGCTCCACGGAAGCAAGAACTACGCGGGTACTCCGCTTAACCTTGCGGGCGACTACAACGCGCATCTGCTTAAAACGGTCGAATCCGGCGCGGCACCATACTTCGTTATTGCGACGAGCAACACCTCGGATCTTAAGGAATGGACGTATTCGACGATATCCAGGTATTATTCGGTACGTTACAACATCTGGAAGAACGATATCATCGCGGCTTATAAGACTCTGAACGAAGCTTTGAAGGACGTTCAGACCGCTTATATACGCAAGCATGAGATCCTCACCAAGGACGGCAACGTCGTGCGCGTGACCTATTCCAACGGTATCTCGTTTGTTATAAACTACAATATAAGCGATTACGAATATACCGAAAAGAACATTACGGTCCCCGCGGAGAGCTTTATAAAGTTCGACGCCAAAGGAACCGAGATAATGAAATGGGAGGGCGCAAATGAATAAAGTAAAAACCGCAAAAACCGCGGCGTCAAAACCCAAAGCGGAACCCAAACCCAAAAAAGAAAAACACACCTCTCTCGACACTCAGAAATCCCGTATGGGCTGGCTGTTCGTTTCGCCGTTCCTCGTGGGCTTCGTGCTTCTGTACCTGCCTATGATCGTCGACTCGATAGGGTATTCGTTCAGCGAACTCAATTCCGTCGTCGGCGGCGGCTTCGAAAGGGTATTCGTCGGATTCGAGAATTACTCCTACGCCCTGTTCAAGGACCCCCAGTATCTCTCACTTCTGGGGCAGAGCGTCGGCAGTCTGCTGTTCAACGTCCCCGCGATCGTTATATTCTCGCTGTTTATGGCTATCCTGCTTAACCAGAAGATGCGCGGCAGGGCGGTGTTCAGGGCGATCTTCTTCATCCCGGTCATCGTCTCCACCGGTATAATCGAATACATAGATACCGGCAACAAAGCGTATCTGGACAACCTCGAACAGATGAGCGGCGGAGATACCGCAAGCGTTTCTTCCTCCGGCTCGTCGTCCACCGCCTCCAACACCGGCGATCAGATCATTTCAATGGTCGACGTCAGGATTCTCTTCGGCGGAATGGCGATCGGCGGCTCGCTCGTCGGCAGGGTGCTGGCGCTGGTCAACAACGTTTATCAGATCATAAACAAATCCGGCGTTCAGATGCTTATCTTCCTTTCCGGTCTGCAGTCGATATCCCCGGCGATCTACGAATCCTGCTATATCGACGGCGCCTCCTCCTGGGAGACCTTCTGGAAGATAACCTTCCCGATGATAAGTCCTATGATCCTGGTAAACGCGGTCTATACGGTCATCGACTCGTTCACTTCGCAGTCCAACAGTCTGATGCGGTATATTTCAAATATCTACTCGCAATCGGGCGGCCGTGTCCGCGCTACGGCGATGTCGTGGATGTACTTCCTCGTCGTTATCATCGTGCTGGTGATAGTCGCCGCGATAATCAGGGCATACGTCTTCTATCAGCGTAGAGATACTTAAGAAAGGAGCGGCTTTTTATGGATACTTCTTCTATGACAAAACAAGAGCTTAAGGAATATCAGAAGCAGCTCAAACGCGAAGAGGCGATGAGAAAGATCAGGGCGCAGGAAAAGACTCCGTTCCTCACCCGTCTCCGCTATAAATACCTCACCTGGTACTTCGCAAAGAAAGCCGCCTGGGCGATATTCCGTTTCGTCCTGCTCGTCGGTATCTCCTACGTTATACTTTTCCCGTATATCGCGAAGATCTTCGGTTCGTTTATGAGCCGCGACGACTTTACGGACGTTATGGTCAAGCTTATCGCAAGGCATCCCACGCTGGATACCTACCGCGCGATAATAACCGATAACCACTATTTCAAGGCGATGTTCAATACCGCGCTCCTTTCGGTGCTCTGCGGTATCACGCAGACGCTTATCTGCACGATAGTCGGTTACGGCTTCGCGAAGTTCAAATTCAAGTTCAAAAACATCCTGTTCATCGGCGTCATTTTCACTATGATAGTCCCTCACGAGACCATACAGCTCTCTATGTTCATGCAGTTCAGGTATTTTGATATCTGGGGCATTTACGGAGCTATCGCAAAGCTGTTCGGCTCTTCCGAGGCGACTCCGGCAATGGCGAATCTGCTGAACACATACTGGCCGTGGGTGATACTGTCGTTCACCGGGCTGGCGTTCAAGAACGGGTTGTTCATCTACTTTATGAGGCAATACTTCAACGGCGTCCCGGACGAGTTGGAGGAAGCCGCATACGTCGACGGCGCGGGGGTGATACGCACCTTCATAAAGATAATAATCCCCATGGCGCTGCCGATGATGATAACCGTGTTTATGTTCGCGTTTTCGTGGCAGTGGTCCGACAGGTTCTATACCTCGCTGTTCTTCACAAACACCAAAACGCTGCTTATGCCGGATATAGTTAAAATACCTTCGTCGCTCGATACGGAATACGCCGCGCAGGCGACGTATGAGATCGCGATCCGCAACACCTGCGGGCTGATGATACTCATACCTCTGGTCGTTATATATCTGTTCGCGCAGAGAACGCTTATCGAAGGCGTGGAGCGCAGCGGTATCACCGGCTGACGATTATTGAACGGGGGCGCTTATGCGCTCCCGTTTGCCGTTTTATACACGATTTTTTCCCATATGACAGAATATTTTTCCTTTCGCTATTGATTTTCAACGCGATTTGCGCTAAAATAAAATAAATCAAGAAAATAACGGAGGTATAATATGTTTTGTAAGAATTGCGGCGCGGCTCTTCCCGAAGGCGCCAAATTCTGCGGCGCCTGCGGTACTCCCGTCGCGGCAGCGGCGGCAGCCGAGGAAGCAGTCGAAGCAGCCGAAACCGCCGCCGAGGAAGTAAACGCCGCCGCCGAAGCGGCGGGCGCCGCGGTTGCCGAAGCGGAACAGGAAACAGAAGCCGCTTTCGAAACCGCGCAGGAAGCCGCGGAGGATACCGTCGCCGAAGCAGTCGAAGCCGCCGAAACCGTCGAAGCGGAAGCTGCCGCCGCGGCGGAAGAAACGGTCGCGCAGGCGGAAGATGTCGCAAACGACGCCGCCGGGGAAGTCCGTGAAGCGGTCGAAAACACCGCGGAACAGGTGCAGGAAGCCGCCCAAAACGCGGAAGAACAGCTTAACGTCGTTACCGAGCCGGTCTATTCGGAACCCGAAATACAGCCCGATAACGCAAACGCCTATCAGCCCGCCGGCGTTCAGCCCGCAGGGAATTACGGCTATGCTCCCAACTTTCCTCCGGTACCGCCGACAGCGCCCGTTAAAACCAAGACCAAAGAAAGAAAACCCCGCAAGAAAGCAGGCGCCGGCGCTCATATCGCCGCCGTATTCATCTGCATTCTGCTGTTTGCGTTCCTGGTAGCCACGCTCGCTGTTGCGACTGTTCAGAATGCGGTCACTGAAAGCGCGATAAACGACGCGATCAGCCGCACTCATATCGACAGTCTCAAAGTCGAAGACCTGTTTGACGAAACGCAGGTCAAGAGTATGGGGCTCGATCTTAAAAGCGGCAGCGACACGCTGATAGACTTTTTGTACGATAACATCGACCAATCTAATTTCGCGGAGCCGCTCAGCAGGGAAGACTTCCGCAAGATAGCTCTTTCGGATGAATTCCGCGATTTCGTCGCGATGACTATCAGCCGCCGCGCGAGCAAGGTCATCGACGGTATCAAAACCAATGTCGTCGACGTCGACGAGATCATTTCGTTCGTTCGCTCACAGCGCGATTATTTAAGCGACGTTATCGGGTATAAGATCACGGATACCGAGATAGATAATCTGCGTACCATGCTCGAGGAAAACTACGGCGAAGCGCTCTCCAAGCTGGAGATCCAGCCGATGAACAAATACGTCAACGAAGGTGCCGCGTCCGCTATCCGCCTCGTGTTCTCCAAGTGGATACTTATCGTGCTCATCGTGGTGGTCGTCCTGCTTATGGCGCTCATATTCCTTGTCATAAGGTCCGCAAAACACGGTCTTATGTATAACGGCGTGACTTTCGTCGTCGCCGGGCTCCCGTTCGTGCTTGCCGCCGCGGCGTTCTCCATAGGCCTTATTCCGATCAAGAGCAGCGAATCCATCGTTCAGTTCCTGCTGCTCGCCGCCGGCGCCATCAGCCGCATACTCATATTGCTTGGCTCGATAGTCGTCGCCGCCGGTATAATCATGATCGTCGCGTCCTGCATTACCAGATCGGTGCAAAACAAAAAGCAGCGTAAGCAGTACGCCGCATGACAGAAATATAAACGATAAAAGAAACGCGTCCCGCACGGTCAAGCGGGGCGCGTCTTTTTTATTTTACGCTTTTGCTGTAAAACTGTTCGCCGTCGGCATAAAGCGTAATTATCTGTTCGTCGTCGGAATAATACATCGTATAAGTATGCCCGCCGGCTTGGGCCGAAAGCTCGTAATCGTACTTCGGTTCGAAATCCGCCCGGTCGAGCACGGTCCCGTTTACCGCAAGCACGATCTCGCCGTTGTAAAGCGCGGACAGAACGGTGTTGCCGTCGTGCCCGGCGCCTATTTCAAAAACCTTGTCGCACTCATTGTCGTATTCCTCGCCGCGGTATTCTTCTACGTCGCCTATCGTTTCCAGGCGGTCCAGCTTGTCCGCCGCCGAAATGCCCTTATATAAATAATACATAAGAAGCAGGTGCATCGGTATCTCTATGATATAAGAGATCACCGTGCCGGAGCTGACGAGGATGAAGATTATTGCGGCGGTGTCGACAGCCGCGAACAGCAGCACGCCGCGGAGCCATTTTGCGTTGTTCTTCGATTTGAAATACGCGAACCCGAGAAACAGCACTATTATCGCGGTTATCGCTATCGCGATATAAATATACGCTCTCGGCGCGTTTTCCAGATCTACCGTTCCTTTGCATACCGCTATCGTGTAAGAGGATATGACCGAAGAGAATGGAAGAGTCCAGTCCGACGCGCGCATTGTGAGCCACGCGTTGAATACCGTCACCAGCGCAAACATAAGTGCCGTGCTCCGCGCGATAGTGATCCTTAATTTCAACTGTGCTTTTTCCTGCATCGGTCCACTTCCTTTCAAAGGCATTATACAACAGTTTATAACGCTTGTCAATGTAAACCGCGGCGTTCCCGGCGCTTTGAAGCACCCGACGTGCGCGCGCTTTATGCCTTAAATTTGTTTTTTCTTTCAAAAATGAGTTTTTCAGCTCTTATTTTATATAGAAAATAATAAATTTATGAAACAATAAAAAAATATCTTGCAAAATCCAACGCGTTGTTATACAATATATTATAATTTTTTGGTAAAACCAAAAGGAGAGTGCAAAATGAGCAAAACATTGAAACGCGTTTTAGCCGTGTTGCTTACGACTCTGCTTGTCGCGGCGTTCGCAGTACCCGCTGCAGCCGCCGCCGGCGGAACCGAAGATCCGGGATTCATCTGGCAAAAAGTCAGCAATGATTCCGCCGGACACGGCGCCCAGAAGAGGAACGCAAACACCCTTCGCACAGAATCCGACCAGTATAAGCCGGGCGATATCGTTCGTGTATCGATATTGCTTGACGGCAAGTCCACTCTGGAAAAGTACGGATTCAAAAATGCCAAATCCGTTGCCAGAGATTCCGTTGCCGTAAACTACCGCAACGAATTGAAGGCCAAACAGAATCTCATTGCCGACAGAATTTCCAAAGTTGCTCTCGGCGGCGAGAAACTTGACGTAGTATGGAACCTCACGCTTGCCGCCAACGTAATTTCCGCAAACGTTAAATACGGTAAGATAGGCGAAATCGAAAAAGTCCTCGGCGTTAAAGCTGTCGCTATCGAAAACAGCCACGAACCCGAAAAGACCTTTAAAAACGATGACGAACCTGCTATGTCCAACGCTTCGCAGATGACATACTCCCAACTCGTTTGGGAAAGCGGTTACACCGGAGCGGGCAGCATAGTTGCGATCATCGATACCGGTCTCGACTATGAACACGAACTGTTTGATCCCGAAGCGTTCGATTACGCCATTGCCGAAGATATCGAAAACGGCGTCGAAGTCAGCCTGCTCGACGAAGAGACAATAACCGCCCTTCTCGATCAGCTTCATGTTTCCGAACGTCTTGACGACATTTCCGCTGCCGATCTGTATTTAAGCAGCAAAGTACCGTTCGCGTTCAACTATGCAGATGATAACCTTTCCGTCAACCACCTCAACGATATTCAGGGAGAGCACGGTTCCCACGTCGCGGGTATCGCCGCAGGCAACCGTTATGTACCCGACGGCGACGGCGGATTCGTTCCCTCGTTCGAATCAGTCTGTACTCAGGGTCAGGCGCCGGACGCGCAGCTCCTTATTATGAAATACTTCGGCGCTGTCACGGGCTATGATAGCGACTATTTTGCCGCTATCGAAGACGCTATCCTTCTTGGCGCCGATTCGGTAAACCTTTCGCTCGGTACGGCCGGCGCCGCCGGAAATGCTTATAACTTTGTTTATAAGGATATTCTGCAAAAACTGCAGGGAAGCGACCTCACCATGGTCACCTCCGCCGGCAACGCATATTCCTGGCCCGAGAACGCACGTTATCCCGGATATCTTTATTCCGAAGACGTGAAATACAACACCGTAGGCAGCCCCGGATCTTACGTCGAATCGTTTTGCGTCGCTTCTGTTGAAAACGACGGCAACACCGGCGGATATTTGGAATACGAAGACGAATACTTCTTCTATTCCGAAATCACGAATTACAATAACGCACCGATAAAGACACTTGCCGGAACTCAAGATTTTGTTTACGTTGACGCTCCCGGCACTGCGGATGATTTTGCCGCCGTGGCCGACGTACTTGCCGGCAAGATCGCGATCTGCAACCGCGGTACGACCTCTTTCTTCGAAAAGGCAAACGCCGCAGTTGAAAACGGCGCTATCGCTACCATTATAGTAAACAACCAGCCCGGCGTTATCAATATGAACCTCACCGGTTACAACTATACCGCTCCCGCCGTAAGCATATTGCTTTCGGATGGACAGTATATCAAAGAAACCGCCGAAGCCGTTGAAGACGGCGATGGCAACGTGCTTTATTATACCGGTCAGATATTTGTCGCCGAAGGCATCGAATCGGTGTATTACGACAGCGATTACTACACCATGTCCGACTTCTCCTCCTGGGGCGTTTCCGAAAATCTTACTCTTAAACCGGAAATCACCGCTCCCGGCGGAAACATCTATTCCGCGTTCGGTTACAACCGTTCCAAAGAAGGCGGCTTCAAAGGCGGACACGATCAATATGAACTCATGTCCGGCACCTCTATGGCCGCGCCGCAGATCAGCGGTCTCATAGCGACGCTCGCTCAGTACATCCGCGAAAACGATCTTATTGCAAAGACCGGGTTAAGCGAACGTCAGCTTGCCACTTCGCTGCTTATGTCCACAGCGCATCCTCTCTTAGAAGAAGATTCCGGATGCTACTATCCCGTTATCAGACAGGGCGCGGGTCTTGCCGACGCTCTTGCCGTAATATCCGCTAAATCCTTCATTCTTATGGACGAGGATACCACTCCTTCCGCCTCCGACGCCAAAGTCAAAGCCGAGCTCGGAGAGGTTTACAGCAAGAACTTTGATATTTCGTTCTCCATAAACAACTTCTCCGATGAAGACGTAAGCTATCTGCTCGATGCGCAGTTCTTTACTCAGGATGTTTTCTTCTACTATATGTTTGAGGACCCGAATGACGTTCCTGTTGGGATCGCGTCCTACCTCGACTCATTGACGACAATTCTCGAATCCAACGTTGTATGGACTGTAAACGGCGAAGCGTTCGATTACGAAGCCGCTCTTGAATACGACTTCAACGACGACGGAGTTGTAAGCCATAACGATATCGAAATGATACTCGAATACGTAATCGGCAATATTGAAGAGTTCAACAAAATGGAAAACGCGGATATCGATGAAGACGGCGATATCGATTCCTATGACGCATATCTCGCGCTTGACGTTATCGACAGCGTTAACGTTATGGTTCCCGCGGGCGAAAGCGTTCAGATCATCGCTTCGGTCGAACTTCTCGATATCGATGATTTCTACGATAAGGGCGCATACATCGAAGGCTACGTCTATGCCGCAGAGCAGGACAGCTATGACGGCGCTATCGGCGTTGTTCATTCCATCCCCGTTCTCGGTTACTACGGCGACTGGTCCGAACCTTCCATGTTCGACCACGGCGATGCAATAGAATTCTTTAGCAATCAAACCGAACTTGTTCCCTATATGTATGCTGCTCTCGGCAACACTTCCTATTTCATCAAATCCTTCATATACAATGATGAAGGATCCTCGGATACTTATATGATGATCGGCAACCCCTTGATAAACGATTACGACGAGGAAGGAAACATTGCATACTATCCCGAACGTAACGCTCTTAACGCATCTGCGACTCTTAATTCGGTGCGTTATTCGCAGATCCGCAACTCGGTGGGCGGTATGGTCACCGTTGAAAGCGAAGACGGCGAAGTGCTGTATGCAAGAGAACTCGGTAGTTATTTTGCGGCTCACTATTATGTGGAGGATGGAGTTTGGCAGAGGCCTTACACCAATATAAATATCGGGTATACCCCCGGCGACGCGGTTGAAGAAGGAACCACGCTTACCGCTACCGTCGTTCTTGCAAACGAGTATTACCAGAACAAAGACGGTTCGATCCGTTGGGACGAATTGGGCGAAGGCGCTTTCTACTCGATCTCTTATAAGATCGATAACACGGCTCCCGTGATCGATAACGTCGACCTGCACTACGATACCAAGAAGGGCGGTTTTGACCGTCTCGATATCACGGCTACCGATAATCAGTATATCGCGGCTGTGTTCATCTCCACCGAGGGCGGCGAAGAATATGCCGAATACGGTTCTTCCGAATCCGAGGTGCCCGAAGGCGAAACCCGCGAATTCTCGCTCGATTTCACCGAACTTATCGAAGACGGCGTCATCGAAACGCTTGCAGACATTGATCCGCATATCCTCATAGAGGTATACGACTATGCCGGCAACCTTTCCACCTACAAGATCAACCTCAATCCCGCGGAACTCAACGAAGACGTCGAGATCACTCTCAGCAACGACGCGCTTCGTATTTACAGGGGCTTGAACGCAAAACTCACCGCGACCGTTGATCCTTGGGGCGTTGACGACACCGTTATTTGGAGCTCTTCCGATGATTCCGTCGCCGTTGTAAACGAAAACGGTATTATTACTGCGGTTTCAGAGGGCTTTGCTACCATCACCGCAACTTCCGTGCTCGACGAGGAAGCATATGCGGAATGCGATGTTGAAGTGTTCGTTTTGAATAACACCTTGGAAGGCGTTCTTCAGGATGAAGACGGATACTCGTTTGAATTCGAATGGGATCTCAACGACGAATCCTGGCATGCCATCGGCGAATTTGACTTCGGACCCACAGCGGCTGTCTACGATTGGCTCGGCGATGCTCTCTACATGCAAGACGGACAAGGATACATCAATAAGATGGATCCCGATACGTTGGAGATCCTGGAGACATCCGAGAGCACATCCGCTTTCGGAGCTCCTATGGAAGACATCGCCATGGCGTACCTTTACAATGTTACAAACGGAACCAATAAGGCTTACGCCGTTGCAGAAGGATTTCTGCTGTACGCGAACGACATTATGAGCAATACGTTCAACTACGGCTATAACCTTAAGAACTATCTTTCCAACTACACCGGAGCATCTCAATTCATATCTATAGCATGGGCTGGTGTAAGCGACACCTCAGACGTGTTCCTGGCCATGGACGATATGGGCTTCATATGGTTATTCCGTGCGGACATCAACGGCGGACTCGGATTAGAACTGTATGAAACCGATTTGAGACTGTCTGTGCAATACGATTATTCCACCACTTACAATTCTATGGTGTACGGCGACGACGGAAATGTTTATTTCTCGACCTTCGACGGCAATACAAACAATATTTACGAGCTTGAATTGGTCGAAACCGAAGAGTATGATTATTACACTTCCGTTTGCATCGGAAACGTCGGTGAAAACGTATGGCCGGCTCTACTCTTAGGGGTTTATGAAAACCAAGATCCCGACGATTCCGACGATCCCGGCGAGGGTAATGATTCGCTGATCGGTCACGAAATCGGTCTCGGCTGCAAGATGATCGATGCAGACCTTGAACCCGAATACATTGTAAAAGAAAAAACCGCCAAAGCTCCGGAAGCTATAAGCGCGGTGCCCGTTATCGAAGCTTCCTCCAAGGTCGCGGTACGCGGCAAGGAAGAGATCCAGGCGATCAACACCGACATTCTCCTTATCGACTTTTCGCTCGATGAAGACGCGACAAACGCCTACGTCGAACTTGAATTCGATCCCGAAATAATCAGTCTTACGGCAGGAGTCGGCAACGTTGAATACTGTGCCAACAGCTATGACCCCGAAGCGGGCGTTTGCAAGATCGCGTTCGTCGTACCCGACGGATTAGAAGCGGGAGCCGCGTTCGCAGCCGCTCTGGTCACCATTATCCAGAAAGACGTTTACACCGAGATCGTTATGACGGTTCACCAGATCAACGACGAAGACGCTGAAATCGTCGAGGTGTACCCGATAGGCACTCCTCCCGTTCACGAACACGTCATCAGCGAACCGGAATGGACTTGGGCTGACGATTATTCCATGGCGTCCGTAAAACTGGTTTGCGACGAATGCGGCGAAGAGATCGTTCTCCCCGCGAAGATAACCTCGGAGACCGAAGCCGCGACCTTCGAAGCCGAAGGCAAGACCGTTTACACCGCTACCGTAAGATTCGGTGAAACCGAATATACCGATAAGGTAGAAGTCGTGCTTGATAAGCTCGAATATACTTACGGCGGTCTTACATTCGAATGGCACGAAGACGGCACTGTCAAAGTTACCGTTATACGCGTCGAGGACGAAAAGATAATCGAACTCGAAGCCGAAGTCAACAGCCAGACCACCCCGGCTACCCATACCGAAGCAGGCAAGGTGGTTTACCTCGCGACTGTCGAATTTATGGGCGAAGAATACGTCGATGATTACGTTGTCGTTATTCCCGCTGCCGAACACGAATACGGCGAACCCGTATGGACGTGGTCCGACGACTATTCGCTCGCGGTCGCAACCTTCACCTGCGAAGACGACGAAGCGGAGCTTGTGATAATCGCCGAGATCGATTACGACAACGATGAAGACGGAAATACCCTTATCACCGCGTCGGTAGAGCTCGACGGCGAGACTTATACAAACGTCCAGAAGATAGAGTATATCGAAACGTGCATCGCTATCGATACCGTAAACGGGTATAACGAATCCGACGTAACCATAATCGTAGGCAACGCGGACGCGGATACTCCTTACGAGGTCACCGAAGTCAAGGAAAAACCGGATTACATACTCGGCGACGTAGACGGCAAGGGCACTATCGATGCTGTCGACTACGCTATGGCGAAACGCGCGTTCCTCGGCTCTTATGAATTGAGCGCCGAGCAGTTCAAACGCGCCGACGTCAACGGCAACGGCAAGATCGACGTGGCGGATTACGCACAGATCAAACGCAACGTGCTCGGCAGCTACACCATTCCGCAGCCGGAAGCTGTGGTGGTAAGCGAAGGCAAGGATTACAAAGAATTCGCCTTCATAGTTGTCGGCGCCGACAATAAGGTCGTTTCGCTCAACTTCGATCAGAACACCGCAAAAGGCGATACCGAAATACCCGAAGGCGGATACATAATCGCCATCGGCTCCGGCGCTCTTGTCGGTGACGCTGTCTCGGATATCGAGGTCGGTTCGATAATCGAACTCGAAAACGTAGACCTTGAAGCGTGCGCTTCCGCAAAACCCAATACCGCGCTTGAAGGTGCGTACTTCACTCGCGGGGAAGACCTCGCATAATCACGCAACAATCAAAAAGCGCCTCCGCAAGGGGGCGCTTTTTCTTAATAACTATTGAATCGTCCGGCAAAATATGTTATAAGTATAACAGAAAGAACGTCCGCGGCGGATCGCTTCCGGCCCCCCGCGGGAGCAGGAGGGAAATATGGCTTTTCTTACTTTTAATTTTTTCAGCGAAGCGCTTGGAATGCAGACCGAATGCTATTGCGTTATACCGCAAAAAAGCTCCTACGGCGAGATCGGTATAAACGGTGCGGAGACGAATGCTTCAAAATACAAGGTCCTGTATCTGCTTCACGGTTTAAGCGACGATCACACCATATGGATGCGCCGCACTTCGATAGAACGTTACGCGGCGAAATACGGGATATGCGTAGTAATGCCCTGCGCGCACCGCAGCTATTATACGGATATGAAATACGGGCTGAAGTATTACACCTTCATCGCAAAGGAGCTGACCGCCCGCGTATGTGAATTTTTCAACGTGTCCGACAGAAGGGAAGACAACTTCGTCGCCGGGCTTTCGATGGGCGGATACGGCGCTTTGAAGATCGCTTTGCGCGAATCGGAAAGATTCTGCAAGGGCGCCGGGCTTTCCTCCGCGACCGATATCGCTTCGCGCGGGATAAACCCCGTTACCGTACCGATATTCGGCGAGGACGGCGCCGTACCCGAAGACGACGATTTGTTCAAGCTCGCCGAAAAGCATAGGGACGATCCAAACAAGCCGTCGCTGTTTATGGGTGTGGGGACCGAGGATTTCCTTTATAACGAAAATCTCCGCTTCCGCGATAAGCTGCGCGAACTCGGTTACGATCTCGAATACCGCGAATCGCACGGCAACCATTCCTGGGAATTCTGGGACGAATATATCCAATACGTTCTCGAATGGATGTTTTCTTGAACCAAAATCATATATTCTACTTGAAAAACCGATAATCGTATGATATAATATACTCAAATAAATAAAAGGAGAATAAACTATGGGACTTTTTGATAATCTTAAAAACAAAGTTGACCAGGCCGCTAAAAAAGCGATGAACAACGTCGGCAACAAGACGGAAGAGATCGTTTTTCCCGCGCTGCCGGATGACGTCGCCGGGTTCAAAGCGCTTCCGCAGGCGGCGCTTACCAGCCCGTTCGAAACCGCGGCTCTCACCGTTGTCGCGCTTTGCTTCTATCCCGAAAACAAAGACGCTTCCATCGAAATGCTGAACTATCTCCGCGGGCCCAGACCTTTAAGCGGAATGGATCTGCAGTTCCTTAAAGACAGATTTATGGATAAGGATTACGTTCCGAGGTCCTATTTCAAGGGCGCTACCCCGCAGAACGATTACGTTCCCACGGAACCCTATACGATCTCCGTAAGCACCAATCCTTATTCCTACGAGAACGAGGGATACGTTAAACTGTTCATCCGCTCCGGAGGCGCCGACAACCCCCGCGAAGTCGTTCTTCGCGAAGCAAAAGACGGCAAGTGGTATCTGTGGGATCAGTTCCTGCTTCCCGATATCCGCAAACCCGAAAGCAGCAATCCCTGGGCGTAAAACAAAACGTAATAAACCCGAATAACAAATCGTACATATAATGCGATTCGGTCAATATTCGGCAGATACAAAGGATCATCAAGCCGCCGGTTCCAAATTGAACCGGCGGCTTTTTGTTTCGTTTGCAAACGCTTTATACGCGATCAAAGCGGCTCTTCATCCGCGTTAAAGATCCGACGCGTTTTGAAGCGGACGCGGTTTTTTGTCGTAAAAAAGATTTAATAGTGAAAATGCACAAAAAATCATCTCGTAATTAGTCTTATTTGATAAAAATGAGATTTACAGTGTATATTTATCGCCAAGAATATTGACACAACAGCGAATTAGATGTAAAATGTTCCAGTAAGTAACAGGCCGGAAGGTCGAATATCCCACTGCTATATTCGTCCGGCGGTTTGGCTTTATTTTATTATTTTATTAAGCGAGGTTTTATTATGAAAAAACTCCTGGCACTCGTACTCGTAGCACTTATGGTGATCCCCTTTGTGCTGTCCGCCTGCTCTTCCACACCCAAAAAGGAACAGAGCGAAGTTCAGAAGATCATCGAACAGGCACAGGGCATGTCTCTTGAAGAGCTTGCCAAGAAGGCGATCGAAGAATCCAAGGGCAAGACCTTCTACGGCGTCGGCAACTCCAGCCGCGGCAAGAGCGCGCTTCCCGTGTTTATTGAGTATCTCCAGACTATCGACAGCACCTATACTCTTGAATTTGACTGGCAGCAGCCGAAGAACAACAAGATATTCGACCAGCTGACCGCAGAATCCAAGAAGACTGTCGGTACTTACGCAATGACTCTTATTCAGGACGGCAACCAGATCGAAAGCAAGATGGTCCAGACCGGTATCCTCGACACCTTCATTCCGAAGGAATGGGCAGAGGCAAAGGGCGTTTCGGCCGACAAGTATGAAGGCTATCTCCCGCTGCAGACTCTTAATAAGGTGTTCATGTTCAACTCCGTCGGAACCAAGACTTTCGACAACTGCTGGGATTTCGTCGCAAAAGACGCTCACGGTCAGTTTATGGACATCGACTCCGAGATCGTCGGCAAGAACTTCCTTTATATGCTGACCAAGGATGAGTACTCCAAGTATCTCAAGGATGCTTTCGATAAGCTCACCGCCGAAGAAAAAGCATACTTCCAGCCCACTATCGACGCGCTCGCTGAAACCGCAAAAGATTTCGGACTCGGCGAAAACGGCAAATACGCTCTCGCTTGGATCAAACTGTGGGTCGGCTCCTACAACAAGGTTGAGGACGACGGACCTATCTGCCAGAACCTCGTCGACGCTTCCGCTGTAGACCAGTTCGGTCTGCTCGTTTACTCCAAGCTGCGTTCCATCGAAGAATCCGACACCAAGTCCAAGAACAACGTTAAGGTCGCGGCTTACGAGGACAATTACGAGGGCATAGGCGGCTACGGCTACTGCCATTATCTGTTCGTCACCGACAACAGCCCGCTGCCCTGGACCGCCTGCGCTTTCATCGCGTACATGACCTGCACCCAGAAGGGCTTTGAGGCCTGGGGCAAAGACATGGGCGGCTATTCCTCCAATCCTAAGGTCGCAAAGGAGAACGAAGAGCTCCACAACCACGCCAAGGGCGGTTATGTAGACGGCGAGAACAAGTTCCCCGTAAAGAACGACCGCGGCTACGACTGGTGGGTAGGCGACGGAAAACTCGTTCTTGAGGATCCCGCATACTGCGCAAAGGTCGCGTTCACTGTCGGCTCCTGGATCGAGACTCTCGACAAATACACCCCCGCCGCTGATAAATAAAATAAATCGGCAAAAACCCTAAACCATCAAAGGCGTCCTTTTCGACGCCTTTGATGTTACTGGGCGGCGAATAACGCCGCCCGCGTTTCCGGTCCGCCGCCGGCAAAGTACGGCGGCGGACGCAATTAAGCTGAAAGGAATCGTTCACCATGCAGATGACGTTCTCTCCTCAGGCAAACAGACGGGCAGTCATATGGAATAAGATCAAGACTTTCTTTTCCAAGCCGCAGAATACGATTCTGGTGATCATGGCGGTGATCTGCACGTTCACCACATTTGCGCCGATCGTGGCGATCGTAGAGGATACCCTCAAGATCCATCCCGGTACGATAGACGCAAATCTTACGGGCAGATCGTCCGGTTTCACGATAGTGAATTACACCGACCTTTTCACCAGCACTATCGCAAAGCAGAATCTGTGGAACCCGCTTCTAAATACGCTGATACTCGCCGTCGGATCTTGCGTCGTTTCTATATTATACGGTGGTCTGTTTGCATTTTTGGTCACAAGGACCAACCTTAGATTCAAAAAATACCTTAGCGCGATATTCATTTTTCCATACATAATGCCCCAGTGGACTCTGGCGACCGTGTGGAAAAATATGTTCGATTCGGTTGCCGTAACCGGCAACAGGGACGGACTTCTCGCGGGGCTTTTCGGCGTAACGATGCCTCAATGGTGGTGTGCGGGGATGTTCCCGAGCATTCTGGTGCTGGGGCTTCACTACGCGCCGTTCGCATATATACTGATAGGCGGTATTTTCAGAAATATGGACGCCAACCTCGAGGAGGCGGCGACCATACTAAATACGCCGAAGTGGAAGATAATGACGCACGTCACGCTTCCTCTCATACGTCCCGCCATTCTCTCGACGATACTCCTCGTTTTCGGAAGCGCGATGGGCTCCTACCCGGTGCCTCACTTCCTCGGGTTGACAACTCTTTCGACGAGGTATATAGAGATCAACGACCGCCGGGCCGGTCAGGCGAGTATTCTCGCGGTCATTATGATGCTGCTCGGCATCGGCATAATGTATTTCAACCAACGTTCGCTCAAGAGCCGTAAGAGCTATACCACAGTTACCGGCAAGTCCGGGCAGACGTCTGTCATCAATCTCGGAAAGGTCGGAAAGATCGTAATAGCGATCATATTGGTGCTGATAACCTTCTTCACCAGTATATTCCCGATCATTTCGTTCGCCTTCGAGACCTTCCTGCCTAACCCGGGCGACTACAGCTTCCTAAAGACCTTCAACACCGACAACTTAACCACGAAGTGGTGGACCACAAGCGAGAACGTTTCCGAAAACGGTATGTACGGTCAGAAGGGAATGCTGTTCAACGAGATGATCTGGCGCGGATTCGGAGGCACGATGCTCGTATCGGTCGCCTGCGCCCTCGCCGCCGGCGTGATAGGAACGCTGATCGGTTATGCCGTATCGAAAAAACGCCGTTCAAAGCTGGCGGGCTACGTCAACAGCGTCGCCTTCCTGCCGTACCTGATGCCTTCGATAGCGGTCAGTATAGCGTTTTTCAAGCTCTTCTCGAGCGGGATAAACCTCTTCAATACATACTGGCTGCTGATCATAGTAGGTACGGTCAAGTATATACCGTTTGCCAGCCGCAGCTCGCTGAATTCGATGCTGCAGCTCTCGGGAGAGATCGAAGAGGCGGCGATAATTCAGGATATCCCGTGGCGCAAGAGGATGACTCGCATCATCGTGCCGATACAGAAATCCTCGATAGTATCGGGCTTTCTGCTGCCGTTCATGACCTGTCTGCGCGAGTTGTCGCTGTTTATGCTGCTCTGCGGTCAGGGGCTTATCCTTTCAACGCAGCTCGACTACTTCGACGAGATGGGACTGTACGCGTTCTCAAGCGGTATCAACCTTATACTGATCGTAACAATTCTTATTTGCAACGCCCTCGTCAACAAGATAACAGGCGCAAGTCTTGACAAGGGAATAGGAGGATAATATGCCGAAAATAGTATTGACTGACATAACAAAACGCTGGGGCGACTTTTATGCGGTCGACCACCTCGATCTGGTGATCGACGATTGCTCCTTCGTTACGCTGCTCGGTCCCTCGGGCTGCGGCAAAACGACCACCCTGCGTATGATCGCGGGTCTCGAAACGCCGACTTCGGGCCGCATCGAGATCGGCGACACCGTGGTATTCGACTCCGAGAAGGGAATAAACGTACCCGCCAACAAGCGGCACGTGGGATTCCTCTTCCAGAACTACGCTTTGTGGCCCAATATGACCGTTTATCAGAACATCTCCTTCGGCTTGAAGAACCTCAAAAAGTACACCAAGCAGGAGATCGACGAGATCGTTCAGCGCGTCGCGCGCGTCGTCAAGATCGAAATGTTCCTTGACAGATATCCGTCCGAACTCTCCGGAGGTCAGCAGCAACGCGTCGCGATAGCCCGTACCCTGGCTCCCGAGCCGGAGGTGATCTTTATGGACGAGCCGCTGTCCAACCTCGATGCCAAGCTTCGCCTGGAAATGCGTTCCGAGCTGCAGCGTCTCCACCTCACCACGGGCAGGACCTTCGTATACGTCACTCACGACCAGATGGAAGCAATGACGCTTGCGACAAAGATATGTCTGATCGAAAACGGCGTGCTTCAGCAGTACGATCCTCCGCTTAAAGTCTACGGCAAGCCGAACAATCTGTTCGTCGCGGACTTCGTCGGCAGCCCGTCGATCAATTTCATTGACGCCGTGGGTACGCAAAACGAAGGCAGTATGGACTTCACCGTCCTGGACGATAAAAAGGCGACCTTCAGCTTTGCCGAACCGATCGACATCGCAAATTGGCGGGAAGCCGAAAAGAAGGCGGACGCCGAACGCGCAGCTGCGAAAGCGGAGCTCGCAAAGAACAAAAAACACGTTGAAAAGGGCAACAAGGATACCGTATTCAAATATCACGTTGCTATGGTCGACGATTCCGCGAAACAGGACGCGGAGCCGACTGAGAACGATTACGTTATCGGCGTGCGTCCGGAAATGATCGAAATATGTGACGACGGCGGGATAGAGGCCGAGATCTACAGCGCGATGCCGACCGGTATGGAGACTACGGTACGTCTCCGTATAGGCAACTTCCTGCTGACCGGCGTCGTTTTCGGCGGCGTTACATACGAAATCGGGAGCAAGGTCAACGTAAGATTCAAGGGCAACGGGCTCATGCTGTTCAGCCGGATCTCCGGGCGGATCATCGGCACGGGCGCTCTGAAAGTCTGACGGCGTGATCGCTCCGTAAGCACAGATACGTTTAACGCGCAATAGAATAAGAGAGCCGTAAAACCTTGAAATCTAAAAGGTTTTGCGGCTCTTTGATTTATTCTTCTTATTTTGCGCTAAAAGTGTATCTGCTCGTTTTTACCATTCGTAGAATACGAACATACAGAAGTGCGGAAGCTTGTTGTGCTGACACGTCTTGTCGCTGTAATACTGCACGGAGATATGCGGCAGATTGCTGTATTCACCGGTAAAATAGACCTTCGCCCGTTCGTTGTAGTCGTTTGGCAAATGCGCCGTGTCCTCGCCTCCGTAGACTGTCCAGCCCGGAAGTGCTTCGAGCTTCCGGCAATAGTCGATATACTCCTGATAGCTCATCCCGTCGATGCGGATCGTGACCGAATCGCGTTTTACCGTCCATTCTGTAATGGTGCCTTTAGTTTCGGGCTTCGGGAGCGCAGTTCCGTTAAATGTGCCGTTCCATCCGGCAAGTTCGCTTTGCCCGCTTTGCTCGCTTTGACTGCTTTGCTCGCTTTGACCGCTTTCATCCGGCGCTTTTTCGCTTTCTTCCTTTCCGGGCAGCCATTGACCGTCTTTTTTGATCTGCTCGCCGTTTTTAAAAACGTTTCCGTCGGAGTCGGACTCATATTTTGTGCCGTCCGGCAATGTAAACGACGCGGTTCCGTCGGCGTTCTTTATCATCTTGGCGCCGTCGGAGAAAGTAATATCCGCCGATTCGACGTTTCCGTTTTCGTCATACTTAACGTTCCATACGGTATTACTGTCCTTATATTCGGTAAGGTTGCCGCTGCTGTCGACGACCATAACGGTCCCGTCCTTGCCGCGGAAGTTCATCGCCTCGGAATTGTTGTCCATCCAGAGCGACGAGCCGTCGGAGCTGGTCCACTGCACCACGTTGTTTTTAATATATTTCGGCTCGCCGTTTTCATCAAAACTCGTTTGGACGTTTGCATTCCACTGCTCGCCGTTTGCGTCGGTAAGCGAAAAATCGGTATTTTCGGTTTTTTCATTGCCGTTCCACGAAACCGTCGTTTCCGACGTGCAATGGGACCCGTCTTTCCATTCGATGGAAGTCGTTTGTTTGTTCCCGAGATCGGTGTGGTCATAAACGGTGCCGTCTTTGTTCACAAACCGCATCCCTTCGTCGGTAACGGTAAGCATTGAACCGTTCGGGCCGATTATTACGCCGTTTTTATAATAACCGTTCTCGTCGGTACCTATCCGTTCGTCGCTTCCGGTTATCCCGACGCCGGTCAGTCCGCCGTCCGCGTCATAATCAAGCGTCAGTCCCACGCCGTAGCTTTCCGAAAACGAACCGTCGCTGTTCACCGTCGTCGTCTTTCCGTTCGGTTCGGTCAGACTCTTCCTGCCGTCATTGTATTCCGTGGCGACAAATCCGTCGGTAGTGCGGATGGTGGAGCTGCCGTCGGTATTTTCGGAATAAGTGTTTCCTTTATAATCGACCGCGTGTACGGAGCCGTCCTTGTTTTTGGTGCTTACGCTGCCGTTATCGAACACCCGCGTTACCGATCCGTCGCTGCCTTTATACTCGGTATAACCGCCGTCGAACGCATCGTCGGGAACGCCGATCCCTTCGTCGCCGTCCGCCGCCGAAACGCAAACGGCAGACGCCGCAAAAGCGGAAAAGAGCAAGAAAAACGTTACAAGGAGCGCGAAAACTTTTTTCATTTTCCGCCGCCTCCTTTCACGTGGTCGAACACTTCTTCGATTTGTCCGATCTCGTCGGAGGACCTTACCGCCGGGATATCATCGTGCGCTTTTTCAATAAGCTCCGCGCCGCCGCCCCGGGCGATCAGTTCATATACCGCCGCCGCGGCTTCGCTGTTGCCCGCCGCTTCCAGACTCTTGGCGTAATCGTACAGCGAGCTTATACTTGCTTGTTCGGTCTTGCCGCCGGGCTTTTTTTCCGATCCGCAGGCGTAAAGCGACAGCAGCATTACTGCCGCAAGTAAAAGCGCGATCGGTTTCAGCATTATTGTCTTTTTCATATATCGTTCCTCCTTCGCAAAGTTCAGCGATTCCCAAAGCCGCCTTCCGGCGGAGCCGTGCGGCGGGAGCGCTGTTTTCTTACGGCGCGCAGCCGTTTTGCAGGTGTTTTAACGGTTTATTCCTTATAATCGTATACGATCGAGAGGCGTTCAAGCACGTCGTTGGAAGAGCTGATGCGGATCTTCGTCCAGTCCTCCGCGCTGCCCCTATAGTTAATGCTTTTAAGCGACGTGCAGTTTTCGAAAATGTCCTGTTTTATGTATTTGACCGACGCGGGTATCGTAACGCTCTTAAGCGCCGTGCAGCCGGAAAACGCGTACTCCTCGATCTCGTTGCCGTTCGTGATTGCGACTGAGGTCAGCGACGTACAGCCGCTGAATAGGAGTCTCGGGACCCTGATCAGGTCCTTCGGCAGTTTTACGTCGGTCAGCGACGTACAGTCGATGAACGCGCCGGTGAACAGTTCCTCCACGCCGTCGGGAATGACTATCGATTTCAGCGACGAGCACTCCTTGAACGCCTCTCCGAGATGCGTGAGCCCCGAGGGAAGCGTGATGCTTTCGAGCGACGAACATTTCTGGAACGCATAATTGCCGATCGTTTTCAGACTTTCCGGCAGACGGACGGTTTTGAGCGCCGTGCATCCGTAGAAACACCCGCTGTAGATTTCTTCGACTTCGTCCGGGATCGTGATCTCTTCAAGTGATTCGCAGAACTCGAACAGTTCTGTATTCAGTTCCTTCAGGTGCGCGGGCAGGCGCACGTTTTTCAGGGATTTGCAGAATAAAAACGTTTCCTCTCCGATCGACGTGACGCTGTCGGAGATCTCGATGGAAACGAGACTCTCACAACTGTTGAAAGCGCAATTCTCGATCGTGGTCACGGGCGACGGAACGACTATCGACGTCAGTCCCGTGCAGTCTTGAAACGACGTGTATTCGAGGATCAAAACGCTTCCGTCGTCGGGGATGATGCTGTTGCGGCACCCGTACAAAAGCCTTTTGCTCTCGGTCTCGATCACGCAGTTGTGATCGCTGTGGAGCAGCGTGTTTTCGGGCGGGACGACCAGATAATCGATATTCGGACAGTATCCGGTGATCGAGGTGTACTGATTGCCGATGTTTTTGCCGAAACGGATCATCCGCAGGTTCGGGCAGAGGTAAAACGTGAAGGTCCCCAATTGCGTGACGCTGTCGGGCAGCGAGACCGTCTCGATCGTTTCGTTCTCTTCAAAGACTTGCGCCGCGATGCAGGTAACGCTTTGCCCGTCCAGAACGTCCGGGATCAGCAGATCGGAATCGTCCAGACCGTGAACGCTCGTTATCCACATCCCGTCGCCGTAGGGATAGGGCGCAAAACCAATATGATCTGCCGTCAGCGCCTTTTTGCCGCATCTTATACATTCGTTATTGTGCCCTTCGTGCCCCAGCGGCGACAGCTCCTCGGTCTGTTTCTCGCCGCAGGCGGAGCAAACGCGCTCGCGCGCGCCGGGAGTAAGGCAGTCGGGCTCCTTCAAAACCGTCCAGTCCCCGAAAGTGTGAACGTGAGCCGGCGAGTCGTCGGAAGAAGTGCCGGAAACCGTTTCAGACTCCGTACCGGTCTCCGTACCGGACTCCGCGCCCGGCGTTTCCGCGGACGCGGCGGATCCGGAATCATCCGTTATCGATCCGTCGGATCGAGCTCCGGACGGATCGTTCGTTTCGCCGCCGCATTTGTTCAGACAGACCGCAAGAACTATAATGATGATGATCAATAATACGACCGCTCCGATTATAACGGGCAGACGATTGCTCTTTTTTGCATTGCTGTCGGTTGGATTCTTGTTCATGTTTCAATTCCCCCATACATAGTTGAATATACGGACGATGCGTCGCGTTGCATTTGTATATCTCTTCGCTGTCATCAGTCATAAAACCGGCTGCGCCCTTACGGTTTTATCCCGCTCCGGGGATGTGATCGCCCCGCTCCGCGGGATCCGGCTGACACCTGTTAAAAACCTTTTATACCAAAACAGTATAACGTTTTTCCGGCGAAAAGTCAATCTGTTTCCGGCATTTTGACTGCGCCCGGCGGCGCTGAGTTTTTTGGGGCAAGAGGTAAAATCTAATAGCAAAGAAAAAAGTTCTCAAAACAAAAAAATCCCCGGATCCCAGACGGATCCGAGGATTTTTGGTCCGATTGTTCATAACGCAAGTGAAAATTTCTCATCTCTTGCTCATTTCTTCCACCTGTTTTTCAAGTGCGTGGTAATCGATTTAATCCTTGATAATCATTTTGTATTTATCGTTATCACCCATCACGAAATTAATGTTTTTGATTTCGCCGTCAATCACCTGAATATATCCGTCTGTTTGTTTTGACAGGCGGTTTTTGTCTTTTTTCAAGGTAGTCGGCGAATACGGCAGCATAATATTGTGGACGGAATACGCCGCCATTTCAAAAGTCGACGGAAGGTAGTCCTCCATAAGCGCATTGAGTTCTTTAAAATGCTTTTTTTGTTCCTCAACAGAAGGATTTCCGTCCCAAACAATATGCGCAACAAGCGAAACAGTCTCCTTGTTTGTTTTCATTTGCAGAACGATCGCGTCATCAATAAAGTCTTTTTCTTTTATTTTATATGCTATATCGAACAAATACAGCTTATTTCCTACATTGTCTTCAACAGTATCTTTTACTCTGCCCCAAATATAGACAAAGCCGTTCTCATCTATTTCTGCAAGGTCACCGGTATGAATCCAGCCGTCGATCTTTGTCTGTGAAGTTAGTTCCGGTTTGTTGTAGTAGCACTTCATCGCGGATTTGCTTTTTATCCATAGTTCACCACGTTGATTATATTTTTTCTCGTTTCCGTTTTTGTCGAATATTCCCACTGTAATTCCTACATATGGAATTCCAACGCTCATAATTGGTTTTGAATAATCATTTTCAATGAACGACATCCAGCGACAAATGGCAGAAAAAAGTTCAGACGATCCATAACCGCATGTTAGTTTATCTCCGTTAGATTTTAAAACTATATTATTCCATTTTCGAAATTTTTGAATATCTGTTCCTTCGCCACCAATAATCCAGGATTTACTATGGCTTAAATCAATATTTTTATGATTCTTTTGAGAAATAGTATTAAAGAAAGCTTCCCACATACTTCCTGTGGCGATGACTAAATTTGGCTTTTTGCGGGTAAGCTGATTGTAAAAATCGTTTTCGGAAACACGTGGATCAAAAATAGTCGTTAACCCTTCAAACAGTGGGATTATAAAGAGGCAGTCCAAAGATGTCGAAGCTGTTGGGGGAAAATTTGTCATACACGTATCCCCGGGGGAGCATTTAGCTTCTGAATTAACATTTATGAAAATTTGAGAAACAATCGATTCGTTGGTTGCTACACACCCCTTTACCACTCCATTAACGGTAGTTCCGCTTGAAGAAGTAATAAAAGCGGGGCGATCGGGAGCGAACTGTGCTTTAACAACGCCCGTATATGTCTTTGCTAGTTTCTTTGCCTCTCTGACAGAAAAGTATTTTTCTCCATTGAATTGATTCTTTGATTTGAACTTTAACTTTTTCAAAAGAAAAGCAATTTGTTTTTTCGGTGTTGCCATTCCATCTATAGCGTTTATTATGATAACATTTTTAAAACGGTCTTTTGAAAACTCATTAGCAACATTCTTCCACATATCCTCAAAGCATATCGCAAATCTACAATTCTTAGTTTCTTCGGCAAGCGCTTTGGGTGATATGGCAAGTTTTAAGAAATACGCGCATGCGCCGATCATATTCAGCGCAAACGCCATCGCGCCAACATCAGGAAAGAACGGGCCGTAATACGCAACGATCTCGTCTTCTTCTACGCCCATTGCTTTGAATGCCTTTGCCCAAGTATAAACAAGGTCGATAAACTCTTTTCGAGAAATGACTCTGCCGAAGTATTCGATTGCAGGAATGTTGATATGCTCATATAGTTTTTCTTCAATAACGTCCCAAACGGTTTTGTTTTCAGGGATATTGAGCGCTCTTTCTTCAGCGCCTTCTTTATAGTATTTCAGCCACGGCTTGTCGATGGACGGAAAGCCCGTCAGTTTCAGTTCTTGCATTTTTCTTTCTCCTTATTGAATAAAAAAGTGCGCAGCCGGAGCTACGCACCGAAAAACGCACAACTCCGATTGCTGCGACACAATTCCGCCATCTATGAGAGACGCACGAAAAGAGAGTGCATTTTTACCAAATAAAAATGCGGTCTCTCATTAATAGAGGCGATATAGAATTGTGTCGCACATTCATTTTAGCACATATTTTTGCTAAAATCAAGAGAATTATCAATATAAACCGAATTGAATCTTTTCAGCCCGGGTGAAAGTGTCATAGTGGGTTACGTTACGCGCTTTATAAAACCGCTTAACCTGCAATATCCGCTGAAAGAAAAAGAGCAGGCCCAATCGAGCCTGCAAGCAGTAACAAATATAAAAAATATAAAAAAGCTGAGTGTCCATAACTCACTTGCGTTATGAACACTCAGCATGGTCTGAGTGACTGGACTTGAACCAGCGGCCTCTACCACCCCAAGGTAGCGCGCTACCAAACTGCGCCACACCCAGATATTTTTCGTCAACGCGTGAATTATAGCATAAACAATATCGCTTGTCAAGTGATTTGCGGCAAAAGATTGTATATCGGCGAATTATTTATTTTATTCGCAAAGCTAAAAGCGGGCTTCGGCGAAAGCCCGCTTATCCGCAAATAATATCAGATCCTTGCGACGCCGGTCCTGCGCGCGGCGTCGGCGACTGCGGAAGCCACGGCGGGCCCGATACGCGGATCGAAGGCGAGCGGCAGGATATGATCCGCCGAAAGCTCCCGGGGCGAAACGAGGCCGGAGATCGCATAGGCGGCGGCAAGCTTCATTTCCTCGTTGATCTCGCGTGCGCGGACGTCCAGCGCGCCTCGGAAAATACCCGGAAACGCCAGAACGTTGTTTATCTGGTTGGGGTAATCGCTGCGTCCGGTGCCCACCACGGCGGCTCCGGCTTCCAGCGCTAGCTCCGGCATTATTTCCGGCGTGGGGTTTGCCATCGGAAACACAACGGCGCCCGGCGCCATTGTGCGGACCATATCGGGCGTAACGAGGTTGCCCGCGGAAACGCCGATGAACAGGTCGGCGCCGACAAACGCATCCGCCAGCGTTCCGTTTTTATGCTCGCGGTTGGTGGATTTCGCCATTTCCGCCTGCGCGGGATTGAGCGAGGCGTCGCCTTCGCAGAGAATCCCTTGTTTATCGCACAAAACAAGGTTTTTAAGTCCGGCGGACAGAAGCAGTTTTGCTATTGCTATCCCGGCGGACCCGGCTCCGTTTATCACGGCTTTTATTCTGCCGATCTCTTTGCCCAAGACCTTCAGCGCGTTTAACAGCGCCGCCAGCACCACCACCGCCGTGCCGTGCTGATCGTCGTGAAAGACCGGTATATCGCATCTTTCTTTAAGCTTTTTTTCGATCTCGAAGCAGCGCGGAGCCGCGATGTCCTCCAGATTTATACCGCCGAAGCTGCCCGCAAGCAGGGCAACGGTGTTCACTATCTCATCCGTATCTTTGCTGCGGATACAAAGCGGGATCGCGTCGACGCCGCCGAAGGTCTTAAAAAGTACGCATTTGCCTTCCATTACGGGCATACCGGCTTCCGGACCTATATCTCCCAATCCGAGCACCGCCGTGCCGTCCGTAACGACCGCCACAAGATTCCCGCGCCCGGTAAGGGCGTAGGACTTTTCGGGATCCTTCTGTATCTCTAAGCAGGCGCTCGCCACGCCGGGAGTATATGCAAGCGAAAGGTCTTTGCTGTTATTGACCGCCATTTTCGGCACGGTTTCCAGCTTGCCTTTCCATTCATAATGCTTTTTTAACGATTCTTCGGCGTAATTCATTTTACCGTTCCTTTCGGTTCAAACCGTTTCTTCCGGTTTGAATACTTCATCGAACTCCTCCGGCGTTAAAAACCCCAGCCGCACGGCTTCTTCTTTAAGCGTGGTGCCGTTTTCAAGAGCGGCTTTCGCAGTCGCGGCGGCGTTGTCGTAGCCGATGCGGGGCGTCAGCGCCGTAACGGTCATAAGCGTACTTCGAAGGAAAAATGCCATCTTTTCGCCGTTCGCCTTGATACCGGAAAGGCAGTGCTCCGTAAAAGATTCCGCCGCATCCGCGAGCAAGCCGACCGACTGCAGGAAGCAATACGCGATCACCGGCATATAGACGTTCAACTGTAATATCCCCTGCGAGGCCGCGATGCCCACCGTAACGTCGTTTCCCATAACCTGCGCGGCGACCATTGTGAGCGCTTCGCACTGCGTGGGGTTCACCTTGCCCGGCATTATTGAAGAGCCGGGCTCGTTCACGGGGATCGTTATTTCGCCGATACCGCTGCGCGGGCCGGAAGAAAGCAGGCGGATATCGTTTGCGATCTTCATAAGATCGGCGGCAAGTGATTTGAGCGCGCCGTGCGAGAAAGCGATATCGTCCTTTGCGGAAAGCGCGTGGAATTTGTTCTTCGCCGGGCGGAAGCATATCCCTGTTTCTTCGGAAATCATCCTTATCGCTTCTTCGGCAAAACCCTTTGGGCAGTTTATCCCGGTGCCGACCGCGGTGCCGCCGAGCGCAAGGTCGAGCAGACACTCCGAAGCTTTGTGTACCGCGTCCGAAGACCTTTCGATCATCACTCTCCAGGCGCTTATTTCCTGCGAAAAGGCAATAGGCACGGCGTCCTGCATATGTGTGCGCCCGACTTTAATGATCCCTTTGTTCTCTTCTTCAAGCCGCAGGAGCGCGCCGGCCATTTTTTCGAGCGCGGGTTCAAGCCGGCGGCGGACAGCAAGCACCGCCGCGATATGTATCGCGGTGGGGAAGACGTCGTTTGAGCTTTGCGAACGGTTGGCGTGGTCGTTGGGGTGTATAAGCTTTTCGCACGCAATCTCGTTGCCGCGGTTCGCTATTACCTCGTTGAAGTTCATATTGGTCTGCGTGCCGCTTCCCGTCTGCCATACCGAAAGCGGGAACTGCGAATCGTGCTTGCCTTGCAGTATCTCGTCGCATACGCGGCAGATGATATCAGCGCGCCTGTCGTCCAGTACGTTCATGGCGCGGTTTGCGCGCGCGCACGCCTTTTTCACAAGCGCCAACGCACGCAAAAGCTCCTCCGGCATTTTTTCTTTGCCGATACGGAAATTGTTGTAACTTCGCTGCGTCTGAGCGCCCCAATACTTATCTGCGGGAACGGATATTTCGCCGATGCTGTCGCGTTCCGTTCTGTATTCCATATTTATCACCCCGTCCGTTTGTATCCGCCGCGCCCGGACTCCCGCGCCGGCATTGTTGAAACGTTTGCGTAATTATATCACAGAAAAACTTAAAAACGCAATATTTTTTGAAAAAATAACTGTTTTCCGATGCAAAAATCAGGCTCTTCACGCGCTGAAACAAGCAAACGAACAGCAGGGAGACCGTTATCTTCTTCACTAAAGTATTGACAGATATTTTATACAATGATATAATGTCTGCGCGTAACGGAAAAGGCGTATTTGCGAACGAGCCGGCGACCGGCCGTTCGGATCCGACCGAGAAAAAACGTTGCAAACGGAGGTTTAATATGAGAATACTGTTTCAGGGCGACAGCGTAACGGACGCTTCGCGTATAAGAGAAGATCATTTTGATTTGGGGCAGGGTTACCCGAAATACACCGCGGAGCTTGTTAAGGAGCGCTGTCCGGACGCGGAGTTCATAAACCGCGGAGTAAGCGGCGACCGCACCAAGGACGTGCTGGCGCGCGTTCAAAAGGATATAATCGATATTGATCCCGATATAGTTACCATCCTTATCGGAGTGAACGACACCTGGCGAAGGTACGATATGAACGATCCGACGACGCCCGAACAGTTCCGCGAAAATTACGAAGCGATACTTAAAGCCATAAAAGAAAAAACTCACGCCAGGATCGTGATGATCGAATGTTTCCTTATATACGGTATGGGGCGGGATAATTACCGCGAAGACCTTGATCCGAAACTGGACGAAACGCGCGCGCTGGCGATGAAGTACGCCGACAGATTCATTCCGCTTGACGGTCTGCTTGCTCAGGCGTCCACCGGGAAAAACGCGATCGCGCCCGCGCTTATCTCCGCCGACGGCGTTCATCCCGCCGAGGAGGGAAGGAAGCTTATTGCGAAGATACTCGCGCCCGTGATCTGCGACCTTATAGAGAACGGCTGATATGGGTATTACGGAACTCGGATTCTACCGCGAAGTGGTAAAGTTTATATCTATCGGCGCGGCTTTCGGCTGGCACGAGCGCAACGCCGGGAATATCTCGCTTTGGCTCTTGCCGGAGGAGGTTGCTTCCGCTTCGCCCTGCTTTGATGAAACGCGCCCCCCGCGCAAGCTTGCGCGCGCGGTGCCGGAAATGGACGGCGAATACGTCTTCACCACCGCGACGGGGAGCTATTTCACCGATATGGACGAAACAAGCTTCTGTATTTGCAGAGTGTGCGGCGGAGGAAGCGGCTACAGAGTGGTTTGGGGCGCCGAAAAGCCCACGAGCGAGCTTTGCGGGCATCTTTTGTCGCTTGCGGCGTTCAAACGCGCCGGAGACGGTCGCAGGGCGGTCTATCATTGCCATCCTGCCGATCTTGTCGTTTTAACGAACGTCTTGCCGTTAGAGGACAAAAGCTTCACCACGGCGCTCTGGAGCGCTCTTACGGAATGCCCGTTCGTATTCCCGCGCGGAGTGGGAGTGGTGCCGTTCCGTATCCCAGGCAGCCCGGAGCTTGCGGACGCGACCGCGGAGCTTATTCCCGAACGCGACGCGGTGATCTGGGCGTTCCACGGTCTGTTCGCTTCCGGCACGTCGATAAAGGACGCGTTCGGGGTGGCGCACACCGTTGCAAAAGCGGCGGAGATAAGGCTGAAGATCATTTCTTCCGGCAGGGAACCGCTTAACGCTCCTTCGTTAGAAGAGCTGGAACAGACCGCCGGGTATTTCGGCAAAAAACTGAATACGTTTGATTAAGCAAACAAATAAAAAAGCCCGAAGCGTTTTCGGGCTTTTTTGTATTCCGCGTTACTGTTGCTTCCAGTGCTTAAGCTGGGGAAGCAGTTTTCCGAAGTATTCGCGTACCTGTTCTTCGGAATAATTCTCGTTCGTCATGTGCGGAACGATAAAATCCATAAGCTGTTCTATGGACGAATACCTGAACTTTCCGTCCGCATAGCACCACTTGCAGTATTCTTTGTTTACGCTGCCGTCCGGCTCTTTGCTGAACGTTTCTTCGCCAAGCGGCATACCGCAGCACTGGCAGATATATTGATTTGTATTTTCCATATATTTTACCTCTATCCGCGTTCGGCGATTATGTCCATCATCTCGCCGACGTTTTTCATCGTGCTTACTTCTTTCATTGTGAATCTCACGCCGAATTCGCGTTCCACCGCGCCGATAAGACGGATGTGCTCCAGACTGTCCCAATCCTCTATGTCGTCGGCGGTGGTTTCACGCGTTACGTTAATGGAATCGTCGTCAAATACGTTTCTGAAAACCTCGTTTAATCTTTCGTTGATGTTATCTGCCATGGCGGTACTCCTTTATTGATTGATTTTTATTACGTCGTTTCGGTTCTTATAACCTTCAAGCTTTAATCTCCATTCGGTATTGCCGTTTTCGTCCTCCGAAGTCTTGGTGAAACCGAAATCGGAGTAAAGCTCTTTTACCATTCCGTTTTTCGCGGTGGGGTAGTAGTGCCCCACAAGCTCCGTGATCCCGCGCTTTGCGCATTCGCCGGCAAGGGTATCGAGCATAGCGTACTCCATGTTCTTTTTAAGCACGCGGCAGCTCATAAGCCACAGCTCGATATCGCAGACCGCGCCGTCGACGGCGCCTATCACGACGGAGACCACTCCGTTGTCGCCGAAGGTATCCTCCAGCTTGCCGTAAAGCGTAATATGATTTCCGTCCGCGGCGACTGATTCGATCTCCGGCTGGGTATAGCGCCGCGTCGTAAGGTTGAACTGGTTGGATTTGTTCGTCAACTGCGATATGCGCTGCATATACACGGGCGAGAAGGGAAGTATCTCCGCGCGCATATCCAGACTTAACAGGTATTCGTGATAATCGGTGAACTCCGTCATCTGTTCCGCGCGTTTTACGTTCGCCTTATACATATCGTTTCGTTTAAGGTCGTCCGCGGAAAAATTCGTTACTTCGAAATACCCGTTTTTATCAACGGTGCGTATATATTCGTCCGGAGAATCCATCGGCGGGACGGAAACCGCGGGCAGACTGCGCGAAACGAGCGCGCGCTCGGTGGGGTTGTCGTCCAGGAATACAAAGGAATCTATACCGAGATCCATCTCCTTCGCCGTGGCGGCAAGGTTGCGGTCCTTTGTCTCCCAGTTGGCTTTTATCACTATAAAATCGTCCGGACGCAGTACGCCTTCCGGGTGGTTCAGCCCCGCAACGGCGTTTTCGTGGTCGTTCTTGGAAGCGACAGTAAGCATTATGCCGATGTCTTTTTGCTTCTTCAGGTAAGTCTGAAAACCCTTGAAGCATTCGGCGGTCCCGGTCTCTTCGCCTATTTCGATCCCCTCCACGCCGTCGTCGCCGACAACGCCGCCCCAAAGCGTGTTGTCCAGGTCGAGCGCAAGCACCTTTTTGTTCCTGCCGAACAGCGATTTTATTATGCGCGAAACGTTGAAAGAAAGATAGGGTATAACGTCCACCGCGCAGCAGTATTTATACATACACCACGCCTTTTCGTCGTGCCATCTGTCGAGCCCCACGCAGGAGGAAACGTAGTTTATATCGTTTATATAGAACCCCTGATGCTCGCGCGCGTAGTCGGCGAACATACCGTTTAGCGTATTTATAAAGCGCACGCTCCCGGCGTTATCGAAGCAATCGCGGTTGCCCATTATGCGGTAGGGCGGCAGTTCGAAGTTGTTCTGAACGACAGGGCAGGCGTATTCCGAAAGCAGGCGGTCCCACATCCTGCGGTAGTAATCGAACCGTTCGTTAAGCGCGCTTTCGCAATCCTCTTTGGAAGCCGAAGCCGCGGGAAGGAACGCGGCGATATTACGGTAGGACGTGTGTATAAATATCACGTCTGGCTTGAATTCGCGCAGTTCGGCGTTTTCGAACATCGCGTCCTGCCAGAAGCGGTTGTATTCCGACTGGTAAAACGCGGGCTCTATACCTTCGCGCAGAAGGAATACCTCCAACGCGGAAACGATATCGTTTGTCGTGGATCCGCCGAGCACCGCGATATTCTTTTTTATCCGCTTCGTGCCGTCGGCAAGAAGCTCGCGCTTGATGCGTTTGCGCTTTTCGGTTATTTCCGCGGGATCGAAAGGATATCCTGCCGAGGCCATAGAATCAACTCCTTATTTCATGTTTGCAACGAGTTTGTTGACGTAGCTGCCCGCGTTGACGGTCGCGAACGCGCACAGCGCAAAGCACACGTCGGTTATGCCGTGCTCTTTTATGAACGCGCGTGTATCCACCTGGAACTCGCGGAAGTCGGCGATGATTATTTCGTCGAACATCGAAACGAGGAAGGGAGCCAGCGCGTTGCCGTAGCTGTCCTTGAAAACGAGAAGTCTTCTGCCGTTGCCTACGTCGGTGATTATATCGGTGGTGTAGGAATCTCCGTAGATGAATTTGATATACCCGCTTGCGTTGGAGAACAGCGTTTTATCGGACATTATCGGGCCGGAAAAGTTGTTTACGTTGTAATAGCTGACGCTGTGGTTGCGCGTGGGTATGTACCAAACGAAGGTATCTGGGTTGTCTTTAAGCACCTGAGCTTTGGAGAACGCGTAAAGCGATCCGACGATACCGCTTTCGCTCTGCACCGTGAAGGTGGAAAGATCGTCGAACGGAGTGCCCGCCGTTTTTGCAAACTCTTTGCAGGCGTAATAGGCGCCCAGCGCGTTCCAGTGGTGGTCGGTGCGGGAATAAATATCTTCGTCGATGTGAAGACTTAAAGCGCCGAGCGCGTCGACGTATTTAACGTCTTCCAGCGCGTCGCGCAGACCTTCGAAGCAATCCTTGTGGTTCTTGATCGCGTACGCGTATTTTTCCGGCGCGTAGAACGCGGAAGCAAGCGGTTCGGCAAGCACGTAAACGTTAACGCCGTCGCCTATCGCCTTCTTAAAGTTGTTTATCGTTTTCGCGGTGGCAGCGCCGTAAGCCGCGGTGCCTCCGAACGGTTCCATCCCGCGTTTTCCGGTAATGATTATGCCGCCCTGCATATAAGCGTCGCCGTCCTGGACCGGAACGATCTCGACTTCGCGTTTTACTATCTTTACGGTAACGGTGCTTTCGGAAGCGGAAACGAAATCGACTTTATCCGGCACGTTTACGTAGATAAGAAAGTCCGCTTCGCCTTCGTCCGCGACGGAAGCAACGTCTATATACGCGGAAATATCGGCAAGCATAAGCGAGTTGACGTCTTCTTCCGCGCCTCTGACGGTAACGTCTATCTGCCGGTCGAACACGCTGTCGAGCGTGTAGCCCGAATCCTCGAGCGCGTCGGTGCCGTCAAGAAGCACGTTTACTCCGGTAAACGTTTTTTCGATAACGTTCGGGCCGGTGCTTTCGTCTTGCGAAACCGTGCTTTCCGCTTTTGAAGAAGCGGGAGTGCTGATCCCCGATTCGGGGACTGAATTGTTCTTCTCGCCCGAAAAATCGCAGGCGGCGAAAGAAAGCAGGGTAAACAGCGCGATAATCAGTGATAATGCTTTTTTAACGTTCATTTGCAGATTCCTTCTAATTTATCAAGTATTATTCCTCCGACCGCCGAGAATGAACATTCTGCGACAAGTACGTCGGTAATTCCGTATGTTTCAACAGTTTCGGTTATGGTGCGTTTGTATTCGCGCATATCCACAACGTATATTTCTTCAAAGCTGTCCACCAGATACTGCGGCACCGGGTTGCCGTAGCTGTCTTTAACAACCAGCAGCTTGCGTCCGTTTTTGCAGGTATCGGATCTTATCCTTGCCGAAAAGATATCGCCGTACATGAACATGAAGTACCAGCCGCTTCTCTGGCTGTCGGCAATGTCCCAATAAAGCCCCTGCTCGTGCGGGAACAAGCCGGAAAGGTCTTCTTTGTTGCCGTATTCGGCGGTATAGGAGGTCTTTGGAACGTAATAATCGAAATCCTCCGGGTAATCGCCCAGCTTCGGACTGTTGTTCGAAAACGTGTAAAGCGTGCCCACGTATCCTTCGCGGGTGTGCTTTTCGTAATCCGAAAGGTCGTGCCAGGTAACTCCGGCTTTCTGCGCGAACACCTGCGTGCCGTAATAGCAGCCGAGCGCCGTCCAGTGGTGGTCGGTGCGGTAATAGATCGGTTCGTCCGAGTGAACGCCCAGCGTATTGTAAACGTTCACGTCCACCACCTTGTCGGAAAGCAGTTCCGATATCCTGTCGATATTCTCTTTATTCGCGTTGGCGGTATAACCGAACTGCTTCGACTGCCAGATATAGTAAGCGCCCGCCTTGGGTATGACCATCGAATAAAGCGTAACGTTTTCGGGCAGCTTTTCGGCAAGCGAGTTGAGTATCCCGGCGTAACGTTCGGCGCCGGGCAGGTTGCCGTAGAACACTTCCAGACCGCGGTGGCCGATAACGAGCACGGTGTTGCAAAGCTCGACGTCGCCTTCCGGATCGCTGTCCGGCTGCGAGAATTCGCTCACCTCGCCGGAGGTGTCTTCAAACGAGACCTCGCTGAATTCCACCGGGTCCTTGGAGGGCGCTTCCGACGATTCGACGGGATCGGAGACCGCTTCCGAGGATTCCGCCGCGGACGATTCGTCCGTGACGTCGTTGCCACCGCGGTTGATCACTTCCTCGTCCCGCGGGAGCCCGTACAGCGCGCGGACGTGCGCTTCGTAATCGATAAACGTATCGCGCCCGGGGATGTGGTCGGTAAACCAGTGCATAACGCCTTTGAAATATTCGCTGGAGAAATAGCTGTCCGCGTTCAATTCCGGCCATTCGGAAAGTTTGTCGTAATTCGATTCCTCCGTATGCTTGAAGAACACCGTGAACACGAACATAAAAGCAAACACGAGCACGAGGAGGATAAGGCAAATCTTAAGAACTTTTTCTTTCATGTCCGCCTCCTAAAACTTCCAGTAAAGGAACGGGTTGTTGGAACTGAACGTTCTTACGAGTATCACCGTGTCGGTGAACAGCGCCGCGACAAGGAAGAGGGTAAGGCATATATACGCCGCGGACTGCACCGCCGGGTTCGTCTTGTCGAACAGCTTTTTCAGAAGCTTCGCGACGGGGAAGCAGGCGATCACCGCGATGATTATTATGAACAGATGATCCTGAAGCGCCTGCACCGTCTTTCCGTCGACGAAAGCGTTCCCGTTCGCGCCGACAAGGTTTTTGAAAAAGTTGCCGAGCATACCGAAATCGGTGAAATAGAATATTCCGAACCCGACTATGATAACTATCTTGTTGTAAATATGCATCAGTACGTCGGGCACCTTTTTAAGCCGTTTTTTGCCGATCTTCGTTTCGATATAAAGGAACAGCCCGAAATACAAGCCCCAGATAACGTAGTTCCAACTCGCGCCGTGCCACAGACCGGTGGTGAACCACACCAAAAACAGCGAAAGCGTCTGGCGGCGTTTGCCGAATATCGGCACCGGAAGCAGGTAATCGCGGAAGAAGCTGCCCAGCGAGATATGCCACCTTTGCCAGAATTCGGTTATTGAACGGCATATGAACGGATACTTGAAGTTTTCGTCGAAATGGAAGCCGAATATCCTGCCCATACCTATCGCCATATCCGAATAACCCGAAAAGTCGAAATACACCTGCATAGAATAGGCGATAACGCCTATCCAGGTGCCCAGCACCGTCGCCTGCGCGATATCCTTTCCGAAGCACGCTTCGACTATCAGGTTGAGGTTGTTTGCAAGCAAAACCTTTTTCGTAAGACCGATGATCAGCCGCTTGAACCCGTCGTACGCGTCCTGGACGGTGGTGCGCCGGTCATCTATCTCCTCGGCGATGGTCGCATAGCGAACTATGGGACCGGCGACAAGCTGAGGGAACAGCGAGATATACATAAGAAGCTTGCCGAAGTTGCGCTGCACAGCCACCTTTTCCCAGTAAACGTCGATCATATAGGAGATTATCTGGAAGGTATAAAAACTGATGCCGAGCGGAAGCGCTATTTTGGAAAGCGGGATGGAAGTGCCGAATATGCCGTTTATGTTGTTTATCATAAAATCGGTGTATTTGAACACGAACAGCATCCCTATGTCGTATACGAGCGCGATCGCCAGAAAACCCTTGCTCCATTTTGTGCCGCGCCGCTTATCTATCTGCAGCGCAAGCAGATAGTTCACAAGCGCGCTGAACACGAACAGGAACACGAGCTTCGGTTCCCCCCACGCATAGAACAGCAGGGAAAACACCACCAGCACTATGTTCTTTATCTTTATGTTCGGCGCTATGAAGTAGCACGCGATACACAGAGTAAAGAAAACGAAAACGAATAAAAGATCGGCAAAAAGCATTTTTCACTCCATACAGTATATGTTATTATATTATAACATTAAATATCAGACGTTGCAATAGATATTATAAAAATTCTTGCGCGAAATCCATATATTGTAAATCACTGCTTTATTTCGCGCAGCTTGGAAGAAAGTATAAAGTTCACCTCGGCGCCGATGAACATAATATACATACAGCCGTAAAGCCACAGCAGCAGCACGATTATTATCGTTAGTGAGCCGTAGATGTTCGAATAGTTGCTGAAATTATCGATATAGAAGGAGAAGAGTATCGAAAACGCGACCCAGCCCGCGCTGCTTATAACGGCGCCGGGTATCTGCTCCGCAAAGCGCACCTTCGCGCCGGGCAGCGTTTTGTAGACGAGCATAAAGAACAGCACCAGCATAACGAAGCCGATTATGAAACGCAGCGAGGAAATGATATACACCAGTCCCTTTAGGTCGGTCATCACCGAATAAACGTATTCGCCGATAGCGTTGCCGAACACCATAAGCAGCAGTGCGATAAGCATCATCGCAATGAACGCGACGGTGTAAAGTATCGCAAGCAGCCGAAGCACAAAGAAATTGCGTTTTTCTTTTACCTCGTAAACCGAGTTGAGCCCGCCGATTATGGCGAACACCCCGCGTGAGGCGGACCAGAGCAGCACGACGGCGGAAACTATCGTTACCGAAATGCTCCCGACGTCGATTATTTCGTCAAGATAAATGTTCAAAAAGCGCAGCAGGAAGCTCGGCGCGACGTTCTGGACGTTGCTTATTATCTCTTCGGAGGTGGTCCCGAATTTGGAAAGCATGGTAAGCAAAAGCATCACAAGCGGGATAAGCGAAAGAAACATAAAGAAAGCCGTCTGCGCCGAATAGGCGCCCATGCGGTTCGCGGATACCTTTCTGCCGAAATACTTGATTGCTTTCCACAGGCGTTTCAAACGTTATTCTCCTTTCTTTGTGATTGACTTGCGGGAAAAAATGTGATAAAATAAGTTATGAATAAGATTTGCGAACGGAGGAAACCGGATGGTAGAGCTCGAAAGCGATTATTCAAAAGAAGAACTTATATCCCGCCGGGATGAATATACCTCCTCCGCACGGTTTGCCGGAAGCGACGAAACGCTGGATCTGATTTTTGTATCAAAGCGAAACGGCGACAGGATAAAGCTTATCCGCAAATCCAATTAGGTGCATGAACCGTATGCCGCGGTCTTTCGCGGAAAAATAAGCGGCGAAGGCGGGCGCAGCTGTATAAAAGGTATATTCACCAAAAGCGTACTTGATTATATTTTCACCGCTTTGATAACGCTTTGGCTTTTATCGTCCGCTTCTATGCCGAGTCGCGCGGCGCCTCGCTGTATACTGCCAACGTTATACTTGCCGCCGCAATAATCATAGGGATATTACTTCTGTTTAACTACCGCGGGACAAAACGCCGTTATACGGACTTTATGTGCCGCATAACCGGCAGGGAAAACGAGCTGTTCCGCACGCGCGGAGAAACAAAGGAAGCGGAAAGAAAAGAAAAAGAGGAAAACAATACCGCAAAACGTTAATCCGCGGAAAGCAGGAATTCGCGCAGCGCGTCGAATGAGCTCATAATATATGTCGCGCCGGCAAGCTCGTGCTCCGGCGGAAAAGCGGTGCCGGTGTAAACCCCGCAGCAATCGATCCCTGCCTTACGCGCTCCGATATCGTCGTATTTCATATCTCCTATCATAAGCGCTTTGTTCTTTTCGTCGGGAATGCCGAACCGCCTTAACGCCTCAAGAATCACCTCGTGCTTTTCGCTTATGGTCTCGTCCGCGTTCGAACCGGTGATATATTCGAATCTGTCGGCAACGCCGAGGTAGGAAAGAATATCCACCGCGCTGTTTTCGTATTTCGAAGTAGCCACTCCGAGCCGGTATCCGGCGGCGGTCAGTTCGTCCAGCATCGCGGGGAAGCAGGGGAATAGCCGCGATTCGAGCTTGCCGTAAACGCGGTAGCGCTCGCGGTATTTTTCAATGGCTTGGGCCGCCTGTTCGTCGGAAAAACCGTAATGCGTCGTGAACGTATAGCGCAGCGGCGGGCCGAGGAAAAAGTCCATATCTTCGATCTTTTCGTCGATGCCGAAGTGCTTCAACGCGTACTGTGCGGACTTTACAACGCCTTCAAGCGTGTCGACAAGAGTCCCGTCAAGGTCGAACAGCAGTATTTCGTATTTCATCATTACCTCATAATAGTTATTATAACTGATTTATTATATCATAATCTTTATGATTTTGCAATACCGAAAGGAGAACGTAAAATGAAAAGGATAATCACGATCGCAAGGCAGTACGGATCCATGGGCTCCGAGATAGGGCAAAAACTATCCGAGCTAACCGGTATCCCGGTTTACGACAGAGAAGCGCTCGTAAGTATCGCGCAGGAGCACGGCATCCCGCGGGAAACGTTTGAAAAAGCGGACGAGCAGGCGACTTCAAGCTTCCTTTATTCGCTCGCGATGTCCAACTACAGCGGCAGCGTTATCCATTTCGGCACGCACGACGATATTCTTACCGACCGGGTGTTCAACATACAGTCCGCGGAAATAAAAAAGATCGCCGAAGCGGGCGACTGCTTAATAATCGGCCGCTGCGCGGACGACGTGCTTGCCGGAGTCGAAGGACTTCTGCGGGTCTACATATACGCTTCCATTGAAAAACGCGTCGAGAATTATAAAAACCGGTTCCCGGGCTCGGACGATAACTCCGCCCGCAAAGCGATACAGAAGGCGGACAAAAAGCGCGCCTCTTACTATAACTTCTATACCGGCAAAAACTGGGGCGATCCGCACAACTTCGATCTTATGGTCGACAGCGGGCGTTTCGGCGTCGAGGGTTCCGCGCGCCTTATCGCGTCCTCGCTGGAGATCATAAGGTACAATACGTTTTAACGAATCATGCATAAATTTGCTTCGATTACCGAAATCATCATAGGCGCCGCCGATGAAAAACGTTTAATATTATCTCCGGCAAAGAGTTTTCTGTTCAGGTTGATCCTGTTCTTTACCGTTTTCACCGCGCTGCTTACGGGTTCATTCGGTATGTTGAGTATTATTACCATACCGCTGCTTTTGTTCGCGTTCTACTTTACATCTGGATGAAGCCACGCACGAAAGGTTCTTTAAGATACTGCCAGGCGATTCTTCCGCAAGCTACGCGGACGATATAGCGGCAAAGTACAGGCTTACAAAAGCCGAAATACTTGAAGACAGGAACAAAAAGAGAGTTTAATCACATATTGAAAATAATATAAGGAGCCGGTCCGTTACGGATCGACTCCTTTTGTTTGTAAGAAAAGCATCTTACGGCGCTTACGGTTGGCTTGCAGAAAACACTTTGCATCGCTTATATTAAAAACTGTTCGCTATTCCCGCAAACTGTTCTATACCCAGAACCTCCGGGCGGGCGTTCGGATCAACGCCGCAAGCGAGCAGTATTCCCGCGATCTCTTCTTTCGAATATTTTTCCGCAAAGCCGGAATACAGCGAATTCGCAAGCGTTTTGCGCCGCTGCGAGAAAGCGGCGCGTATCACCGCGAAAAGCGTTTTTTCGTCGTTGACTTCGACCGGGGGCTTTTTGTAAACGTCAAAACGTATCACCGCGCTGTCGACCTTCGGCTTCGGATCGAACGAACCGGCTTTTACGGTGAAAAGCTTTTTTACTTTGGCGTAGTAGCTGATAGCCGCCGTAACTGCGCCGAAGTTCTTCGATCCCGGAAGGGAAGTGAACCTTTCCGCGACCTCCTTCTGCACCATAACGGTAATGCTGCGGAAGCCGTATCCGCCCTCCAGCAGCTTCATAACTATTTCGGAAGTAATATAATACGGCAGATTGGCGCAGACGCAGACTTCCATGCCGTCAAACTCTTCCGAGATCAGTTTTTTTATATCGAGTTCGAGTATGTCGGCGTTTATAAGCTTGAAATTGCCGGCGTCCGCGAGCTTTTCGTTAAGTATTCCGGTAAGCTCGCCGTCGATCTCCACCGAAACCACTTTTTTCGCGGCGGCGCAAAGCTCGCGCGTTAAGATCCCGAACCCGGGACCGATCTCGATAACGCCGTCTTCTTTTGTTATCCCGCTTTCCTGCGCGATGCGGCGCGGAATGGCGGAATTGGTTAAAAAATTCTGCCCGTATTGCTTTTTCTTGCGGAATCCCGTGTTCATTCTTTATCTATTATCGTAAGGAACTTCGCCGTTTCGCTTATGGCGTACTGCCCGTGCGGGATCGACGGCTTGAAGTAGATCGAATCGCCCTCCGAAAGCTCGAAGGTGCGGGAGCCGACGGTAACGCCGATCTTTCCCGAAAGCACATAGTTGAACTCCTGCCCGGAATGCGAAACTAGGTCGGCGTGCTTGTCCGAAGCGTTAATCGTTACTATCATCGGTTCCTTGTCGCGCCCGATGAAGTTGTGCGCGAGCGCCTCGAAGGAATACCCGGCGAAGCGTTCCACTTTAACGCCGTGGCCCTTTCGCGTGACGCAGTATTCGGACATACGCGGCGCTTCGCCGATAAGTATTTCCGTGGGATCGACTCCGAGTATCGCCGCCGTTTCGTAAATAATGCTTATGGGTATATCGCGTTCGCCGCGCTCGTAGGAAAGATATTCCTCCAAAGGAATGCTCAGCCGCTCCGCGACTTCCTCGGCGGAAATATCCAAAGCGTCGCGCAGGTAAAAAATGCGCTGGGATATTTGCTTTATTTGTTCGTTTGCGCTCATGGCGTCCTCCGTTAAAACCTTATAACAATATGTATTCTATCATCCCGGCGGCGTTTAGTCAAGTGTTTTGCCGCTTGCGTTTTCGATATTTTCAAGCACGAGCTTTCTGCCCCTGTAAGAAAACGCGTATTTTTCGAATTCTTCCTTGGAAAGCGATTCGATGAATTCTTTGTCTATTCTTTCTCTGCGCGTCTCTTTGAAATAAGCTATCTTCGATCTTTCGGCGGTATCGTTGTAAGGGCAGACGAGCTGGCAGATATCGCACCCCCAAATAACGCCGTTTTCGCGCAGCAACAGGCGCTCCTCTTCGGTCCGGTGCTTGCTCTGCGAAATAGACGAAAGGCATTTCGCGGGGGCTATCCCGTTTTCGCCTATCGCTTTGCCGGGGCATTTTTCGGCGCATCTGCCGCAGTTTACGCAGTATTCCACCGGCTTCGCGCGCTCTTCGCATTCCGCGTCGGTAATCATCGAACCGAGGAAAACGAAGCTGCCGTAGCGTTTGTCGATAAACAGCGAATTGCGCCCTATAACGCCCAAACCGCATTTCGCGGCGGCGAGCTTTTCGTTAATAGGCGAATGGTCGCAGAAGCCGCGGACTTTTGCGACCGTTGCGCTTTCGACGGCGGGGACTATCCTTTCGTAAAGCCCGCGCGCGAATTTGTGGTAATCGTACATCCGGGCGTATTCCGAAAACCCGTCCGAAGCCGGGGTATCGAAAGTGCGGTATGGGATCGTGAACATCACGGCGCTTTTTGCGAAATCCGGCAGCAGACGCGGGTTTATTATCTCGCATTCGCTTATCGGAAGCATACCCGCGCTTTCCAGCCCCTCGGCTTTAAGTATTTCTTTTATCTTTTCAAGCATGGCGTTCCCTCAACGAAAAAACGGACAGACAATAATGCCTGCCCGTTTGCGACGTAGATCAGTCGGTGATATAAGGAATAAGAGCAAGATGCCTTGCGCGCTTGACAGCGATGGTGAGCTGCCTCTGGTGGCGGGCACAGGTACCGGTAACTCTGCGCGGAAGTATCTTCGCGCGCTCGGAAAGGTTCTTCCTTATACGGTTGATATCCTTGTAATCGATGTAGTCGATCTTATCGGCGCAGAAAGCGCAGACCTTTTTCCTTCTTTTGTTGCGGAAAGCGGCTTTTGCCGGGTCGTGCTGTTCGCGCGCTTCTCTGGGTTCTCTATTTTCTTTCGGCTCTTTGGCTTCGGTCTCTTCCGAAACGGGAGCTTCTTCGATAATCTCTTCTTCTTCGTTTACAACGACCTGTTCGTTATCCATGGTGTTCCTCCTTGTCAGATTGTTTAGAAGGGCAGTTCGTCATCCGCGGAAAGATCCTCGAATCCCGAATCCGCCGTAGGGGTGCTGTAGGTGGGCTGCTGGGCATTCTGCGCGGGTGCGTTGTATCCGCCCGCGTTGGGGTTATCGGATTTCCTGTCGACAAAAGAAACCTCGTCGGCTATAATGTCCGTAGCGTAATGCTTGGTTCCGTTGTTGTCTGTCCAGGTGCGTGTCTGCAGACTGCCGCAAACAAGTATGGGACGACCCTTGGTGAAGAACCGCGTGACGAATTCAGCCGTCTGGCGCCAGGCCGTGATGTTGAAGAAATCGGTCTGCGCCTGTTCGCCGGATTTTGCAAAACGGCGGTTAACGGCAATGGAAAACGTTGTAAGCGAGACGCCGCTCGGAGTGGTTTTGAGTTCCGGATCGGCGGTAAGATTACCTACTAATATAACTTTGTTGAATGCCATTTTTTACCTCACCTTTCGAAATGAAGCTGTTTTACTGTTCGCACTTAACGATGAGCGAACGAAGAATGCCGTCGGTTATGTTATAAATTCTGTCAAGCTCGGTCGGGAAGTCGTGCGCCGATTTGAATTTGACGAGAACGTAGTAACCTTCGGTAAGATCCTCGATGGGGTACGCAAATTTCCGGTTGCCCCAAACATTGACCGAATCGACTTCTGCGTTCGCTTCAATGAGAGAGGTAAACTTGTCGCAGATCGCCTGGACTGCTTCTTCGCCAAGCGCGCTGTTTACGACAAACACGGTTTCGTACAAAGATTTCTGCTCCATCATTTAACACCTCCTTTTGGACTTTGACCCCGCAACAGGTGCGGAGTAAGGAGAAAACATAAGTTTTCATACACAGTTATAATAACATAATTATTTTGCTTTGTCAACAACAAATTTCGCATTTTTTCATATGTTTTTACATTTTATATTATCAAAATCAAACAGAACAAAATGCGCCTCGGGCGAAGCGCATCTGTTTTTCGGTTTGCCGTTTTATTATTCCGGGAGCTGATTATAGCGTTTGAGCAGGCGGCGGATACGCGCTGCGCTGTCGAGCAGCGGGGAGATCGATTCGTCGTTGTTCAGCGTGTTGAGTATCTTCGCTATGAACTTGGACATATCGACGGGAACGAACCACGGGCGGCTCATAAGCTCGGGCGAAACGTAGGTAAGGTTGGTGGAATAGATCTTTTTGAGCTTGCCTTCCTCGTAAAGCTTGTCGAACTTTTCAAGCCCGTTGGTGAAAAACGCGAAGGTCACCGCGGCGTATACGTCGGAAACGTTCTGCTTCTGGATCTCGTTGATAACGTCGATAACCGATTCGCCGGAGGCGATCATATCGTCGATTATAAGCACGCGCTTGTTTTCAAGCGGACCGCCTATGTATTCATGCTGGACTATCGGGTTCTTGCCGTTTACTATTCGCGTGTGGTCGCGCCTCTTGTAGAACATACCTACGTCGAGCCCAAGCACGTTCGCGTAATACACCGCGCGGTCCATCGCGCCGGTATCCGGGCTGATGACCGTCATATTATCCTTGAATATATCGTCGCCCTCGTTCTGAATAAAGCGCTTCAGCATTGAATAGGTGGGATATATGTTTTCGAAAGAAGTGCTGGGTATGGCGTTGCAGATAGTCGGGTCGTGCGCGTCGAAGGTGAGTATGCAGTCGACTCCGAGCGCCTGCAGTTCTTCAAGAGCCATCGCGCAGTCGAGCGATTCTCTGCCTTTGCGCTTGTGCTGGCGCGAGGAATAAAGGAGCGGCATAAGCACGGTTATCCTGTCGGCTTTGCCGTTTATGGCGGAAAGCACGCGTTTGATGTCGCGGAAGTGTTCGTCCGGACTCATAAAGTTTTCGTGTCCGTAAAGATTATAGGTACAACTGTAGTTGCCTATGTCGCAAAGAATATAGATATCTCTGCCGCGGACCGAATCGTTGATCTTTACTTTGCCTTCGCCGTTGCTGAAACGGATCTCCTGAATGGGGATGATATAGCTTTCCTCGCTTTCATCCTCGTTTCTCAACTGCTTGATGAACTGGTCCACCTCTGTGCCGAGCTGCGTGCAGCTCTGCATTACGATAAGACCCATTTTGCCGTGATGAGAATTAGCCGCCATGTTGTTTCTCCTTGCCGTTTATTTCATTGTGATAATATTTTATCTCAAAATCGCGGTTTTGTATATATGTCTTTTCAACAAAACAAAAGTTTTTTTTATGTTCTTTTGACGAAAAATGTATAAACCGACAAAAGACGTGAAAATGAAGAAAAAGCGATTGACAAACCGTACGCGGCGTGTTATAATAAAAAAGAACAAAAGTTCGACGGAGGTAAAATATGGCTACAAAGGACAGTAAAAGACAGGCGCTTGAAACGGCTCTTGCACAAATAGAAAAGCAGTGCGGCAAAGGCGCCATTATGCGCTTGGGCGAAAACGCGGGTATGGAAGTCAAAAGCGTTCCCACCGGTTCGCTCTCTCTCGATATCGCTTTGGGTATCGGCGGCGTTCCCAAGGGCAGGATAATAGAGATCTTCGGCCCGGAATCTTCCGGTAAAACGACTCTTGCGCTCCATATAATCGCGGAGGTGCAGAAAGCGGGCGGAGAAGCCGCGTTCATCGACGCGGAGCACGCGCTCGATCCGATCTACGCGCACGCGCTCGGCGTAGATACCGACGCTCTGCTCGTGTCCCAGCCCGATTACGGCGAACAGGCGCTCGAGATAACCGAAGCGCTCGTCCGTTCCGGCGCTGTCGAAGTCGTGGTCGTAGACTCGGTCGCGGCGCTCGTGCCGAAGAACGAGATCGACGGCGATATGGGCGATTCGCACGTCGGTCTTCACGCAAGACTTATGTCCCAGGCGCTGCGCAAGCTTTCCGGCGCCATCGCCAAATCGAGCTGCATCGTCATATTCATAAACCAGCTTCGCGAAAAGGTGGGCATAGTGTACGGCAACCCCGAGACCACAACCGGCGGCAGAGCGCTCAAATTCTACGCGTCCGTGCGGCTCGACGTCCGCAAATCGGAACAGCTTAAGAACGGCAGCGAGATAATCGGCAACCACGTCAAATGCAAAGTCGTCAAAAACAAAGTCGCTCCGCCCTTCCGCACCGCGGAGTTCGATATCATTTACGGCAAAGGCATTTCCCGCGAGAGCGAGATAATAGAACTCGGCATCGCCAACGGCCTTATCGAAAAGAGCGGCTCTTGGCTTTCCTACGACGGCGAAAAGCTCGGTCAGGGCAAGGATAAAGTGCGCGCTCTGCTGGAGGAGAACAAAGAGCTTGCGGACGAGCTCGCTTCCAAGATACTCGCGGTCTGCACCGGAGCCAAAGGCGGGCACCGTCCCGAAACCGTCAGCGCCGACGAATACTTCGACGAAGAGCAGTAAGCCGCTTTCAGTATGTACCGGATAAACGCGATCAGACGCGCCGAGGGCAGCAACGAGGTGACAGTTATCTGCGAAGGCGAAAGCTTCCGCATAACCGCGCACGACGTCGACACGCTCGGTTTGGAAGAGGACGGCGTTATTGACGAAAGCGAATACGCCTCGCTGTGCGAATCGCGTGAACGGCTCGCCTGCATCCAAAAAGCGTTCACGCACCTTGAATACGGCGATCTGTCCGAACGCCAACTGCGCGATAAGTTAAGAAAAAAGTTCCCCGCGGAGCTCAGCGCGGAAGTCGCTTCGCTTTTTGCCGAACGCGGCTACGTAGACGACGCTCGCCTTGCCGAACGGTACGCCGAAACGTTTTACGAGTATAAAAACATGGGGCTCGGAAGGATACGCGAACAACTGTACCGCCGCGGCATCTCCCGCGAGAATATCGAAAACGCTTTGGCTAAATACGCCGAAGAGGATCAGTACGAACGCATAAGGGAATATATCGCGAAAAAGTACGACGGGGAACGCATCGCTTCCGACGAAAAATACCGCCGGAAGGTTTATTCCGGTCTGCTGCGCGCCGGGTTTTCGTCATCCGACGTATCCGACGTTTTAAGAAATATCGAAAGTGAGTAAGTCTATGAGCATAAAAGTCGGTTTCGTTTCTCTCGGCTGTCCGAAGAATCTTCTGAACACCGAGGTCATGATAGCAAAACTCGTCGATCACGGTATGGAGATAGTCGCCGAGGAGATCGACGCGGACGTTATCGTCATCAGCACCTGTGCGTTCATCGAAAGCGCAAAAAACGAAGCGATAGAGAATATACTTGATATCGCGTGGCTCAAAAAGAACCGCTCGTTAAAAGGTATTGTCGTTACCGGATGCCTTCCGCAAAGATATAAGGATGAAGTGCTTAAAGAGCTTCCCGAAGTCAACTGCATACTCGGCACCGGCTCGTTGGACGATATCTGCCATGCGGTGGAAGTCGCGTATGAAGGCGAAAGCTATTCAAGTTTCGGGGATATCGACAAACAGCCGCTCGGCGGCGAAAGGATAATCACCACGCCGGATCATTTCGCGTATGTTCAGATCGCCGAAGGATGCGACAACTGCTGCACCTACTGCGTAATACCTTCTATCCGCGGCAGGTTCCGCAGCAGGCAGATGTCCGATATTACGGAAGAAGTAAGGAATCTCGCTTCGATAGGCATAAAAGAGATCTGCCTCGTCGCGCAGGATACCACCCGTTACGGCGAGGATCTCTACGGCACCTATGCTCTCGATTCTCTTATTTCCGAACTTTCGGAGATCGACGGCATAGAATGGATACGCGTGCTTTACTGCTATCCCGACAGGATCACAGACGGGCTCATCGAGGAATTCAAAAACAATAAAAAGCTCGTTAAATACATAGATATGCCGATCCAGCACATCAACGACGGGATATTGAAACGTATGAACCGCCGCGATACTTCGGCGGGGATAAAAGCGATAATCAAAAAGCTGCGCGATAACGTTCCGGGAATAGTGCTCAGGACCACCGTGATAGTCGGGTTCCCGGGAGAAAAGGCGGCGGAATACAACGAGCTGCGCGATTTTATAAAAGAGACGCGGTTCGAACGGCTCGGCGTTTTCGAATACTCTCGCGAGGAGGGCACTCCGGCGTTTGATTTCCCGGGGCAGGTGTCCGAAAACACCAAAAAGAAGCGCTGCGACGAGCTTATGTCGATACAGAACCGCATACACAACGAGTACAACGCCGGTTTCGTCGGCAAAGAACTTAAAGTGATCTGCGAAGGCTACGACGAAGTATCCGAATGCTTCTACGGCAGAAGCTACGCCGACGCGCCCGATATCGACGGCAAAGTTTACTTTTCCGCGTCGCGCAGGGTGCGTCCCGGCGAATTCGTAACGGTACGCATAGACGAGGTGCTCGATTACGACCTTCTGGGCAAGCTCGTATAATTCTTAAAACGGAGGCGATCTGTTTGAATCTTCCGAACAAACTAACGTTAGGGCGAATATTCATCATCCCGGTATTCGTGGTTTTTCTGGCGTATAACTTTTTCGAAAACCCGAATATAAGCAGAATAATAGCCGCGTCGCTTTTCATAATTGCCGCGATCACCGATTTTTTAGACGGCAGGATCGCGCGGGCAAAGAATATGATAACCGATTTCGGCAAATTCATGGACCCGCTTGCGGATAAATTCCTTATCCTCGGAGCCATGTTCGCGATCTGCTTTTCCGGTTATATTTTCGATTACGAAGCGGTTTCGTTCGAAACGGTAATCCCCGCGGCAGTAATAAGGCACCTGTTCTTCTGGACCGCCATTATAGTTGTCTTCCGCGAGCTCGCGGTCACTTCGATGCGGCTTGTGGTCGTTTCCTCCAACGGAGCCGTGATAGCCGCCAGCAAGCTCGGAAAGATAAAGACCACCACTCAGATAATAGCCGTTTCCGCGGTGATACTCGAACCGGTCGTTATGCCTTTCACCTACGGCGTGCTTTCCGCCGTTACGACGGTAGCAATGCTGTTCTTCACCATGCTTTCCGGCATAGATTACTTAAAGACCTATTGGAAATTCATAAACACGAATAAATAAGAAGGTATCATATGAAGCTTTTCAACACCCTCACACGGAAAAAAGAAGAATTTACGGTTAAAGACGGCAAGGTGCGTATGTACGTCTGCGGGCCTACCGTATATAACTATTTTCATATAGGAAACGCGCGCTGCTTCGTCGTTTTTGATATGCTGCGCCGCTATCTCGAATATAAGGGAAACGAGGTAACGTTCGTTCAGAACTTTACCGACGTCGACGATAAACTGATACGCGCGGCGAAGGAAGAAGGGACCACCGTCCCGGCTATCGCGGAAAAATATATCAAAGAATACTACAAAGACGCGCACGGTCTCGGCGTCCGGGACGCTACGGTGCATCCGCGCGCTACCGAAAACATCGATAAGATAATCGAGATCGTCGAAAAGCTTATCGCGACCGGACACGCCTACGTTTCCGGCAGCGACGTGTATTTTGATTCGCAGAGCGACAATGAATACGGCAAGCTTTCGCATCACAATATGGACGAGCTCGAAGCGGGCGCCCGCATCGACGTCAGCGAAATAAAGAAGCACCCCTATGATTTTGCGCTCTGGAAGGGCAAAAAAGAGGAAGGCGAGATATCCTGGCCTTCGCCGTGGGGAGAGGGACGCCCGGGCTGGCATATCGAATGCTCCGCTATGGTAAACCGCTTTCTCGGTACGGAAATAGATATCCACGGCGGCGGAGTGGACCTTATTTTCCCGCATCACGAAAACGAGATAGCGCAGAGCGAATGCGCCACGGGCAAGCCGCTTGCGCGCTTCTGGCTGCACAACGGCCATATTAACGTCGACAACAAGAAAATGAGCAAATCCGCCGGAAACTTCTTCCTCGTGCGGGACGCGGCGGCGAAATACGGCTATAAGGCAGTGAGGTTCTTCCTGCTCTCGTCGCAGTACCGCAGCCCGATAAACTACACGGAAGATACGCTGCTTCAATCAAAAGCGGCGGTAGAACGGCTTCAGAACTGCCTTTCCAACGTTGAATTTGCGGAAAAGAACGCCGCCGGCGAGTATTCTGCCGAAGAAAAAGAATGCGTCGCGTTCATGGAGGAAAAGAAGGCGGCTTTCATCGACGCGATGGAGGACGATCTGAACACCGCCGACGCGATCGGGTTCCTTTTCGAAATGACCCGCGCGATAAACACGGCGGTCGCGCATAACTGCTCGCGTGAATTCCTTGATAAGGTCGAAGAAATATACATTCCGCTGTGCGATTTGCTCGGGTTCGGCAGGGAAGAAGGAACCGAGGACACGGCGTATATCGAAGAAATGATCGCGCTGCGCGCCGAGGCAAAGAAGGCGAAGGATTACGCGAAGGCGGACGCCATAAGGAACGAGCTTAAAGAAAAGGGGATCATACTTGAGGACACTCCCCAGGGTGTAAAATGGAAAAAAGCACAGAGCTGATAAAGCGCGGCTACAGCGCGCTCGCGCTCGCTTATCTGGGCGATTCTTTCTATGAAACGCTTGCGCGCGAACACGTTATCGGCGACGGAAACTGCAGCATATCCGAAATAAACAGGCGCATAATGGATTACGTCACCGCGGTGTCGCAAAGCCGGATCGCCGCGCTGATGCTTCCTTATCTTAACGAAACGGAAGCGGAGTTTTTCAGATACGGGCGCAACGCGCACAACAGTCACCGCTCGAAAAGCGCGCAGGCGCTTGAATACAGAAGGGCGACTGGGCTGGAATGCCTTTTCGGATATCTGTATCTTTCGGGGATGCTTGACCGGGCGAGGGAGCTGTTTTCCGTTGCCGCAGCCGGGGAACACAAGCAGGAGGAAATCGATGATTGAACTTACGAAAAAAGAAAAGGCGGTTTATGAATATATAAACGACTGCCTTGAAAAAGACGGATACGCGCCCTCTGTGCGCGATATTTGCGAAGCGCTGGGTATAAAATCCACTTCTTCGGTGCATGAATATCTGCGTAAGCTGGATGCGAAGGGATATATAAAGAAATCTTCCGGCAAAAGCCGCGCGCTGATAATCGAAAACAACGGCGCCGTCGATACAAGACGTATGAAGAAGGTCCCGATACTCGGCAGAGTGACCGCCGGAATGCCGGTACTCGCCGTGGAGAATTACGACGGCTACGTTGATTTTCCCGCTACGATGGCGCGCGATAAGGCGAACCTTTTCGCGCTGAGAGTCATGGGCGAAAGTATGATAGAAGCCGGAATATTAGACGGCGACATAGTTGTGGTCGAAAGCCGCAGATATGCAGACGACGGCGAGATAGTCGTCGCGATGATCGACGACGAGGCGACGGTGAAGCGCTATTTCCGCGAGGAAAACCGCATACGCCTTCAGCCCGCGAACCATACCATGAAGCCGATCTACAGCCGCGACGTTACCGTACTCGGTAAGGTGATAGCGAATTTCCGTTTTTATTGAGCAAATAAGGATTATTGTATTTTTTAAGTTTTTTTGAAAAAACTATTGACTTTTGCAATCGTTTTGTGATATTCTATCGGGGCGGTTTGAAAACGCGCCGTACGATCCATTAGCTCAGCCGGTAGAGCACATGACTTTTAATCATGGTGTCCGGAGTTCGATTCTCCGATGGATCACCACTGAAGAGACCCGATCCGTTCGCCGGATCAGGTCTCTTTCGGTTTTCATAGCACTATACGAAAATCCCTTATGTTTGAGGGACTTTTTGTTATTGCCGAAACGCCGTTTGCGCCGTTATTTATACCGTTTGTGCCGCCGGTCTTGTGTTTTGACGGGAAATAAATATACTATTATTTGATATTTATAAATTAAAAACGCGGAGGCGAAGACCAAGCTTTGAATATAATAAAGAACATTAAATCCGAATGCCGGCTGTTCGCCTGCCGTTTATGCAGGACGAAGACCGGATGGCCGCATCAGCACTGGTGCGCGAACGCGGAAAAAACCGCGCCGGGCTGTATGGATTGCCATTATTATGACGAAAGCAAAAGCGAATGCGCGCACCCGATAATGAGACGAAAGGAGCATGCCGAAAGATGAACCGCGAAGTAAAAATACGGTTTGAAGAGGATCCGGAAGCGAACTGCATTGAAATATGCATACGCGCTTTGAAGCGCGACCAGGGGATCGACGAACTGATAGCGAGCATTTCCGCGGCTTTGCCGGAAATGATAACGGCGACCGGTGCGGACGGCGCTTTTATAAAGATCTCTACCGCGGATATCGTTTCGGTCTCGGTGAACGGAAAGTATCTGCAGATAGTTACCGAAAAAGACCGATATATAGTGCGGCAGTCGCTTCACGATTTTGAAGAAAAGCTGGACGCAAAAAACTTCGTGCGGATATCGCGTTACGAAATAGTAAATATCGGAAAAATCAAAAAATACGATTTCACGCTCGGCGGCACGCTGCGGCTCGAGCTGGCGGGCGGAATGGAGACGTGGGCGTCCCGGCGGAGCATTCCGCTGATCCGTAAAAAACTTACAGAAAAGGAGTGACGTGTAATGCTGAAAAAGTTTTTGAAACTCGCCGGCATAGGGTTCTTGCTCGGCGTTACGATATGTGCTTTCATAACTGCTGTTTCAGGCGATCCCGCGGGTGTATCGGAGCACCTTGTAACAAAAACGGAGAGTATGAGAACGGCTCTTATCCTGCAGTTGCTTTTGTCGGGGATCTACGGCGCCTGCTGTATGGGATTTACGATACTGTACGATCTGGACCGTCTGCCGGTTACCGCGGCGACGTTTCTGCACTGCGTCATATGCATCGTGCCGTTTATTCCGCTTTCGCTTTTCCTCGGCTGGTATACAAGTGCCGGCGAAGTGCTTATTATGACGTCCTGCCAGATCGCGGCGTTTTTCCTGATCTGGCTTATAATGTACCTGAAATACAGAAAGGAAACGGCGGAGCTGAACCGGATCCAGAAAGAAATACTCCGAAAAACGGACCCGGATAAAGATGATAAATAAAAAAGACCGCGCCGATAATCCAAAACGTAAATAACCAAAGACCGCGCTTTCGGAAACGGTGGCGCGGTCTTTTGATTTACCGCCATGCTTTTTCAACGCTATGCACCCGTGCGTCTTGACAAATCAAATGAATTGTGATATAAAACTATTTTGTATAAATATTAAGCGCAGGCGCGCTGCGCGGCGTTTAATAACATTACGGAGGTAAATATGCGAAAAGCGTTTTTTGCAATACTTTCATTGCTGGTATGCGTTACCGCGGTTTCTTTCGCGGCGTGCTCCGGCGAAAAGGACAAAACGAATTCAAAAAGTAACGAGGTAAGCACTATGTCAAACGAAGAAAAGGTTTTGGGCGATATCGTTCACGCCGAGATAGAAATGGAAAACGGCGGGATTATAAAACTGGAGCTTTATCATAACGTCGCTCCGATAACCGTCGAAAATTTCGTTAACCTTGCGGAGTCCGGGTTCTACGACGGGCTTATATTCCACCGCGTCATTTCCGGGTTTATGATCCAGGGCGGCGACCCTAAAGGCGACGGGACCGGCGGACCGGGGTACACGATAAAGGGTGAATTCACCGCCAACGGCGTTAACAACACCATAAAGCACGAACGCGGAGTCATTTCCATGGCGCGTCAGGGGCATCCTTATTACGACGATCAGTATTACGACACTGCGGGAAGCCAGTTCTTTATAATGCACAAGGATTATCCGAGTCTGAACGGAAAATACGCGGCTTTCGGCAAGGTCACCGAAGGTATGGAAGTTGTGGACGCGATAGCCGCGGTGCAGACCGACGCGAACGACAAACCGTTAAAGGAACAAAAGATAAAGAAGATAACAATAACCTATTGATTCACGGTATAACAAGATGATCGAAAGATTTCTCCCGCGTACGGAATTCGATTCCTACGAGGACCTGAAGAAAAATTACAAACTCAATATACCCGAAGGGTTCAATTTCGCTTACGACGTCGTAGACGAGTGGGCAAGGCAGGACGTAAACAAGCCCGCCTTGTTTTACTGCAACGATTTCGGCGTGCGCCGTATGTATACGTTCGGGGATATGCGCCGCATGTCGTGCATGGCGGCGAACTATTTCGTGTCGCTCGGGATAAATAAAGGCGATTCGGTGCTGCTGATGTTGAAACAGCGCGCGGAGGTGTGGGTGGTAATGCTCGCGCTTTTCCGTATCGGCGCAATATGCATCCCCGCAACCTATCAGCTTACAAAAAAAGATATCGTATACCGCTGCAACGCCGCCGGGGTGAAGATGATAATCGCCGCGGAGGACGCGCACGTTATCGAAGCGGTGAACGAATCCGTTCCCGAATGCCGTTCGCTGGAGCAGGTCCTTATGGTGGGCGAGAATATTCCGGACGGCTGGCGCGATTTCCGCAGGGAGTGCGAAGCGTTCCCCGGAGAATTCAAACGCGTTCCGAATAAGAACGGCGATGTAATGCTTATGTATTTTTCCTCCGGCACCACCGGTATGCCCAAAATGATAATGCATAACTTCAACTATCCTTTGGGGCATATCATCACCGCGAAATACTGGCAGCACGTCGAGGACGGGAAACTGCATCTTACGATGAGCGATTCCGGATGGGCGAAGTTCGGATGGGGCAAAATATTCGGCCAGTGGATATGCGGAGCCGTAGTGGTCGCCTACGATAACGAGAAATTCAACGCGAAAAACACGCTGGAGCTTATTCAAGAGATAAAGCTTACAACCTTCTGCGCTCCTCCTACGATCTTCAGGTTCCTTATAAAAGAAGATATCGCGAAATACGACTTTTCGACTATAAAACACTGCTGTATCGCCGGAGAACCGCTTAACCCGGAGGTGTTTTACAAGTTCCGCGAGCTGACCGGGCTCACGCTTACCGAGGGGTTCGGCCAGTCGGAAACGCCCGTTATTATCGCGAATTTCGACGGAATACCCATAAAGCCCGGCTCCACCGGAAAGCCGTCGCCGGATTTCGACGTCGATATAGTCGATGCCGAAGGCAACAGTTGTGAAGACGGTATAGTCGGTTCCATTGTAATAAAGAATCTTTCGAAACACTATCCCGCCGGACTGTTTTTGGGCTACCGCGAGGACGACGCCGCCAACGCGCGCGCTTTTGTGAACGACAGCTATAACACCGGAGACACCGCCTGGCGCGACGCGGACGGATATTACTGGTTCGTCGGCAGGAACGACGACGTTATTAAATGCTCCGGCTACCGGATAGGTCCTTTCGAGGTGGAAAGCGCGCTTATGACGCATCCCTCCGTGCTCGAATGCGCCGTTACCGCGGCGCCGGATCCCGTGCGCGGGCAGGTCGTTAAAGCTACCGTTGTCCTTGCGAAAGGTTATACGGCTTCCGACGAGCTCAAAAAAGAGCTCCAGAACCACGTGAAGCACGTTACCGCGCCGTATAAATATCCTCGAATCGTCGAATTTGTTTCGGAACTGCCGAAAACCACCAGCGGAAAAATAAAGCGCGCCGAGATCCGCGCGAACGATCACAAAAATGGATAAACTGTATTCGAAAAAAGCGCTTGCGATAAAAGCTTCGTGCTGTGCGCTGCTAGGGCCTTTTTACGCGGCGCTCAACGCGCTGATCGAAATAGAACATATGTATTTCAACCTTACGGTCCCCGTGCTTATCGTCGCCTGCCTTTATACTATCCCGTTTTGGGTAACGCTGTCGTATATTAAAAAATACCGCGTATCCGGCATTAAAAAGGCGATAAAGCTCGACGCGCTGTGCTGCCTTTTGCCCGCTTGCGCCGGAATGATAATCACCGAGACGGTAATTGTGCTTTCCGCGGGAAGAGGCGCGGCGGACGGTTTTATCACTTTGGTGTTCGCCGCTGTGTTTGTGATAATATCCGCGGTGTTCTGGCTGCTTTATAAAGCCGCCGACGGGAAATAAGATATTGCAAAAGCCACGGTACAACGTGGCTTTTGATCTTAACGGAGCCGCGCGGCGGAACCCAGTGCCGCATTCGCGGAAAAAAGCCCGTTTTTCAATCTTGTTTCAAGATTTGTCCGTATAATTGCGTTGTAACGGAGGACGAAAATATGAAAGTATTGCTTGCGGAAGACGAAAAAAGAATGAACCGCGCGTTATGCGAGATAATGCGCCAGGAGGGATACGAGGTGACCGCCGTCGACAACGGGGAGGACGCGCTTTACGAGATAGAGAGCGATATATACGATATCTGCGTGCTCGACGTGATGATGCCCGGGATGAACGGATTCGCCGTGGCAAAAAAGGCGAGAGAGGCGGGCATACGCACGCCGATCCTAATGCTCACCGCGAAAAGCGAGCTTGACGACAAGGTCGAAGGGCTCGACAGCGGCGCGGACGATTATTTGACAAAGCCGTTTATGACCAAAGAGCTGCTTGCCCGGCTGCGCGCGCTCGGGCGCCGGAATCTCCCGACGAACGACGGAAGTCTGAAATACGAAGACCTTACTCTCGACGTGAAGAACGCGGTGCTGAAATGCGATAACGGCCAGAGCGTGCGGCTCGGCGAAAAGGAGCTTCGCATACTCGAATACCTTATCGCCAATCAGGGGCGGGTGCTTACGCGCGAGCAGATAGCGTTGAAAATATGGGGCTATGAGAGCGATTCGGAGTATAACAACGTTGAAGTATATATGTCCTTTGCGCGCAAGAAACTCGCGTTCGTAGAATCAAGATGCGAGATAAAGGCGCTGCGCGGGATAGGGTACGAACTGAGGTGCCGCGATGTTCAATAAAACACGAAGAAATATTGTTTTTACGGTAGTGTTTTCGCTGCTTGCGCTTATGGTCGTCACGCTGACGACGATCTATATTTCCAACCGCGCCGCGCTCGACCGCGACAGCAGGGAAATGCTAAGGACCTTTGCCGAAAGGTACGCGCTTGACGAACAAACGCCGCCTCCGGACGGGGAAAAGCGCCCGGACGACGCGCCGGAATTCCGCCCGGGCGAAATAAACGAACCGCGCGGCGACAGGCCCGTAAAAGACGAGCGCGAATTCCGTCTTTCCACCTTTTATTCCGTCGCTTATTCAAGCGAAGGCGAGGTGCTTGCGGTAAACAACGGCAGCAACGGTCTGCAAAGCGAGGAAGCTCTGCTGGAGACAGCGTCGGCAATACTTAAAAACGGTAAGAAAAGCGGCAAATCCGGGAATATGACTTATCTTGTGGAGGAGCGCGGCGATTATACGCTAGTCGCGATGATAGACGGAACGATAAACGATAACAATCAATCGCTGCTTTTCCGCCAGATGCTTATCATCGGTTCTGCCGCGACGGTCGTGATATTGATCATTTCGATCTTCATAGCCCGCCGCATAGTCCGTCCGCTCGAAGAGAACGACAAACGGCAGAAAAGGTTCGTATCCGACGCCGGGCACGAACTGAAAACGCCGATAGCCGTTATTTCCGCAAACAGCGAACTGTTGAAACGGGAGATCGGACAAAGCGAATGGCTAGATAATATCGACTACGAAAACGAGCGTATGTCCGACCTGGTAAAACAGCTTTTGGCGCTTTCCAAAGCGGAAAACGGCGAAATGCCCAAGGAAACGGTCGATTTTTCGAAGCTTGCGGACGGCGAGGCGCTCCCGTTTGAAACGCTGGCTTACGAAAAAGGAAAAAGCATCGAAACGGATATCGAACCCGGGCTGTTGATCGAAGGGAACCCGAATCAGTTACGCCAGCTTGTTTCGATATTGCTCGACAACGCTTTGTCACACGGAACGACCGAAGTTATAGGGCTTTCGCTTCATAAAGAAAAGCATCACGCGGTGCTTGCCGTTTCGAACGGAGCGCCGGAGATGAGCGCGGAGCAGATGCCGCATCTGTTTGAACGCTTCTACCGCGCGGACGAGGCGCGTAACGATGCGGACGCGCACTACGGGCTCGGGCTTTCCATCGCCAAAGCCGTGACGGAAGCGCACGGCGGGCGGATAAACGCGGAATACAGGGACGGAAAGGCGATATTTACGGTATCGCTCCCGGTCAAAAAATAAATTTCAAAAACTGAAAATCTTTCAATCTTTCTTCAATCCTCATCCGTTATGATAAGGCCACAGCAAACGGATGAGGGTTGTTGTTTTATACTGAAAACTAAGAAAAGGGGATAAGGAAAGATGAAAAAGATACTTGCCATGATCATTGCGATGATCTTTGCGCTGGGGCTTGCGGCGTGCGGGAACGGCGCCGTTACGGACGGCACGGCAAGCTCGGCAAACGAAATTGCGGAGCCGGCGGTGGACAGTGATATTTCTGCGCAGGAAGCGACGGGAACTTTTGAAATGACTTCCGCGGACGGAACGTTTTCGAATTCCGGAAACGTATACACGATCACCTCGGCGGGAACCTACACCGCGACCGGGCTTCTTGAAGGACAGATCCTGGTCGACGCGGGAGAGGACGACGAAGTAGTCATCGAGTTATCCGGCGCGACGGTAAGTTACGGCGCCGATTCGCCGATAAAAATCGTTTCCGCAGGCAGCGTCGATATATCCGCAAAGAAAGGCACGGAAAACGTGATAAACGACACTCGCTCCGCAAAGACCACGGACGACGCGGATCAGGGCGAGGGCGCGATCTGCGCGAAGTGCGATCTTAAGATAAAAGGAAACGGCACTTTGGTGGTAAACGCCGGGTACAACAACGGTATCCACACGACCGACGATCTGAAGATACAGAATCTCGCTTTGAAGGTCACCGCGTACAACAACGCGCTTAAAGGCAACGATTCCGTAAAGATCACAAGCGGAACGGTCGTTGCGATCTCGACCAACGGCGACGGCGTTAAGACCGAAAACACCGACGTCAGCAAAAACGGCGTTACAAGAGGCGATATCGTTATTACCGGAGGCACGGTAACCGTCTACGCGGCGGGCGACGGCTTCCAGGCGGCGCGTAACTTTGAGCTGTCAGCGGGCGAAGAAGGCGCGGCTCCGACAGTTACGGTATATACCGGATCTTACAGCGGATACACCGCTTCAAACGCATCGACGACCTCATATAAGGGCGTTAAGGTACAGAACGAGCTGAATATTAAAGACGGCGCAATAACGCTTCACACCTACGATGACGGACTTCACGCAGATTACGGCGCGTCGTTCGAAGACGGAACGAAAGGGAAGGGCACGATAAACGTTTCCGGCGGCACCGTCAATATGAGCGTCTACGCGCCCGAAAACAAGACCGCGGGCGGAAGGCAGGGCCCCGACGGACGCGGCGGATGGGGCGGACAGCAGACAGTCTCCGGAGCGGACGCGATCCACGCGGACAACATCCTGAATATCTCCGGCGGTACCATAACCGTCGACAGCGCGTACGAAGGGCTTGAAGCAAACGTGATAAACGTTTCCGGCGGCAAAACCGTTGTAGCCGCGAACGACGACGGAGTGAACGCCTGCAAAGGCGTATCGACTCCCTCGGTCAACGTGACGGGCGGATATCTCGACGTGACGGTATCTCCGAACGGCGACACCGACGGCATAGACAGTAACGGCACTTACAATCAGACCGGCGGCGTGGTTATCACCAGAGGCCCGAATAATCAGAATATGGCGGCGATAGACGCGGACGGCTCCATAAGCATCTCGGGCGGTACGCTGATAGTGCTCGGCTACGGCAGAATAAGCGCAAGCGGCGGCGTAAAGAACTATTCGCTCTCGCTGCATTCGGCAGGAAGCCACACCGTCAATATCGACGGCGTCGCCTACACTTTCACGAACGCGAACGCATACGGAAGCACCGCCTGCTACAGCGACGTGACCGTTTCGGCTTGAAAGAAACGAGGAACGAACCATGAAAATACTTTTTGCCGCACCGGACAGAGACCTGCTCGAGTGCTACAAAAAACTGCTTGAGACCGATCTCGGAGAAACGGTCACCGCGTTCGACGGAACGCAGGTCATAACGCTGCTTTCGACAGAAAGCTTCGATATCGCGCTGCTCGACCGGAATCTACCGCGCGTCGACCATAAAACGATAATCGAACGCGCGAACGCGAAAAACGTCCCGGTAGTCGTACTGACCGACGGTCCCGCCGGTTTGCGGAACAAAGCGGACGAGCCCGTTCCGGACGGTATGCTCTCATATCCGTTCACGTTTGACAGCGTAAAAGACGCCGTGCGCCATACGCTTGAAAGCAATATCGGTAAAGAAAGGAAAGAAGCGGTGAAAAAAGATGAATAAAGCGGAAAAGAAATTCAGACTGTACGCTATACTCGTGATATTCGTTCTGCTTACGCTGCTCCTCGCGGTCATTAACGGAGTGAACTTCACGATGGCGGCGAGCGACGCGGACGTTTTGACGCAGAAGCTCGCCGATAAGCAGGGCTCTTTCGAGCACAGGGAGAATCTGCCCGACGGGATACAGTTCCAGCCGGATCAGCCGCGGAACAAGGATTTCGGAATGGGACCGATGGGACCCGACTCGCCCGAGATGAACGAATCCCTGCGGTATTTCACCGTCGCCTTCTCCGAAAACGGCGAGAAAGCCGAAACGGTCGCTTTCCATATCTCCGCAGTAACCGAGGAAGAAGCCAAAGAATGGGCTTACGGGCTTATGAAGCAGAAGACCGGATGGACGAGGGGAACCTACCGCTATCGGGTTTATAAGGAGCACGGGACGACCTACGTAACGGTCATCGACCAGGGGCGCGAGCTGCTTCCGTCCTTCCGCATACTGATAATATCCGCGATAGGCGAGGTCCTGGTGCTTGTTATCGGCTGGTTCGTGCTTCTCGCCATCGGCAGAAAGATATACGCGCCTCTTGAGGAAGCGGACAGAAAACAGAAGAACTTTATCGCCAACGCAAACAAGGAATTCCGTGTCCCGCTTACGATCATAGACGGAAACACCGAACTTACGGAACGCAGATACGGACCGGACGACCAGACGCGCTCGACGCATCGCCAGGTCGCAAAAATGAACGAGCTTGTCGATAAGCTCGGTTCCGTCGGGATATTCGACAAAGAAAAGATGAGCGCCGCCGAAATCTCTCTTTCGGATCAGCTTGCCGAAGCTCTTGACCGCGCGGCGATAAGCTTCTCATCCCGCGGCATCGAACTGACGTCGGAAATAGCGCCGGAAGTTACGGTCATTGCCGATCCGGAAGGGATGAGCAAACTCACGGACGAGCTTATAGAAAACGCGCTTAAATTCGCATTAACGAAAGCGTGCTTCAAGCTGAACCGGGAAAACGGATCTGTCATAATCGAAGCAAGCAACGATACCGACCTTCCGGACGGCCCCGCGGACCAGGCGTTCGACAGGTTCACGACGCTGCAGAACGCGAAGGAAGGCGGCGCGGGACTCGGGCTCTCATTCGTAAAACAGACCGTAAAAGCGCACAACGGACGCGCGTCCGCGTCGGTCTCCGGCGGGGTATTCACGATCCGCATAGCTTTATGACGGCGGAGGTGATAATATGGCGATCACGGTAATGAAGCGGTATGAGCTGAAGTACCTGCTCACCGCCGAACAAACGGATTTCCTTCGCGAACGTCTGAAAGGTCATATGGAGGTCGATCAGTACGGAAAGACCTCGATCGCGTCGCTTTACTACGATACGCCGACCTATCAGCTTATCCGCACGAGCGTGGAAAAACCGGAGTTCAAAGAGAAAATACGCCTGCGCTCCTACGGTCTCGCGACGGACGAATCCCCCGTGTTCCTCGAACTGAAACGCAAAGCGTACGGTATCGTATATAAGCGACGCGTGCAGACGACGATACCGCTTGTAGGCAAATTCTTTTCGGGGGAGGGCGATATCTGCGCTCCCGGACAGATAAACAAAGAGATAACGGTATTCCGCGATCACTATAAAACTCTGGTTCCGTCCTGTATGATAATCTACGACCGGACGGCGTATTTCGAGCCGTGCGGAGACCTTCGCCTGACCATAGACGAAAATCCCCGTTACCGCCTCGACGATCTTACTCTTACGAAATCGATGGACGGCATTTCGCTCCTTGACGAGGGATGGACGGTTCTTGAAATAAAGGTCCAGGACGCTATGCCGCTGTGGCTGTGCGGCATCCTTTCCGAAGGCGGGATCCGCAAAGGCAGTTTTTCAAAATACGGAGAAGCGTACCGCAAACAGCTTCTCAAGGCACAAAACTTTTAAGAAGGAGAATTGATTATGTTTGATTCCATTTATTCTTCCACCGTGACGCCGTCGCAGTTCTTCATTATGGCGGGCGTCGCGCTCGCGGTAGGTTTTCTGTATTCCTGGATAATGAGTTTCCGTATCCGTTCGACCAAACGGTTCTTCATCGTAACGGCAATGATCCCGTTCGTAGTAGCGGCGGTCATCACGTTCGTCAACGGCAATATCGGCGCCGGCGTGGCTATCGGCGGCGCGTTCAGTCTCATACGCTTCCGCTCGGCTCAGGGCAGCGCGGAAGAGATCGCCGCGATACTCATTGCGATGGGCTCCGGCATAGCGTTCGGAATGGGATATATCGGCTACGGCGTAGTGATCCTGCTCGCGCTCGCGGCGCTTTTCGCGGTCCTCGGTCTTGTGCCTCTGTTCGAGCATAAAAATATGGCGGCGGATCAGCTTCTGCGCATCACGATACCCGAATCGCTCGAATACAACGGCACTTTCGAAGACGTCTTCGCCCACTATCTTAAAAAGTTCGAGAACGCTGGCGTTAAAACGACCGGTATGGGCAGTATGTTCCGGCTTTCTTATAAAGTGCAGTTAAAGAATCCGGCGGAGGAAAAGGCGTTTATCGACGAGCTCCGGACTAAAAACGGAAACCTTGAAGTCGCGCTTCTGCCGTATACCGAAACGCAGAATCAGTTGTGACCTGCAACATAAACGCCGAACGGCGGGGCTTTCGTGCTCCGCCGTTTTATTCCGTACCGTTCGGTTCATTCAGTTATCAGTAAATTTTCAAAAACCGTTTACGAATATTTGATTTATGTCTTGACACTTTAATCATTTGGTGATATATTAATCCTTGCACATCCGCCCTTAGCTCAGCGGATAGAGCACCGGATTCCGATTCCGGGTGTCGGGGGTTCAAGTCCCTTAGGGCGGGCCATAATAGAAACGTCTTTTGTCTACCACGATAAAAGGCGTTTCTTTTCGCATTTGGGGCAAAATACGGGATTTGAACAGTATAAAATACGGATCATTGACTTTTTAGTCAAAACCCATTGACAAACAAAGGACTTTTCAATATAATTGTTAGCGGTGGCTAACCGAAATTATTCACCGTACGACGGAATTCAAGAGTTTTGCTCTTTATTATTTGCGTCACAAGTCAGCGCCGGCTGACAGGAGATCATCAATGTGGCTGAAAGTTGCTGAAGGGATAGCGATCCCGTTTATAGGAACGGCGCTCGGCTCGGCGTGCGTGTTCTTTATGAAAAAACAATTGAGCCGCACGGTACAGCGCGCGCTGACCGGTTTCGCGGGCGGGGTGATGGTCGCGGCGTCGATCTGGAGTCTTCTTATCCCGGCTATGAATCAGTGCGCCGACAAAGGCAGATGGGCGTTTCTGCCCGCTTTCATCGGCTTCTGGCTCGGAATTCTGTTTTTGCTCCTGCTCGATAAGATCATCCCGCATTTGCATATTAACGCAGAACAGGCGGAGGGATTAAAAAGCAAAGCGAAGAAGACCACTATGATGGTGCTCGCGGTCACGCTGCACAACGTTCCCGAGGGGATGGCGGTCGGCGTCGTATTCGCAGGGCTCCTCTCCGGCTCCGCCGAGATCACGGCGGGCGGCGCGCTGGCGCTTTCCATCGGTATCGCGATACAGAACTTCCCGGAGGGCGCGATCATTTCCATGCCGCTTCACGCGGAGGGAAAGACGAAAGGCAAGGCGTTCCTCGGCGGAGCGCTGTCCGGCGCCGTCGAGCCGATAGGCGCGCTTTTAACGGTATTGTTCGCCGGGCTGTTCGTTCCCGCGATGCCTTATCTGCTCTCGTTCGCTGCGGGCGCGATGATCTACGTCGTCGTGGAGGAACTGATCCCCGAAATGTCGGCGGGCGAGCATTCAAATACCGGAGTCGTTATGTTCGCGCTCGGATTCACGGTTATGATGGCGCTCGACGTGGCGCTCGGATAAATACGTAAACAGATTCGTGGCGTAAAGCTCTTTTTATGATGTTGGCAATATGAGCTATCGGAATAATGACGTATCGTTTTACATGCTGTCAAACAGAAAAACCCTCGACCGAAGTCGAGGGTTTTTGATATGCGGCCGGTTTCCGGCTATTCTGTTTTTTCGCGGCGTTTGAACCGGATAGTGGTTTTTTCTATCGCTTTATCCAGCAGTACGAGCAATTGAGGAAGAACGGTCAGCACAAGTATAACGGAAATTATCGCGCCGCGCCCGACGGCGAGCCCTATATGACCGACGTATACGTCGCTTATACGGAACGCTATAAGCAGTCCCGCGGCGGCCATTATAGCGCCGGACGTGATGACCGTGGGGAAACTTTCGTTCACGGCAAGCGACATTGCACGCTTCTTTTCGTATTTTTCGCGAAGCGCCTTGTAGCGGCTGAAAAGCACTATCGCGTAGTCTATGGTCGCGCCCATCTGTATGGCGGAGACTATCATATCGGTAACGAACGAGGGACGCGAACCGAACAGGTAAGTAAATGAAAAGTTTATCCAGATACTGCCTTGAATCACGAATACAAGTATCGCCGCTCCGGCAAAGCTGCGGAACGTGAACATCAGTATTATAAACACGAAAGCGATAGTGAGTATGCGTATCAGCACCGAATCGCTCTTATAGGAATTGCGCAGGTCGCGGGCGCTCGTAACGTCGCCGGCAATTATTATCTCCTCGGCGGGATACTCTTTTGCCGCGGCGGCGCGTATGCTTTCCACCAGCGCGGACGCTTCTGCGCTTTCCACCGCGTAGGAAGAGGACACTATCAGTCTGTCGTGGGCGGTACCGCAAAGCTGGTCGGTCGCGCGCTGAAGCTGCGGGCGGACTTCCGCAAGGACCGCGCGCTGCTCGGGCGTAAGATTCACAAGCCCTTCGTCGATTATTCCGAAAAGATAAGAAGCCATATCGACAAGCGGCACTTTGTAGTCCGGTGAAGCGAAGGACGAATAGTCGCCCTTGCTCGTCGCATACGAGGCGAAAAGCAGGGAAGAGTATTCCTCGGATATTCCGAGCATTCCGCCGAACTCGGCGCTGCCGTATTCTTCCGTTATCGGTTTTCCGGGAGCGTATTCTATGCTTGCTATGCCGAGCGCGCTTTTTACGCCTTCAAGCGACGAGACCGAATCGAGCACGTTTTTTTCTTTTTTATAATCGCCCTTCGGCACTATAACGGCTATCGAGGTGTTTGGCGAGAAAGTATCGTTTATCTTATGTAAAGCGGTGCGGCGCTCGGATGTGACTATCTCGCTTACGGACTGGTCGGAAAACGCGTATACCGCGTTCTGAGAGAAATAAACCGCGAACGGGAGCAGCAGCGCGAAGAGAATAACGAACGCGTATTTTGAGTTCATTAAGATCCCGCCCCATTTTTCGATATTCGGCAATAGCTTGCGGTGCGCGGTCTTTTTGAGTATCCGCGGGAACAGCGATATAAGTCCGGGCATAAGAAGGAACACCGTGAGCATACTGCAAACTATGCCTTTCGCAAGCACGGTGCCGAGGTCGTATCCTAGCCGGAACTGCATAAGCGTGAGCGCGGCGAGACCGGATATCGTGGTAAGAGACGAGGAAGAAATTTCGACCATCGATTTTGCAAGGGAACTTGTGAGCGCTTCGCGTTCGCCGCCGCCTTTAAGCAGCTCGTCCTGATATCTGTGCGCGAATATTATAGCGTAATCTATCGCAAGCGCAAGCTGGAGTATGACCGCAACGGTATTCGTTATCGTCGAGATCTCGCCCAGCCAGTAATTCGTCCCGAGGTTGAGCAACGCGGCGAATACGAACGCTATCCCGAAAATGATAACTTCGAAATAGCTTCTGGAAGTGAACAGCAGTACTGCCAGGATAACGATCACGGCGATGAGCATTACGACTATCATTTCGTCGGCAAGCTGTTTTCCGTAGTTATGCAGAAACGAAGAAGAAGTGTAATACTTGTATTTTCCGACGATCTGTTTGATCTCGTCCATCGTTTCGGAAACGGCGGCGTTCGTTTCAGCGCAGTCGAACGATACGTTTATAAGCGCGGAACCGCCGCGGTAATGCGCCGGAGTTTCGTCGAAATCCGCTTCCGCCACGTGTGCAAGCGAGGCGATGCCGTCCGCCGCGCTTTTTGCCTCATCCGCGGTGACGTCTTCGAGCATCACGCTTGCGGAGGCGTACGTTATGAATTCGTCGCTCATAACGGATATCCCGCGCCGCGTTTCCGATTCGGGCGGGAGGAAGGCGGTGAGCTCGTTGTTGACGCGGACTTTGCCCGCCGAAAGCGCGCAGTATACCGCCGCCGCGGCGAACAGCGCAAAAATGATAAATCTGTATTTTATTATGTAGGAAGCGAGAGCCGTCGTAAACCGTTCGAGGGCGCCGCCGTTTTTATTTTTTGCGTTCATAACTTTCCTCTGATATGCTGCTGATGAAAAGATTATAAAACATCGTAGGGATTTGGTCAATAGAAAATGCGCGTTTTTGTATTATTTTTGTCGACTTTTGAAGATAAGCGACCACAAAACGCTTAAAAAAGTCGCGGCGGTTATCCCCGCGGCGGCTCCCGTAAGACCTCCCGTGAGGATCCCGATGGCGCCGTCGCTGTCTATCGCTTCCTTAACGCCTTTCGCCAGCGTGTTCCCGAATCCGAAAAGCGGTACGTAAGCGCCGCTGCCCGCGAAATCGGCAAAAGCTCCGTAAATACCCGCGCCGCCGAGTATTACTCCCAAAACGACGTACCCGGTGAGTATGCGCGAATTCATAAGCTTTGTTTTATCTATGAGTATCTGCGCGGGAACGCAAAGCGCTCCGCCGATCAAAAACGCCCGCAGAAAACGCATATTCAATCCTCCCTCTCAAAGCATACCGCGTGTGCGACGGCGGGTATGGTCTTTTTCTGCAGGACGCTGTTCGGGTTGAGCAGCGCTCCGGTACCTACCGCGAGTATCCTTTTTATCTCGCCACGCCGCATCCTGCTTATAAAATACGCACCGAGCACCGAAGACATACATCCCGCTCCGGAACCTCCCGAATGCACGTCCTGCTTTTCGGCGTCGTATATGAGCATACCGCAGTCCACGAATCTGCTCCCCGCGGTGAATCCCTGCCTGCGCAGCAGCTCCGCGGCTATTTCGTGTCCTTCCCGTCCGAGATCTCCCGTTATTATATAGTCGAACGAATCCATTTCGTCTTTCGAGGCGGCGCGGTAACGCAAAACGGTGTCCGCCGCCGCGCCCGCCATTGCCGCGCCCATATTGTTGGCGTCGGTTATCTCTTTGTCGATTATCCTGCCTATCAGCGCGTTTTTAACGCGAACGCCGCATCTGTCCGAAGTGAACAGATACGCCCCCGACCCCGTAACCGTGTTCTGCGCCGTGGGAGTGCGCGTACTGCCGTATTCAAGAGGGAAGCGGTACTGCCGTTCGGCGGAGCAAAAATGCGATGAAGCGAAGCCCACCGCGTTGTGCGCGCCTCCGGTTTCGATAAACAGCGCCGAGCATATAAAAGCTTCCGCTATCGTACTGCACGCGCCGTAAAGACCGAAATACGGTATCCCCGTGCCGGAAGCGGCAAAGCTTGTCGCGACGCACTGGTTCAGCAGGTCGCCGCCGCAGATAACGTCGATATCACCGTATGAATACCGCGCCTTGGAAAGCAGGAAGTTTATATTCCTGCGCGACATTTCGCTTTCCGCCTCGTCGAAGCTCCTGCAGCCGAAATATTCATCCTTTTCCCAGGAGTCGAAATAATCCGAAAGCGGTCCTTCGTATTCCTTTTTGCCTACGGTGGAGCATTCAGCTTTCAGAAAGGTCTTGCTGAATTCCAGAAGAGCGTCGCGCATAAACGGTTTTCAACCTCCGAAAAAATAATATATCACGCCGTATATCACCGACGCCGAGGTGCCGAACACTATCACGGGGCCGGCTATTCTGTAAAGATTTACCGCCGTCCCGTTGACCAGCCCCTCCGTGCGGCTTTCGGTCGCCGAAGCCGCCATCGCGTTGGCAAACCCCGTTATCGGCACAAGCGCCCCTCCGCCGCCGAACTTCGCGATCTTATCGTAAAAACCGATCCCCGTGAACACGCCCGATAAGAGAATAAGCGTTAAAAGCACGTAAAGCGGCGCGTCTTCCGCTGAAGCGCCCGCGCTTTCGTAGCCGAACGCCAGAAGCTCGCCCGCAAGGCATATCGTTCCTCCGGTTATAAACGCGTTGAAACAGTTTTTCACGATCGGGGAACGCTTCTCGCGCGATTTTACGTATTCGCCGTACTGTTTGTTGTCCATTTCTACCTCTTTGCGTTTTCTCGTTAGTATTCTTTCACGCGAAAGTTTTTTTATTCGCGGATAGTTAATCAAGAGTTAACAATACGAAACTACAATGGTATCCGTTGAATTTTGTTTTGTATTTTTCGCCGTATTTCGTTTTTTTGCGATTCATACTTGACAACGGGGCGAGAATAAGTATAATTCTATAAGGAATGGGATGTGAATTAATGAAAAACGTCGTTATAGAAGAAAAACTGGAAAGACCGGAAAGCATACGCGCCGTCCTGCGCGACGCTTCGATAAACAACGGCGACAAGATCGCCTATAAATATTTCGACAAGAACAACAATATACTCGAAATGTCGTACAAGCGCGTATACGCGCTTTTCAAAGCGTTCGGCGAAAGTATTCTTAACCTGGGGCTTTCCAAAACAAAGATAGCGCTGCTTGCGGAAAACCGCCCCGAATGGATAATCGCGTATTGCTCCTGCATCAGCAGCGGCAACGTTATCGTTCCTCTCGATAAAGAGCTTATGCCCGCGCAGGTCGAAAACTTTATAAATTATTCCGGCGCGGAAGCCGTTATCTGCTCGGATAAATATATTTCGGCCGTAATGTCGATGGATCTGCCCGGATTGAAATACATCATTTCGTTCGACGGCAGCCCCGAAGAAGGCGGGTCCGATAAACGCATACGTTATTTCTCCGAGCTCACCGCGCGCGCCGATACAGACGACAATCATTTCAGGACGATACGGTTCGACAAAAACAAAATGTCGGCGCTTATATTCACTTCCGGTACCACCGGAACGAGCAAGGGAGTTATGCTTTCGGAAGACAACCTGCTCGAAAACATCTACGCCGCTTCTAATATGATCTGCTTTTCGCCGGATACGGTGCTGTTGAGCGTGCTTCCCATGCACCATACTTACGAGACGTCCTGCGGGCAGTTAACTGCGCTTCGTCTGGGGCTCACCATTTGCATCAACAACAGCTTGAAGTATTTCATGAAGAACGTCGCTTTGTTCCAGCCGACCGCCATGGTGCTGGTCCCGCTGTTCGTCGTGACGATACGCAAGAAGATACAGGAAGAGATCAAAAAGCGCAAACTCGAAAAGCTCGTGAACGCCGGTGTCAAAACTTCGCGCCTGATAGGAAAGATCGGGCTGGATACCCGCAAGCTCCTGTTTTCCAAGATAAGGGCTCCGCTCGGCGGCAGATTAAAGGATATAATCGTCGGCGGCGCCGCGATAGACGCCGATACGATCAACTGGTTCGCGGATATAGGCATCCAGGTCTCGCAGGGGTACGGTATTACCGAATGCGCCCCGCTTGTCGCGGTAAATCCGCTTGTAACGCTCGATCCCGCCTGCGTCGGAATGCCGATACCCGGCAGCAAGGTAAAAATAATAGATACCGACGAAAGCGGCAACGAATACGAGCTTTCATGCGGCGAGATCGGCGAGATTTGCGTTAAAGGCCGCAACGTTATGATCGGCTATTATAACAGCGAGGAAGCGACTGTCGCTTCTTTCACCGAAGAGGGCTATTTCAAGACCGGCGATTTCGGCTACGTTAACGAAAAGGGATATATCTTCATCACCGGGCGCAAAAAGAACATTATCGTTCTGCAGAACGGCAAGAACGTTTACCCGGAGGAGATAGAGGAATATCTCGAAAAGATCGAGGAAATCAAAGAGTGCGTCGTCGTCGGAAGGACGAAAGAGGGCGGCGAAGTCGTGCTTACCGCGCTTATTTACCCCGATTTCGATAAATTCAAGGGCAAGTCCGAGGATGAGATAGTCGACTGCATACGCGCACGCGTCGCGGGGATAAACAAAAAGCTCCCGATATTCAAGCAGGTGCGCAATATCGAGCTCAAAAAGAGCGAGTTCGAAAAAACAACTACGCAAAAAATAATACGATATAAGTTATCTTAAGGAGTGGGGAAACTACATATGTATTCAAAACTTAAAGAGCTGCTCGTTGAAGAAATGGATATCAATGCCGATCTGATCAACCCTGACGCGGAATTGATGAACGACCTTGGATTCAACTCGCTTGAACTCGCGGATCTCGTGGTCCTCTGCGAAGAAAGATTCAACGTCGTGTTCGACGAAACGGCGCTTCCCGGTCTTCTTACCGTGGGCGACGTCGCCGCTTATCTCGAAGAAAACGTATGACAACGGTACGGGTGCTTTGTTATCGGCAAAGCACCCGTTCGTTTTGAAATTGACGAAGGAGGTCCGGAATGCCGAATATTCTCGTGTGCGAGGACGACAAATCGCTTAACAACCTTATTTCCACCGTACTGAGGAACGACGGGCACAACGTTATCGCCGCGTTCGACGGCAGGGAAGCGCTTATGCAGTTCGACTGCGCGCATATAGATATGCTCGTGAGCGATATAATGATGCCGGAAATAGACGGATACGAGCTTCTGGAATCCCTGCGCTCGGTGAACAACAACCTGCCTGTGCTTTTCATCACGGCGAAAGGGACGTTCAGCGATAAAAGCAAAGGGTTCAATCTCGGCGCGGACGATTATATGGTAAAGCCGATCGACATAAAGGAGCTCGTGCTTCGCGTGAACGCGCTCCTGCGCCGAAGCAAAATATCCAACGAACGCAGGATAGTTATCGGTTCTACCGTGCTTGATTCCGACGCGTACACCGTTACCGAGGCGGACGGCGCGAGCGTGACTCTGCCGCAGAAAGAATTTTTGCTGCTGTTCAAACTGCTTTCCTATCCGGACAGGGTGTTTACGAGATTCGAGATAATGGACGAGATATGGGGTTATGAATCGGAAAGCGACGAGAAAACGATCAACGTCCATATAAGCAAGCTTAGATCGCGTTATGAGAACAATCCCGATTTTTCGATAGAGACGGTGCGCGGCATCGGTTACAAGGCAGTGATAAAATGAAAGAGAATCATACCTCCAGAAAAGAAGCGATCGCAAAGCAGTTCGGCAACGTGAAGAATAAAACGCCGATGGTCGTTTATCTCACGCTGTTCATTCTCGCCGTCGTCGGCGGCACCTCCGGGATACTGCTGCTCGTTTATTACATCCTTTTCAGGTTCGGGATAATTTTCGAACTGAACTTTATGTGGGCGGCGGTGCTTATGCTGCTGTTCTGCGTCGTTATTTCTACAAGTCTTGTCGGCGGCCTGGGCAACCGGATACTGTTCGGCAGTTTAAGGCAGATAAAAGACGCTTCCAAAGCGGTCGCCGCCGGCGATTTTACCCAAAGACTGAAGCCGGCGAAAGAAAAAGAGACCGCCGAGATATGCGAATCGTTCAACGAAATGGTCGACAGACTAGGCAGGAACGAAATGATCTCGCGCAATTTTATTTCGAACGTTTCTCACCAGTTCCGCAACCCGCTTTCCTCGATAGTCGGCTATTCGCAGCTTCTGGAGGATCCGGATCTCGGCGAAGAACAGCGCAGGGAATACGTCGCGATCATTCGCGAAAAATCGCTTGCGCTTTCGCGTCTTGTAAACAACATACTTGAAATCTCAAAAATCGAGCGCGGCAGCGAGGATTGCGCGATGTCCGAATTCGCCGCCGACGAACGGCTGTATAAAGCGCTTATCACCTTTGACGAAAAGCTGAAAGAAAAGGACCTTAATCTGGACCTTAATATACGAAATACGACCTGCTACGGCAATCCCGACCTTATAGCGGAGGCGTGGAGCAATCTCATCGACAACGCGGTTAAGTACAGCGAGACCGGCGGGACGATCTCCATACGGCTTTTCAACAATGAAAAGGGCACGGTGTTTATTATCAGCGACAACGGCGCCGGAATGGACGATGAAACGCGCGAGCACGTGTTCGACAGGTTTTACCGCGGAAAGAACAGCTCGTCTTCCGACGGCAGCGGATTGGGGATGGCGATAGTAAAAAGCATCGCGGACCTTCATCGCGGCAGTATTTCCGTCGAGAGCAAGAAGGGGTGGGGAAGCCGATTCACCGTAGTGATACCCCCTTCCGATGAAGAAATAAGCGCAAATTAATAGTGACAAACGCAAAATAATGTGTTATAATGTAAGTACAAATTTCAAAAGGAGCGACATTCAATGAAAAAGATCGCTTTATTACTCGCCGTTCTCTTGCTGCTTCCGGCGTTTTTGATCTCCTGCAAAAACGGCCCCGCAGACGGCGGCGAATCCGGCGAACAATCAGCAGCGGAATCCGGAGGGAACGTTTCCGGAGGAGAAACTTCTGATCCCGACGGGCCTTCGCCGACGTCTGTAAGAGAAGGCGCGTATCAGACGGTCATTTCGGCCGGATGCGCATATAAAAAATCCGTGGAACCGCATGAGGGCACCTATCCCGATACCTACGGTACGGAGCTTACCGACGGAATACTTCTTGACGGGGAAAGCGACAACTACTTCGACGAATCGTTGAGCGGCTACGCGGTGAGCGCCCAGGAGCTCACGATAGAGATCGACCTCGGCAGCGTCTGCGATAAGATCTATATGTTCAAGCTCGGGTATCTCGCAACCACAAAGGCGGGGATAAACATTCCCTCCTACGTAAAGGCGCAGTATTCCGAAGACGGAGAGAACTGGAGCAAAGCCGTTACGCTTAAGAGAGCCAAGTTCGAGGAAGGCAAGCGCCAGGAAGCGAGCGTCGCTCTTAAAAGCTACGTCGCCGCGAGATACGTAAGGTTTTCCGTTCGCGGTTCGAGCTACTGGCTGTTCCTCGACGAAGCGATGGTCATCGCCGACGTGGAGGGCAGCGATATCAACAGCGCGTTCGCCGAACAGATAATGGAGGTATACTCCGAAATAGGCGCGCCGAGATCGCCGGTCAGCACGACCGCTATCGACCGCACTCTTTTCCCAGTGCTCGTTTCACGCAACAAGAGTTATAAAATAGACGGCAAGCTGGACAAGAACTTCCCGGACGAGAAAAACGAGATGCTTACGGACGGACGTTATTCCGGCGTGTACGAAGGCGGCACCTGGGTAGGATTCGAAGGCAATCAGAACGTTAAGATAACGATAGATCTGGGCGAGACCGTAAACGACGTGGCGACCGTCGAAGTAAAATGCTACACAAACGCAGCCGTGGGTACTTTCCTTCCCGCCGCTGTCGGCGTCGTAGCGCTCGACAAGGATAAAAACGCGACCGTGCTCGGCAATATCTTCCCGTCGGCGACTAAAAGTATTGGCGCGTATTCGTTTGTGCTTCCGCTGAACGGCGCGGTGAGCGCGAGATATATAGAGTTGACGGTTTACGCCCGCGATACGAAGACGGCGCTTATTGAAGAATGCGCGGTCTACGCCTACCGCGAATATCAGGACTCGCTGCTTTATCCCGACGTGAAGCTTGACGAGACCGATACCGGCGCGTGGCCGGACGCTTCCGGAAACACGGAAAACCTTATTAAAGGTATTTATCCGCAGATAAGCGCGCTTTCCGATCCCGGAGTATACAGCGACCACAACAACACCCCGATCACCAGCCCGGTGCTTACCGACGGCGAGTATTCGCCGAATACGGATATCCACAACGGCAGGTTCTTTAAATTCTGGAGCGGCACCGGCAGAAAGATCTATTTCGACCTCGGACACGTAAGCGCGGTGCGTAGCTTTACCGTGAGCTTCGTGGATTTCCCGGATTGGGCTGTCCACGCACCGGGGACTGTAAACGTGTTGCTGTCCGAAGACGCGAAGAACTGGTATAACTGCGGAACGATAGACCTTTCCGGCGCCGGCAGCCAGGTGATCAAGCGCGAGCTCGATCTCGGCAGAAGCGTCTGCGCGAGGTACGTTGCGTTCGAATTCGGCGTTAACGGCTGGGCGGGCGCAGATGAATTCGAGGTATACGGCACAAAATCGCTCGGCGGCGCCGCCGCGCTCGCAAGCGCGGGATTCGAGCCCTACAACGTTTATTCGGGCGAGCGTATGGCGCCTTCCGCGGATATTCTCGACGGTCTGACCGATCTTGTATTGCTTTACAACACCCCGGAAAGAAAATATAAAGAAGAGCATCTTATCCCGTACCTCGCGTATGTCGACAAAGACGGGAATATTAAGGACGTTATGTTCGACAGCTTCCTCTTCCTGCCCGGTTCGCTTCCCACCGGAAACAAGACCTATGCGGACGTTACAAAGGGCGATATGAACTGGTATATGGTCGACGTGTTTGACGACCAGAAATCCAATATGAACGCTCTCGAGACCGCCGCGGGAAAAGTGAAAGAAGCGCTTAAGCTGCCCGAGGATTTCCAATATAAGGTAACGCTTACCGTTATGTATCCGAGCTGGGAGCGCACGAACTTCGGCGATATAGACGGCGACGGAGTTTCGGAAGACCTTACGGTCTACGAAAACCGCGTTAAGGTCATCGACTGGTTCATAGATGAATGCGAAAAGCGGTTTGCCGAAGCGAATTACAAAAACCTTAAGCTTGTCGGCTATTACTGGATGAACGAGGACATAACCTTTAAAGATCCCAACGCGAAAGAGTTGATGAACGCCGTAGCCGACAAGGCGCACAGCGTAGGGAAGTCCTTCTACTGGATCCCGTATTTCACCGCGCCGGGGTACGACGCGTGGGATCAGTACGGGTTCGATATCGCCTGCATGCAGCCGAACTACGTGTTCAAAGCGCACACCCCGATAACCAACCTCATAAGCTGCGCAAAGCTTACCGCGCTTTACAATATGGGCATCGAGATCGAGATCTGCGACGAAGCTCTGTTCAACGAGCTGTTCTTCGATAAATATATGGCGTATCTAAGCTACGGCACAGAATACGGGTATATGAAGGACGCCGTACATATGTACTATCAGGGCGGTATGATCTATTACGATGCGGCGAATTCCGACACCTATATGGGACGTACCGTTTACGACAGCACGTATCATTTCATAAAGCAGGAACTTAAGACGGTCCCCGATAAGATCAAACTGGAAAAATACAAATCCGAAAAGAACGTTCCGTTCCACGGCGAATTCAATTTTACGGATGACGGCGTGATGCGCAAGATGCGCGTGGAGATCGCCGCGGATCACGGTAGCGTGAGCGTGAACGACGACGGCTCGTTCGATTACTATCCCGAAAAGGATTATACCGGCGAAGTAAGATTCACTTTCTCGTACAGCGAATACCTTGACTGGTCCGAACCGATGGAAGTGGTTATATCGGTCAACTGAAACGCGTAAAAAGCAAAGAAATATATTCATTTTGATTGTTGAAAACCCAAAACGCTTATGTTATAATTACAACGTAATAAAAAAATAAGGAGATTTTAACATGTACTGCGCAAAGATCGAAAAAGTCATCGCACGCGAGATCATCGACTCCCGCGGAAATCCCACCGTAGAAGCGGACGTTATCCTTGACGACGGAACTATCGGCACCGGAGCTTCGCCCAGCGGCGCCTCCACCGGCGAATTCGAAGCGCTCGAGCTTCGCGACGGCGATAAATCCCGTTTCGGCGGAAAGGGCGTTTCCAAAGCCGTAAACAACGTTAACACCGTTATTAACGACGCGCTTGTCGGGATCAACGCATACGACATCTACGCCATAGACAAAGCCATGATCGACGCCGACGGCACCGAAGATAAATCCAATCTCGGCGCAAACGCCATCCTCGCCGTTTCCATCGCGGCGGCAAGAGCTGCTGCCAATTCGCTGGATATTCCGCTTTACCGTTTCCTCGGCGGCCAGCAAGGCAACGTTCTCCCCGTTCCGATGATGAACATACTCAACGGCGGCGCGCACGCCACCAACACCGTCGACACGCAGGAATTCATGATAATGCCCGCCGGCGCTCCCACCTTCCGCGAAGCGCTCCGCTGGTGCACCGAAGTGTTCCACGCGCTCCAGAAGCTTCTTAAATCCGAAGGTCTTGCCACTTCCGTCGGCGACGAAGGCGGCTTTGCTCCCAACCTTAAGGACGACGACGAGACTCTTTCCTATATCGTGAAAGCGATCGAGACCGCCGGCTACGTTCCCGGCAAGGATTTCATGCTCGCCATGGACGCCGCTTCCTCCGAATGGAAGGGAAGCAAGAAGGGCGAATACGTTCAGCCGAAGAGCGGCAGAAAATTCACCTCCAAAGAGCTTGTCGACCACTGGGCAGCGCTCGTTGAAAAATACCCGATCATAAGCATCGAGGACGGACTCGACGAAGAAGACTGGGAGGGCTGGCAGTACATGACCGAAAAGCTCGGCAACAAGCTTCAGCTCGTCGGCGACGACCTGTTCGTTACCAACACCAAACGTCTCGGCAAGGGCATTGAGCTCGGCGCCGCAAACTCCATCCTTATAAAGCTCAACCAGATCGGCTCGGTCTCCGAGACCATCAACGCGATAAAGATGGCTAACAAAGCGGGCTACACCGCAGTTGTTTCTCACCGCTCCGGTGAAACCGAGGATACCACCATCGCCGATCTCGCCGTCGCTCTCAACGCTGGCCAGATAAAGACCGGCGCCCCCAGCAGAAGCGAACGCGTTGCGAAGTACAACCGTCTGCTCCGTATCGAGGAAGAACTCGGCGACGCAGCGGTCTACGCCGGCTACAACGCTTACAACGTAAAGAGATAAAAAGAAACGATCTATCGCCCGCCGGGTGCGCCCCGGCGGGTATTTCTTACACGGAGGTGTTATTATGCGGCTGCCTTATCAGGTGCTTGCGCTGCCGTACCGGTTCAGAAACGGCAAATACGAATTCTGCGTGTTCCACCGCGCGGACAACGGACAGTATCAGTTCGTTTCCGGCGGCGGGGAAGACGGCGAAACGCCGCGTGAAACGGTGGTACGCGAGATCTTCGAGGAGACCGGGCTGAAAAACGCGAAAGTTACGCGGCTTACCTCCACGGCGTATATCCCGGTATGTATTTTTTCGCCGAAATATCTTGAATTCTGGCCGAAGCACACTTACGTCATTCCCGAATACGCTTTCGCGTACGGATGCGACATGGAAATCGTCCTTTCGGAAGAACATACCGAATGCTTCTGGCTCGATTATGAAAAAGCGCTTGGAACGCTTACCTGGGATTCAAACAAAACCGCGCTGTTCGAGCTGAATTGCCGCCTTCACGCGGGTGAAACGCTGTAAATAACATACCGTAACGGCGCTGAACGCGTTTATACGCGCCGCGCCGTTATTTTATTTTGCGATTCTCGCGACGGACGCCTTAAAAACGACAAAAAAAACTTGAAATTCGCTTATTCCCGTGGTATAATTAATTAGTTAATCACTCGGAGGATACTGATTTGACCTTTGACGCATCGAAAGCCCCGGATACGTTGTCGTTTTCGCCCATTTCATTTTCGCATAAGGACGATATAGAGACGGTACGCGCCGCCTCTGGCAGTACGCTGTACGTTTACACGTTTGCTTCTTTGTTTTCGTGGCAAGAGAGCGAGGGGTACGGTATTTGTTTTTCCGGCGATGCGTTTCTTATAAAATACGGCGCGCGCGGAGAAAACGCTTATTTGTTCCCCTGCGGTGCGGAAGACGGTAAAAAACGGCTTATCGACGCGCTGCTGAAGCGCGAAACACCGACTTTTTATTATATAGGCGACGGCGACAAGGAGTTTTTGGAAAACGCTTATCCCGGCAGATTTTGCTTTGAGGAGTGCCGCGACGATTTTCCTTATCTATACGACAAGGACTCGCAGATCGCGCTTGCCGGGAAGGAAAACAAGGGCTTGCGGCATAAAGTCAACCTCGGCAGGTCGATAGCGAATGAATGGTCGTATGAGCTTATGACCGAAGAAAACGTCGGACAGGCTCTTTTGATAAACCGCAAGTGGGCGGAAGTGTTATCAGGCGGAGGACCCGCGGATATCGCCGCCGCCGAGACCGCGCTGAATAATTTTTCCGCGTTGGATATGTGGGGAATGCTTTTTAAGGCGGACGGCGAGGATATCGCGTACGCTGCGGGCTGCTTCATAACGCCGGAAATATTCGACATCTGCTTTTGCAAGGTGCTATATAAACAGTGCGACTGCTTTATCAAATGGATGCTCTACCGCGCCCTGCCTGCGGAAGTGAAAACAGTTGATTCAGAGGAAGATATGGGACTTGCCGGTCTTCGGACGCATAAGCTGCTTCGCAGACCGAAAGAACTTGTCCGCGTATGGAAAGGAAGCGCGCGATGAACGGCAACGCATCGACTGCGATAAAAACCAAATCGTTTACCGACCGTATGTTCCGGCGGCTTTTCTGGCCGACTCTTTTTTCCGCGCTCGGGCTGGCACTCGGCGATATCGCGGACGCGTTGTTCGTCGGAATACGGATCGGTAAGATCGGACTAGCGACTATGTCGCTGGTCGCCCCGGTCTATATGATCTATAACGTGCTCGATATAGGCATAGCCGTAGGCACCTCGGTGCATTACACAAGGGCTTTGGGCAGGGGAAAGGCAAAGCAGGGAGTGGAAATATTCTCCCAGATGCTCGTTTTTGCCCTGTTTGTAAGCGTGTTGATCGGCGCGCTCGGCATTATACTTATGCCGTACGTCCTGCGTATGCTCGGCGCCGGAGAGCCGGACGGAGAGCTGTGGAATTACGCGAAAGAATATCTGCAGATAATGTTTATCGGCGCGCCGCTTACGTTCCTGTACTTTCTGCTTTATTATTGCGTGCGATGCGACGATAACGAAAAGCTCGCGAGCGCGGGCTACGTCATCGGTTATCTGACCGACGTCGCCGCAAGCGCGTTGTTTATCCTCGGCTTCAAAATGGACGTTCGGGGTGCCATCATCGCCACGGTACTGGGCAAAGCGGTGGGGATATGCATTTTTATGCTCCACTTCACCCGGAAATGGGCGATACTTCGTTTCCGCTTTGTAAAACCCGACTTCAAGTTGATATTTTCTGTCCTTAAAACGGGGACCGCATCCTCGTTCGGGTATATCGGACAGTTCGCCGCGCTGCTTATCGTGAACAACATACTGCTGCGTATCGGCGGGGAGACTTCGCTCGCGCAGTTCAACGTCGTACAGAACGTGTCCTATCTGGCGCTTGCGATCTATTTCGCCCTCGGGGATACCGTTCAACCCCTGTGCGGCACCTTTTCCGCGGAGCGCAATAAAGACGCCGTCAGGCGCGTGATGCGGCTCGCGGTCTGCACGGGCGCTATAGCGGGCGCTGTGATTTCGGCGCTGTTTGCTGTTTTTGCTCCGTCGGTATGCGCCATATTCGGGCTTACGGGCGGCGCTGTGTCGGACGGCGCGTTTGCCGTGAGGTTGTTCTGCCTTTCGGTGATACCCGCCGGAATGAGCATAGTGTGGAGCGCCTGCTTCCAGTCTATCGAGCGGGAAAAGGCCGTTTTCCTGATCAACCAGCTGCGCACCTTTGTATGCTTCACCGTATTTGCTTTGATCCTCTCTTTGTTCGACCTCAAGTGGTTTTGGTTCGTTTTTCTCGCAACGGAGCTTGCGTCGATCGCCATCTGGGTCCCGGTTTGCCGTAAAAAGAAGCAGCCTGTTTCCCACGTAGTTTTTTCCTATCTTCTCGATACAAACACAACCGACGTTTCAAAATTGATAGAGAAGGCGGAAGCGTTCTGCGAGGAAAACGGCGCTTCGCCGAAACAGATCTACTGCATTACAATGTGCGTGGAAGAGGTTTGTCAGGCGATCATAGAAAACGCTTTTCGCAAAGAAGGAGACGAATATATACAGCTGACTCTTTCTCTTGAAAAAGACGGAACGACGGTGCTTCATATGCGCGACAACGCCGTCAACTTCAATCCCTTCGCAATGAAAACGGGACAGGATTATGAAAATGACGAAAATCTGGCGTCGCTCGGTATCCAGATGGTAAAAGCGAAATCCAAGCGGTTCTTTTACCGCCGGTACGCCGGTTTCAATACGCTCACGGTGGAGGTGTGACTGCTTTGCCATCCGATATTCGCCTCGCGACCGAAGAGGATCTTCCGGAGCTGATAAAGCTTTGGCGATCCTGTTTTGACGATTCAGAAGAATATATCCGCTTTTTTTACCGCGAGAATTTCAACCGTATAAGCGTTCCGGTCTATACCCTGAACCAAAGACCCGTCAGCATGATCCATCTGATGGACGCTTCGTTTGCTGACGGCGCTGACGAGTATCCCGTTCGTTTTATATACGCGGCAGGGACCCGTTCCGACTGCCGCTGCAAGGGCTATCTGCGCTCGCTGATCGATCTTGCCGCCGGTTCGGCGAAAGAAAACGGGTACGGTCTGTTTTTGAAGCCCTCTCCCGCGCTGACCGGCTATTATTCCGCGCTTGGCTTTGCCGAGGACAGCCGCTTCAGTATTTTCACGGCGGGACCGGGAGAAGACGGGCGTAAGGATATCGCCTTTTCTTCGCTTGCCCCGGAAGAATACAACCGTCTGCGCGACCGCGCCTTTTCCGGACGTCCTTTTGTGAAATGGCCTGACGCCCACGTCCGCTGGTGCGTAGATGAAAACGCTTTCTGCGGTGGTCGGACGCTGGCGCTCAAATTTGACGAAAACGTGCATTTTTTGATGGCTTGCCCCTCGGGAAACGTTCTGCGTATCACCGAGACTGATCTCGGTCCCGAAGAGCTGCGGTCGGTTTCTTTTGCTCTGTGCAAAACGTTCGGCGTAGCACGTCTCGAGGTTTACCTGCCCGAAGACGCGGTCGGCGAGGATCCGACAGTCATATCCTCTTTTGTATTCAACGCTCCTCTGAAGCATACTTACGCCAACCTACTTCTTTTCTGAAAGGATGACGATCAAAATGAATCAAAGTAAAAAAAGAAAAAATCGCGTGGTCTCACTCCGCTTCAAAACCGTCGCGGTGATCATCATTGCAGCCCTGATCCTGTCCGCGATCGCGGTGACGATAAGCTACAACGTATACAGCGATACGATGGACGATCACTATAAAACTCTGACGTCCAATCTCGCAAAGACAGCGGCGTCCCAGCTCGATCCAGAGGCGCTCGTCCGCTATTATAACGAAGTCAAGCAGATCGGGGAATACGACGAAGAGAAGTATCAGAACGACGAAAACTACCGCGCTGAATACGATGCGAAAGCAAACGCCCTGAAGGACGACGATTACCTCCGTATGCTCAATATCCTGTTCGATATAAAGGACAGCAACGGCATCACCTATCTTTACGTGCAGAAGCTGGACGGCGATGAATGTACTTACATCATGGACGCCGACACGTCGAGCGAACAATGCCAGCTGGGGACCACGCACGGGGTCTCGGGCCCGACAAAGGAAACGGAGCATCCCGAGGAAGGCATCCCGGCGTTCATCACGAACGACACCTACGGATGGCTCTGTACTTCGATGGAGCCGGTGAGGGACAGTAAAGGTACCCCGGTCGCGCTTGTCGGGGTCGACATTTCAATGGACGACATTATGCAGGACCGAGCCGATTATCTGCGCAGCGTTATCATATTTATGGGGATAGCCGTCATTGCGTTGATCGCGCTCATCCTTTTCGGCATCGTCAAGGCGCTGATAAGGCCCATCAATCAGCTTTCGGACGCGGCGCGTTCCTTCATACAGGACCGCGACGGCGAACAGAAGTCCGGTTCCGCTATATCCAAGCTGAATATCAGGACCGGCGACGAAGTGGAAACGCTATGCGATTCCGTCAAACAGATGGAGCGCGATATCAACAGCTATATCGCCAACCTTACCGCAGTGACCGCCGAAAAAGAACGCATCGGCGCGGAGCTGAACGTCGCAACTCAGATCCAGGCGGATATGCTGCCCCGGATCTTCCCGGCTTTCCCGGACAGAAAAGAATTCGATCTTTACGCATCTATGGATCCCGCCAAAGAGGTCGGCGGCGATTTCTACGATTTCTTCCTCGTGGACGACGACCATATTGCACTCGTAATGGCTGACGTATCCGGCAAGGGAGTCCCGGCGGCGCTCTTTATGGTCATCGCGAAGACGCTTATCAAAAACCGCGCCCAGCTCGGCGAGAGCCCCGCGGAGATCCTTAAAAACGTCAACGAACAGCTTTGCGAGGGCAACGAAGCGGAGCTTTTCGTCACCGTCTGGCTCGCGATCATCGAAATATCGACCGGGCGGGGTATCGCCGCAAACGCAGGTCATGAGCATCCCGCGATCCGCCGCGCGGGATGCGAATACGAGCTTGTGAAATACCGCCATTCGCCCGCTGTGGCGACAATGGAGGGCGTCAGGTTCAAGGAGCACGAGTTCGAGCTTCATCCGGGCGACAGTTTGTTCGTTTATACGGACGGCGTCCCGGAGGCGACGGACGCTTCGAACGAACTGTTCGGCGAAAAACGGATGTTGGCATCGCTCAACCACAACGTGACTGCGACGCCGAAAGCGCTTCTTCGCAACGTGCGCGAGTGGATCGACGATTTCGTCGGCGACGCACCGCAGTTCGACGATATCACAATGATGGCTTTCAGTTATTTCGGCTCTCCCGAGGGCGGCAATGGGGGCGACGCGGACGAGTTGACGCTCGACGCGACGGACGAAACCCTCTCCGAAGCACTTGCTTTTATCGACGAACGGCTTGAACGGCTCGGCTGCGGACCGAAGACGAAGATGCAGATAGACGTTTCGGCGGAGGAGCTGTTTGTGAATATAGCGCATTACGCGTATAATCCGGATACCGGAAAGGTCACGCTGCGCTTCGAGCATAAAAGCGATCCCGACCGCGCCGTTATCACCTTCATCGACGGCGGCAAGCCCTACGATCCGCTTGCCAAGCCCGACCCGGATATAACGCTGTCCGCGGATGACCGTCCTATCGGCGGGCTGGGGATATTTATGGCGAAGAACTATACCGATTCGATTCGTTACGAACGTAAAGACGATAAGAATATTCTTACTTTCGAAAAGAATATAAACGCCTGAAAACAGAAAAACAAAAACACCGGGACCGCTTAAACAGCGATCCCGGTATTGTTATTCCGTAAAGCTTTTTATTTGATTATCTCGCACCAGACCTCGCCCGAGCAGCCGGCGGCGTTGGATTCGTCCGTATCGATATGCATAGCGGGCAGGAATTTCTTGCTGACGCGAATCACCACGTCGCCGAATATGAGCGAGCGGCCTTCGGTATCTATTTTTGCGGAGACGATCTGTTTGTCTTCGACACCGAGCTCACGCGCGGACTCCGGATCGAGATGGATGTGACGTTTCGCGGCGATAACGCCCTTGTCGATCTCTATTTCACCGGCGGGACCTACAAGCTTTATGCCACAGGTGCCTTCGATATCGCCCGATTCGCGCACAAGCGCGGTAACGCCAAGCGTGCGTGCGTCGGTAAGCGAGATCTCGACCTGAGTGGCTTTGCGCGCGGGGCCGAGTATAAGAACGTTGTTGATAGTGTTCTTCGGGCCGACGAGGGATATCCTTTCGTTGCTGGCGAACTGGCCGGGCTGTGAGAGCATTTTTTTAACGGTGATGTTGTTGCCTTTGCCGAGCAGGCGTTCGATATCCTCTTCGGTAAGGTGCACGTGTCTTGCGGAAGTTTCGACTAAAATCCTGTTTTCCATATATTACCTCGTAAAGTGATTTTATTTGCATAAAAGATTATATAACAAAACATCGCGTTTGTAAATGCTTTTTTCAAAAATTTGTGTTGAAATGCGGAAAATAATGTGTTATAATACAAAATATAGTGTGTATGATTGGAGTACTATAACTATGGAATACGTTTTTTCGGATAAAGTCAGCGGGATGAAACCCTCCGCGATACGCGAAATATTCAAGTCGCTCACGGATAAAAGCATTATCTCCTTCGCCGCGGGAAACCCTTCGCCGCTTTCTTTCCCGGTGGAGAAAATGCACGCGATTGCAAACGATATATTCGCAAATAATGCGGCGTTCGCTTTGCAGTACGGCATTACAGAAGGGTATCCCCGTCTGCGCGAACAGGTGGCGGAGCGACTGCGCGCAAAGTTCAACACCGGCACCGCGGACGATGAAACGATAATAACGACCGGCGGCCAGCAGGGGATAGACCTCACCGCGAAGGTGTTGCTGAACGAGGGCGACACAGTGATTTGCGAAAACCCGAGCTTTATCGGCGCGCTGAACGCTTTCCGTTCTTATAACGCACATCTTGTCGGCGTGGATCTCGACCGCGACGGAATGAACGTCGAAGCGCTTGAATCGGCTTTAAAAGCAAATCCGAACACAAAGCTTATATACGTCATCCCCACGTTCCAGAACCCTGCCGGGATCACCACTTCGCTCGAAAAGCGCCGCGCGATACTTGCGCTTGCGAAAAAATACGGCGCGGTGATACTCGAGGACAACCCGTACGGCGAGCTTCGCTTTGCCGGGACTGACGTGCCGACGATAAAGTCGCTTGATACGGACGGGCGTGTCGTATACTGCTCCTCGTTTTCCAAAATACTGTCCGCCGGAATGCGAGTCGGCTTCCTTTGCGGACCGAAGGAACTTATACAAAAAGTCGTCGTGGTAAAACAGGTGAACGACGTGCATACCAACCTGTTCTTCCAGATACTCGCTTCCGAGTTCATAGAAAGATACAGGCTGGACGACCATATAAGATCGATACGCGCTCTTTACCGTGCCAAATGCGAGCTCATGCTTTCAGAGCTTGACGGGCATATCGCCGGGAAAGCGGAATTCACGCGCCCCGAGGGCGGTCTGTTCATATGGCTCACCGTAAAGGGCGGCAACGGCGACGAGATCGCCAAAAGAGCTATCGCGAACAAGGTCGCCGTCGTTACGGGATCGAGCTTCAACCCCGTGCAGGGCGGTTTTTCGGATTCTGTGCGCCTGAATTACTCCACCCCGAGCGACGAGGAGATCGTCGAGGGCGTGAAGCGGCTCGCCGCCGTTATCTGATCACGAAAATCCATAATTTTTGAAGAGGTTTTATATATGGAAAACACGAATGCGGAAAAAAAGACGATACTTTCGGGCATACAGCCCTCCGGTACTCTCACTATAGGCAATTATTTAGGAGCGCTGCGCAACTGGGCGAAGATACAGTATGAATACAACTGCTATTTCTGCGTGGTAGACCTCCACGCGATAACGGTTCGCCAGGTGCCCGCCGAATTAAGGCAGAACAGCTTGAAAACGATGGCGCTTTACCTTGCCGCCGGCATCGACCCGCGTGAGAACGCGATTTTCCTGCAGAGCCACGTTCCCGCGCACGCGCAGCTCGGCTGGGTGCTGGATTGTTTTACGATGTTCGGAGAGCTTTCGCGTATGACGCAGTTCAAGGATAAATCCGCAAAGCACGCCGACAATATCAACGCAGGGCTTTTTACCTATCCGGTGCTTATGGCGGCGGACATACTGCTTTATCAGGCGGATCTCGTTCCCGTCGGCGCCGATCAGAAGCAGCATATCGAGATAGCAAGGGATATCGCAATCAGGTTCAATAATACCTATTCCGACACGTTCAAAATACCCGAACCTTATATGCCGAAGATCGGGACGAAGATAATGTCTCTTACCGATCCGCTTTCGAAGATGAGCAAATCCGATCCCGGCGACGGCAGCGTGTTCCTGCTCGACAGCCGCGATACGGTTATACGCAAGATAAAACGCGCGGTGACCGATTCCGGCAGCGAGGTGAGATTCGCCGAGGGCAAGGACGGCATTAACAACCTTATGAATATTTACGCCGCGTTCACCGGAAAGACATACGGTGAGATAGAGCGCGAATTCGAAGGCAAGGGCTACGGCGATTTCAAACTTGCCGTCGGCGAAGTCGCCGCAGACGCGCTGTCGGCGCTCCAGGACAAATATAACGTATTCCTTGCGGACAAGGCGCAGCTTGACGCTGTTTTGACAGACGGCGCCGAGAGAGCCTCATACACGGCGAACAAGACGCTGCGCAAGGTATATCGCAAGGTAGGATTCTATTCTGTTAACAAATAAGGAAGTTGTTATGGCAAAAAAGACCGCGGAATACAATGATCAGACAATATCTTCGTTAAAAGGCGCGGACCGCGTGCGTTTGCGCCCCGCCGTCATATTCGGTTCCGACGGCATCGAGGGGTGCGAGCATTCGTTTTTCGAAATACTTTCGAACGCCATCGACGAATACCGCGAGGGCTACGGAACGAAGATAAACGTTACGGTATACAAGGACCGCGTTATGGAAGTCGAGGACTTCGGGCGTGGCGTGCCCTTGGACTGGAACGAAAAGGAACAGCGCTATAACTGGGAGCTCGTTTTCTGCGAGCTTTACGCCGGCGGCAAGTACAACAACGCCGAAGGCGGCGCTTATGAATACTCGCTCGGGCTGAACGGGCTCGGCGCCTGCGCCACGCAGTACGCTTCGGAGTTTATGGAAGTCACTTCCTACCAGAAGGGCACCAAGTATTTTATAAACTTCAGGTCCGGCGAGCCCGAAGGCGAACTGCAAAGGTCCGAATCGCCCAAAAACCGGACCGGCACCGTTATCCGCTGGAGAAGCGACCGCAAGGTGTTCACCGATATTGACATACCGAAAGATTACTTCACCGCGGTGATGAAAAAGCAGGCGGTCGTGAACGCGGGGCTCACGCTCGTGCTGAAATGGCAGGAGCAGGACGGCTCGTTCAGTACCGAGGAATTCGTTTACGAAAACGGTATCATCGACTATATCAAAGAGATTGTCGGCGACACGGGCATTTCCCCGGTGGCGGACTATTCCGCCGAGCGCGTCGGGCGGGACAGAGCGGATAAAAGCGATTACAAGCTTAAAATGCAGTTCGCGTTCTGCTTTTCCAACGACGTGAACCTTATCGAATACTACCACAACTCCTCGTTCCTCGAGCACGGCGGTTCGCCCGACAAAGCGACGCGCAGCGCGTTCGTCTGGGCTCTGGACCAGTACGCGAAGAACAACGGAAAATACAATAAAAACGAAAGCAAGATACTGTTTTCGGATATAGAGGATTCGCTCGTTCTCGTCGTTAATTCGTTTTCGACTCTTACTTCCTACGAGAACCAGACCAAAAAAGCCATTACGAACGTGTTTATCGCCGACGCGATGACGGAGTTTTTCAAGCATTCGCTGGAGGTGTTCTTTGCCGAGAACCCTCAGGCGGCGGACAAGATCGTTACGCAGGTACTTGTGAACAAGCGCGCTCGCGAATCGGCGGAGCATATGCGAGTTACGGCGAAGAAAAAGCTAACTACCACGCTGGATATCAACAACACAGTCGAAAAATTCGTCGGCTGCCGTCTGCGCGACCCGGATAAGTGCGAGCTGTATATCGTCGAAGGCGATTCCGCGGCGACGAGCTGCCGGCTTGCGCGCAACGCGGAATTCCAGGCGGTAATGCCGGTGCGCGGGAAAACGCTTAACTGCCTTAAAGCCAGCTTCGATAAGATAATGAAAAGCGATATAATCATCGATCTGATTAAAGTTATCGGTTGCGGAATGGAAGTCAAGGGTATAAAAGGAAAGGGCGTTTCCGCTTTCGACCTCGGCGCCCTGCGCTGGGATAAAATAATCATCTGCACCGACGCGGACGAGGACGGATACCAAATAAGAACGCTTATTTTAACTATGTTCTACCGCCTGCTTCCTTCGCTTATAGCCGAAGGCAGGATATATATCGCCGAGACTCCGCTTTACGAGATAACCTGCGGGCAGGAAACGCGGTTCGCTTACAGCGAAGCGGAAAAGATAGAGATACTTCGCGGTATCGGCGATAAAAAATACACGCTGCAGCGTTCAAAAGGTCTTGGCGAAAACAACGCCGATATGATGAGTCTGACAACGATGCATCCGGCGACGAGGCGGCTTATACGCATCATGCCGGAGGATGAGCAGAAGACTTACGAGATGTTCGACGTGCTTTTGGGCGACAACATCACGGGAAGAAAAGATTTCATTGCAAACCACGGCGCGAAATATATTAATCTCGCGGATTATTGATGAGGTAGAAAATGGCTAAACGCAGAACGAAACCCGAGGAGCCGGAAACAATCGCCGAACCCGTAGACATCGGCATAACCAACGTGCTCGAAACGAACTATATGCCCTACGCAATGAGCGTTATAGTCGCGCGCGCTATTCCCGAGATCGACGGATTCAAGCCGGCTCACCGAAAACTGCTTTACACTATGTATAATATGGGGCTGCTTAACGGACCTACGCAGAAATGCGCGAAGGTCTGCGGCGCGACGATGACTTTGAACCCCCACGGTGACGCCGCCATCTACGATACCCTCGTCCGTCTGACGACCGGGAAGGAAGCTCTGCTGCATCCGTTCATCGAATCGAAGGGCAGCTTCGGCAAGCAGTATTCCGATATGGCTTGCTCCGCTTCGCGTTACACCGAATGCAAGCTTGCGAAAATAAGCGAGGAGATTTTCAGCGGCATAGAAAAAGACGCCGTGGATTTTGTTCCCAACTACGATAATTCCACCACCGAACCGGAAGTTCTCCCCACGAGCTTCCCGAATATTCTCGTTTCCAACAACTCCGGCATCGCGGTCGGTATGGCGAGCGACATCTGCTCGTTCAACCTTCGCGAGGTGTGCGAGGTCACGAGCGCTTATCTGCGCAACGAGGATATCACCACCGACGAAATACTGGAGATCCTTAAAGCGCCGGACTTTTCCACCGGCGGGATATTGCTTTACGACCGCGAGCAACTGCGCGAGATCTACGAGACCGGCAGAGGGACTTTTAAGCTCCGCGCGAAGTATTCTTACAATAAAAAAGAAAACCGCATAGACGTGATGCAGATCCCTTACACGACCACGATCGAAAACATAATCGATTCGATCATACAGCTCGTCAAGGACGGAAAACTTAAAGACGTTACTTTTGTTAGGGACGAAATAGAGTTCTCCGGCGGATGCGTTATGTCGATAGACCTTAAACGCGGCGCGGATCCCGAAAGAGTGATGCAGAAGCTCTTCAAGCTTACGAAATTAGAAGACACTTTCAAATGCAATTTCAACGTGCTCGTCGGCAGCGTTCCCTGCACGATGGGCATAAAAGCCATATTGGAGGAATGGTGCGCATTCCGCGTGGAATGTCTCCGCAGAACTTATATATTCGATCTGGGCAAAAAATCCGATAAGCTGCATCTCCTTTACGGTCTGCGCGAGATACTGCTCGACATAGACAAGGCGATCGCGATAATAAGGCACACCGAAAACGAAAAAGACGTTGTCCCGAACCTTATGAAAGGGTTCAAGATCGACGAGACGCAGGCGGAATTCGTCGCGGATATCAAGTTGCGCAATCTCAACAAGCAATATATTTTGAAGCGCATCGACGAGATAAAAGACCTTGAAAAAGAGATAGAGGAACTGAAGAGTCTTATTTCGAGCGACAGAAAGATAAAGAACCGCATAATAAAGCAGCTTGAAGGCGTGGCGGATAAATACGGTATGCCGCGAAAGACTTATATAATGAACAGGGAAGACGTCTCCTCCGTGGACGAAACGGAGCCGACGGAGGATTATCCCTGCGTTGCGATACTCAGCAAAGAGGGATACTTCAAAAAATGCACGCTCGCTTCGCTGCGAGGCAACGACGTGCAGAAATACAAGGAAAACGACTCGCTCAATATCAAGTTCGATACGTCTAACGCCGCCGAGGTGCTGTTCTTCACCACACGCGCGCAGGTTTATAAAGCCAAGCTCGACGATTTCGACGACTGCAAGGCGAGCGCGCTCGGCGATTACGTCCCCGCGAAGCTTAAATTCGACGAAGACGAAAAGGTCGTTTCCGCGATCTGCCTGAAAGAATATTCCGGCAACGTGATCATGTTCTTCGAAAACGGCAAGGCGGTTTCGGTACCTCTGAACTCCTACGAAACGAAGACCAACCGCAAGCGCCTTACGAACGCGTTCTTCGGCGGCAGTCCCGCCGTCGGCGTTTTCCGCGCCTCCGGAAAATGCGAATACCTTGTTATGTCCGACGACGACAGGGCGCTGCTTATAAAAGAGAGCCAGGTCATCGAAAAGAGCACGCGCACTTCCTCCGGCAGCACGCTGTTCACGTTAAAGAAGGGCAGACACGTCGTCAGCGCGGAGAAATACGATCCCGCCGTGCGGATGCTTATTAAAGAATCGCGCTACAGAAAGAGCAAACTCCCCGCGACGGGAGTGATATTCGAGGACAGCGACCCGGAAATAACACAGCAAACATTGCTGGATTGACAAGCGCGTTGTTTTGTGGTAAAATATAACTTCTAAAACAAAGGAGGCGACTCCCCGCGTGAAAAAGCACTCAGGATTCCACAGCGTGATCGGCGAGCTTATCGGGCTTGTCATAATCACGGTCGCGGCGCTTATAGCGTTCATTATAAACACAGCCGCAGGATATACCGTCCTGATCTGCGCGCTTATATACGGCGCGGTGATTCTGGCCGTATATTTTATCAAACGCAAGAATACTTACGCCGACCTCGAATCGAGCGGATTTTCGGAGATGTTCTCCGAAATACTCGACGATATCGATGCGCCTATAATGGTAGTCAACGAATCCAACCGCGTCGTTTGGAGCAACCCGCGCTTCGATTCGATAGGCGAAGTCAAAAAGCACCGCGTCAGTACCGGAGCCGCCAAACTTTTCGGCGGAATGGTTTCTTATTTCAATCTCGAATCGTCGTTCAACGAAAGCGGCGCGCCGATAATAATAGACGCCGAGAACGCGCACTATTCAGTTAAATCGTTTCCGCTTGAATTCAGAAGGCAGAAGCTTTACGGCGCGATATGGTACAGCCGCGATACCGAGGCGAGTCTCCGCAAGGAGCTGGAAGACAGTTCGATACGCGTCGCGTATATAGTTATCGACAACACGAACGAGGTCACCCAGGAGGTCCAGGAGAACCGCAGGTTCGGCTCCGCGACGGTAAACGGGCTGCTTACCGAATGGGCGGCGGGATACGACGCGGTGCTTACCGAATACGACCGCGACAAATACGTTATGCAGTTTGAAAACCGGCATCTCGAGGACATGATAGCAGACAAGTTCGATATTCTCGACAAAGTCGTGGAAGCTTCTCTGCGTGAATCGCCGGTGCCGATGACCATTTCGATAGGCGTTTCATCGGGCAGCGGTACCTTGCAGGATAAACGCGAAAGCGCACAGGCGGCGCTTCGTTCCGCGCTCCAGCGCGGCGGCGCGCTTGCCGTTGTAAAGACCAAAGACGGCGAGGACAGCTACGGCGGCAGGACCAAAGCGGTACAGCGGCAGACGAAGATACGTTCGCGTCTTTGCCGCGACCTGCTCTGCGAGGAGCTTGAAAAATGCTCCAACGTTATTATAATGGGGCATATCAATCCCGACTTCGACTCCATCGCTTCGAATATCGGCATTTCCAAGCTCGTGGCGGTTTACGGAAAGCCCTGCTGCATCGTAGCGGACCGCAACGACAGGAATATTTCTCGCATCACCGAAACGCTCGACGAATTTCCCGAATACTCCAAAATGTTCGTCGACGAGGTATATGCCCAGGAACTGCTTTCGCCGAAAACTCTGGTTATTATCACCGACGTTTCCAATCCGGAGCTGTTTGCTGCGCGCGGCGTATACGAGAACGCAAGCAGAGTTATCGTTATCGACCACCACGCTATAAAAACCCCGCTCGGTCCGCAGGTGCTCGAACCTTCTAACATCGATCCTACCGCTTCCAGCGCCTCCGAGCTCGTATGCGAGATACTAGAGCTTTCGATACGCCCGGGCGACATACGTCCCGAAGAGGCGAGAGTGCTGCTTGCCGGAATACTGTTAGACACGCAGTTCTTCTCTCACGATACCGGCACAAGGACCTATTCCGCGTGTATTTTCCTTAAAAACGCGGGCGCCGATCCGGGCAAGGCGAAGAACTTCTTCAAATCCGATATGTCGCAGTTCGTAAGTGTGAACAAAATAGAACAGAATATGGAGATATACCGCGATTGCTTCGCGATCTCGGTGCTCACCGGAAGCGATTCGCCGGAAAACAAGGTGACAGCTTCCAAAGCCGCGGACCGGCTTGTCGACATCGACGGAGTGTCCGCGTCGTTCGTGCTTTATTCGCTCGACAACGGCGTTAACCTTTCCGCGCGCAGTGACGGCAGCGTGAACGTTATAAACATTGCGCATATGCTGGGCGGCGGCGGGCATTTCCAGTCCGCCGGGGCGCTTATCAGACGGCGCAGCGGCGACGGGCTGGGCAGCGTCGTATTCGATACCGACGAAGCAAAAGCTATTCTTAAATCCGCTATCGACGAATACGTGGGCAGCGGCGACTGAAAGGAGTACTGCAATGAAAGTTATTCTTCTCCAGGACGTGAAAGGGCAGGGCAAAAAAGGCGATCTGATAAACGCTTCGGACGGATACGCCCGCAACTATCTTTTCCCGCGGGGGCTTGCGAAGCCCGCGGATGCCGGAGTATTGAAACAGATCGAGGTACGCAAGGAAAGCGAAGCGTTCCACCTTGCGGAACAGAAAAAGAAAGCCGAGGAGACAAAGGCGTTCCTCGCCGATAAAAAAATCGTTTTCAAGACCACCGGAGGCGCCGACGGCAGACTTTACGGCGCCGTTACCTCCAAGGACGTCAGCGACAAGATCAGGTCCGATCTCGGCATCGACATAGACAAGCGCGATATTTCCATCGACGGCAATATAAAGACCGTCGGCGAATACGACGTTAAAATAAAGCTGTTTCAGGGTGTTTCCGCTGTCTTGAAGCTTTGCGTCGAACAGTAGACCGGTCCGGGAGGATTATATGGCAGATTTTGAAAGTATAAAAAGAATGCCTTTTTCGCTCGAGGCGGAGCAGGCGGTGCTCGGATCGGTGATAGTCGATTCCGGAAAGTTTGCGGAGATCGCTACTCTTACCGAGGAAGATTTTTATCTCGAACAGCACAAGCAAATCTTTTCCGCCATGCGCGAAATGTTCAATACCAACAGAGTTATCGATCCGGTAACTCTTATTAACGCGCTCACACAGCTCGGCACTTATACCGAAGGGGACGCGGCGAAGTATATAAAACTGCTCGTCGACCTTTCCGTTGACGCGGTGAACATCGGCGAATACTGCGCCATAATCAAGGATAAATCGGTATTACGCGCGCTTATCGACGCCTCGCGCGATATATCCGACCTCGCGTACAGCGAAAAGGGCGGCGTGAACGAAACCGTTAATTACGCGGAACAGCGCATTTACAGCATATCAAAGGACAAATACAAGGACGGCTTCGATAAGATATCGGACGTTATAAAGGAACATTACAGAACTCTTAATCTGCTTAAAGAAGACCCGAACGCGCTTTCAGGCATACAGACAAGATATTCCTCGATAGACAGACTGCTTATCGGGATGGGAAAAGGCGACCTTGTGATAATCGGCGGCCGTCCCGGTATGGGCAAAACCAGCTTTGCAATGAACATTGCCGCCAATATCGCCAAGACGACCGACAAGAACATTGCGATCTTCTCGCTGGAAATGACTTCGGAACAGCTTGTCGCGCGTATGCTCGGCAGCGAAGCGATGATCGACAGCAGCACGATGCGCACCGGGAAGCTTTCGGACGACGACTGGCGCCACCTTGCAGAGGCGGCGAGCGTGCTTTCTCGCACGAATATTTATATCGACCCGAGCTCCAACAACACTCCTTCCACCATTCGCGCAAAACTGCGCCGACTGGACAATATCGGGCTCGTGGTCATCGACTATCTGCAGCTTATGTATCCCGACAAGGTCACGGACAACCGCGTTAACGATATAGCGAACATAACGCGTTCGTTAAAGCTTATCGCAAAGGATTTCGAAGCGCCGCTCATACTCTGCTCACAGCTTGCCCGCGGAACCGAAAGCCGCAAGGAAAAGCAGCCGATGCTTTCCGACCTGCGCGATTCCGGCGCGATAGAGCAGGACGCGGACATCGTTCTCTTCCTTTACAGAAGCGATTATTACGAACACGAAAACGAAAACGGCGAGTCGGTTTCGCAGAATTCCGATTACGTTATCGCCGAATGCAACGTCGCGAAGAACAGGCACGGCGGTACCGGGGTAGCCAAACTTGCGTGGGTCGGTAAGTATTTCAAGTTTATGGGCATAGAGGATAACGTTACCAATGAATCCGAATGATCCCGCGGTCCTCAACGTACTGCGCGCGTTTTATTCCGAAAGACGCGGATCGCTTGCCGGAAAACGGCTTTGCGTTTGTCTTTCCGGCGGCGCGGATTCCGCCGCTTTGCTTCGCGGAACGCTTATGCTTGCGCCGGAATTCGGGTTTTCCGTGGTCGCCTGCCATTTCAATCATATGATCCGAGGCGCCGAAGCCGACCGGGACGAAAGGTTCTGCATCGAACTGTGCGAAAAGCTCGGAGTGGAGCTTTTGCGCGGGCGCGACGACGTTCCGGCATACGCGGCGAAGCACAAGGCCTCTTTGGAGGAAGCCGCGCGCGTATGCCGATACGCGTATTTCAAAAGAAATCTCGATTCCGGCAGATTCGATTACTGCGCAACGGCGCATAATATGAATGACGACGCCGAGACGCTTTTGATGAACCTCATACGCGGTTCGGGTTCCTACGGCGGCGCGTCGATAGCGGAAGAAAACGGGTATATCCTGCGTCCGCTGCTTAAAGCGGGGAGAGAAGACATAGAAAGCTTCCTTGCAATGCTTCGGCAGGATTTCGTTCACGACAGCACGAACGATTCGCAGGAATACACCCGCAATTATATAAGAAAAACCGTTATGCCGGAGTTAAGCAGGATAAATCCCCGCGTTGTCGGAACGCTTGCCGGATTTGCTTCCGCCTACCGCGAGGACAGGGAATATTTTGAGTCCGAGACGGAGAAATATCTTGAGTCCGATCTGAGAAATCTTCCGAAATCTATAAAAAACCGTGTGATATTAAGGAAATATAAAGAATTCACTGGTAAAATAGCAAACGGCGGACAGTTGAAGATGATAGAGCATGCTCTGGATTCGCACGCAAGGTCGGTTGTCGCTCTTGACGGCGAGACGGAGGCGATAATAGATTCGGGGCGGCTTGAATTCGTGAAAAGCGCCGAACGCGTTCCGGAATACGGCGAACAAAAGCTAAAAACCGGCGAAAACCCGCTGTTCGGTGGCAGGATAAGCGTATTTATCGGAGAAAAACCCGAAAATCCCGGAAATATTTACAATTTGTTAACAAATCAGCCGCTTAAAGCTGATAATATATCCGGTGAACTCTACGCGCGGCAGCGGCGTACCGGCGACAGGATAAGAGTCCGCGGCGTAAACAAAAGTCTTAAAAAACTGTTTACGGATAGCAAGGTGCCCGCGGAGCTGCGCGATATCGTCCCGGTGATCTGCGACTCTTTGGGGATACTGTACGTCCCGTTCACGGCGGTGGACGACAGAGTCTTTACAAAATCGGAATCGGGCGCGTTGATAGTAACCGTTTGCGGAAATACAGAAAAAGGAAGGTGGCGCACAGCCAATGAAGAATAAAGGTTCCGGCAGGATCATCCTGTTTTATCTTGCGTTTTTCCTCGTGGTGATACTTGTCGCGGGGCTGCTTCGCTCGTCGGGCGGAAATCAGAAGGAAATAGATTACGGTACCGTGGTGCAGAAGTTCCAGAAAGGCGAGATACACCGTTATTACGTCGATACCGATTACAATCTGTATCTGTCCGATACCGTCGGCACCGACGAACAGAACGCTAAAAAAGACGCGTACAAGACATACGAGTATATACACCGCCTCGCCGACGTCGAGATATTCACCAACGACTTAAGCGAAATAATCCTGCAGCAGACGAAGGAAGGCACCCTTGTTAAGTTCGATTACGAGGCGCCTTCGGTGCTTCCGTGGTGGGTGCCTTATATACCTTACGTTCTCGTGCTCATCGCGCTCGGCGTGTTCTTCTGGCTGTTCATTTCCCGCACCTCGCAAAGCGGCGGCGGGATAGGCATCGGCGGAAAGATGAATTCGTTCAGCAGAGCCCGCACAAAGCTCGGCAGCGACGAAAAGAACAAAGTGCTGTTTTCCGACGTTGCCGGCGCGGACGAGGAAAAAGAGGAGCTTCAGGAGATAGTTGAATTCCTGAAGAATCCGCAGAAGTATTCTCAGCTCGGCGCAAAGATCCCGCGCGGCGTACTGCTTATAGGCGCGCCCGGCACGGGCAAAACGCTGCTTGCAAAAGCGGTGGCGGGCGAATCCGGCGTTCCTTTTTATTCTATCTCCGGTTCCGACTTCGTCGAAATGTACGTCGGCGTCGGCGCTTCGCGTGTGAGGGATCTGTTTGAGACCGCCAAAAAGACCGCGCCTTGCATTGTGTTTATCGACGAGATCGACGCCGTGGGGCGTCAGAGAGGCGCCGGCTTGGGCGGCAGCCACGACGAACGCGAGCAGACGCTTAACCAGTTGCTTGTCGAAATGGACGGCTTCGGAGTAAACGACGGCGTTATAGTTATGGCGGCGACGAACCGCCCGGATATTCTCGATAACGCGCTGCTGCGTCCCGGCCGCTTCGACAGACAGATAACCGTCAACTATCCCGATATCAAGGGAAGAGAAGAAATATTAAAAGTTCACGCAAGAGGTAAGCCGCTCGGTTCGGACGTCGATCTTGCGACCATAGCGCGCTCTACCGCCGGGTTTACCGGCGCGGATCTTGCCAATCTTCTTAACGAGGCGGCTCTGCACGCGGCGCGCAAGAAAAAAGCGGTCATCAACACTTCGGATATAGAGGAAGCCATGATAAAAGTCATGGTCGGTCCGCAGAAGAAATCCAAGCGGATGAGCGACAAGGAAAAGCTTATGACCGCTTATCACGAAGCGGGACACGCCATAGTTCACAAGGTGCTTCCTTCGCTCGATCCCGTCCATCAGATCTCTATTATACCAAGCGGACGCGCTTTGGGATATACTCTCGCTATTCCCGAAACCGATAAAATGAGCCAGTATAAAAACGAGCTGCTTGACGTTATCTGTTCGCTGTTGGGCGGACGCGCGGCGGAGCAGCTTAAATGCGGCGATATTTCCGGCGGCGCATCGAACGATATGCAGCGCGCCACCGACATCGCCCGCAGTATGGTCACCCGCCTCGGTATGAGCGACCTGCTCGGACCGATAGTATACAGCTCCGAGGGCAACGAGGTGTTCCTGGGAAGAGATTTCGGTACTACGAAGAATTATTCCGAAAAGGTTTCGGAGCAGATAGATTCCGAGATACACCGTTTCGTGTTCGAAAACTACGAGCGCGCGCTGAAGATACTTCGCGAAAACGATTCGGTGCTTGAATTCATAGCGCGGTATCTTGTTAAACACGAGATAATGGACGGCGATCAGTTCGACCTTTGCTTCACCGAAGGCGTTACCGAGGAAATGCTCGATTCGCTGCGCGAACACAAAAAAGCCGCCGCCGAAGAAGAAAACGAGAAACGCAGGGAAGAGGAAAGGAAAAACGAAGAAGCCCAAACCCCTGTCCGCCGCCGTCACGACGAGGACGGCGATAACGGAGACGTTTTCTCCGACGATTTGTTCCATTAAAAATACAAAAAGGCACTCTGCCGTCAGGTATGACCAACGGCAGAGTGGTTTTGTGTAAACGTTTTTGAATAAATAACGAAAATTCCGGCTATCCTTCGTATATAAAAGCATTTACGGAGGATAAAGATGAAAAGATTTGAAAAAATCGCGCCGGAACAGCACCGGAAGATAGTAAAAGCGGCGCAGATGATCGCGCTGGCGGGCGTAGCGATAGCCCTTGCGGGCGCGTTCATACTGATCAACCGTGGAAGCGGCGGAAGGAAAAGCGCTCCGAGCGCTTTGAGCGACGATTCGAGCGCCGCGCGCGGCGGTAATGAAAGCGGTACGAGCGCTCCGCCGCCCGAGGATATTTCCGGGTACGCTTCGCATACCTTCGCCGAAAACAGCCCGGCGGCCGCAGAAAGCGCGAGCGAAAGCGGCGCCGGCCCGAAGAGCGACAGCGTTAAGCACGGCTGGGTGATAAACGATTACGGTTATACCTACGTCTACGGCAATTCCGGATACGAGCAGTTCAACTACAAGCCCACGGCGCTTATACGGTACGTCAATTCTCTGAACGCGCTTGCCGGGCTGGTTCCCGAAAGCGCGCGTATGTTCAATATTATCGCGCCGGTTAGCTGTACCTTTGCGGACATCCCGCGTGAGATATATACCGCCGATGGGTTCTATAACGCCGCGCAGGGCGATTTTGTAAAAGCCGCGGGCGCCAAGCTGGACGACAGGATCACGAATATCGACGTTATACCGTCCGTAAAGTCGCTTTACGACGCCGGAGACGCCGTGTTTTACAGGACCGACAGAAACTGGACCTCCGAAGCGGCGTACGCCGCCTACGCGGATTATTGCGCCGCGGCGGGACTGCACCGTTATTCCGCGAACAGCTTTCCGAAAAACGAAGCGGGGGAGTTTCTGGGAAGCTTTTATAAGGCGACCGAAAACGAGGATATGAAAAACTCGCCCGATTCGCTCGTCTGCTATTGCCCGATACCCGCGCTTTCCGCTAAACTTACCGTCTATTCCGGCGACGCGGTCTACGATTGCTTTTCGCCGGGAAGGAACGCTTTTCCGAAAACCGACGGAGAAACCGTTTATTTCGGTATAAAGGCGGGCAGATACAGCATATCCACCTCCGCCGGAAACGGCAAAAAACTGCTTATCATAGGCGACAGCTCGTCATACCCGCTCGCCATGCTTCTTTCGGCGCATTATTCGCTTGTTGAAGTTATAGAGCCGAAATATTTCAAACGACCTTTTGAACAATACTTGACAAACAGCGGTTTTGACGATATCCTAACCGTGTGCTATTCCACCAGCGCCGTGAACGGCGATTACGTGCCTGTGTTCAATATAATGACCGGAGTCACCAAAAATGAAAAAAATACTGATTGAGGGCTTTGTTTCGGTAAAAAGCGCGGCTGTATCCGGAAAAAGGGAGATCTGCCGCATAATAATAGAAAGATCGCGCTATGATTCCGTTATGGCTTCCAAACTGCGGACCGGCGAACAGCGGCGGTATTCCGCGCTTTTGAACAGCGGGATCAAATGCGAATTCCTTGAAGAAAGCGAGTTTTCAAAGCTCGTTTCCGGCGAAACCTCCGGCGGCGTTGCCGCCGAAGTCGGCGAGCGGCGCTTTATGTCCGAAGAGGAACTGCTGTCGGTCTCCGACGGCTACATAGCGGTCCTCGACGGGATAGAGGATCCTTTCAATTACGCCTATTCGATACGCTCTCTTTACGCCGCGGGCGTCGACGCGATAATCGTTCCGAACAGATGCTTCGAAAACGAGGACGCGATGCTTATTCGTTCCTCCGCGGGCGCGTACGAACAAGCGGAGATTTTCCGTTCGGACGACACGGCGCGGACCTGCGCGATGCTTAAGGAACGGGGCTGGTATATCGCCTCCACCGCGAAAATCGACAGGGCAAGGGATCTTTCGCGCATAAAGCTTAAAAAACCGCTGTGCCTGGTTTTCGGCGGCGAGAAGCGCGGAATAAAGCAGGAGATCCTGAATATCTCCGATACGGTGATAAAGCTTAAATACCCGCGCGAATGCTATTATTCGCTCCCGGCGTGCTGCGCGGTCTCCGTGATCTCATTCGAATGCGCCAAAAAGATCGGGCTTTGACGAAAACATTATTTTGGGCACATCTCCGACGATAAGCGTTTCGGCGATGACCGCTTCGCCCGTTACTACTATCAGCTCTTCGTCGAACGGCGCGAGGCAGCGCGCGGTCAGCGAATATACCACGCTGATCCTGTGTACCGTTTGGTTTATCCCGCCGGACGCGAGTTCGCTTTTCAGCTCGTAACTTATGCTGTCGACGGGTATCACGGTTACGGGGATTTTCGGTCCTTTTCCGGACAACAGTTTGGAGCCCATAGCGGTCCAGAAAGGAATACCGAATTCAAGCTCTTCGTCTTTTACGGCGTTTTCAAGCGAAAGCATTATGCGGGAAACGGTTTCGTTCACTTTTGCTGCGTTTACGTTTATCGAAACGATACGTCCTTCGGAATCGTATATGAATTCCGCCACGCCGTTTTCGCCTTCTCCCGCGTCCGTTACCGCGTCCGCAGCCGCCCGGAACATCAGCTTCGCGAGCTCGCCTTTTACTCCCTGCGCGGCGTAAGTGCGGCAGGCGTCGCCGTAATACCGCGCGAACCTTATTGCAAAAACGGCTGTCAGCGCGGCGATAGACAGCAAAACAAGCAGAATCCTCTTTTTCATTTATAACACCCGTTACAGTATATTCTTAAAAATCCATCATTCTGCATATATTTACGGAGTCAACATATGGAACGCATTAAGAGAATAACACGCACCGATATTATGAAGATCGCGATGATACTCGCCGGATCGGCGATATACGCCTGCGGCGTCAACCTGTTCATCGTTTCCGCAAGTTTGTATAACGGCGGGCTTCTGGGTCTGGCACAGATATTCAGAACGCTGCTGAAAGAAATGCTCGGATTTGATCCTGGCTTCGACTACGCCGGTATTATCGCGTTTTTGCTCAACATTCCCGTTATGCTGTTAACTTATAAGACGATAGGCAAAGAGGTGATATATAAAACCTTCTTCTGCCTCGCGTTCCAGACGCTTATGCTTTCGGTCATACCCGTTACGACGCTTATCGACGATTCGCTAACTTCGTGCATCATAGGCGGTATACTTTGCGGCGCCGGGACCGGGATGGTGCTTACAAACGGCGGCTCCAGCGGCGGCACCGACCTTATCGGTATGTATTTCACAAAGAATAATATCGGCAGCGTCGGCAGGATAGCGATATACGTAAACATATTCGTTTACGCCATCGCGTTTACTATAATGGCGGACGTGAAGCGCATTATTTACACGCTTATATTTACGGTCATCAGCAACCTTACGCTTGACAGGATGCATTCGCAGAACATCAACTGCGAGGTGCTTATAATATCCAAGCACGACGACGCGGAGATACAGAACGCGATCATTTTGGAAATGCGGCGCGGCGTGTCCTATTGGGAGGGCTACGGCGCTTTTACCGGAGACAATTCGCGCGTGCTGTATATCATTGTTTCGAAATATGAATTGCCGCAGTTAAAGAGAATTGTTAAAAGGATCGATCCTCAGGCGTTCGTCGCCGTTAAGAACGGCATTAACGTGCTCGGCAATTTCGAAAAGAGGCTTTGATAAATAAATGAATCTGTTTCTCGTTTTGGTATACGGCATAAGTCTTTCGATGGACGCTTTCGCCGTTGCGATATGCAAAGGTTTGACGATAAAAAAAGTCAAACCGGCGGACGCGGCGCTCGTGGGGCTGTATTTCGGGCTGTTTCAGGGGATCATGCCGCTGGCGGGCTATTTCCTCGCCTCGTCGTTTCAAAGCTACATAGAAAAGCTCGATCACTGGATCGCGTTTGCGCTCCTGCTATATATAGGCGGAAAGATGATTTGGGGATCATTTCATCCCGAAAATGTGGACGACTCGGAATCCAATCCGCTCGCCTTCAAAAAGATGATAATACTTGCTATAGCGACAAGCATCGACGCGCTCGCGGTCGGCATCGCGTTCTGCTGTACGGGGATGCCGATGAGTACCTCGGGGCTCGATTTCGGGATATTCGCGTCGTGCGCCGTTATCGCCGCCACTACATTTATTATTTCGGCGGTCGGCGTGCTTATAGGCAAGCTCGCGGGTTCGAAACTGCGCTCCCACGCGGAGCTTATAGGCGGAATAATACTCGTTCTGCTCGGCGTAAAGATACTTATAGAACACTTAACGGGTATCTCGATCTTCGGAATATAAATACATTAAAAAAACGCACCGGATCGCTTCCGGTGCGTTGTTTTGTTTGGGGATCATACTTCCGTTCTGCCTTCGATAGCTTTTAACAACGTTATCGAATCGGCGTATTCAAGCGTGGCTCCGACGGGAAGCCCATATGCGAGGCGCGTGGTTTTGATCCCGAACGGTTTTATAAGGCGGCTAAGATACATCGCGGTCGCTTCGCCCTCCACGCTCGGATTGGTCGCGATGATTATTTCCTTTACGTTGTCGTTGAGCCGCGCAAGCAGTTCTTTTATCTTCAACTGTTCGGGACCTATTCCGTCCACGGGGGAAATAACGCCGTGAAGCACGTGGAACCTTCCGTGATATTCGTGCGTCTCGTTTATCGCTTCCAGCGCGCGGTTATCTTCCACGACCATAATGGTGTCGTCGCTCCTGCGCGCGTCGGAGCAGATGCCGCACACGCCGTTCTCGCAATAAGACATACATACCGGGCAGAGCTTAACGCTTCGCTTCGCTTCGGTAACGGCTTCCGCGAAATCGCGCGCTTCTTCTTCCGTCATATCCAGAATGCGGTATGCGAGCCGGGCGGCGCTTTTTCTGCCGATCCCCGGCAAGGCGGCAAAGTTGTTTATAAGTCTTTCAAGCGAAGGCGTCATGGCTTAAAAGAGACCGGGTATGCCGGGCATTCCGGACATCGGACCGGCTATGCCGGCCATTTCTTCGCTGTTGGTGTCTTCCACGCGTTTTATTGCTTCGTTTACGGCGGCGATAAGTATGTCCTCAAGCGTTTCGATATCGTCGGGATCGACGATCTCCGGCTTTATGGAAAGGGAAGTGACCTCTTTTCTGCCATTGATTGTAAGGTTTACCATACCGCCTCCGGCGCTGATATCATAGGTGCGTTCTTCCAGCTCCGCCTGCTTTGCCGCCATATCCTCCTGCATTTTCTGCGCCTGACGCATAAGCGAGTTCATATCCTGCGGTCCGCCGCCCACGCCTTTCGGTAATCTGACTTTCATTTTTCAAGCTCCTTTATAATAGTTCGTCTATAAGCGACTGCTGTGCTTCTTCTTCTTTTTTGTCCGCGGTCTTCAGCACGACTTCCGCCTTTCTTCCCAACACGCTCGAAAAAGCTGCTGTAAGCAAAGGAAAATCGTTGTCCATCGCGATCATATCTATCGTGAACTTATCGCCGGTGATGATGACTTTCGCGCCCTGAAGCATTATATCCGTACTGCCGAGAAAGGCGCACATCGACGGTGAATCGTTTAGAAATTCGTTTATTTCTTCAAATCTGTTGAAAGGGATCTGCGGTTCTTCTTCCGGCTCCGGGTCTTTAACCGGCTCCTCTTTGGGAGATTCCGGGGCGGATCGCGGCTTCGGCTCTTCTTTTATCACGGAAGTTGCGTCGGTCCCGGCTCCCATAACGGACATTACGGATATCTTTTTTTCGAGCTCCGCTATACGCGCAGCAAGCGCTTTTGGGGAATCGGAAAGCGAAGGATCGCACATTCTTATGACAGCCAGCTCAAACACCACGCGCTTGTTCATCGAATAGCGCGAAATGCGGCTCTGCGTATCCTCCAACACGCTGCTTACGTAGAAAAGTTTTTCGGCGGTGAATTCGTCCGCAAGCGGCAAAAACGTTTTGCGCAGCTTGCCTTGTCCGCCGTATTTGCCCAATTGTTTTTCGATTATAAGATCGCGCACGACGACGGAAAGATCGTCGATAAACACGGATATATCCTTGGATGACCTGTGAACTTCCGCAATAGTGCTGACCGCGGCGGGGATATCACCGGCGGCGATGGAGTGAAGCATGGCGCGTATCGTTTCATCCCCGGCGATGCCGAACACGCCCTGTACCGTCTCGCGCGTGATAGTACCGTCCGTGCCGTTGGAGACGGCTTCGAGCAAAGAAAGCCCGTCGCGCATCGAACCGTCGGCAAGCTCGGAAATAAGCTCCGCGGCGCTGTCTTCGATCCTGATCCCTTCCTTCGCGGCGACGAGATCTATTCTGGCTTTGACCGCTTCGGGATCTATGCGTGAGAAATCAAATCTTATGCAGCGCGAGATTATGGTGGGAGGAAGCTCGTTAAGCTCCGTCGTGGCAAGGACGAATACAACGTATTCCGGAGGTTCTTCCAGAGTTTTCAGAAGCGCGTTGAACGCGCTGTCCGTGAGCATATGAACTTCGTCGATGATGTAAACGCGTTTTTTGAGCACCGACGGGGGATAGACGACTTCGTCGCGCAGGTCGCGCACGTTGTCGACGCGGTTGTTGCTGGCGGCGTCGATCTCCAGAACGTCGGTAGCGCTTCCGTTGTCTATGGAACGGCAGGAGGCGCATTCGTTGCAGGGGTTGCCGTCTTTCGGGTGCTCGCAGTTCACCGCTTTTGCAAGTATCTTGGCGGCGGAGGTCTTTCCGGTGCCGCGGGTGCCGCAGAAAAGGTAGGCGTGCGAAACGCGTCCCTCGGCGCATTGCTTTTTCAGTATTTCGGTAATATGCTGCTGGCCGCACATCTCGTCGAACGTGCGGGGGCGCCATTTTCTGTATAAAGAAAGATACACCGTTCAAACCTCCTTATTTACCAAGATGAGATACGAAATGTGGCCATACAACCTTAATTCGAACAATGCTTCCGTCCGGAAACCGCGTATCATTCTCAAAACAGGCACTCCGGCGGCACATCCGCATATCTGCTTAATGCTGCTTGGTTCCCCACCTGACATAATTCGCAGGTGCGGATTGCGCCGGAACCCGCTTCTCACAGAATTCCCCGCGGCGCGGCGACACAAACATTGCCCTCGAAAGGTATTCCACCCCTGCTGTAGCGGATTGCAGGTACAGGGCACCGCTGTCTCCCCGGCTGGTATGACCATATTTCATATCTCATGGCGTTATTATAACACAAACGCCGCACGTTTTCAAGTATTATTTCTTATTTCGGTATAAAATGTTGACGCACAAATTGCGTATGTATAATTGACTTTTATGAAGAAGTATTGTATAATAACCAATTAAGGAGGCGATGCGTATGAAATCCTCGTGCTTCAGGGTGTTTTTTTCGAAGATATCCGAACAAAAATGGCTGAACGCGCGCGGCAGGGAAGGACTGCTGCTTGAATCGGCGAACGATTCGCGGTATAAATTCATTAAATCCGACGAACACACCTATTCGTATTCGATAGAGCATATCGGCGTCGCTCCGGAAAGCGACGCGGCGAAGGAATATTACGAAACGGTCGCCGGGCAGGGGTTAAAGCCCGTACTTTCAAGCGGTCAATGGGTATATTTCGTAAAGGAAGACGGCGAGATCGCCGAAACGGCGGAAAAGCTGCGCGGTAACGCGAAACCCTACCGCGCGCGGGCGCTTTACTTTTTGGGCTTCGCGCTGGTATTCGCGGTAGTATGCGGATATCAGTTCTACGCGATTAAAATGCTTAAAAGTATAGGATACGTTTCCGCAAACGACACAATCGGCAAGATAACGCTGCTTAAAGGCACCGGGTTTTTCGACAAGCTCGTCAACGTGCTTATCGAAGTGCTGAACTTTTTGATACGGCTTGCTAACGGATATTTTAAATTATGGCACGGCTGGCTCGGCAAGAGCGACGCTTCCGCGGTGCTCGCGGTGCTTCTCCCGGTGACCGCGGTACTCGCGCTGTTTTTCGGGCTGAACCTGTCGGAATACCTCGCCTTCCGCGGCGAGGCGAAAAAAGCCGCCCCCGCGCCCGAACCTGCGGAAACCGCGAACGCGGATGAAAATGGAGACGAAAGCGCGGAAACGGACGGAGAAACCGCCCCGGCGGAACCCGAGATCAAAACGGAGGACGAAGATGCAGAGCAGGACTTACAAGATAAAGCTGAGTGAACTCGAAGTATCCCAAAACCTCGAACGCGTATACATTCCCGATAATTACGAAGAGATTTTCGTTACGCGGTCGGATCTTAGCCGCCCCGGGCTTCCGCTCGCCGGATTCTTCAAAGACTTCGAAAACGAGCGCATACAGCTTATCGGCAATATGGAGCACAGCTACCTCGATTCGCTTGATCAGGATGAAAGGAAAGCTTCGCTCGACAACTTTTTCTCGCATAAAGTAAAAACGGTTATCGTTACTGCCGGATTAAAGATATTCCCGGAGCTTTACGAAGCCGCCCGCGCCAACGAAACGCCTTTGTTCAAAACCACGGCGAACACCGGCGCCGTTATGGCTGCGCTTACTTCCGCGCTGAGCGTCGCTCTGGCGGAAAGGATCACACAGCACGGCGTGCTCGTGGAGGTCTACGGCGAAGGTATATTGCTTTTGGGCGACAGCGGCATAGGTAAAAGCGAGACCGCGATAGAGCTTGTAAAACGCGGACACCGGCTTATTGCGGACGACGCCGTTATGATAAAAAAGGTATCCGCCATCACGCTCGTCGGCTCCGCACCGAAACTCATAAAGCATTTTATAGAGCTGCGCGGCATCGGCATCGTCGACGTGAGAAGGATATTCGGCATGGGGTCCGTGAAGGAATCGGAAAAGATAGACCTTGTTATTAATTTCGAGAATTGGGAACAGGGGAAGATGTACGACAGATTCGGGCTCGACACCGAATATACCGAAATACTCGGCATCAAGATCCCGTCCATTACGGTCCCGGTAAAGCCCGGCAGAAACCTCGCGGTGATAATCGAGATCGCCGCAATGAACAACAGACAGAAAAAAATGGGATACAACACCGCCGCGGAGTTCGAAAAACGGCTTCGCGAGCAGGAAGAGTATAACGACGATTAAGGAGGTACGTTATGTATTATCTCGGCATCGACCTGGGCGGGATGTCCATCAAAGCCGGAATCTGCGACGAAGAAGGGAAGATAATCCTTAAGGATAGCTGCCCCACCGTGCGCACGGAGGACGGAGACAGAATAATTAACGATATGGCGGCTCTCTGCTTAAAAGTCATCGCGGACGCGGGGCTTGAAGTAAAAGATATCGCCTACGCGGGGATCGCCACCCCCGGCAGCGCGGACAGCGAAACCGGAGTGGTCATCTACGCCGCTACGCTCCCGTTCCTTAATTATCCCGTCGCGGAAAAGCTTTCCGCCGCTACGGGGATACGCAAAATATACATAGACAACGACGCGAACGCCGCCGCCAAAGGCGAAGCGATATTCGGCGCCGCAAAGGGATATAAAGATTCGCTGTTCATCACGATAGGCACCGGAGTCGGAGGCGGGATAATCATCGACGGCAAGGTCTATACCGGGTTCAACTTTTCCGGCGCGGAGCTCGGCCACACCGTTATCGTGAAAGACGGAAAAGAATGCCCCTGCGGCAGACGCGGCTGCCTGGAGTGCTACGCTTCCGCCAGCGGGCTAATAATGCTTACCAAGGAAGAGATGCTTAAAAACAAAAAAAGCGTTATGTGGGAGCTTTGCGGCGGCGATATAGACAAGGTCGACGGCAAGACCTCGTTCGATGCGATGCGCGCCGGCGACAAGTCCGGAAAAGCCGTTGTGGACGAGTATATAAGCTACCTCGCCTGCGGTATAACGAACTTTATAAACATTTTCCAGCCGGAGGTCCTGAGCATCGGCGGCGGGATAAGCAAAGAAGGCGAAGCGCTGCTTGCGCCTCTGCGCGAAATAGTTATGCGCGAACAGTATTCGCGCCACAGTAAAAAACAAACACAGATCAAGATCGCCGCGCTCGGCAACGACGCCGGAATAATCGGCGCAGCCGCGCTTGGCAAATAACGGAGAAAAAATGCCTTACAGAATAGAAACTGTCGAAACAGACACGGAAAAAAAACTTTTGAATACTATAGCGCTGCGCGGGATAATCATTTTCCCGGGGACTGTCGCAAGCTTTGAAATAGCGCGAAAAAGTTCGGTAAACGCCATGAAGCAGTGCGAGCTGGACGGAACTTCGGTGTTCCTCGTTGCGCAGTACGACGCTTCGCTTATCGAGCCGGGCGAAAACGACCTTATGAAGGTCGGCGTTATTGCGAGGATAATACATTCCGCGAAAGTGAAGGACGGCGGATACCAGATAGTCGTCGAAGGGATCACCCGCGCGGACAGAGGCACCACGGTGATCACAGAGGACAGCATACTTTGCGCCGTGAGCGAACGCCGCCTGCGCCGTATGCCGACTTATACGCAGGAGCGTATCGCAAGCAAGCGGCTTTACGACGTGTTCAGTGATTATCTTCAGTACGTTTCGAAACCGTCCGAAGAGATCATCGCGGAAGCGCGCAAGATACGCGATACCTCCGCGCTTGCGGACTTCCTTGCGAACAACTTCCTGGTGAATTTCGGCGAGCGCAGGGAAATACTGGAAGAATACGATCCCGTAAAGCGTATAAACCGTCTGTGCGAGATATTCCAGAAGGATATAGAAATCATCAACCTCGAAGGGAACATTCAGCAGAAGGTAAGATACAACCTTTCCAAACAGCAGCGCGAAATATATCTGCGCGAGCAGATGCGCGCCATACGTTCCGAGCTCGGTGACGAGGGCGCGGACGATGATATGGAGGACGCGGACGAATACTACCGCGCGATAGAGGAAGCAAAGCTCCCGAAGGACGTGCACGACAAGCTGTGCGCCGAAAACGCAAAGCTTTCGAAAATGCCGTTCGGCACCCCGGAAGCGACTGTCATCCGCAACTACATAGAGACCTGTCTCGAGCTGCCGTGGAACAAGAAGAGCAAGGACCGCGTAGACATCGCCGCCGCGAAGAAGATACTGAACAAGGACCACGACGGCATAGAGAAGGTAAAGGAACGCATTCTGGAGTTTATGGCCGTAAAACAGCTTAACCCGGAGCTTAAAGGGCAGATACTCTGCTTTGTGGGGCCTCCCGGCGTGGGCAAAACCTCGGTCGCTAAATCCATCGCCGCGGCTACCAACCGCAAATTCGTGCGGATATCGCTCGGCGGCATACGCGACGAGGCGGAGATACGCGGGCACAGAAGGACCTATATCGGTTCGATGCCGGGGCGCGTTATAAACGCTTTGAAGCTTGCCGGGACGAGGAACCCCGTTATGCTGTTCGACGAGTTGGACAAGCTTGCGAACGATATGCACGGAGACCCTACGAGCGCGATGCTCGAAGTGCTCGACCCGGAGCAGAACAACGCCTTCCGCGACAACTTCATAGAGATCCCGTTCGATCTTTCGGAATGCCTGTTTATCGCGACGGCGAACACCACCGAGACCATCCCTCCGGCGCTTCTGGACAGATTGGAAGTTATTTATATGGACAGCTATTCCGATTCGGAAAAGCTCGCAATAGCAAAACACCATCTTATCCCGAAGCAGCTTAACAAGCACGGGCTCAAGGCCTCGCAGTGCAGGATAACCGACGAAGCGGTGAAAAAGATAATCGTTTCCTACACGCGCGAGAACGGCGTGCGAAATCTCGAACGCGAGATCGCCTCGGTCTGCCGCAAGAGCGCAAGAAGGATCGTCGAGGGCGAAAAGAAGATATACGTCGGCGCCGAAGAGATCACGCGGATGCTCGGACCGGAAAAATTCATACCGGACAAAATATACGACGCGGACGAGGTCGGTGTCGTTAACGGGCTCGCCTGGACTTATCTCGGCGGCGAAATGCTTCGTATCGAAGTCAGCAGTATGAAGGGCAGCGGCAAGCTGGAGCTTACAGGGCATCTCGGCGACGTGATGAAGGAATCCGCCCGCGCCGCGGTGAGCTATATCCGCAAGCACTGCGACGAGTTAAACATACCCGAGAATTTCTATAACACCTACGATATACACATCCACGTTCCCGAAGGGGCGATCCCAAAGGACGGGCCTTCCGCGGGCATAACCATCTGCACGGCGCTTGTGAGCGAGCTTACCGGAAGGAGCGTCAAACGCGACGTATGTATGACCGGAGAGCTTACTCTTACCGGGCGTGTGCTGCCTATCGGCGGGCTTAAGGAAAAGGCCATGGCGGCATACAAGACCGGCGCGAAGACCGTTATAATCCCGTTCGAGAACGAACACGATATTTCCGAATTTGAAGACGAGGTCAAAAACGCGCTCACCTTTATTCCCGTGAAGCATATTTCCGAGGTATTGAAGATCGCGTTGAACTGAAACCATGCAAATGACGTACGGATCGCTTAATCTGCACAATACGGAGCTTGTGCTTACCGCGGGCATGAGAGGACAGCTTATTAAAACCGGGCTGCCGCAGATCGCCTTCGCGGGGAGATCGAACGTTGGCAAAAGCTCTTTGATAAACTCTTTGCTAGGCAGAAAAAAGCTCGCGCGGGTGAGCTCGGAGCCCGGCAAAACGATAACCGTAAACCATTATTCAGTCGACGGCAAGCTTTTGCTTGTGGATCTGCCGGGGTACGGGTTTGCCAAACGCCCGAAAGGCGATATCGTCAAATGGTCTTCGCTTACCGAGGATTATTTTACGGCGAATTCGTCGCTTAAATACATTCTGCAGCTTATAGATATCCGTATAGGGCTCACGCCTGACGACAGAATGATGATAGACTATATAAAGCATTACGGAATACCGTTTATCATCGTAGCGACCAAGTGCGACAAATTAAGCAAAACGAAGATCAACGCCGCCGCCGCGGAACTGCTCGGCGACGCACAGATCGGCTCCGGGACCGATATAATCCTTTATTCCTCGGTTACCGGCGAAGGCAGAGATATTCTGTGGCGGAAAATAATCGATTCCGCGTTCGGTGAATGAAATGATACATACCAACATCGATATAAACCGCATAGGGCATTTGACGTTCGGCGGCGCGGACTGCGTAACGCTCGCGGAAAAATACGGTACGCCGCTTTATCTGCTGGATGAGGAACGTCTGCGCAAAAACTGCCGCGACTACCGCGAGTCGGTAAAAAGGTATTTCGGCGCGGGCAGTCTGCCGCTATACGCGAGCAAGGCGCTGTGCTGCAAAGAGATATACCGCGTTATCAACGACGAGGGGTTGGGAGCCGATATCGTCTCCGGCGGAGAGCTTTACACGGCGCTGTGCGCCGGATTCCCGGCGGAAAATATTTATTTCCACGGAAATAATAAGACCTGCGACGAGATACTTTACGCGCTCGACAAAGGGATCGGCTGTTTTATCGTGGACAATCACGACGAGCTGGAATTCCTCAACGCGGAATGCGTTAAGCGCGGAACGAAACAGAAAGTGCTGTTGCGCGTTTCTCCGGGGATCGACCCGCACACACACCGCGCGGTCGTCACCGGGAACGTCGATTCCAAGTTCGGCGTGCCGATAGAGACCGGGCAGGCGTTCGGATTCGTAAAACGCGCGCTTGAGTGCGAAGGCATAAAGGTCGACGGTCTGCACTGCCATATCGGAAGCCAGATATTCGACAAATATCCGTTCACCGACGCGGCGAAGATAATGCTCGCCTTCGCGGCGAAGATAAAAAAAGAACTCGGCGCGGAGTTCGGAACCGTGAATCTCGGCGGCGGTATCGGCGTGAGATACGTCGAAACCGATCCGAAAACCTCGATAGACGTCATAATGAAGGGAATTAAAGAGGAGCTGGACAAGCTGGTCGCCGAGGCGGGAATAAGGCCGCCGGTCTTCCTGTTCGAAATGGGAAGATTCGTTGTTGCCGACGCGGGTATGACTCTGTATACGGTAGGTTCCGTTAAACGCATAAACGGCTATAAGGATTACGTGTGCGTCGACGGCGGAATGACCGACAACCCGCGATACGCGCTCTACGGCTCGAAATACACGGTGTTCAACGCCACTCACGCGGACGGAGAGTATTCGCAGACGGCGGACGTCGCCGGGCGAAACTGCGAAAGCGACGACGTTATAGGCGAAGCGATGAGCGTTCAGCGGTTCGAAAGGGGAGATATACTCGCCGTAGCCGTAACGGGCGCGTATAACTATTCGATGGCTTCGAATTACAACCGCGTGCCGCGCCCCGCCATGGTGTCGGTAAAGAACGGCGAAGACAAGCTGATCATTAAGCGCGAAACGTACGAGGATATGGCAAGAAACGAACTGTGAAGTAATATAAAAGCCGTTTCGTCCTTTTTCCGGACGAAACGGCTTTATTCTTTATTTGAAAAGTTTAAGGAATTGCGGCTTTTCTGCGTAAAACGTCTTGCCGTTGAGGTAAGAAAGCGGATCTTCGGCGGGGATGCCTTTGAAGGTGAGAGAATAGGAGCAAAGCGCCTGGGACGAATAACCCATTTCGCGGTCCGCTTTGTTTACCGCGTATTTGCCGTCGCCGAGCAGCGGATGCCCGATGTGAGCAAAGCTGGCGCGGATCTGGTGAGTCCTTCCGGTAACGAGCTTAATTTCCATAAGAGAAAGCGTTTTGTCCCGGTTGACGGCGACCGTTTTGTATTCGGTGACCGCGGTCTTCGTTTCGCCGCTTCTTCTTGAATCCTTGACGCGGACGGTGTTCGTGTTTCCGTCTTTTTCGAGATAAAGGCGTATTACGCCGCTCGGGGCGTCTGTTAGGCCGTGTATCGCCGCCAGATAGGTTTTTTCGGCTTGGCGGGAACGTATTATACCGTTCATCGAACGCAGCGCGACGGCGTTTTTGGCGGCTATGACGAGGCCTTGAGTGTTTCTGTCTATGCGGTTGCAGAGCGAGGGGGCGAAGCTTTGCTCGGAATCCGGGTCGTATTCGCCGTTTTTATAAAGATACGCTCGTATCCTGTCGATAAGAGTATCTCCGCTTTCCGCTTCGTCCGAATGAACCAGCAGTCCGGAGGGTTTATCCGCGATGAGTACGTTTTCATCCTCGTAGACTACACAAACGTCGGAGCGCATATCGCCAAGCGGGCGTTTTTTGTTCTCTTAGAAAAGATCGTCCGGGGCGAAGATAAGTATTCTGTCGCCTTCCGAAAGCATATGATCTTCGTGTATGCGTTTGCGGTTCACGGTAATCTTTTTCTTTCTTATAAGCTTATACATCATCGAGAAGGGAAGCGATTTGTATTTTTTTGTTAAGAACTTGTCGATCCGCTGACCTGCGTCGTTCCTGCCGATTATTATTTCCCGCATTATTCCTCTTCCTCGTATTCCTCGTCGTCTTCGCCTTCCTCAAGCGCGATCATGGCGCGGACCTTCTTTTTATGCCTGCGGACGGCAGCGATCACGATAAGTATTATCGCTATTATGAACAGCAGCGCGAAAGCGCCGGAGCCGAATACTATCCAGGACGCGGCGTTAAGACCTGTGAAGAAGTTTTTATCGAATCCCGAAAGGATCGTCTTGTTTACATATTTTTCATATGAATACGCGTCAGAAAGGATTGCGGCGCCGTTTTCGCTGCGGAATACCGGGAGATCGTCCGCAAGCGCCTGCCATTGCAATATCTCTTTGCCTTCGGAATCGCGTATAACGATTTCCGAAGTATCCTTTATCTCGTTGCCGTTTTCGTCGCGCAATGTTACAGAAAGTATCCCGAATGATCCTTCTTTTATTCTTTTCAGCGATTCCGCTGTATAAAGTGAAGAGACGACGCGGTAAAGCTTTTCTTCATTTATCTCCGTAACGGAATAATCGTCGGAAAGCATACAGCTATACACGCGGTTGAACTTTATCCTCGAGGTGTTCGCGCTGTAGGATACGCCGGAAATATAAAGCGAAAGTTCCGGAACGGACGGCGAAATGCTTATATCCGCTTCGCACAGGTCGATGATATCGTCGCCGCGGATATAGAACGAACACAGCGGCGAGCCGCAGTATGTATGAGCCGAGTCGCCGAGCGGAAGCATCGCGAACAGATCGGATACGGTGATATCGCCTTCGTTTATGCCGCCGCGGACCGAATACGTGGAAACGAGCGCTATATCTACCGGTTTACAGTTCGCTTCCTCTTTGTTTTTGATACAGTTTACAAACGCGTCGGCGATAAGCTTATTGAGGGAGGCGGTTTTGGAATAAGCGCCGTATCCGGTAAGCGAATAATCGCTTTTGGCAACTATCGCGTTCGCGCCGGAATAACCGTAGGATTCGAAAAACGGATCGGTTTTTTCAATGAAGGCGGCTGCCGCCGCGGCAACGGACGCGTCTTCGTTCTTATAGGAAGACTTATCGGTATAAACGAATCTTTTGCAGGAGATCTTTCCGTTATCGATATCGAACGTTATCTGCCCCGCCAGAAGCCCGTCTTTTCCGGTCCCGACGATAAAAGCGCCGCCGGAGTACAACGGTTCGTCGTAAACGACTTTTTCGTTGGCGGAGATTATAAGGTCGATCCCGGGCGCGTCCGCGGCAAGCTTTTTCTCGTAATAATAATCGCTTGTAAGTCCGTCCGCGCCGAACAGGCAAACCACCAGATCGGGGGAATAGAGTTTTTTGACCTCGTCGGCGATATTACGCGCGATTTTGAAAGAATCCGTATCGCAAACGGAAAAAACCGCGACGGAATACCCTCCGCGCTTAATAAGAGAATATCTCTTTACCGGCGTTTCATACCTGTCGGAAGCGGGTATTACTTTTTCGGGCTCGTCGCAGAGTACCGCCGGAAGCGTTTCGTTTGAGTTTTTCGCGGAAAGAAGCATTTGCTTAACGGTATCTTCGCCGTAGGAATATTCGTGCGCACCCAAAGCAATCGCGTCGTACCCGGAGGCGCCTAAAAGACGAAGCTCGGGCGCTTCCGCGGCAAAAAGCACCTGCGGCGCGGCGCCGATGGAAAAATTGCCGCAATCCAAAGCGAGAGCATCAGGATAAACGCTGCGCTCGTTCTTTATATAATCCGAAATAAACGCGAAGTTTTCCAGATGCGAATGCAGATTTCCGGTAAATACGACGTTGAGCCCGGAATGCGAGCCGGCGTAGGCAAGGAAGGGAAGACACAGGCAAGCGAATATATTGAATATGATAAGCAAAGCGGCGAGCTTTCTTTTCATGAGAGCATCCTTATTAATAATATGATTCGGTTCAACAGAATTATAACACCTGCCGGGAAAAAATGCAATAGATTAAAAAATAATACAAATAAAAGAACGCCGTCAATATGCAGTTTTGTATAAAATTACCACATAAACAACCGAAAAACGCGTTTTTGACCGTGGCTGCGGCAAATAAGTAAACAATATATTGATTGAAGGGCGCAATGAAGTACAAGATAGGGGCGGGGTGTTATCGGTTTACATAATTAACTTTACATAATTTACTGACATAATGCACAATTTTGTAAAAGTTTTGAAAAACCCCTTGAAAAAATCGCCTTGATATATTATTATAAAGTACACGGTTTTGGAGTGAGGTAAATATATGGCATTACGCGGTGTCAACAACAAAAAACTGTTGTTCATCGGCGGCGGTAATATCGCCGGCGCAGTCGCCTGCGGCCTCGTGCGATGCGGCGCCGTCGCGCCCGAATGCATCACCGTATGCGATACGGACGCCTCCAAATACCAAAAGTTTCGGCAATGCGGGATCAAAGCAACTAATACGCCGGGTTCCGCTTCGAAAGATGCGGACTTTATTTTTATAGCCGTAAAACCGAACGTCGTTAAAACCGCGATACATAATCTTTTTACGGAATGCGAAGTCAATACCGACGCGGTCTTCGTTTCGTTCGCCGCGGCGGTACCTTCCGCGTTTATAGAAAACTGCGCCGGCAGGGAATTGAAGATAATACGAACCATGCCCTCCACGCCGATACTTATAGGCGAAGGCGTTATCGCCGCCGCGAAGAACGAACGGGTGGCGAAGAAAGAATTCGAATGCTTCTGCCGCATACTTTCTGAAGTGGCGCACGTGGAAGTGACCGAGGAATCCGCGCTTAATCCCATTATTTCGGTTAACGGTTCTTCTCCCGCCTACGTTTATTTGTTTGTTAAAGCAATGGCGGACGCCGCCGAAAAGCAGGGGATCCCCCGCGAGACCGCGCTGCCACTTATACTGCAAACGATAAAGGGTTCTGTCTCTATGATACAGAAAAGCGGCGAGACGATAGAAAAGCTTATTGAAAACGTCTCTTCGCCCAACGGAACTACCGTCGCGGCGCTCGATTCCTTCCGCAGGGACGATTTTGAAGGCACTGTGGAACGCGCCATGCGTGCGTGTACCGAAAGGGCGGACGAGATAAGCGGCGAGCTGTAATATAATTGTGCGCGTTAAGCATATTATCGAACGGTGATATGTTATGGACGCGCAGATAAGTTACAATCCGCTGCTGCCCGTTTGCGTTAACGTTGAAGAGAAAATCAAAACAAACGAGTTTTCCGTTTTCCGTAAAAATCTCGTGATCCCGTTCCTGCTTCTGTTCGCGTTCTGCGCGGCGGCGGGGTTCGTGTACGCCGATATAAACGGCGGCGTTTCCGAGCTGTACCGTGCAATAGCGGACAAAGCGGGCAAATGTACGCCTGCCGAAGCGATTCGCGGCTGTATTATTGCGGTTTCGGCGTTTATCTTGCCGATTGCGCTTGCCGGAATGACTGTTTTCGGCAGGATTGCTTCCGTTTCCGCCTATTCCGCGCTTTCCTTCTGCATCGGCGCCGCTACCTCCTGCGTGACAGCCGTTTATTCCGAACGTATCCTGCAAAGGTTTTTGCTGTTCGCGCTGATCTGTTCGGCTTTTGCGTTTTTCGATCTGCTTTTCTGCTGCGGCGTTTTCGTGTTTTCAAAACGCGCTTTCGCCGGGAAAAACGAGCTGTTCAGGCTGCGCCCTTTGCTGAGTTACTCCGTATTTTTCCTTATGGTATTTTCGATAAATCTTGTTTTAACGTATATTTACGTTTTGTTTGTTAAAAGTTAAGTAAAGCGACTGGTTGTGAAAAGATGTCCAAATTGGTATCACAACTGAATAGTTACCTCGATTATCTGCGCGACGAGAAACGAGCTTCGGATAACACCCTGCAGGCGTACCGCAGGGATATTCAAAAGTTCGTCGAATACGCCAACGACGCGGATATCGAAGATTTTGCCGACGCCGACAGCGAAACGATAGCCGATTTCAAACGCCATCTTGCTTCCGTCGGGCTTTCTTCGTCTTCGGTAAGCCGCACGCTTTCGTCTCTGCGCGGAATGTACCAGTATTTTATCGCTTCCGGGATCTGCGAAACGAACCCGGCGAAATCGATACATAACGACAAATCCGAAAAGAAGGAAATGCTCGTACTTACTTCAAAGGAAGTAGAAAAGCTTCTGAATCAGCCGGACGTGAACGATATAAAAGGCATGCGCGACAAAGCGATGCTCGAAGTGCTTTACGCTACCGGAATAAAGGTTTCCGAGCTTATCGGCCTCACGGTAGAAGACGTGAATCTGCAGCTTTCATTCATCCGCTGCGGCAGCGACGATAAGGAAAGGTTCATTCCCATATATCCGATAGCGGTTAAAGCGATCTCGCACTATCTGGAAAAGTCCCGCAAGCTTTTGGTCACCGACAGCCGCGAAAACGCTCTGTTTGTGAACGTTACCGGCGAAAAAATGACGCGCCAGGGCTTTTGGAAGATATTGAAGAGCTACGCCTCCGCCGCGGAGATCAAAAAATCGATCACGCCGCATACCTTAAGGCATTCCTTCGCGGCGCATCTGCTGGAAAACGGCGCGGATATACACGATATTCAGGTTATTCTGGGACACAGCGATATTTCTTCCACGCAAAGATACGCTCAGTTCCTTAAAAACAAAATGCAGAACAGTTATATGAAATTCCATCCCCGTGCGTGAGTGAGATCGATGAATCCTGACAACAAAAACAAGAAACACAGAATATATAACTTCTTTTCCGGTACCGAAAACAGGTCCGGCAGGGGAGTGACGAAAAAGCAGGTCGAGCACGATAAACAGCTCGGCTTTGCCTATTTTTTCAAACTTCTGAAGATGAGGTTGGGCAAGCTTGCGCTTAACAACCTTATTTTTGCTTTGTGCAATATTCCTTTGTTTATCGCGCTGCTGGGCGTCGCCGGGTATTTCAACGGCAGCGTCAACACCGCTTCGGACCCGCTGTACGGGCCGCTGTACGGAATCATGCAATACGAGAACAATCCCGTTACCTCCGCGCTGTTCGGCGTTTACGGCGCCGGCACGGAGCTAACGGTGGTATCTGCCGCTTCGAAAGTGCTTATGTGCTTTGCGTTCCTGCTTTTAATAACCTTCGGACTGTCATCTATCGGGATGATATACAATATAAGAAACGTCTGCCGCGGCGAGAGCATTTATACCTGGGGCGACTTCTTCGAAGGCATAAAAAAGAATTTCAAGCAGGGGCTTGCGGTCGGTATTATCGATTTTCTGATAATCGCTTTGCTGGTATACGATATAATGGCGTACAGCGCAAACTCGGCGAACAGTTTTATGATGCTGGTATTCTATTACGCTTCCATATTGTTCGCGGCGATATATTATATAATGCGGTATTACTTGTATATCCAGCTCGTCACCTGCAGGATGTCGATAGGGAAGATGTTCAAAAATTCCTTCCTGCTCACGGCGCTTGGGATAAAACGGAATCTTGCCGGATTCGTCGGCGCTCTGCTGTTTGCGGTCGCGTTCGTGTATTTCTACATTCTGTTTCCGTCGGTAGCGATAATCCTGCTTGGGATATTCGTATTTTCGTTCCTTGCGTATATCGGCGTATACTGCGCGTATCCGGTCGTTGAAAAATATGTTATAGAGCCGTATTACGAGGAACATCCGGACGAGCGCCCCGGTTACGGCGAAGAGTCTTTTGACGAAGACACGGAGCAGATATTTACAGACGAAGGCTGAGCTTGCGGCCGCACGATGCATGCCTGCGAGATATAATTTTTTGTATTTTACCGGGGCGGGGATATATTTTTTCCGCCCCTTCCCGATTTTGACTATATTACATAAAATAAAAGTTTTATGTAATATAGGGAAGTAATATAACGAAAAAAGCCGGAAGACGGGCTTCGGGACCCCTTTCCGGTCTTTCTTTTGGATAATTCAATTATTATATATATAATATGTATTTTTGCCGCTTCAGTTGTTTTGTTCGTTGAACAGATCGATCTGCATCCGCTGCTGATCCTGTTCTTCGTACGGCACAAGTTCTGTTATCGGAAGTATTCCTCCGTAGTCGTACATTTTATCTGAAGTCAGCGACATCACTTGCACGTTCTGCTGATTGCAGAAATCTATTATCTCGTCGCCGTGCGCGTATGCTTGTACGTCTCCCGTGAACGCCAGCAAATTCTTATCCAGCTTTGCCGCGCATCCGCCGATCAATCCATGGCTTTTGTTTGTAAGCAAAATTCCTTCGTCGTCCGGTATCGCCAGCACGTTCACGCCCATACTTCTCGCGGTTTTAGCCAGATACATATCGCAGGTTATTATCGAATTCTCGTCCACTATCACAGTTGAACATTTGGTATAATTTGAATAAGTATAACATACTGATATATTATCATAATCCGCGTACGCTTTTATTAGGTAATCGCACTGCGAGCCGGTATATAATCTGCCGTTAAGGCGGAAATTGTTGAATCTGCAATCATAGGGATAAAGGTCTCCGAGCACGCCTTCGGATTCGGTTATCATTTCTTTATAAGGAAAATCCTGCGGCAGATACGCCGCGTTCTGCTCGCATATCCAGCAGCCCGTGCGGTAGTTGTTCAAAAGCAGGTCCGGATGATAAGCGAGTTCGCCGGAAAGATTCTTGCTTTTGCCGAGTTTATAGGTTATCACGCCCATACAGTTCAGCTCGTTTATAAGCGATTCCGGCATAAGCGCCGATACGAATGCCCTTCTTACTCTTCCATGCGGCAGATTCGGTTCGCAGATCCTTTCCATATGTTCCTCTTATAAAAACGTATTTACTGTTCGATAAGCTTATAAAGGTCGAAAACGCTTCTGATCGGTATGATCTCAACGCCTTTGGGCGGATTCTTCAAGCCGGAGACCGACCTGTGCGGCAGCGCGATCCGTGTAAACCCTAGCCGTGCGGATTCGTTCACACGCTGTCCGGTATTCGCCACGGCGCGGCATTCTCCCGCAAGACCTATCTCGCCGAATACTATAAGGTCTTCGGGGATCGGAAGGTTCTTGTAGGTGGATATCATCGACAGCGCGCAAGCGGCGTCGCAGGCGGGCTCCACAAGGCGCATACCCGCGGCGACGTTAACGTAAACGTCCTGCGCAGAGAATTTCAGCCCGAGCCGTTTTTCCAGCACCGCGAGCAGCAGAGCCGTGCGGTTGTAATCTATTCCGGCGGACATCCTGCGCGGCGTAGGATATACGGTTTGCGAGGTAAGACACTGTATCTCCGCGATGATCGGGCGGCTGCCTTCTATTACGCATACCGGGCAGTTTCCGGGCACTCCCTTCGGGCGCTGCGAAAGCAGCAACTCGGAGGGTTTTTCGATTTCCGTAAGCCCTTCGTCGCCCATCTCGAAAACGCCTATTTCGTTTGTGGAACCGTAGCGGTTCTTTTCGCCCCGCACGATGCGGTAGGCGTGCTGTTTATCGCCCTCGAAATACAGGACGGCGTCGACCATATGTTCCAGCACCTTTGGCCCGGCGATAGCGCCTTCTTTGTTTACGTGCCCGACGAGAAGCATGGAAACGCCGTCGTCCTTGGCTTTGTTGATAAGCCGGAGCGCGCACTGCCGAACCTGAGTTATGCTCCCCTGAGACGAAGGATACGATTCGTCGTACATCGTCTGTATAGAGTCTATAATAACTATTTCGGGCGCAAGCGTGTTGATCTCGGTTATTACCGCGTCTATGTCGTTTTCGCTTAATATAAACACATTGTCGTTATCGACGGAAAGGCGTTTGCAGCGCAGGCGTATCTGCGCGGAGGATTCCTCTCCGGTAACGTATAGTATCTTCGATCCTCTTCCTATCGTGCGGCAGATCTGGAGCAGCAGGGTCGACTTCCCTATTCCGGGTTCGCCGGAAAGCAGGACCACGGAGCCCTCCACGAGCCCTCCGCCCAGCACTCTGTCGAATTCGCCTATACCCGTGCTGATCCGCTCTTTTTCGATAAAGCTTATATCTTTTATCCTGCGCGAACGGGGTTCTTCGGTGACCGCCGCGGTGTTCCTGCGCGTTCTTTTGGCGGCGGATCCGTCTTTTTCCGGCTTTTCCTCCTGCCTTTCGACAAAAGAGTTCCATTCGCCGCACTGCGGGCATTTTCCGTACCATTTCGGAGAAACGTAGCCGCAAAGCTCGCATAGATATTCGGTTTTCATCAATTCCCCTCCCCCGCTTCGAATCCGTTTATTCCGAGATAAACCGTGAGCGCGAGTTTTTTTAAGTATTCTTTATCGGAAAGCAGCTTTGCTTCCTCCGGGTTCGAAAGAAACCCGCATTCCACGAGCACGGCGGGCATTTTTAGCCGCCCGAGCAGGAATATTTCTTCACCGGCGGATTTGACCGCGCGTTTGTTCTGCGGCTGCAGCAGCGCGGCGTTTTGCTGTATCAGCTCCGCGAGCCGCCGGCTGTTTTCGTCGTTTATCGAATAAAAAGTTTGAAGTCCGCGGCAGGATTCCGCCGGGAATTTGTTCATATGGATACTTACGAAGACCGCGTTTTCCCGCGATTCGGCTATAAGAGCGCGGTTCAGCAGGTCGTAATACTTTTTGCGGTTTTCGTGCCCTTCGCCGTAAAGCATTTTGTCTTCGCTTCGCGTAAGTACGGTTTCGTTTCCGTTGCTTTGCAGGAGCTGTGCGAGATACAGCGCGACTTTAAGGTTTAAGTCTTTTTCGTACAGCCCGCCGCCGGAAGCGCCCGGGTCCTCGCCGCCGTGTCCCGCGTCGACGACCGTGACGAAGCGCCGGGAGGCGCTTGTATTCGCGGTCTGCACGGACGCGCGGTAGGATTCGTAGCCCATGGAGATAAAGATCGACGCGAGCAGATAAAACGCGGTTATAAGCAAAAGGACGATAAAAAGGACGTATAAGCTTTTACGTGCATCCGAATAATCGCAATTACGCATATGAATCACCCTGAAATGATTCATATGCGTTTAACTGCGGATTATGAACGAAACCAGCGGCTTTTTTTGTCGGGCATCGGGCCGTCATAAGGCGGCTTTACCTTGAAGCCCAGAAGACCGCGTATCGTTTTTTCTTTAAGTCCCATATAATATCCCAGGACCGACGCGACGAACGCCGGGATGAGAGTGATGACCACGTAGGCGGTCACTCCCAGCGCGATGCGTATTTTATACAGCGCGAGAAAGCTTCCCTGCACCGCGTAATAGACGAAAAGCGCTTTCGCGGCGGGTTCGCCGGAGCTTGTCGCGATATCCAGCACCGACGTTATCAAGCCGACGAGCAAAACCGGCGAATAAGCAAGCAGCGTGATCTTAACACCGCGCATCGCGGACGGTTTCTCGTCGCCTTTGCGGGCGCCCACGGCGACCTTCGCGCCGACGAAATACATATCGTCGTAATGCAGGAAGCACATAAAGCCGATAGTGAACGCGGAGCCGATCACGGCAAGCGCGCTTATCGATTGCGATTCGCCTTCGAAGGACATTATGGCGAGCCCCAGCATTATGCCGAGCAGCGACATAACTATATGGGTAACGATAAATTTCTTTATCGCCGCCGAATTATCGCGGATGAATTGCTTCATTTCTGTTTTTTCCTGACGAACAGGTATACCGCCAAGAGTACGGCTACGAAAAGCACCGCGAGCCCGACTATTATCCAAACTGTATTGGATTTGCCGTTTTCGGTCACCTCGCCGACGTTGCCGCTTATGTCGACGCTCTTCTGAGATTCGTCGTCGCCGGTCTTAAGGTTAAGAGTAACGCTGTTGGCGGTGATCTCTTTCATATCGTCGTTGGTGTTGCATCCCGGAGCGAATTCCACTTCGGCGTTGCCGTTTCCTATAACTTCGAATTTCATGTTGACAGCCGCCTTTCCGCCGTCGTGCAGAGCGTTATCCACCTTAATCGACACAAGCGCCCATTTATATCCGGCTTTACCGGATTCCTCGATCTCGCTGTCGTCGTCTTCGAGCTTTACGGAAAGATCGGTGAAATCGTCGGTGCCGATGTAACGGCTCCAGATATCGGGGATTTCGAGCTTTGTATCCACAAGCTTGAGCAGATCTTTGTCGTAGAGAATGAAATACTCGAGCACCGCGAGACCGGAAGGATCGTTGACCTCGGTAACGGTTGCGGTAACGTTGAAGGTATCGCCTATTTTAAGCGATCCGGCGTCCGTGCTTACGGCGATAGCCACGCCGTATTTTTCGGGTTCGGAAGCGGCGGCGTCGCCTTCGGCGCAGGCGCAAACAGCGAACAGCGACGAAAGGACGAGCAGTATTGTGAACAGAGCGATGATTCTTTTCATTTTAGGTTCTCCTTGGATTTAGTCTTTTTAAGTTTGAAATATACTATCGCGATCGCCGCGGCGGCGACTATGATACATATTATGATTATCACGGCGCCGAGCGAGATCCCGCCGCCCCTGAATTCCGGTTCGTCGCCGGAAAATTCGGCTTTGTGTTCCTGCGCGGCGGCGTTTTCTTTGAATCTCGCGTAGACGGTGGTGACTTCTTCCTTTACGGGGACCGGCTGTTCGACGCGGCTGCCGCCCTCCGGCGAATCGTACCATCCGAGGAAGGTGTATCCGAATCTGTACGGAGCCGCGGGAAGCGCCACCGTTCCGCCGGGAGCCGCTTCATACGCGCTTACACGAACGTCGTCCGTGACGAATCTTACCGCTTGCCCGATGGAACGCCCGATGAAGAGATAATCGAAGGAAACAGTCATTTCCGGCGTAGCGGTAACGAAATATACGCTGTTGAGCGTGGCGTTGCCGCTGATGAACTCCGAAAGGTCGATATATCCCTGCCAGGTGCCCTGGATATCGCTCGGCAGATAGTTGATATACCCGAACTTCTTCGCGAGCGCCTCCGTGCGTGAGAAGCTAAGCGATTTGCCGCCGAAGTTGATTTCCAGATTCCACTTCGCGTCCTTCGGGGCGGTCACGCCGAAATAGATACGGTTGTATTTCGTGGTATCGACCGATTTGTTGATTATGTTGGCGAGCGTCACCCAGTTTGCGCCGGAATAGCTGTGATGTATCGAGAACCCATTCCCGTTTTCGTTCGCGAAGGTCTCGTATATCTTCGAACCGGAGGTCTGATAGAGCGATTCTACCTTCGCGGGCATAAGATCTATCGCCGTTTCAGCCAGCGCCGGATCCGGCGGAGAGTTCTTCTCGCCGCGTTTAAGACCTTCGTAAACGTACCTGTCGCCCTGAGGCGCGTATTTTTCGGATACGGGTTCGGCATACTCGGGGACTTCGTCGGTTTTGTAGTTGTTGTTGTATTCCTTAAGAACGACCACCGGGGAGAACACTTCGTCATCGTTTATTTTTGTCGAAGCGACGACGGCTTCACAGCCCGAAACTTTTGCCTTGTTATTGTCAACGGAGCATATCTCTTCCCTGCCGTAGACGACGTCGAACCTTTCGGTCTTAATGCTTCTGTCGGAAACGATAAGGTCCATATCGTATATAAAGCTGTCCATAAACGACGGGAAGTATTCGTAGGGATCGATGCCGTAATCCTCCGCGACGGGAGAATACGTTGTGGAGACCAACTGCCCGCCGTCCGTGAAGGACATAAGACGGATATAGCCCTCGCCGTCGCAGGTGCAGCCGTTTTCGACGTGCTGCGGTCCCTGGCCGTTTTCGGCAAACTGGTAATCGGCAAGTATCTCCAATACCTTTCTGCCGGTCCCTTCCACTTCGTGGATCTGGTCGCAGACGCCTTCGTTATGGCCGCAGAGTATCATTTTAACGTTTTCGTTCGGGACTACCATCTTTTCCCAGATTATCGGCGCGCGGGCGCCGGAATAAACGCCGGAAGGAAGCAGGTATTCGTGCATGCAAAGCACGGCGTTCCTGTTCGGATAAGCGCGGCAGACGGCGTTGACCCAGGCGATGGTGTCCGGCTCCGCTTCCTTATAGCAGCCGAGGTAGATAAACACGAAATCGTAGCGGCCTATGGAAACGAGGTCGTAATGATGCATATTGTTGTTCAGATCGCCGCCGTACCATTCGTAATCCCTGTACCGGTCCGCGGAGAAATATTTCCAGTAATATGAATAGTCCGCCTCGGTATGGTTTATATCGTGGTTGCCGGAAACGACGCCGTTCGGCACGCCGTTTTTATCGAGTATGCTCTGCGCTTCGGAAGCAAAGCCGTATTCGCTGTTGGCGATTTCCTCGCCGGCGTTAGTTCTGTCGACAAGGTCGCCGGTGTGAACGCAATAGGCGATGTTGCCTTTGCCGTATTCCGAAACGGCGTACTCGTTTACTTTGTTGTAGTAGGCGTGCAGGTCGTCGTATCTCGAATAATACTGCGTGTCGGAGTTCCACAAAACCGTGTCGCTGCCGTTATATACGGCTTTCGGGACGACGTTGACGCGCAGCTTGCCGCCGTTCGAATAAACTCCGGTATCCACGGCGAACGATACCGGAACGCCGCTTTCGGTTACCGCGAGCGTGTCGTAGCGCGATTCCTTCGGGTTCCACGCCTTTAATTCGAGTGGAACGCCGTTGCCCGTGCTTCCTTCGTAGGAAACGATAACTTCGCCTTTCGCTTTTGAAACGTCGACAACGAACGACTGATAAGGGTAGGCGTTTCCGTAGGCGACGGTCTTGTTTTTATCGTCGAACGAAACGAGCAGTTCGTCCGAGCTGCGCAGCTTGGTATCGTCGAACGTGCCGTAACGGTTTTCGTACATACGCACCGAATCCGCTATCTTCGCGGAGTAAAGCACCGCGTCGCCGCGGACGGAGATAACGCTGTTGCCGCTTTCGTTCGCGGAGGTCCCGAACGGCGTTTTGGAAAGAGTGAAGACGAGCGCCTTTTCGCTTGTATTGCCGAATTCATCCGACGCGGTAACGTATACCGTATGCCTTCCCTCGACCAGCGTGCGAAGCGTGAGCTTGTTCTTCGAGCGCCCGTCGACGTAAACGGATTGTCTGAAATCGCTTGCGTCGGTGACCGTGAGATCGAGTCTGTCGCGCTTGGTGAGGACCGCGCCGTCGGAAGCGGAGAACGAAATGACCGGAGGGGTGTTGTCTATGCGGTATTTGACCGTTCTTATTACCTCTCCGCCTTTTTTGAACTCGGCTTCGTACACGCCGTCGGGAAACTGAGTCGTATCGAGAATGAACGTACCGGAAAGATCCGGTTTATCGAAAACGTATTCGGCGGCTATCGGCACGGTGGGAGTGTTGCCGCCGAGCTTGGTATCCTCGAACCAGCCGTCGCCGATGCGGATATCGTCCTTGTATTCGATATTGCGCGGAGTATAACCCGCTTTGCCCTCTATCGGCATAAGCATATTCACGGAATAAGGTTTGTCGAAATTGATGCTTTCGAACCGGACCGAAACGACCGTGATATCGTCGAGATTCACAGCGCCGTATACCATTTTTTCGTTATAAGGAAGCGTATCCGTGCCGAGGAACACGCCGAGCGTGTTTTCTTTGTCCTTAAGATCGGACATATTGAGCACGAGCGTGTTGACTCCGTTCTGGATCGAAGCGAGCTTTTTCCCGTTAAGATAAAAAGTATTATGCGCGGAAGAAGAATCGTCCGTGGTAACGATAACGTTGAACGTGCTTCCTTCGCCGAGCGAAGCGAACTCCCTGCCGCCGAAAACAAGCGTGTCGGCGCCTTTGCAGACAAGCGAATAGTTTTTCCCGGAAACAGGTATGCTTTTATCGGCAGCCGTGGCGACGGATAACGGCAGCAGCGAAGCGAGCACAAGTATTATCAAAACGGCAGAAACAAACTTTTTCATAAAGGTCCGCTCCTTTTATAAACTCTTTAATCAATTATATATTTTATTAAGTACTATGTCAAGTGAAGAAAACGTTTTTTGTGAACAAATATTATTGAAATATATTTTTTTATATGCTATAATGAGCGAAAAGGAGTGAACGCTATGATAGAAATTGTTGATTTTTCCAAGTTTTACGGCGAAAAGAAAGCTGTCGACGGATTGGATCTTAAAATCGAAAACGGCGATATTTACGGTTTTATCGGACATAACGGCGCCGGCAAAACCACCACGATAAAGGCGATCACCGGGATACACAAGATCGAGCACGGCGATATACTTATCGACGGCGTTTCCATTAAAACGCATCCCACGGAATGCAAACGCACGATGGCGTATATTCCCGATTCGCCCGACCTTTACGAATATCTTACTGCGCGCCGTTTTATAAACTTTATATGCGACGTTTACGGAATAGGCGCGAACGAGCGCAAAGAGAGAATAGAAAAGTATTCCGCGCTGTTCGGTATGACCGCTAATCTCGACGACAAGATAGGCACCTATTCGCACGGGATGAAGCAGAAAGCCGCTATTATCGCCGCGCTCTGCCACGATCCTAAAAATATAGTTATGGACGAACCTTTCGTCGGTCTGGATCCGAAGGCGGCGCACACGGTAAAGGAGCTTATGCGCGAGATATGCGCACAGGGCGGCTGCATTTTCTTCTCCACGCACGTTCTTGAAGTCGCGGAAAAGCTCTGCAACAAGATTGCCATTATTAAAGAAGGAAAGCTTATCGAAAGCGGTCCGATAGACGAGGTGCGCGGCAACAGCTCGCTGGAGGATATCTTCCTTGAACTGACCGACGACGCATCGAACGGTGAATCGTTATGAACGCGTTCTTTTCGGTATTCAGGGTATCCCTGCTGGGGATATTCAAGAGGTCGGTCAAAAGCTCGCGCAGGTCGCGCATAGGCACCGGAGCGATACTCGCGTTTGTATTCGTATATATCACCGCCGCCTGTTTCTTTGCATTTTTCGCGCTTGCGCAAAAGCTCGCGCCGGCGGGATTGCTGTTTCTCATACCCGCGCTCGCTATCGTCGGCGCGGCGTTGCTGTCGCTGGTGACCTGCATTTCGACCGCTTCGGGAAATCTCATTCGCATCCGCGACGGCGACATCCTGTTTTCGCTGCCGATAAGCCACCGCACAGTGCTTGCCGCGAAGATCGCAGTGCTGTACGTTTTCGAACTGGCCTATTCGTTGATGCTCCTGCTGCCCGCGTCGATAGCGTATTTTTACTACGCCGGAGCCGGCTTTGCCGCCGTTGTAGGGTGCGTTATATCCCTCTTTGCCGCGCCGCTTATACCCATTTTTATCGGCATATTGCTGGCGTTCGCGGGGTCGCTTATCCTGCGTAAGATAAAGTTCAAAAACTTTATCGGCATTATTCTTTTCCTTGCGGCATTCACGGCGTATTTCCTGTTCTTCTCCGATACCCCGAAGATAATAACCGGGCTTATGGAGAACGCGGGATCGATTCGTGATTCGATACGCTCGTATTACTTCCCCGCCGTTCTTTACGGCAACGCGATGGACGGCAACCTGCTTCACGCGCTGCTGTTTATGGCGATAGGCGCAGTTCCGATAATCGCTTTGATCCTGCTGTTTTCCGGGACCTACTCTTCGCTTGTTTCCTCGTCTTCCGCCGCAAAGTCCGGAAAGGCATCGAAACGCGGCGGCGAAAAAGCCGCATCCGCGAGCGCACCGATAATAAGCTGCCTGCGCAAGGAATTCCTGCATTATTTTTCCTCTATGCCTTTTATGCTGAACACCATAGCAAGCCCGGTTATGTCGGTGCTTGTCGGCTTCATACTTTTCGGCAAACAGAGCTCCGCGGAAGCCGTTATTAGCGAAACCGGAAGATCGTTGCTGTTTATCATATACGTTTTCATTTCTACGGGTATGCTTTGTATGTCGCCCACCACCTCGGCTTCTATTTCTCTCGAAGGAAAACGCATAAGGATCTTGCACACGCTTCCGATAGATAAAAAAACGGTGCTTAACGCAAAAGCGCTGATGAATCTTATAATCTGCACCGTATTTACCGTTATAAACGGCGTTTTGATAATCGTTGTGGGCGGTTACGGGATCGCGGAAGCGGCGTTCTACTTCTTTATCGCCGAAAGCTGCGCCGCGGTATCTTCTGTCTCCGGGCTGTTGATCAACCTTTGGAAGCCGCGGCTCGATTTCGTGAACGAGACTCAGGCGATAAAACAAAGTATGGCTACCCTGCTTGCGATACTTGCCGGGATGCTTACTGCCGGCGCCGCCGCGCTTATCTACTTCGCCGCACGCGCGGTCATCGGCGTGCCTTTGGTCCAGTCGGCGATAGTATCCGCCGTAATGCTGCTTATCTGCTTCGGACTTACGCGGGTGCTTTACTCCACCGGGATAAAAAAACTCGATACACTTTCAATATAGAGGTCTTAAAATGAAAAAAAGAAATCTACTTACAGTCGGATTCATAATCCTTGTCGCCGTGCTTATCGGCGTGATGCTGTTTGCCGTGCTCGGCAGGAACGGCGGCGAAGGATCCTCCGCGCCGGAAGCCACGTCCGCGGTTCCGGCGGATTCCTCCGAAACGGATGCGACTTCCGCGCCCGACGTTTCGCAGGAATCGAGCGAGGAGGTGACGGAAGTCACCAGCGAGCCGGAGCCCGATAAAGTCGTTAAGTTTCTGGGCTGCCCCGACAACATAATACATCCTTCGGTTTATTATACCGCAATCGACCGCGCCGCGGCGAAAAAGGGTGTTGCGCCGAAATATACCGACCTGCACGACGCGGAATACGATTTCGACGAAATGTATAAATACGTCGCCGACGCGATAAAGGAAGCCGATATCGCCTACCTTAACCAGGAAACGCTTCCGGGCGGCAGATCGCAACCGGTAAACGGTTACCCGATGTTCAACACTCCCGAAGCTATAATCGACACGGATATGCGGCTCGGCTTCGACGTGATAAACCTTGCGCACAACCATATGCTTGACGCCGGCGACGACAGCTTCCTTATCCACGCGGCGGAGGCGTTCGGCGAGGCGGGCGCCACGGTTTTGGGTTATTACCCGAACAAAGACGCGCTTGACGATATACCCGTGGTAGAATGCAACGGGATAAAGATCGCGTTCCTTACCTATACCTATGAAACGAACGGGATACGGCTTCGCTCCACGGCAGAGACATACATTCCGTATATAAACCGCGCCGATCTGGAACGTCAGGTACCGCTTGCAAAGGAAAAAGCGGATTTCGTTATCGTTTCGATGCACTGGGGCGACGAAGACAGCTTCGATATAAACAATCAGCAGCGCGAATACGCGAAACTGATGTGCGATCTCGGAGTCGACGTGGTGTTAGGTATGCACGTTCACGTTATCCAGCCGATGGAATGGCAGGTGAACGCCGAAGGGCACAAAACGCTGGTTATATATTCCCTGGGCAACTTCGTTTCCGGTATGGTCAACGGCAAGAATATGCTTGCGGGGATGTTCTCGCTCGAAATAGTTAAATCAGCCGAGACCGGCGAGGTATATATGCGCGATCCGCTTTTCATCCCGACTGTTACGCACTATATCCACAAGCCCGCGCGCGCCGTTAAAGATACCGGATATACCGATTTTATGATCTATTACCTTTCCGATTACACACCGGAGCTTGCCGCGGTACACGGCTGCCACGCCTACGGACCTACTCTTGTCGGAGGCGCGTTCACGGTTGAAAACCTTTATAAAACGGTTCATAAGTACATACCCGACGAATTCCTTCCCGAAGGTATGAAATCCACGGATATAAGCGGGTGAACTTATCGGAACACAACAAAAAGAGAACGGTTTTAAAGCCGTTCTCTTTTTGTTTGATTATTCGGATCAGCGACCGAAATCGTCGATTATCTCCTGGATCCTGCTCTTTGCAGATTCTTCCACAGAGGAGAGTTTGGACTGCAGGTCGGTGCTGCGCAGTTTGCAGAGTTCAAAGAACGTGCTCTTGTAGCCGCCGATGTTATAGCATTCGCCCATATCGTAAGCGATGTGGCTGAATATGATATCGAGCATTTCTTCGGATTCGTCGTCACGCGCGTCGCGCTGATAAAGGTTTATATCGGTATAAGCGTGCGTGATGTAAACCTTTGCATACGCGGAGTAAGCGTCGATCATATATGCCGAGAAATCGTAGTCCGGAGCGGAAGTCGGGATAGCAATGCCCGCAACTTCGCCGGTGCCGCAGTAGCTGACGTAATCCTCCTGAGTTTCATCCATAAGAGGAAGCGGAACGATACCGAATTCTATAACGGACTGTTTGCGAAGTTTTGTCGTTGCAGAGAAAGCTGACGGTCTGAACAGAGCGCGGCCTTCGCCGAACACGGCAAGCGATGTTTCCCAGATATTGGGCGGGCATTCATGAGCGTGGATGAGGTAGGTATCGCCGGCGGCGTAGGTATCGAGAATATGCTGCGCTATGGATACGGAACGTGCGTTGCCTATGCTGAGATAAGGCAGGTCGTTCTCGTCTTTTTCGATTATCTTCTCGCCGGAGCCGCCGAGGAAGTTGAAGGGATCGCCGAAATCGGTGACCATACCGTAGACGTTCTTTTCGAAATCGCCGTTATCTGTTGCGACCTGTTTTGCCATGCTCATCATCTTATCGAAGGTCCATTCTTTATCACGCACAAGCTGATAAGGGTTATCAAGGTGATAGGTGGTGATCATGTCCTTGTTGAACAGGACGGAAGGCGAGCAGACTTTGTTGAGGATCGTGATATCGCCGGTGGTGAAATAAACGTGGTTAGCGATGGAGAACGCGTCTGTGGCGTTCTTATCGTACCAGGGCGCGTAGATATCGAAGTTCTCGATGGTATTCAGGTCCACGAGCTTATCTTCGCTTGCAAGAGTAGCAAGAACGCTGAGAGTCGGCATTATAGCATCGTAATCGCCGGTAGAAGCTTCTATATCGTTCCTGATGGTGTCGTTGATGCTGTTATTCTTATCAACTTCAAGAGTAACGTGATAAATCTCTTCTACACGGTTGTTGCGGTCTTTTACAGCGTTATCGAGGTTTTCACCGTAAAGGCCGTCGTCGTTAGCGTCGCCGTAGGTGAAGTCGTCGGACTGATAAGTAACGGCGCTTGTACCTCTGACGATGATGCGGAAGGTCTTGTCGGAAAGGTCTTTGACTTCGTGCTTGGGTCTCCAGTTTCCGTTTTCGTCTTTCCAACCGGCGTTGGGGTCGACGGAAACGGCGGTGCTTTCGGCCTGTTCCGGCTTGCTCGATTCCGCCTGGGAATCATTGTTTCCTCCCTGGCAGGCGGCAAGCGCAGTGACCGAAAGCGCGATCAAGAGCAGTAACGCGATGATTTTTTTCATAAAAATTAACCTCCATTAATTATTTCTGTACACATCGCTCTGTTGATTGCGTTTATATATGATTTAATGCTTGACTTGATTATATCTGTGGATACGCCTTTGCCGACGTATTCGTTTTCGCCGTCGGCAATACGGACGCGCACTTCGCCCAAAGCGTCCGTGCCTCCGGTGACGGCTTTTATTCCGTAATTTATAAGCTTGTAATCTTTACCGACTATTCTGTTAAGGGCGTTGAAGCAGGCGTCTATGGGGCCTTCTCCGGTCGCAGCCTCGGTATATATACTTCCCTGCCGCGAAACGGTTATCATCGCCATCGCCTTTATCCTGTCGCCGCTTTGAGTCTGGTAGGATTCAAGCTCGTAGCCGTCGACTATATGCGAATCGATTATAGCTTCCTCAATAAGGGCGCGTATATCGTCGTCGTCGATCCTGCTCTTTCTGCAGGCAAGGTCCTTAAAAGCTTTGTAAGCCGCTTCGGTAATGCTCTGCGGCTGTTTTATATCCAGCTCCGCGAGCTTTTCTTCGAAAGCGTGATGCCCTGAGAGTTTGCCAAGAACAATCGTGCCGGATCTTATGCCTACCGTGCGGGGATCGATTATCTCGTAAGTCTGCGGATCGTTCAGAACGCCGTGCTGATGTATCCCGGATTCGTGCGAGAACGCGTTGGAGCCGACTATCGCCTTGTTCGGCGGGATATAGACGCCGGTGACCGAAGCGACGGTCTTGCTTACTTTTGAAAGCATCGACGTGTCGATCCCGGTGCGGACGCCGAACACGTCGCCGCGGGTTTTAAGCGCCATAACGGTTTCCTCGAGCGAGGCGTTGCCCGCCCTTTCGCCGATCCCGTTTACCGTGCAGTCGAAGCGCGAAGCGCCGTTTTCGATGGCGGCAAGCGTGTTTGCGACGGCAAGCCCCAAGTCGTTGTGGCAATGTACCGATACCGGGACGCCGCCCAAAGCGTTGACGACGCGTTTTACCAAGGCGCCGAATTCATCCGGCACGGAATAGCCGACGGTATCGGGAATGCAGACAGATCCCGCGCCGCATTCAACCGCGGTTTTGAATACTTCAATAAGGAAATCCGGGTCGCTCCTGCTGGCGTCCTCCGCGGAGAACTGAACGTTTCCGTAAAGCGATCTGCCGTATGATACAGCTTCGCGCACCGTATCCAAAAGCTGTTCGCGCGTTTTGCCGAGCTTGTGTTTCAGATGTATGTCGCTCGTCGCGATAAATATATGAAGCAGGCCGCTTTTCGCTTTTTGCAAAGCTTTTACTGCCGCGTCGATATCCGCTTTATCCGCCCTTGCGAGCGCGGCGATCGCGGAACCCGAGATATTTTCGGCGATCTTCTCCACGGCGCGCATATCGTTCTGCGACGCGGCGGGAAAGCCCGCTTCGATTATATCGACGCCGAGCCGTTCGAGATTATATGCGATACGAAGCTTTTCGCCGATATTCATATTGACGCCGGGCATCTGCTCGCCGTCGCGAAGAGTCGTATCGAAAACGCTTATCTTTCTTTGCATCGTCATACTCCGGAATACGCGGAAAATCCGCCGTCTACGGGGATCACGGCGCCGTTCACAAAGCCGGAAGCCGTGTTGTCGCACAGAAAAAGCAGGGTGCCGACAAGCTCTTCCGGTTCGCCGAATCGGCGCATCGGAGTGCCGCGCAGTATCTTTTCGGTCCGTTCCGTGGGCGCGCCGTTTTCGTTATAAAGCAGATTTTTGTTCTGCGCGGTAACGAAGAAGCCGGGCGCAATGGCGTTTACCCTTATACCGAGCTTCGAAAGATGCACGGCGAGCCACATTGTTAGATTGGATACCGCGCTTTTCGCGGCGGAATACGCCGGTATTTTGGTAAGAGGACGGAAAGCGTTCATCGAAGTGATATTGATTATCACTCCCCCGCCGTTCATCGCCGGAAGGAACGCCTGCGTGGGCAGAACGGTGCCGAGACAGTTCAGGTCGAAAACGAACCCGATATCCTCTTTGGAAAGGTCCAGAAAAGTGCGGGCTTTGTGCTCCGGCGCAAAATCCGAAGCTTCGAGGTATTCTTTATCCGTAGTGGCGCGCGGATTGTTGCCGCCCGCGCCGTTTACCAGGATATCCACCCCGCCGAATTCGGTTTTTACACGTTCGCAAGCTGCGGCGAGCGACTGTTTATCCAGCACGTTGGCGGAAATACCTATCGCCCTGCCGCCGGCTTCGTTTATGCTCTGCGCAACGGCTTTCGCGCTTTCCTCTTTAAGGTCTAACACCGCGACGGAACACCCGTTTTCGGCAAGCGCGCGGCAGAAGACGGAGCAAAGCACTCCGCCTCCGCCGGTAACTACCGCGGTTTTGCCGCAAAAGCGTTTTTCAGACGCCGAGTCGGTTTTCATTTTTCAAGCGGGATGCCGAGCTTGGAAAGCTTGTCGGTAAGGAATCCGACAGCCATTCCTATATCGGCGGCGGGATCGTCGCCCACTTCGCGCTCGATGGTGAGGTATCCGGTATATCCGATATCGTTAAGCGCGGCGATGTATTTGTCGAAATCGACGCCGCCCTGACCGAGCGGAAGCTCCAGCCAGGTCTTATCGCCGGTCTTTATACCGTCCTTCGCGTGGGTGTGGACGATGTAATCGCGCAGGGTGTAAACTCCGGCGACGGGATCGTCCGCGGCGACCATTACGAGGTTCGCCGGGTCGTAGTTGACGCGCAGACCTTTCGCTCCGAGCGAATCGAGGAACGATTTGAGCACGGGCGCTTTTTCGGTGCCGGTCTCGGCGGCAAAATAGGAACCGATGCTGTCCGCGAATTCGGCGAGCTTCCTCGCGTTCTTTCTGATCTTTTCCATTCTCGCGTCTTCTTCTTCGTAAAGATGACCGATATGGGTGGTTACGATGTGGCAGTCGAGCACTTTTGCCTTTTCAAGCACTCTCATGGATTTTTCGACGACTTCGTCGTTGTCGAGATCCACACCGAAGTCGCCGCAGATCGCCGAGAAGACGAGACCGTTGGAGTTCATGATGTCCTTAACTTCCTTAAGCTTGTCGCCGAACAGCACGTCGGCGGAGAATTCGCCGCCGGTCATGTACTTCTGCACGCCGCTGACGCCCAGCTTGGACGCCGCTTTGATGCTTTCCGCGAACGGAAGACGGAAGGAATCAGAGATAAGACCGATTTTCATTTTTTTGTTCCTTTCATAAATGAAATATATTGAAAACTTTTATTTTTCGGAAAGAATCGAATCGATGGGTTTATCGAACGCTTCGAGGAACTCTCGCATAAAAACGTCCGCCTCCGCGCATCGCATATCCTTTATGGCGGCGAGCAGCCGTTCGGACGCTTCGATGAATTCGTTGCTGCCGTAACGTATCTCCTCGCGGCATTTTATATAGGCGGATATACGGTCCGCGGCTTTTATAAGCCGGTGCTCGTCCTCCGTATGCGTAAAAACGCCGGAATATTCGTTTTTAAGTTCCGGCGGAAGCATACTTAAAAGCTTTTCGACCGAAGCTTCCTCCACCCGGTCGTAGGCGCTTTTGGTCTCCTCGCTGTAATACTTTACGGGCGTGGGAATATCTCCGGTGAATATCTCCGGAACGTCGTGATACATCGCCTTTACGGCGATCCTGTCCGCGTCGTATCCTTTGCCGTACATTTCGTTGCCGATAAGAGCCAGCGCGTGCGCTATGAACGCCACCTCGAGCGAGTGCGTAGAAAGCTTGTCCGGAATGAGCGAGTGCATTATGCCCCAGCGGTTTATATGCTTCATACGGAACAGCATTGCGTAAAATCCGTTGTTCAAAGCCGCCTCCACAGAGTTTACCTGTATTTGGATATAATTATAGCATACATTTTTCCGCTTGTCGAGTACTTATTTCAATTTTAGCCATATTTTCAAAAAAATTTTAACACCGTATTGAAATATCCGAATAAAATGTTATAATAGAAAAGAAATAAACCGAATCTGTTACTTGGGGGCGCGATATGAAACTCGGCGAGATTTTAAGAGATATAGATTTCCGTAGCGGATATTACGACAGCACGCTTAAAGTGGACGACGTCGTTTACGATTCCCGCAAGGCGCGCGAAGACACTCTGTTCGTCTGCATAAAGGGCTTTCAGGTGGACGGCCACAGCTTCGCGGCGGAAGCATACCGGCGCGGGGCGCGGATCTTCGCCTGCGAAAAGGATATTACCCTCCCCGGTGACGCCGTTATACTTAAAGTGGAAAACACCCGCCGTCTTCTGGCGCTGGCAAGCGCGAACCTTTTCGGCAGGCCCGCCGAAAAGCTTAACATTATCGGCATAACCGGGACCAAAGGCAAAACGAGCACTTCCTTTATGCTTAAAAGCATTTACGAGGCCGCCGGGCACAAGGTCGGAGTTATCGGCTCCACCGGAGTTTATATAGGCGAAACGAGATACGATATAGAAAATTCCACGCCGGAATCCTATCTGCTGCACAAATTCTTTGCCGAAATGCTGCGCGATGGCTGCGATACCGCGGTTATAGAAGCGACCTCGCAGGGGTTCAAGCTCGACAGGACCTACGGCATCAAATTCAATACCGGTATATTCACCAACCTCTCCCCGGACCATATCGGCGCCGCGGAGCACAAGGATTTCGCGGAATACCTCGCCTGCAAGAAGCTGATATTCACTCAGTCGGAACGGATGATAGTGAACGCGGACAGCGAGTATTACGAAGATATCACAGCCGGGACCTCCGGTAACCATATAACGTTCGGCGCGGGAGACGGCGCGGATTACCGCTTCGCTTCCCCCTCTTTCACAACCGGCAGGAACCGTCTTAAAACAGAGTTCACCTGCGTGGAGGGCGAAACGAAGACGGAGATAGACCTTAACACCCCGGGTTATTTCTCGCTTTACAATGCGATAGGCGCCATAGCCGCCGCAAGGCAGGACGGAATAGGTTACGAAGCGATCAAAAAAGGGCTTTCCGCCGCTTTCGTCAAAGGCAGGATGGAAATAGTCCCCGTAGGAAAAGAATACACGGTAATAATCGACTTCGCGCATAACGAATTCAGCGTTAAAACGCTTTTCGACACCATACGGCTTTATAACCCGAACAGAGTTATTTCGGTATTCGGCTGCGGCGGCAACCGTTCCAAACTGCGCCGCTATTCGATGGGCGAGGTGATCGGCAGGAACTCCGATCTTTCGGTCATCACTTCGGATAACTCGCGCTACGAAAGCGTGGACGATATCATCGCCGATATACTTATAGGTATGCGCAAGACCGACGGCAGGTACGAAATAATCCCAGACAGGCGAAAAGCCATTAAATACGCGCTGGAGCAGGCGGGCGAGGGCGACGTAGTGCTGCTTATCGGCAAAGGGCACGAAATGTACGAGGAGATAAACGGTGAAAAGCACCCGTTTGACGAACGGCTTGTCGTTCGTCAGGCGCTCGGCATGGAATAAGCGTTTCAATATAAATCAAAAAAGCCCGCTTGGGGGCTGTCGCGATAAGAGGCAGCCCCTGTTTTTTGTTTATACTCAGCTTTGGAATTTTTTAACGCTTTTATGTTATATTGATTTCGGACGGATTCCAAATAACGTCAAGATAGTCAATAGAAGATGTGATACCGATGTTTTAACTGAATTTGAGATTTGCAGGGTCGTTTATAATAGATAAGATGAGGATAAAGCCGCAAGAAGAAACAAATCTTTGCAGAAAAAGTTGCGTTTTATGTTTTGACTTTCTGTATAATGACCTCGAAGGGAGATGAGCGCTATGATGAATACAGCGGAAAAGCTTAATGCGGTGATCGACTATATCGAAAATCATTTGACTGAAGAAATTGAACAGGATAAACTTGCGCAGATCGCGTGCTGTTCGTTCTTTGATCTGGGCAGATTGTTTTCTCTAATAGCCGAAATTACTCTTTCCGATTATATCAGAAAGCGGAGACTGACAAAAGCGGGAACGGAATTGAAATATGATAACGCAAAGGTGCTTGCTACCGCGCTCAAATACGGCTATGAGTCGCCGGTATCATTTGCAAGAGCGTTTCAAAGCTTTCACGGATTCAACCCGGGCAATGCGTCGGACAGCGGCAATTTTCTGAATGTTTTTCCGAAGCTTGTTTTTCAAGTAAGCGCCAAAACGGTTATGGATAAGATCAGAACAGAACGCATTATGGTGGACGGAAAAGAGTACGAGGCGAGTTACTTTGGCGAGCATGATATGTCAAGCTGGTCGGAGTATGCGACAAAACGTGAGTATTGGCGGCTTGAAAACGTCGGAGACGATTTCAAGAATCGTTTTATGCTCAATCAGGTGCTGCCCTATAACAATTATCCTCCGATTGATATTCAAATCGGCCAGGTTTTTGTCGTTGACTATCACAAATTCGACGGTACAGTGGAGAGAAAGTATTATATTGCCGACGGAACCGTGTGGCAGGATATGCCCTCGACAAGTGAGTTTGTGCCCCGTGAAATGTCGCCGATCAGAAAAGACACTCTGACGGTTGCGGGCAGAAAATACAAGGCGAGTTACTTTGGTGAGCAGGATATGTCAAGCTGGTCGACGTATGCGACAAAACGTGAGTATTGGCGGCTTGAAAACGTCGGAGACGAGTTTGAAGATTGCAATCGGCTCGGGGATGTTCTGCCTTACAACAATTATCCGCCGATCCGTTTTCAGATAGGGCAGGTCTTTGTTATTGATTACCACACGGTCGGCGGCGTGGTCGAGAGAAAATATTACATTGCCGACGGTACCGTTTGGCAGAATATGCCTTCAACGAGACAGTTTATACCGGACTGACTAATAATCCGGAATCGAGGCGGGGATTGCTCCCCGCCTCGTGCATTTTTACAATAAAGTATATATTCGTTCCGGCATACGCTCAATCGGACGGAAGCACGGCAACCAGCCTGTTTATAAGAAAACCCTTTGCAGAAAAGTTCTTTTCGTATTCGGTTTCTATATTCTCCTTTGAAAGCACAGGATCGCCGTGCAGGTCAAAACAAACGTCTGTAACGGCGTAGCCGCATTGAGTGAAGGTTTCGAGCGAATAATCGAAAAGCCCCTTGTTGTCTGTTTTGAAAACTATCTTTCCGCCCGGGGCGAGTATCTTTTTATATCGTTCCAGAAAAGCCGGGCTTGTTAAACGGCGTTTGGCGTTGCGCTTTTTCGGCCAGGGATCGGAAAAGTTGAGGTAAAGCGTTTCGACGCTGCCGGATGGGATAAGCGAATCGATGGATTCCGCGTTGCAGTGCAGGAAACGGAGGTTCGGGCTCCCGGCGTCGTACGCCTTTTCCATTGCCATCATCAGCACGTCGGGAACGAGCTCGGCGGCGATAAAACGCCTGCCGGGTTCGCGGGCGGCGAGCTCTTTTATAAACGCGCCTTTGCCGCAGCCGATCTCAAGCGAGATGCGGCAATCGCAGCCAAACGTGGCGGGAATATCCACGCCGCCGTTTTCATCGCGCAGCACGAGCAGTGAGCTTACGCGTTCCATGCGGCGGTCGCGGTTTTTCTTCGGGCGCATACGCATAAACGCCGCCTCCTTGAACAGTTTTATCGAAAAGATTATAAACATATTTTGCATATTTGTCAACGAATAATTCTATTTCAACGGCAAATAATAAACTGCGGGAGGACGGAAAAATGATTGTTGACAGAATCGCTTTGCTTTTGGTCATAATCGGTGCGGTCAACTGGGGCTCGATCGGACTTTTCGATTTTGATATAGTCGCGTGGATATTCGGCGGTCAGGGCATGCTTGCGAGCAGGATAATATACTCGCTCGTCGCAATAAGCGGGCTTTGGCTTATAAGCTTATTCTTCAGAAAACGCGAAGTCGCCGCCCCGGCGCTCGACTGAAACGAAAAGAGCAAAAACGGCAGCATCGTCCCCGCGCGCAATTCGCCGCGGGGGCGATTGACTTTTTATAACGTATATGATAGAATAGCGGCGGGAGAAGTTTTTAGTTTATGATAATCATTTCCTGCAGCGGCGTCGCGCTCTCGTACGGAAGCGACGATATTCTTAAAGACATAACCTTTTCCGTGAACGCCGGCGACAAAGTCGGCGTTATCGGCGTTAACGGCGCGGGCAAATCCACGCTGTTTTCGATAATTTGCGGAAATACCGCGCAGAGCGAAGGCAAGGTGTTCGTCGCGCAGGGGACGAGGATAGGAATACTGGAGCAGATAAACGATTCGCACCGCTTCGGCAAGAGCGTATTTGAATCGGCGCTGGAGGCGTTTACTTCCCTGCTGGAATGCGAAGCCCGCACCGAAGAGCTGAGAAAGAGGATAGAAGCCGGTGAATCCGGGCTTATACCCGCGTTTACCGCCGAAAACGAAAAATACATATCGAACGGCGGCAACGAGTTCCGGGCGAAGACGAGATCGCTGCTCGCGCGGTTCGGGTTTTCGGAAAGCGATATGTCCCGAGGCGCCGATTCTTTAAGCGGCGGTCAGAAAACGAAGCTGCTGCTTGCGAAGCTTTTGCTTTCCGAGCCGGACGTGATACTGCTCGACGAGCCGACTAACCATCTTGATTACGACGCCTGCGACTGGCTGGAAAGCTTTATAACGGCGTCCAAAAAAACGTTCCTGATCATTTCGCACGACAGATATTTTCTGGATAAGGTCACCGGACGCACCCTGGAGATAAGAAAGGGCGTTTCCCGCATATACGACGGCAACTACAGCGTTTTCCGCGAAAAACGCAAGGCGCTTGACGAAACGCAGTTGAAGCATTACGAGCTGCAGCAGAAAGAGATAGCGCGGCTGGAAGCGTTTATCGCAAATCAGCGCAAGTGGAACCGCGAAAAGAACATTATCGCGGCGGAGAGCAGGCAGAAGACTATCGACAAAATGATAAAACTGCAAAAGCCGGACGAGCGCGAAAAAGGAATTTCGTTCTCTATCGGCGGCACCGGGGCGATGGCTGAGGACGTGCTTTCGGTTCGCGGGCTTTCGATGTCCTACCCCGGCAACGACCTTTTTGAAAACGTGTCGTTCGAGCTGCACCGCGGCGAGCGGCTTTTCGTGTTCGGCGCGAACGGCTGCGGCAAATCGACGATGCTTAAGATAATAACGGGAAGGATCACGCCGGACAAAGGCGTGTGCGAGCTCGGTTACAACCAGACGGTAGGTTATTACGACCAGGAACAAAAACTGCTCGATCAGAGCGTCGACGTGATAGAAGAGCTGTGGGGCGCGTTCCCGGAGCTTACCGAAACGGCTGTGCGTTCCTACCTCGCGAGGTTCGGTTTCCGCGGAGAGGACGTTTTCAAGCCGATATCCGTGCTTTCCGGCGGCGAACGCGCGCGTTTGTCGATAGCGAAGCTCGTTATGCGCGGTGTGAGTCTGCTCGTGCTCGACGAACCGACGAATCATCTTGACATAGAATCGCGCGAGACGCTGGAAGACGCGCTTGAAAGCTTTGACGGAACGCTTGTCGCCGTCTCGCACGACAGATACTTTATAAGCCGGCTTGCGACTTCCGTGCTGGAGATAAATAAATTCGCTTATCCGGAGGGATATCGCGTTTTCGGATGCGGCTATAACGATTTCCTCGCGGCGCGCGGCGCGGTATCCGCCCCGGATGAGAAGGAGAAAACGGTTTCGCAGAACAAAACCGATTACGAGGAAGCGAAGATGCGCAAAAACCGGCTTCGCTCCGCGAAAAACAAACTGCTGACAGCGGAAAAGGAATCCGCCGAGGCAGAGGAAAAACTGGCGAGGTTAAAAGCAAAAGCCGATTCGCTTTTGAATTCGAGCGATTACGAAGAACTGAACGAGCTTTATTCGCAGATACAGGAAACCGAATACCGTATATCCTCCCTGCTGGACGAAATGATAGCCCTGGGAGACGAAATAACGGCTCTGGAGGAATAAAACGCGGCGGAGTATGATATAATTGAACAAGATTATATCAAGGAGCGTTTACGAATGTTTGTATGTACGGTAAAGGCATCGGGACTTAAGTTTTTCGCCGCGCTCGCGCTTGCCGTCGCCGTTATGGCGGCGCTTATAGCGATACTTCCGGCGGTCGGCGCGGAAACCGACGCGGCAAGCGTGAATATCGATTATAACCATATAACGGACGAAGCCGATATGCGCGAATTTCTTAAATCGTTCGGATACGAAACGGAGGAAACACCCGCGGAAATGCTGGAGCTTACCGTTCCGGAAGAATTCAACAGCGTTTTCGAACGCTACAACGAGATCCAGCGCGCGCAGGGCTTGAATCTTAAGCGTTACGCCGGAAAGGACGCCACGGCGTATACCTTTAAAATAAAGAACGGCTGCGATTGCGAAGGAGAGCTTTACGCCACGCTCATCGTCCGCAACGAAAGAATCATCGCCGCCGACGTATGCTGTCCGGGCGAAAACGGATTCGTACGCGGATTGCGGAATTATGAAAATAACGCAAAATAGTGTGTTATTATGCAAAATACCTAAACAAAGGCGCGAAATTTTGGGTAAATAACCACTTTCATATTTGCGTTTAATTTGGTATTATATATAAAGATTATGAGGAGTTTACCCTCACAGGAGGTTTCAAATGGCAAGTGTATTATTCAAGCACATTTACAAAAGATATCCCGGCGGAGTGACCGCGGTATCCGATTTTACCCTTGATATCCAGGATAAAGAATTCGTTATCCTCGTCGGCCCTTCCGGCTGCGGTAAAACAACTACACTGCGTATGATCGCCGGTCTTGAAGAAATCACCGAAGGTGAACTTTTCATCGACGAAAAACGCATAAACGACGTTGCGCCGAAGGACAGAGATATAGCGATGGTGTTCCAGAACTACGCGCTTTATCCGCATATGTCCGTGTTCGACAACATGGCGTTCGGTCTTAAGCTTCGCAAAGTCAGAAAAGAAGAGATCAAACGCCGCGTCGAAGAAGCCGCCAGGATACTCGATATCACTCACCTGCTCGACAGAAAGCCGAAGGCGCTTTCCGGCGGTCAGAAACAGCGTGTCGCGCTCGGCCGCGCAATAGTCCGCGAACCGAAGGTCTTCCTTCTTGACGAACCGCTTTCCAACCTGGACGCCAAGCTCCGCGCTACGATGAGAACCGAGCTCACCAAGCTGCATCAGAGTCTGCAGACCACGTTCATCTACGTTACCCACGACCAGGTCGAAGCTATGACGATGGCTTCCCGCATAGTCGTTATGAAAGACGGCGTTATCCAGCAGGTCGATACCCCGCAGAACCTTTACGATTATCCCTGCAACATCTTCGTTGCCGGGTTTATCGGAACTCCGCAGATGAACTTCATCGACTGCAAGCTTACGAAGCCGAAAGGACAGGACGACTGCTTCATCGAATTCAACGGCATCAGCATTAAGCTTCCCGCCTCCAAATTCGAAGACAGCAACCTTTCCGAATACATCGGCAAGGACGTTATCGCCGGTCTCCGTCCCGAACTGCTTCACGACGAACCCGTTTATATGGAGAAGTTCAAGGATACCATCATAGAAGCCAAGGTCGATTTCACCGAACTTATGGGCGCCGAAATATATCTTTATCTTAACATCGGCGGCGGCGAAGAAACTCTTAAGGGCATCATTTCCGAAGGCACCAACCTTATCGCCCGCGTTTCCTCCCAGTCCACCGCAAAAGCCGGCGACGTTATCAAGATCGCCGTTGATACCTCCCGTATCCATATATTCGATAAAGAAACGGCGCAGGTCATCGTTCACTAAAAAACAAATAAAAAGAGGCGCTTTTGCGAGCGCCTCTTTTTCTTATACTGTTTTATCTTGACTGCAATTCTATCTCGCAGACAGTCGTTTTGCGGTAAGCTGCAGCACGTAGATCAGCGCATCGACGTCTTTGCAAAGGTCGCGCGTTTCCGCGTTGTCTCCGGCGACGTTCTTTATTTCTTCACCGAAAGCGTTCAGGCGGTCGACCGTATCGCCGCAGTATTTTATTTTTTGAGCAAGCGAAGGATCGGCGGCGCCGAACTTTTCGGCTTCTTGCAGGACGTCCGCGCAGATCGCGGATATTTTTTCGGCCTGCTCGCCGGTTATCGACTTATACATATCTTTAAGGCAACTCAGTTTGCGCTGCATCTGCCGCATAGCCGCTGCAACGGTCGCTTCGCACTTATAACTCTGCACGGACGGTTCGCGGAACGCGCCCTTCTGTATCTCGTACTGATAAGTATAAGGATATATGTTCGCAAGCGAGAAGATCGCCACGCCGTCCGCGCCGCATTCGCGCACCTCGGTCATCTGGTGGGCAAAATTGCCCTGCTCGGTCTCGCTGAACGCGGCTATGCCCGTGGAATAGAAGCAGTTGCCGTTGCAGAATCCCGCGTATACGCCCGCGTCTTCGCGAACGTAGGCGTTATCGGCGCTGTAGGTCATGGAGAACAGCTCGTCAATCCAGCCGTTCTTCGCCCAGGAGCTCATATCCTGGAAGATCGAATCGTGCGCCATCTTTACGTCGGGATACGTGGCGGCGGAGATCCACAGATCCGGCTTTATCGCAAGCACTGCGTCGCGGACTTCTTTTACAAAGCTCGAAATGATGCCGCAGCGGAAATCGATCCACGCCTTTTGCTCGGCGCTGTTTTTTGCAAATTCGCGCGGGTCGCCGGAAATACCCGTCTCGGCGCGGAACCCGGCGATGATGTCTTCGTTATATCCGAAATCAGAAACACCGTCGATATAATTCAGTTCCGGGAAACGTATGTAGTCGAGATGTATGCCCGCAAGGTCGTATTTTGTAACGAGCTCGCGGTATACCGAAAGCACCGTGTCGCGGCATTCCTTGTCGTAGGGGTTCAGAAAGACGAAGGACGCGTTTTCGTGGTAATAGAAGTAGTTCCTTCCCTTTTTGTCCAAAAGCAGCTTATCGGAGAATTTACGCGCCAGCTCGCTCGTGTAGCTGTCACCCTGCGTGTATCCGACAAAGAAGTTTTCTACCCAGGCGTGTATTTCTATGCCGTATTCCCTGCCGATGCGTATAAACGCTTCCAAAGCGTCGTAATCGCCGTTCACGGAGGGGTGTCCGACTCCGTCGACGTCTACAAATCCGACGCAGTTGCCGTCGTACCATGTTTCAAGATAAAGAGCGTTGACATTAAGCGATTTCATCTTTTCAAGAGTTTCGCGCACCTGATCGTCGTTCTTTTCGTTGCTTCGGTACCACATCGCGCGGTTTTCGTAAGCGTAGGTCGGAATGAGATCGTAATCGATGAATTTAAGCGCGAGCGTTGCTTCGTCCGCCTTCGAGGCGGCGGCGAGATAATCGTATTCTTTTAATGATTCATCGGCGCCTTCAAGAAGCGACTTCACGTGCCCGAGTTTTTCGCTGACCGCGGCATAATCGATGTTTGCGAAATCAAGCAGCGCTTTTTCGTATCCTTCGGAAGCGCGGCTGTATTTATCGTACGCGGCGGTGATCTTAAGGTCCGGAGTGCGGACTATTATAACTTTTTTCGCTTTTTTATCGAGCGCGGCTTTTTCTCCGAGTATGTATATTTCTTTAAGCAGATCGGCGCTTTTGCCGTGGCCGGAAAGCACGAATCCGCCTTTCGGCACCGCGGAGTTTCCGGAAAAGCTTTCGCCCGTTACCACTCCGTCGGCGTCGACGATTATTTCGTATCCGTAAACGTTCGTCCCGGTGGTCTTCGCGTTTTTATACACGATAAGCTGATCCTCGCGGCGCACGGAGTTCATACCGTTGTAATCAAGCAGATTCACCGAATAATCGGAGGACAGATGAAGAGTCGCTTCGGTTCCCTCCTTTATTTCCAGCGCAGCGTAATATGCGGCGTTATCGCGGTGAACGCTTATAACGTAACCGTTTTCCGGTATGCTCGCGTCGCCCTTATTAAGCTCCACGGAAACGACCTTGTTTTCGGCGACGACGATCTCCGCGCCGTATTGGTTCGTTTTGGTAGAAGCGCCGAAATCGTGCGTGTAGAGTACGCAAACGCCTTCCGGCTGGCGAAGTCCGTCGATAATATCCACAATAAACGTCGCGCCGTCGATCTTAACGTATTTTTCCGCCGTGGGAACGAAATCGGTATAAAACGTGTCGGTATGGTCGCCGGCGTTGATCCCGGAATATTTTTCCATGGCTTCCTCCCCCGCGAGAGTCAGCACGAATCCGTTTCCGTCCGGGATAAGGGTGCGGTCGTTTTCGCCGGATACCGAAGCAACGTAGCCGTCGACGACGACGATATCTTTGCGGGGCATACCGTTTACGGCGGGAGTCACGCGGGAAACGTAGTCAACGTCGTAATAATACACGCCGCCCGCCGAAACGTTCTGCAGATTTGAGTTTGCGGAGGTGAATTCGATCACCTGACCGTTTATTACCATAGAAGGAATATCGCTGTAGCCGTTTGCTTTGTCGAGCGAATTAAGCATTATTTTCGTGCCTTTCTTAAAATAGTATTCCGAATAAGCGTTATTGTAATCGCCGCAGTAGATCAGCTTTGCTTCGCCTTTCTGCGGCGCGGATTCCTCCGCTGCGGGAGCGATATCCGTTATTTCGTAGCCGTGCGAGGTGATCTTTTTAAGCGTAACCGCGGTAGCGCCCGCGGGGAACCGCGCGGCAAGCTGATAATCCTCGGTGATAAGATATATCCTGTTCTCACGCGTGGGGGAAAGCGGGTCCACGATATTTATACGACGCGTGGAAACCTGACCCTTGTCGGTCACGGTAAAGTTTGCGTAGGAGTGTTCCTCGTATCCGTTGACCGCCATATCGTATCCGGTCACCTCGGCTATGCTCCCTTCGCCGCAGCGCACGTTTTCCAGCGCGGCGTTCGGCACCGAAAGCACGAAGCCGTTTACGGGTATTTCGGCGGAAGAAAGCCCGCTTTGCTTTTTTATAACGGAGAATTCGTCGCTGTTCCCTTTCCGGAGCAAACCTACGGTTATAAGCGTTCTGCCCTCCGCGCCCGGCGCCGTTACGGAATATTTTCCGTTCTGCGTATAGTCGCGCGTGTAGAGAACGACGGCGTTTTCGGGATATTCCTCCGTATTCATTTTTTCGGCGGTAAACGTATTTTTGCCGAAAGTAACGCTAAACGCGAAACCCATTCCCGGGTCAAGCTTTTCGCCCGCGGACGATTCGCTTCCTCCCCCGCCGCAGGCAAACAGCAGCGGCAGCAGCAGAAGTACGGCGGCTAACAGCGCGGTAAATTTTTTTTGAATCATCGGTTTTCCTCCGGAATGCAAACGTTTTAGCTTATACTATGATACATTTACACGCGGTTTTTGTCAAGTAATATAAGATAATTGATACATTTTTTTATTAAAGAATCTTTACATTATTATCTTCTTGTGCTATTATAAAGTTGAAAAATCACAAAAAACGTTACGGAGCGTAAAAATGATAACCAAGAATCTTGCAAACGCGCTTTCGGATATCGGCTTTACCTACGCGGACGGCGAAAAATCCGCATCCGCGCACTGCTACGCCGTATACGGCGGATACCTTGTTTCCGCTTATGAGGACGGCGGTAAGAAAAAGGCGTATTTCAGTTTCCGTTTTAACGAAAACGAGGAAAACGCTATAAAGCGCTATGATATGTCCGAACAGTTCTCCGCGGAGACGGAGGAATTCGAAGTTACCGATTACGAGCTTGGCGAAGACGGTCTTAAGGTCGTCTGCGGCGGCAGTATCGCGACTTTTCTTAAGCTTATCGACAAATGCGTTTCCATGCTTATAGAGCACGACATCAAGGGCGTGGAATACTGTTCCTCCTGCGGAAACAAGTTCGGCAAGCGCAAGCCGAAAAAGGTCACCTACGGCTGTGACGAGCACCTTATGTGCGAGCGTTGCGCGATAGAAGCGCTTGAAGAATACAACAACGCAAAGACCGAATCCGCACATAAGGACGCGCGCGTGCTTCCCGGCATAATCGGCAGCGCGCTTTTCGCGCTGCTCGGTTCTGCATTGTTCATAGCGATGTATTGGTGGCTTTGCCCCGCCGTTATGGGGAACGGCACAAGCGATATCCGCTATATCGTTTGCGCGGCGGGAGCCGTGGTTGCCGCTTTGGCGTTTGTCGGCTACCGTCTGTTCTGCAAAAAGATCAGCGCGGCGGCGTATATTTCCGTTTCGGTCTTTTCCCTTCTGTTCACTGCGGCGGGACAGTATCTCGGCAGCGTGCTGCTGTTTTTGAAGATCAACCCCTCCGGCACGGTATATCCCTGCTCCGCGCTTTCAAACAAGGCGTTCTGGCTTATCCATCTTCGCAACACCATCCCGGCGGACGCGGCGGATCAGTTTGCGGATCAATCCGGCGTTTTCTACAAGCTTTTAGCGATAAGCGCGATGTTTGCGGCGGTCTGCGCCGCGATACTCCTGCTTTCCCTGCGCGACAAATCCATTGCAAGGAAAGAGCCGCTTAAAGTCGAAACCATCAGCGTCGCCTCTTCGGGCCCGAAGGAAGAGCAGGAAGACGCCGAATAAAACAAAAGGCGGAGCGTTCCGCCTTTTAAGTTTTAAGTTGAAATTAAGTTTTGCATTTATAATCAAACTTAAAAGGGGGCGGAAAGTATGAATATCCTGGTAGTCGACGACGAAAAGCGGCTTGCCGACAGTATAGGCGAGATCTTCCGTTCGCAAAAATACTACTGCGATTGCGTATACGACGGCGAGGACGGCCTGCATTACGCCGAGTCCGGCATTTACGACGTTATAGTGCTTGATATAATGCTTCCGAAGATGAACGGGTTCGAGGTATTGAAGCGCCTTCGCGCACAGAAAATAAATACGCCCGTCATCCTGCTGACCGCGCGCGACGAGGTGAGCGACAAGGTGCGCGGGCTCGATTACGGCGCGGACGATTACCTTACGAAACCGTTTTCAAAAGACGAGCTGCTCGCAAGGGTGCGCGCTCTTTCCCGCCGCACGGGAGAAGTGATACTCGACGAGCTGACCTACGGCGACCTTTCGCTCGATCTGAACAGCAACGATCTTACCTGCGGAGACAAAAAGGTCCATCTCGGCTATAAGGAATTCGAAATATTAAAGCTGCTTATGGCGAATCCTGCGCAGTTGTTTTCCAAAGATGACATCATTACAAAGGTATGGGGCTATCTTTCCGACGCCGAGGACAACAACGTGGAGGTCTACGTTTCCTTTATACGCAAAAAGCTTGCTTTTCTCGGCTCGGAGGTAACGGTTTCCACAGTACGCAGATTAGGTTATCATCTCGATATGCAAAGGAAGTAACGGTCTTGATCAAAAAGCTTCGTATAAAATTCATATTAACGAATATGCTTCTTATATCCACGGTCTTGGTATTCACGTTCGTCACCATATGCTTGTATTCCGCAAAAGATCTGGAGAAAAGCAGCATTAACGCAATGCACGAGATCGCTCACGACGAAAACGCCAGGTTCGAAAGGATCTTCGGCAACACCGGCGGCGACAAAGGCAACCGTTCGCAGGCGTCTGCTTTCGTTATAGACCTTAACGAATTTACAAGAACGTATATTATTATCGGTTTCACCGACGCGGGCTCCACCCTTACGTCCGAGCAGGAGGAATATATAAGCGGTCTTATAAACGCCGTGCGAAGCAGAGCGGATAACGAAGGCGTGCTTGAAGAATACCGATTGCGGTATTATTACGAGAACAATATGTTCGGCAAGCGGATCGTGCTTTTGGACAAGCAGTACGAGGACGAAAGTCTTAAACAGCTTATCGTTACTTCCCTGATAATCGGATTTTCCGCCCTTGCCGCGTTTCTTTTGATAAGCATAGTCGTCGCACGGATCGCGGTAAAGCCCGTACAGCGCTCTATGGAGCAGCAGAAGCGGCTTGTCGCCGACGTATCCCACGAACTGAAAACTCCGTTGGCGGTAATAAACACGAACGCGGACATAATCCTTTCGCACAACGGCGAAACGGTGGAAGAGCAAAGGAAATGGCTCGGGTATATTAAAGACGAGACCGAGCGAATGTCCGATCTCGTCGGCAATATGCTTTATCTCGCCAAGTCCGACGAAAGCGATTCCAAAGCCGTGCTTTCGGAAACAGACCTCAGCAGCGCGGCATACGAGGCGTCGCTTCCGTTTGAAAGCGTATGTTTTGAAAACGGAAAAACGCTTGATATCGACATCGGTCACGATATAACCGTTAAAAGCGACGAAAACTCGCTTAAACAGTTGATAGTGATTCTTCTGGACAACGCGAACAAATACTCCAACGACAACGGGCTTATTCGGCTCAAGGTTTACGCTGAAGCGGACAAAGCTTATATTTCGGTGTTCAACACTGGCGAGCCGATACCGAAAGAGTGCATCCCCCACCTTTTCGAAAGGTTTTACAGGGTAGACAAATCACGCTCGCGCGAGATGGGCGGAAGCGGATTGGGGCTTTCCATCGCGAAGCATATTATCGAAATGAACGAGGGCATTATTTCGGTGAACAGCGACGAGGAGCACGGGACCGAATTCGTATGCGCCTTCAAGCTTATCAAAAAGAAAAACAAGCCCGAACAGCACAAACCGAAGCAGGACGGGCTCGATAACGTATATTTCGACTGAAATCGGAATTATTTTCTCCGGAACGGGAAAACTCATTATGAGTACCCTTCCGGAGGTTTTTTATGTACGGTAAAGTTGAAATATGCGGCGTAAACACTTCAAAATTAAAGGTTCTTTCGGAAAAAGAAAAGAGTATTCTTTTTGAAAAAATGCGCGACGGGGACAAAAACGCGCGCGAACAGCTGATAAACGGAAATCTGCGGCTCGTACTGAGCATTATTCAGTCTTTCCGCAACCGGGGCGAAAACCCGGACGATCTGTTTCAGGTCGGGTGTATCGGGCTTATTAAAGCCGTAGATCATTTTGACCCGACGCTGAAGCTTCAGTTCACCACATACGCTTATCCGATGATCGTCGGCGAGATACGCAGGTATCTGCGCGACAACAGCTCCATCCGCGTCCCGCGTTCGATGCGCGATCTTGCTTTCCGCGCGCTCAAATGCCGCGAAACGCTCACTTCCGAACTGAATATGGAGCCCACCGTGGAAGAGATCGCAAAATGCATTGGCGAGGATCCGCGCGCGGTCGCGCGGGCGATGGACGCCGTTTCGGAGCCGATTTCTCTTTATGAACCGGTGTATTCGGACAACGGCGATTCGGTTTACGTTCTCGATCAGATAAAAGACAGCAGCGACAGCGACGAGGCGTGGCTTGAGCGTATTGCGATAAAGAACGCCGTAAGCTCGCTTGCGGAGCGCGAAAGAATGATATTGCTTTTGCGCTTTTATCGCGGAAAGACGCAGACAGAGGTCTCGGAGGAGATCGGGATATCCCAGGCGCAGGTCAGCCGGCTTGAAAAAAGCGCGCTCGACAAGGTAAAAAAGATGCTGAGTTGAAGAAAATGCACTAAACGGCCGGCTCTTTCTTTTGATTTTTTAATATAACGGCACTTGACATCGATGCTGCGAATATATAAAATATTCCTATACCGATTCGGAGGTGCCGCAGTGAAATTTCGCGAATACCTTAAGAAAAAAGAAATAAACCTTTCCTGGAAGACGTATTTCGTGACCGCGATGGGCGCGATGGCGCAGGGGTTGTTCGCTTCCCTGCTCGTCGGCACCATCCTTAATACGCTCGGCGATTGGACGCACGCGCAGTTTTTAAAGGATATCGCTTCGTTTGCAATGGACGGCAAGGTGGTAGGCGCCTGCATAGGCGTCGCGGTGGCGTATTCGTTAAAAGCTTCCGGACTTGTACTTTTCTCTTCGTCCGTAGTAGGCGCGTTCGGGTATATGATCGGCGCCACGGTAAACGGCGCATCTTATACGGCGGGACCTGCGGGCGCTTTTGTCGCGGTCGTTATTTCCTGCGAGCTCGGAAAACTCGTTAACAAGGAAACGAAGGTCGATATACTTGTTACGCCGATAGTTACTATCGTTTCCGGCTTTGCCGTAGCGCAGCTCCTCTGCCCGGCGATCGCTTACGCGATGTATCATCTCGGACAATTCATAAACACGACCACCGAACTTCATCCGTTCTTTATGGGAATAATCATATCCGTTGTTGTCGGTATGCTGCTTACGCTTCCGATAAGCTCAGCGGCGATATGCGCGATGATAGGCATCACCGGACTGGCGGGCGGCGCCGCGACGGTCGGCTGCTGCTGTCAGATGGTCGGATTCGCGGTAATGAGCTTTCGCGAGAACCGCTGGGGCGGACTCGTTGCACAGGGGCTCGGCACTTCGATGCTTCAAATGGGGAATATCATAAAGCGCCCGGTCGTTTGGCTGCCCACCCTGCTCTCGTCCGCCATACTCGGTCCGGTTTCGACACTGGTATTCAAGCTGACCAACGAGAAGGTCGCCGCCGGAATGGGCACCTGCGGGCTTGTGGGGCCTTTGGGAGCGATAGCCGCCGCGGAGGACAAGGGCTTTATGTTCTGGCTCGGACTCATACTTCTTTGCTTTTTGCTCCCCGCCGCGTTGACTTTACTTTTCAGCGAAATAATGCGCAAGCTCGGTTGGATCCGTCAGGGCGATCTTAAACTGGATCTGTAATTCAATATTCTTTAATTCAATAAACGGTAAAAAACTTCCGGCAGGATATTTAACCTGCCGGAAGCTTTTTGTTTTCGTTTCTTTTTGTTTTATTTAGTATACTTACTATTATAATATTAAAAATATGATAAAAAAACGGCGCCGCGGGAGATGCGGCGCCGGATGACAGGTCTTATTGATTTTTCGGATACTCGTTGCAAAGGAGATAGACCGGGGGTTCGTCTTCTTCGATGGTGGGGAATCTTCCCTGAGGTTCGTAAAAGCGGTTATCGCAGTTATCGTCGTTTACCATTGACACTTCGCCGATAAGCACCTTGCCGTATCCCTTTTCCGCCCAGAAAGCGTGGTACTGGCGGGGCGGGAGCGTGATGCTTTCCCCGGGAGCAAGACGGATCTTCGTCCCCGCGGGAACGAAATATGAGCGTCCGTCGATATGGACGTTTACGTCGGTATCGGCAAGCTGTTCGTCCTCGGTGGAGTTATACACCTCTACGATAAGGTTGCCGCCGCCGCGGTTTATAATATCTTCCATTTTGTTGAAATGGAAATGCATCGGAGAATACTGGTCCTCATCGGAAATAAGCAGCTTTTCTGCATAGGTCTTCCTGCTGTGCGTTTTAAGGTTGCCGTTGCGGATGGTAAAGAGGAAAAGTCCGATGTTTTTATAATCTCCGTGTCCGTAATCGGTAACGTCCCAGCCGAGCATATTCTCGCGGATCTCGTCGTATTCGCTTCCCTTTTCCTTCCATTCATCCGGTGTGAAATAAGCGAAAGGCGGCAGATTGAAGTTCATTTTTTTGATGAACGCGATATTTTCTTTTATGATCTTATTAATTTCCGAACGTTTCATAAAAACCTCCGTTTGTTTTTTGATATTTTAACATATCTGATAAAACATTTCAATAGAAATTGAAAATTAGCACTTCACAAACGCGAAAGTTTGTGGTAAAGTATGGTATACGGACTGAAAGGAGCGTTCAATTATGAAAATGACGTTTCGCTGGTACGGCGAAAATGATTGCATACCGCTTTCATATATAAAGCAGATACAGGGCGTTTCGGGCGTGGTTACCGCGGTCTACGACGTCCCCGTCGGCGAAGTGTGGCCGCGCGAGGCGTTGAAAAAGCTCAAATCGCTTTGCGAAAGCGAAGGGCTTGAAATGGAAGTGATCGAAAGCATCCCGGTCCACGAGGACATAAAGCTCGGACTGCCGACGCGTGACAAATACATAGAAGCTTTCAAAGAGAACCTGCGCCGCTGTGCGGAAGTCGGCGTAAAATGCGTTTGCTACAATTTTATGCCGGTGTTCGACTGGCTGCGGACCGATCTGCATTTTAAGCACAAGGACGGCTCGGAATCGCTCGCTTTCAGCGAAAGCGATTTTGCCGCGCTCGATCCGAAAAACCTGCGTCTACCCGGCTGGGACGAAAGCTACTCCCCTTCCGAGCTGAACGGTTTGCTGGAAAAATACAAGAACGTTACGCACGAAAAGCTGTTTGACAATCTTATATATTTTCTTAAAGCGATAATGCCGGTATGCGCGGAAACCGGAATAACTATGGCCGTACACCCGGACGATCCGCCCCGCGACGTTTTCGGTCTGCCGCGCATAATATGCGGCGAAAGCGGCCTTGATAAGCTTTTTGAGGCGGTCCCGGACCTTCACAATGGTTTAACGCTTTGCACCGGATCGCTCGGCGCGGGCAGAAGCAACGATCTGGTAAAAATCGCCGCGAAATACGCGAAGCGGATACACTTCGCCCATTTAAGGCAGTTGAAATACATAAACGGCACCGATTTTTACGAAAACGGCCACCAGACGCGCTGCGGAGACATTGATATACGCTCTGTTGTAAAGGCGCTTGTCGAAAACGGGTTCGTCGGTTACGTCCGCCCCGACCACGGAAGGAACGTATGGGGCGAAAGCGCAAAACCGGGATACGGATTATACGACCGCGCAATGGGCGCCTGCTATCTGTGCGGATTATTCGAAGCTTTTGAAGGAGACAAAAAATGAGGATCGACGAATTCAGATTTATACCCGTTGTTGTTATCAAAGAGATCGAAGACGCGCTGCCGACTCTGAAAGCGCTTTGCGAAGGAGGACTTCCCTGCGCGGAAATTACCTTCCGCACGGCTTGCGCGGAGGAAGCGATATGCTTGGGACGCATGGAGCTGCCCGATATGTGCATAGGCGCGGGGACCGTGATAAACGGCGAACAATGCGAGCGTGCGATTGCTGCCGGCGCGGAATTCATAGTTTCGCCGGGGTTAAGCGAGGAAGTCGCCGCGGTATGCAAAGAAAAAGGCGTTCACTATTTTCCCGGCTGCGTTACGCCCACGGAAATAATGAAAGCCATATCGCTCGGGTTGACGGATTTAAAATTCTTCCCCGCGGGCGTTTACGGCGGATTGAAAGCGTTAAAAGCGCTTTCCGCTCCGTTCCCGCAGGTGCGCTTTATCCCGACGGGCGGCGTCGATATGAACAACATTGACGAATTCCTTGCTTTTGACAGGATAAAGGCGATCGGCGGCTCGTTTATAATGAAAGGCGATATTGCAGAAAATACCAAAAAGCTTATGGAGAAACTGAAATGAAAAAAATTGTAACTTTCGGCGAGTTAATGCTTCGCCTTGCACCGTTTAACTACGACAGATTCGTTCAGACCGATAAGTTCGAAGCCACCTTCGGCGGCGCGGAAGCAAACGTTGCTGTCAGTCTTGCCAACTACGGCGACGATGCGGTATACGTTACAAAGCTTCCCTCCCACGAGATCGGACAAATGGCAGTGAATTCGCTGCGCAGATTCGGCGTTGATACTTCGCGTATAGTTCGCGGCGGCGAGCGCGTGGGCATTTATTATTGTGAAAAAGGCGCTTCGCAGCGACCGAGCAAGGTTATTTACGACCGTGCCGATTCCGCGATAGCAAAAGCGGCAAAAGGCGATTTTGACTGGAAGAGTATATTTGAAGGCGCCTGCTGGTTCCATGTCACCGGGATCACGCCCGCGCTCGGAGCGAACGTCGCCGGAATAACGCTGGACGCCTGCAAAGCCGCGAAAGCGATGGGACTTACCGTTTCCACCGACCTGAACTACCGCAAAAAGCTTTGGACGCGCGAGCAGGCGGGAAAAGTGATGAACGAGCTTTGCGAATACGTCGATTACTGCATCGCCAACGAAGAGGACGCGAAGGACGTTTTCGGTATAGAAGCGGAAAACAGCGATATCGAATCCGGAAAGCTTAACCGCGAGGGCTATATCAGCGTGGCGAAGCAGCTTTCCGAGCGCTTCGGATTCAAGGGAGTTGCGATCACTCTGCGCGAGAGCGTTTCCGCCAACGACAATAACTGGAGCGCGATGCTTTATACCGAAGGAAACGCGTATTTTTCCAAAAAATATTCTATGCACATAGTCGACCGTGTCGGCGGCGGTGACAGCTTCGGCGCCGGACTGATACATTCTCTCGCAAACGGAAAAGACGCCCGGTACGCGCTGGAATTCGCGGTGGCGGCGTCCTGCCTGAAACACTCGATAGAAGGCGACTACAATATGGTGACCGAACCGGAAGTCGAAGCGCTTATGAAGGGCTCCGGCAGCGGGAGGGTACAAAGATAAAACGATCCTTAAAGGTAACGCTTATAGAGTACGACTTGGGCGAAGATAATAATCAATTCTACCAACGACGTTTTGAACAACGTAAATACAAAAGGACAAGAGCGCGAGTGCTCCTGTCCTTTTTTATGCGGCGCTTTAAGCGGCCCGCGTTATTTTACTTCGTGGATATTAACGTGATACTTCGCGTCCTTGGCGGCGTCTAGAGCGGATTTTATAACGTCGCCTTCATCGCGCTTCGCGAAGAATTTAAGAGCGACCTGATCGAACAGAGCGTAGGAGAGTACGTCTTCGTCCTGCTTTGCCTTGTCGCCGAGCTCGGCGCGGAGCTTATCCATTTCGGGAGCGATAGCGTCCGCCGGGCGCGAGGTTATACGCGGTTCGTCGCCGATGATCTTCTTTACGAATTCGGGCTTGATATCAACGGGGGTTTTGCCGTAGTCGCCGCGGACGAGGCCTTTGAATTCCTTGGTCACGTTCTTGTAACGCTCACCCATAAGCACGTTGAACACCGCCTGGGTGCCGACGATCTGCGAAGTGGGAGTTACGAGCGGAGGATAGCCCGCGTCTTCACGGACGCGCGGAACTTCCTCCAGCACTTCCTGGAGCTTATCGCTCTTGCCCGCCTGTTTGAGCTGAGAGATAAGATTGGAAAGCATTCCGCCCGGGACCTGGTACATAAGCGAGTTGACGTTGACTTTAAGGACCTTCGGGTCGAGCTGACCGGATTTAAGGTATTTTTCGCGGAGTTTGTCGAAATACTTGGCGATAACGTCGAGTTGTTTGAGGTCGAGCCCGGTATCGTAAGGAGTTCCCTGCAGAGTAGCCACGATAGGTTCTGTAGCGGGCTGCGAGGTGCCCATAGCCATCGGGGAGATGGCGCAGTCGACAACGTCTACGCCGGCTTCAACGGCTTTGAGGACCGTCATGGAGGCGAGTCCGCTGGTGTAGTGAGTGTGGAGCTGTACGGGGATCGAGCAGACAGACTTTATAGCGGTGACGAGATCGAACGCGTCGTAGGGCTTCAAAAGCCCCGCCATATCCTTTATGCAGATGCTGTCCGCGCCCATTTCCTCCAGAGTTTTGGCGTATTTGGCGAAGTATTCGTTGGAGAACACCGGACCGGTGGTGTAGGAGATCGCCGCCTGAACGTGGCCACCCTCTTTTTTGGTGGCGTTAATAGCCGTTTTGAGGTTGCGCGGATCGTTGAGCGCGTCGAAAATGCGGATAATATCTATACCGTTTGCGATTGACTTCTGCACGAAGTATTCGACGACGTCGTCGGCGTAATGACGGTAACCGAGTATATTCTGACCGCGGAAGAGCATCTGGAGTTTGGTGTTCTTGACGTTCGCGCGGATGGTGCGCAGACGCTCCCACGGGTCCTCGTTAAGGAAACGCAGGCAGGAATCGAAGGTGGCGCCGCCCCACGCCTCCAGAGAATGATAACCGACTTTATCGAGTTCGGGAAGGATATCGAGCATTTCGGCGGTGGTCATTCTGGTGGCTATGAGCGACTGATGCGAGTCGCGCAGGACTGTTTCGGTTATTTTAAGTTGCTTTGCCATGATTAAACTCCTTTACAAATCAAACGAGATTGGAAAACATTGCAATGAACACGCCGGCTGCGACGGCGGAGCCGATAACTCCGGCAACGTTGGGGCCCATCGCGTGCATAAGCAGGAAGTTGGCGGGGTTTTCCTTCTGACCGACCATCTGCGAAACGCGCGCCGCCATGGGAACGGCGGAAACGCCCGCGGAACCGATGAGCGGATTGATCTTGCCCTTGGTGATCCAGCTCATTATCTTGCCGAATATAACGCCGCCAAGCGTTGCGAACGCGAACGCGCAGAGACCGAGCAGGATTATATAAAGCGTCTGCGCCTGAAGGAAGTTCTTTGCGCTGGCGGTGGCGCCAACGGAAACGCCGAGCATAATGGTGACGATGTTCATAAGCTCGTTCTGCGCGGTCTTGGAAAGTCTGTCGGCAACGCCGGAAACGCGCAGCAGGTTACCGAGCATAAGCATACCGACGAGCGCCGTCGCGGACGGAAGGATAAGACTTACGACGAGCGCGACGATTATCGGGAACAGCACTTCCTCGGTTTTGGAAACCGGACGGAGCTGGTCCATAACGATGGAGCGTTCTTTCTTTGTGGTGAACGCCTTCATTATAGGCGGCTGTATGAACGGCACGAGCGCCATATAGGAATAAGCAGCGATGGCGATAGCGCCGAGCAGATGCGGAGCGAGCGTTTTGGTAACGTATATGGCCGTGGGACCGTCCGCGCCGCCGATAATACCGATGGATGCGGCTTCCGGGACCGTAAATCCGAGGAGAAGAGCTCCGAAGAAAGCGGCGAACACGCCGAGCTGCGCGGCCGCGCCGAGCAGCAGACTTTTCGGATTGGCGATAAGCGGTTTGAAATCGGTCATAGCGCCGACGCCGAGGAAGATCAGCGGCGGGAATACGCCGAGCTTAACGCCGAGGTAGAGATAGTCTATAAGTCCGCCCTCGTGACCGAGTCGCGCCCAGTCGATACCTTCCGCGCGGATGAATATGTCGCTGTGGAAGACGGCGTCGCTTATCGTGGGGATATTTGCAAGCAGCATGCCGAACGCTATCGGAAGCAGGAGCAGCGGTTCGAATTTCTTGACTATGGCAAGATAGAAAAGCACGCCGATGATAACGTACATTATTATGGTGCCGATATCGAACGCGAATTCATAACCCCAGTATTCCGTCGGCGAGAAAAGCGATGAGAAGCCGGAACCGTTGAACAGTCCCTTGAGTGCGTCTAACATTTATTTAACACCTTTCTTTCGCAAAATTACCGAAAGATCAACCGATAACGAACAGAAGATCGCCGGTATTGACGGAAGAACCCTTCGCGGCGGCAACAGTCTTGATCACGCCGTCCTGCGGAGCGACGATCTCGTTTTCCATCTTCATAGCTTCGAGAATGCAGAGCACGTCGCCCTTCTTGACGGAAGCGCCGGCGGCAACTTCGACTTTGAGTATGTTGCCGGGAAGCGGAGCGTTGATCTTGATTCCGTCGGCGGGCGCGGCGGCAGCGGGCTGCTGTGCGGGCGCAGGAGCAGCGGCGGGAGCCGGTTCCGCCTTCTTTTCCTCGGCGGGAGCGGCGGTGTAAGTCGCGTTGGGGTCGGCGTCTTCGACGACTACTTCGTAAGAAACGCCGTTTACAGTAACGATATACTTTTTAGCCATGGTGAAATACTCCTTTATTTAACTATCTTTTTAATCGAAATAACGTTGAAAGCGCAATCGCTTTCCCCTCTGGCGGCGGCTATGGCGGCGGTTGCGACGGCAACGACCGTATCGTCGTCGGAGGAAGACGCGGCGGGAGCCGCGGAGACGGTGGATTTAACTTCCGGTTCGACGGCGGCGGGCTCTTCCTTTTTATTATTCTTAACGGCAAACGCTTTGAAAACGTAAAGTATCGCCATAAGAAGCACGAGCACGCCGAAGACCACGGACATACCTATGAGCATGACTTCGAGGCCGGTGGTGACTCTTTCGCCGATCGGAGAATCGCTTGTTATGTTTTCGCCGATCGTCAATACGTCGTGAAGATTCATAAAGAACTTACATCCTTTCTTAAGAGAAATCCCATATTTCCCTATTTTATCATTACTATAATACATCCGCAAACGCGCAAAATCAAGTGTTATCGCCCATTCGTTTCATTTTCTGCGTTTTAACGACGAAAACAAACCGCGGCAGCCCTTTTTTGTGCATTTTGCAGACCGGTTTCTTACACAAAAACCGCAATATACAATATATGCCGCAAAATTTGATTTTTCTATTGCCAAAATACAAAATATATGATACAATATGCAGGTAATATTTATTTTTGCGGGGGAATTCGCCATGTGTCCTATGCCTGAACTCGAAAAAGATATTTCCGGAGTGCTTATCACCGAGGAACAGATACGCGAAAAGGTCGCGGAGCTCGGAAAACAGATCACAAAGGATTACGAAGGAAAAAAGCTTCTCGTTATTTCCATTCTTAAAGGCGCGGTCGTCTTTATGTCCGACCTTATACGCCAGATAGACCTCGATACGGAAATTGATTTTATGGTGGTCTCCTCTTACGGCTCCGGCACAAAATCCACCAACAGTCTGAATATCCGGCTTGACCTTTCGCGCCCGCTGGACGGCTGCCACGTGCTTATAGCCGAAGACGTTCTTGACAGCGGCAACACGCTTTCCAAAGTAAAGAATATGCTGCTGCAGCGCCAGCCCGCTTCGCTTAAGATATGCGCCTTCCTCGACAAACCGTCGCGCCGCACCACGCCTATCGACGTCGATTATCGCGGATTCGTAATTCCCGATGAATTCGTCGTCGGCTACGGTCTTGACTACGACGAAAAATACCGCAACCTCCCCTACATTGGCATACTTGACAGAAGAGTTTACGAATAAGCGTTATCGCAAAAAAAGAAGCCCGCGCAGGGCTTCTTTTCGTTTTACGGATTTATACTCCCCAGAGGTTTTCCGGGTATTCGCCGGCGGCGATCTTCGCGTTTAAGAATTCCACGAACGGAGCTTTGTCGGATGCGTAGGTAACGCCCATCCATTTTGCGCCGGTCTCGATGACCTTCACTTCGAATTCGCCGGAGGTTATTCCGAGCTCGACCGCGTTGGGTATGTAGTATTCTTCTTTAAGAAGGTCGGTTCCGGGATCGCGCAGGAAATCGGAAAAGCCGCGTTCGATGGTATCGAAAATATCCGGTGTGAAGCCGAAGAAGTTCATCGAAACCGGGACGTTTTCGTCTATCGCGGTCCAACTGCCGTCGGCTTCCTCGTATTTGGTAACGCCGTCGATACGCATTATTTTTTTGATCTCGCGGATGTGCTTGAGCTTGCCGTTTTCGGTAATGCAGACTCCGCGCGCGACGTGCCCGTTTTCGGAAAGCGTGTTCGCAAGGCAATAGCCCGGCATTGTGAACAGCTTGGGACCGACCTGAGAAAGACTTTCGTACATGTTTTTGAAGGTCTCGCAGCCGTAGAAATCGTCCGCGTTGAAGATAACGAACTTTTCGTCGACAATGTGACGGCAGGCGCGAAGCGCGTGCGCCGTGCCCCAGGGCTTCGTGCGGTCCGCGGGGAGCGAAAAACCGTCCGGAAGGTCGTTCGGGTTCTGGAACGCGTATTCTATCTTCACGTCGCCCTTTATGCGCGAACCGATGGTCTCTTCAAACGCTTCCAGATTTTCTTCTTTAATAATGAAAACTATCTTGTCAAATCCGGCGCGGATGCAGTCGTAGACCGAATAATCTATTATGAATTCGCCGTGCGGTCCAACCGGATCGATCTGTTTAAGGCCGCCGTAACGGCTGCCGAGCCCTGCTGCCAAAATGATTGCTGTCATTACTTTACCCTTTCGTGCCGCCGTAGTTTTCGACGGTCTCTTTTGTTATGACAAGTTTTTTTACCGACTTGTCGGACGGTATTTCGTACATAAACTTTTTCATAAGATTTTCGGTTATTGCGCGAAGTCCGCGCGCCCCGCTTTTAAGCGCGCACGCCTGCTCCGCTATCGCCTCGAGCGCGTCCTGCTCGAATACGAGCTCGACGCCGTCAAGCTCGAAAAGCTTTTGGTACTGCTTTACAAGAGCGTTCTTCGGCTCCTGCAGTATACGGACGAACGCGGATTTATCCAACGGTTCGAGCGACGCGATGACCGGGATCCTGCCGACGAGCTCCGGGATGAGCCCGTATTTCACAAGGTCCTGCTGAGTAACGCCCGAGCCGTATACGGCGGAGGGTTTCTTTGCCGTTTCGGGAGTGCTGTAACCGACCGTCTTTTTTCCCTGCCGGTTCTCGATTATCTTATCCAGCCCGTCGAAAGCGCCGCCGCAGATGAACAGGATGTTGGTCGTATCAATCTGTATGAACTCCTGGTTCGGGTGCTTTCTGCCGCCCTGCGGAGGCACGTTGGAAACCGTTCCTTCGATTATTTTAAGAAGCGCCTGCTGAACGCCTTCGCCGGAAACGTCGCGCGTGATCGACCTGTTCTCGCTCTTGCGGGAGATCTTGTCTATCTCGTCGATATAAATTATCCCGCGTTCGGCGCGAGCCACGTCGTAATCCGCCGCCTGAATAAGGCGCAAAAGGATATTTTCGACGTCCTCGCCGACGTACCCGGCTTCGGTAAGCGTGGTGGCGTCGGAAATGGCGAACGGCACGTTGAGCATCCGCGCGAGCGTCTGTGCGAGCAGCGTTTTGCCGACGCCGGTGGGACCGAGCAGCAGCACGTTCGACTTGCTGAGTTCAACGTCGTTATCATCCGCCTTCTCTTTTTCCTGTTTCGCGCCCTTTGTTTTGGGCGGAAGAGTGTTTATCCGTTTATAGTGATTGTAGATAGCGACGGACAGCGTTATTTTCGCCTCTTCCTGCCCGATAACGTATTTATCGAGCTCCGCCTTTATCTCGGCGGGTTTGGGAAGCGGTATCTTTTCGGAAGACGTATCCGTTTTCGGTTCGGAAGAAGACTTTTCTTTATATTCCTCGAACGCGTCCGCGATATCGCAGCACAGCACGATGCATTCGTCGCAGAAGCCGACGCGGCTGCCGCCTACGTCGAGCACGGTGAGACGGTTGGCGGGACGGCCGCAGAATCCGCATACTTTTATCTTTTTTTCGCGTTCAGCCATCGCTTATTCCCTCTTGTCCAGCACTTTGTCGATAAGCCCGTATTCTTTTGCTTCCTCCGCGGTCATATAATTATTGCGTTCGGTATCAGCTTCGATCTGCGCGGAGGTCTTTCCGGCGGCTTCGGCAAGGATATCGTTGAGCATGGCGCGTGTCTTGCGCATTTCTTCCGCTTCTATTTCCAGATTTGTGGTCTGGTCCTGATAATGGCCGTTCAGAAGCGGCTGGTGGATCATTATCTTGGAATGCGGGAGCGCTATCCTCCTGCCCTTGTCTCCGCTTGCGAGCAGCACCGCCGCCATACTGGCGCACATACCGATGCATATGGTGGTGACCGGACATTTTATGAATCTCATCGTGTCGTAGATCGCCATGCCCGCGCTGATAGAGCCGCCGGGCGAGTTGATGTAAAGCGCTATCTCCTTTTCGGGATCGGCGCTTTCCAGAAACAGAAGCTGCGCGACGACGAGAGAAGCGACGACGTCGGTTATCGGTTCGCCGATAAAGACGATCCTGTCGTTAAGAAGACGCGAGAATATGTCGTAGGAACGCTCCCCGCGAGAGGTTTGTTCAACAACTATCGGAACCAGAGACATTCAATACACCCTTTCGGTCATTTCTGTTTTACGACCGCGTTGTCGCGGACGAATTCGGACGCCTTGCGAAGAACTATATCCTCGGTGATGCTTTCCTCCGAGACGCTGTTCTTAACGGTGTCCACGTCTACATTATACCCCTCGGCGATCTTTTTATATTCCGCTTCGATATCTTTCTTAAGCGCTTTTATCTTTTCTTTCTTTGCCACTTCGCCGAGCGCGAGGCGAGTCTTCACCTGTTCTTCGGCTTCGCCCCTGAAGCTGTCGCGGAGCTGTTCCGGTTTCATACCGGTGTATTTATAGTACATATCCAGCGAGCCGCCCTGCGCTTTGAGACGGTATTCGTAATCGCGTATGTAGCCGTCGATCTCCTGCTCGATCATTACTTTGGGGATATCCGCTTCGGTCTTTTCGAGCAGAGCGTGGAGCACGGCGTGTTCGAACTTGTGGTCGGCTTCGTGCTCGCGGCGTTCGGTGATCTTTTTCTTAACGTCTTCCCTGTATTCGGCGATGGTGTTGAATTCCGAAACGTCTTTAACGAATTCGTCGTCGACCTCGGGAAGCTCTTTTACCTTGAGCTCGTGGAGCTTTATCTTGAATACGGATTCTTTTCCGGCGAGATTTTCCGCGCCGTAATCATCCGGGAACTTAACGGTTATATCGAATTCATCGCCGGGCTTGTGACCGATTATCTGATCTTCAAATCCGGGTATGAAGCTGCCGCTGCCGAGCTTGAGCGGATATTTTTCGCCCTTGCCGCCTTCGAAAGCGACGCCGTCGACAAATCCCTCGAAGTCTATCGTCGCTTCGTCGCCGTTCTGCGAGGCGCGATCCTCGACGGTAAGCATACGGGAGTTGCGTTCGCGGACCGTTTCGATCTCTTTATCAATATCCTCCTCTGTGACGTTTACGCTTTCGCGCTCGACTTCAAGCCCTTTGTATTCGGATATCTTTACTTCGGGCTTGGTATATACGGCGGCTTTAAGGGTAACGCCGGCGTCGTCGATGGAAACTATATCGATCTCGGGACGGCTGACCGCTTCGAGCTTTGTTTCTGCAAGCGCGTTCGAATACGCTTCAGGAAGCAGGTTGTCGATCGCCTCGTCATAGAAAACGGCGCTGCCGTACATTTTTTCGATGATATGCTTGGGCGCCTTGCCCCTGCGGAAGCCGGGTACGTTGATCTTCGGCGCGTTCTTGCGGTAGACTTTGTTCACCTCTTCGTCGAAGACCGCCTTTTCGATCACAAACTGGAATTCATACTTGTTCTTTTCGATTTCTTTTGCTTTGAGAGAAGCCATTTTTGATCCTCCGATAAATAAACATAAAAAACTATTATATATTTTATTGAAATAATTTTAAAAGTCAACCTTTTACACCAAAATTTGTATGATTTATGAACAATTCGTGAAATTTTTGTAAACTTTTATGCATCCGAGTTGATTTTCCGTGCAAAATGGTATATTATTAATGCGTTTGAAGCAAACATCACTTTCACGGGGGGATCTGTTTTGTCCGAAAACCTGCACGGCAACGGCGCCGAAACGAACGGGTTCGCAAGGTCGGTCGCCGAATTCAGCAACAGCGACGTTCCTAAAAGCGGCGAAGGCAAAAAGAAAAGACTTAAAGGTCTGCTGTTTGAAAGCGCGCTGATCGCGCTTTGCATCGCTGTTTTCTGCTACGCGGCTTATTCCATCGCCGAGCGTATGCTGGAAGCAAAGAGGAACAACGATAGTTACGATATCATACGCCCGGTCGAAACCGATTCCGCGGTTAAACGCGCCAGCTATCTGCGCGAACCGGCACAGATGCTTTCGATGTTCGACACGCTCGCTTCCAACGGCGTTCACGAAACGTACACCGACCAGGAGATCGACGTGGACGAGACCGCGCGCAGGATATACTGCTACCGCAATTTCAAGAATTTCGCGGCGAACAACGAAAACGCGTACGCCTGGATATATATGAAATACGACTGCGTCAACATAAACTACCCTGTTATGAAGATGCACAATGACAACGGCTATTACCTTAAACACAGGTACGACGGCGTTTACAGCGATTCCGGCAGTATTTTCGCGGACGGGTTCATGTCGGACGACTACGACACGAATATGAACAACCTGATCTACGGTCACTGTATGAAGAACGGCAGTATGTTCCGTACAATAAAAACGATGCTCGAATCCGCAAACGCGAGCTACGTCGCAAACCGGATAAATATAGAGATATACACCGAAAAAGGGCTTTATATCTATAAGGTTTTGAGCGGGTACCGCGACGGCACTTTCTTCTTTACACAGACCGTCTTCGACAGCAGCGAGGAATACTATGAATTCCTTAAAAACTGCGTTAAGCACAACTGGCTGAACGTTTCGCGCGAGTTCAACGCCGAATCGCGCATCTGCACACTCGTTACCTGTTTCAACGCCAGCAACGACAGCCCCGAACGTTACGTTATAAACGGCATACTTACAAGCTTTATCCCCGCCTCCTCGCTTTAATACATATAAAACGCTCCGCCGAAGCGCTTGCTTCACGGAGCGTTTTTTTGTTTTGCCCGATTCAGTTTAATATACTTCGCGCGGCGTTTTCCGCGGCGGCGGAAACAAGCTCCGGCGCGCGCCGGAACGCTTCTTCAAGCGGCATTTCGCGAGGGGTGGCGGCAAAGCAGGCGATCACGCCGGACGCTTCGAGCGTCTCGTGTTCTTCCACAGCTCCCGAAACGACGTATACCGGTTTCCCGAATGTTTTTGCTTTTTCCGCGACGACGGCGACGAGCTTCCCGTGAGAAGTCTGAAGATCGGTCTTTCCCTCGCCGGTAAACACGGCGGAGCATTTTTGAAGCGCTTCCGAAAACGCACGCGAATTCACGAGCAGCTCGGCGCCGCTTTCATATTCGGCTCCGAGCAGTGAAATGAGCGCGCCGCCGCATCCCCCCGCCGCGCCAGCGCCGGGAGTTTCGGTATCTATGCCAGTGACAGACGCGAAATTGCGCGCGCCTTTATCAAGCGCTTCCACCGCCCCCGCGTCAGCGCCCTTCTGCGGAGCGAAAACGAACGCCGCGCCATCCGGTCCGCAAAGCGGATTGTTCACGTCGCAGGCGGCTTTGAACTTTATTCCGCGCAAATCTTTAAGAGCGCTCAGATCGGCGCTTTTTGTTTTTATCAGAGAAGCGCCGCAGGGAAACAGCTCCTCGCCCTCCGCGCCGTAAAACCGACAGCCGAGAGCGTGGAGTATGCCCATTCCGCAATCGTTTGTCGCAGAGCCGCCGAGACCGATCGTGATACGCTTTGCGCCGAGCTCCGCCGCAGCTTTGATAAGCTCCCCGGTACCTAGAGTCGTTGCGCGAAGAATATCCCTGCGTTCGGGCGCGACAAGCGTAAGCCCCGAAGCGGAAGCGGTTTCTATATAGGCGCTTTCGCTTGCGGCGCAAAAGAGAAACGAAGCCGAGCCGCGGGTATTGTCTGGATACGTCGCTTCCCTGCTTACCATATCGCCGCCGAAGATCCCGCGCATACATTCGCAGAAGCCCTCGCCTCCGTCGGAAGCGGAAAACCTTATTACTTCGGCATCAGCGCGGGCGCTTTTTATCCCGCGTTCGATGGCTCTGCCGACTTCCTCGGACGAAAGGCAGCCTTTATAAGAATCCGGCGCGACGAGAATAGTGGTGTTTTTCACAAAATGCTCCTTTTTAACAGCTATGCCCGTATGTTTTCGCATACGGGCATAATGTTGGTCAGGCGCGCGTCATACCCAGCGGAGCGCGTTGGGCGACGGCGCTTTGATAATGGACGTTTTGAGGAACGCGACCGCCTTTTCGAGCCCTTCCTTGGGCATCATAAGACTGTCCTCGTGCTCGATGGAAAGGATATCGTCGTATCCGCAGAGGCGCAGAGTGCTGATCATATCGCGCCAATACTGCGAATCGTGGCCGTAACCGACGGCGCGGAAGATCCAGGAACGGTGTATCTCGTCCGCGTAGCTCTTCGTGTCGAGCACGCCGTTTGCGGCGGTGTTGATTTCGTCGATCTTAGTATCCTTCGCGTGGACGTGATATATCGCCCCCGCGAGCTTTCTTATAGCCGCGACGGGGTCTATACCCTGCCAGATGAGATGCGACGGATCGAAGTTAGCTCCGATGATATCGCCGACTTCCGCGCGCAGGCGGAGCAGAGTTTCGGGATTATAGACGCAGAACCCGGGATGCATTTCGAACGCGATCTTTTCGATCCCGTGAGCGGCGCAGAACTTTGTTTCTTCCTTCCAATAGGGTACGAGCACCTTGTTCCACTGATAATCAAGTATTTCACCGAAATCGTTAGGCCACGGGCAGGTCACCCAGTTGGGATATTTCGCGGTGTCGCAGTCGCCGGGGCAGCCGGAAAAGCCGACTATCTTTTTAATACCGAGCTTTTCGGCGAGCAGGACGGCGTCGCGCCAGTCTTCGCGGAACTGCCGGGCTATCTCCTTGTTGGGATGGACCGGGTTTCCGTGACAGGAAAGGCAATTAAGCTTTACTCCGTGCTTTGCGAAAAGGTCCTTGAACTCCTGAAGCTTCTTTTCGTCGTTAAGAAGGACCTTCGGGTCGCAATGGTCCTTGCCGGGATATCCGCCGCAGCCGACTTCGAGTTCTTCGATCCCGAGCGAGGCGAAATACGCGAACGCCTTGTCGGCGGGCTCGTTGCCGAGCAGATTTGTGAGAACGCCGAGTTTCATTCAGGTCACCTCAATCTTCGAAATAGAAGGGCTTGCCGGTCTTTGCGGAGATATAGATACCGTCGAGTATGCGGCTTACCGTATACGCCTGTTCGGGAGTGACGGCGGGTTCTTTGTCGTTCTTTATCGCGTCGATCCAGAGCCGCTGCTCGCGCACCTGCGCGGAATCGCCCGCGTCGCCGTCGTAGAACGCGACGCCGCCCGCGCTGAGATCGGGTTTAAGAACGTACTGCCTGCCGTTGCGGATGCCGTTGATGCGGACACCGTCGTTCATATCGGCACCGCCCTCGGTGCCGCAAAGCACCGTGACCGCCTCACGCGTATCGAGAATATTGAGCGCCCAGCTCGATTCGAGTATGATCGTGGCGCCGTTTTCCATAACTATAAAGCCGAACGCGGAATCCTCCACAGTGAGGTCTCCGGGCTTCCAGTCGCCCCAGGCGTTGCCCGTGGGGAATTTATCCGCGAGCTTGTGATAGGTGGTGCCGACGCAGAATTTGGGTTTGTAGTTGTTCATGCACCAGAGAGTGAGGTCGAGCGCGTGGGTGCCGATGTCTATAAGCGGACCGCCGCCCTGCTCGTATTCGTTCATAAATACGCCCCAGGTGGGAACGGCTCTTCTGCGCAGCGCGATGGCTTTTGCGAAGTATATCTCGCCGAAGGTGCCGTTGTCGGCTTCCTGCTTTACGTAAAGCGAATCGGGGCGGTTGCGGTTCTGATACCCGATAGTGAGTTTTTTGCCGGTGCGCTTCGCGGCTTCGACCATTTTTTTGGCTTCCGCGGCGTTTATAGCCATGGGTTTTTCGCACATAACGTGCTTGCCGGCTTCAAGCGCGTCGACGGTGATTATGCTGTGCGAACGGTTGGGAGTGAGAACGTAGACCACGTCGATGGATCTGTCGGCAAGGAGTTCTTTGTAATCCTCGCAGACCTTTGCTTCGGGAGTGCCGTATTCCTTCGCCGCCTTTTCGGCGCGTTCGCGGATGATGTCGCAGAAATAAACAAGCTCCACGTCGTTTTTGAACGCCTTCAAAGAAGGAAGATGTTTGCCGTTGGCGATACCGCCGCATCCGATGATGCCGAGTCTTAATTTTTCAGACATTGCTTTTTACGCGCTTTCGCGCTTCCTCCGTTTTTTAGTCCCTGTAATATGTGTAATACGCGTGTATTGTACGCACTTTGTTAACCGTTTTGTCGAACCCGGTGATAACGGCGCCGTCGAGCGACATGAACTCCCACGCGCTCACGTCCTCCGCGGTGCAGCAAAACACCGTCTTTTCTCCACAGACGACCGAAAGGTCGCCGTTGTATAAGCTTATAACGCCCTTTTTGCCCAGAACTATCTCCGCCGTGCTTTCGTCGTTGCGCTCCAGAACGTAGCGCAATGCCTTGCCGTCGAGCTTGCGGCACATATAGAGCCGGAACTCGACGCTGTTCGTATCCTTCGGCGGTTTATCCTTTTTCTTTCCGAACAGCATGGCTTTATTCCGTAATAAACGGCATCGCGCGGAAATAATCCACCGTGTATTTCAATCCGCGTTCGCCCAGCTCGTCCCGCCAGGTGGCGGAATGCGGCTCGATGGAAAGCATACCGTCGTAGCCGTGCTTTTGGAATATCGAAAGCAGCATTCCCCAGTTGACCGAATCCAGCCCGGCGGGCGGATCGTCGAAATGCTCGCCGCCATAGTTTATAGTGCCTTTGAGGTGGATATGCCCGACCTTGCCGCCGTAACGCACCGCTTCGCCGATATAATCCCTGCCGGCGTTGATGGAATGCGACGGGTCGAACTTGATGCCGATGCCGAGGTGGGCGTTCACGATATCCCACGCCGCGGGTTTGTCAATATAGTTGTTCCAGCCGCAGTTATACGTGATGAGCTTTACTTCCCCGCCGCAGCGCTCTTTAAGCGAGCCGAGGTATTTTATCGCCGCGGTGTAGTTTTCGTAAAGCGAAAGCCCTTCGACGTAGTTGACGCCCGCGATATAATAAGGGCACCCGAGCTTTTTGCAGATATCAATAAGCTCGAATTCGTCCTTCTGCTCCTTGGCGTTTATGCCGCCGCCGTTTTCTATGCGCGGCCTGCCCCAACGGCCTATCGCGCCGGTTTTCACGCCGTGCGAATCAAGGGACTTTTTGATCTCCTCCGCGTTGAAATAAGAAATATCGTCCGCGTTGATATCGAACTCTATCCATTTAAGCCCGAGCGAGGCGACCTTCGCGATCCCGCTTTCGTCGTGGGAAGGCGCTATCATTCCCAATTTCATTTATCCGATCCCTCCGTTTTATCCTCCGTCTCCGCGATTATATAATCCGGGCGGCGTTTTGTTTCGAGATAGGTTTTTGCGAGATACTGCCCGAGTATGCCCACGCAGAGGAGCTGTATCCCGCTGATGAACAGTATTATGACCGTTAACGACGCCCAGCCGGAAACGGCAGAGGACGCGTCGACGATCTTGCGGATGATGATATACAGCGCGCCGATAACCGAGATAATGAAGAACAGGAAGCCCATAAAAGAGCTTATCGCAAGCGGCGCGGTAGAAAAAGCGACGATGCATTCCATCGAATAGCCGAACAGCTTGGAAAACGACCATTTGGTTTTCCCCGCGACGCGTTTTACGTTCGCGTAGCTGATCCATTCGGTCTTATATCCTACCCATTCGAAAATGCCTTTTGAAAAGCGGTTGTATTCGCAAAGTGAAAGCACCGAATCGAGCATGCGGCGCGTCATAAGCCGGTAATCGCGCGCGCCGGAGACGAATTTTACTTTTGAAATGCGGTTGATTATGCCGTAGAAGCACCGCGCGAAGATACTGCGAAGCAGCGGTTCGCCCTTGCGGTTGCCGCGCCGCGTCGCGACCGAATCGCACCCCTTTTCTGTAAGCAGGCGCATCATTTCCGGCAAAAGCGAGGGCGGATCCTGCAGGTCCGCGTCCATAATAACGGCGAAATCGCCTTTGGCGGCGCGCATCCCCGCGAGCATCGCGGATTCCTTGCCGAAATTGCGGGAAAACGAAATATAGCGCGCGGTATTATCCTGCGCGGAATGGGCGCGCAGAACTTCGAGCGTGGTATCCTTCGAGCCGTCGTCGACGTAGATGGATTCGAAATCGAATTCCGGCATGGCGGAAATTGTTTTATTCAGTTCTTCGAAAAAATAAGGGAGCGCTTCGGATTCGTTGTAGCACGGGACGATGACGCTTATTAACTGTTTTGACATCTCAACACCATATTTTGGTTATTATCTTGGCTACAATATACCATATATATTGTTAAATGTCAAATGTTTTTTACCTTGTTTTATTGACATTTTGCGCTTTGGATGATAATATTACAATATAAAAATGAAAGGCGGCGAAGACGTGGCGGGATATTCGAAGCTCACTACCGAAAGCGTTAACGAAAAAACGCGCGACATAGATAAAAAAAGCGCCCTGGAGATAGCGCGCGCCATTAACGAAGAGGACAAGACTGTGGCTTTTGCGGTGGAACGCGCGCTGCCGGAGATCGCGAAAGGCATTGAAACGCTTGCGGAGACCATTAAAAACGGCGGCGGCGTTTATTACTGCGGCGCCGGCACTTCCGGCAGGCTGGGAGTGCTGGACGCTTCGGAATGCGTGCCCACCTTCGGCGTTTCGCCGGAAACTTTCGTGGGGCTTATGGCGGGCGGCACGGCGGCGCTTTACGAATCGCACGAGACGGCGGAGGACGATCTTTACAGCATCGCGGACCAATTAAAGGAGCGTGGATTCGGCAAAAAGGACGCGCTTGTGGCGATAAGCGCCAGCGGCAGCGCGAACTGCGTTAAAGGCGCGCTGATGTACGCAAAGCAGAAGGGCGCGAAAACGCTGTGCGTTACCTGCAACCCGAACAGCGACCTCGTGCCGATGTGCGAAATACCCATTGTAGCGGAGGTCGGCCCGGAGGTTATTACTGGCAGCACGCGGATGAAAGCCGGAACGGCGCAGAAGATGATGCTGAATATGCTTTCGACGGGCGCGATGATACGCTGCGGCAGGGTGCGCGGGAATTACATGGCGTATATGATCCCGAACAACAAAAAGCTTGCCGACCGCGCGGTGCGGATGATCACGGCGAAGACGGGCTGCGCGCGCAAACGCGCGGAGGAGGAGCTGGCGAAGCACGGCGGCCGCATTTACGAAGCGATGGACGAGATAGAAAAAGACGGGATAGAAAAAATTGAATAATCGTTAAGATTTCTATTGAAAAACCGCTTATTTTGTGATATTATATACTATAAAAAATAAAAATATAGGAGATGTTTATTTTGGCTGATTTCAACGAAGAATTCAACAGATTCACAAACACAAAAGACACCACCGCGGAATACGCCCCGGAGGATATCCAGAACAACAAGGTTATGGCGATACTCGCATACCTGTCCTGGCTGGTGCTTATTCCCCTTATCGCGGCGAAGGATTCCAAATTCGCCCGCTTCCACTGCAACCAGGGAATAGTGCTTGCGATAATAGAAATAGTTATCTGGGCGATATTCGGCGCTTTGTCGTTCATTCCCTTTGTGGGCTGGATATTCATAATCATCAACAGCGTTTTAAGTCTGGGCTGCCTGGCGCTGGCGATAATAGGCATTATTAACGCCGCGAACGGCAACGCGAAAGAGCTGCCGCTTATAGGGCATATCAAACTCATAAAATAAAATAAATTCATAAATCTATTTTCACCGAAAGGAAAACCAAAATGAAAAAGACCTTTGCAATCGCACTAGTTTTTGTTATGCTGTTCGCCTGCGTTCCGTTTGCGGTATCGGCAAAGACCGCCCCGACTTCCGATCTGCCCTTCGAGCTGGTAGCTCCCGGGTACTGCTCGGCGGACCGCGGCGCCTATGAAAACGGCCATTATGAATTAGATGGTGATTCCCCCACCACCACGCAGTTCACTTACAGTCTGAGCAACGATATGACCACGTTCTTCAAAAATATGAACGAAGCGAGTCTGCACGACGAGTATGCAGAGTTTATGTCGAAATACACCTATGACGAAATCTGGATGAGTGTTCAGATCGACTGGGCGATAGACGACGTGAACGACAGCGTTTCCGGCTGGCATTACAACGAATACTGGGACGGCGACGAATATTACGGATTAGGCAAAGACAGCGAGGGTAATTACCGCTACGGCGAATGGGACATCGTTGACGGATGGCTGGGCAACGCCGAAGAAACCGTACAGGAAACTTGGATAACGCGTGGAGTTCCGTGGGATTGGGCTTGGAACGGCAACCCCGAAACGCATACTCCCGGCCTGAAGGACCAGATGAGGTCGAATCAGTATACCTACGTTGTAAACGATGACGACGAAGGCGTGCTTACCATCGATTATTCAAAGCATACCGTGTATTTCCGCGCGCGTTTTGTCGTTACGTTAAGGACCGAAGGCGCGGACCACGACGAATGGCGTTTTTCCGAATGGTCCAACGTTGCCAGCTTCGGCAAGGACGCGCCCAAGCTTGAACCGATGAAACAATCCGACCTTATCACGCCGGTGATCACCAGTCTGCGTATGACCTACAAAGAATTCAACGGCAACCCGATAGTCGCGTACACGCTTACAGTTCCCGACACGTTCATGGAAAAGATAACCAAAGTTCAAGCGATAGGCGGCGACGTAAGAGTCGAAGTCGAAGCGCGCGTAAAGGGCGATATCGCGTTTACCGGACTGCAGGGCGACTGGATAGTGCGCGGCGGCGAAATGGAAGCTGACCTGTTCAGTCTTGTGAACGAAACGCGCCCGAATATACCCAAGGATACGATAATCGAACTGCGAGTCCGTTACTCCTATGATCATTCAAGATTCTTTGACGGCACTATGTATTCGGATTATTCCAAGATAATCTCCTTCGGCACCGACGATATCTCCATCGGCGGAGAGCACGGCGAATATACCATTAAATTCCTTAATTGGGACAGCTCCGTTATTTCCGAAAAGAAATACGACAAGGGCGAAAACGTTATAATCCCGCAGAATCCCACCCGTCCGGACGACGACAAATACACCTATGCGTTTACCGGCTGGGACAAAAAGGTAGTTAATCCGGCTAACGGAAACGCCACCTACGTCGCGCAGTACGAAGCGAAACCGAAGCCCGCGCTCGGTTACGTCCCCGGCGACGTGAACGGCAACGGCAAGATAGACGCCGGCGACTACGCGATGGCGAAGCGCTCTGTGCTTAATACCTACGTCCTTACCGAAGAACAGAATATGCGCGGCGACATAAACAAGAACGGCAAAGTCGACGCGACCGACTACGCGAAGATAAAACGCCACTTCCTGAAGACCTACGTCATACCCGGCGCGGAAGGAAAATAAAAAGTTCATTCAAAAAAGACTGCCCTCGGGCAGTCTTTTTTTCGTTTTCGGTTTATGCGCTGTTAGTATTTTACTGTTCGTCGCCGCCGCCGTCAAGCGTCGCGCCTTCGTCCTGCGCGGGCTCTTCGCCGCCTTCGCGTGTTTCTTCCGGCGCGTCGGTTTCTTCCGGCTCTTCCGGCTCTTCCGGTTCGTCGCCGCGCGGCTTTTTATCCTTATTGCCGTATTCGGCTTTTAGGCGCTTGCGGCGTTTATCCAGATAATAATACAGCGGCAGACCTATAAGTCCCGTCGTCATTACGACGATGAACATTACCTGAAAGATCTTATTCACAACGTCCATCGCTCCGGTCTTTTCTTCAGCGCTCGTTTCGGCGCTCGTTTCCGCGGATGAGCCGGAAGCTTCCGGCTTGCTGTTTTCGGTATCGGCGCTTTGTGCTTCCGGTTTAGATTCTTCCGCCGTATGCGCGGCGGCGTAGGCGGCTTTTGCGCCGTCCTTGTCCGCATTAAGCGCAAGGCGTATTATACCGGACGCGCGCTTCGCCGCGCGGCTCAGCCCGTGACTGTACTTCCCTTCATAAGCGAGTTCGCCCGTTTTATCGTCTTTCGGCGCGTTTGCGGATACTTCTTCGGCGTACGCTTCGAACCCGGCGCAGAGCCGTTCAAGCGTGCCGGAGCATTCGGAAACGCTTTTATCCCGCAATTCATTTTGCGCCTCGCCCGCGGAATCGGTAATTTTTAGCTGAATATCGTCCCCCTGCGGAGGATACGCCGTCAAATACTTATCAACTGCTGCCGTAAACTCGTCCAAAGCCGCGAGCACGGTTTCCTTTGCGCTTGAGGTGGGGTTGACGGCGGGCGCGTCGAACGCGGTCTTTTCTATATTTCCTTTATATTTGCCCGCGATATACTGCGAATAGGAGAAGAACGCGGTCCCGGCGGCGCCGAGCTCGCCGCAAACAGTTATCTGGTCAAGATAATCCTGCGGTCCGTTGTCGCGCAGGCCCATCACGGCATAAACTTTATCTCCGCAGAGGTCGAGAGTCTGCCGCGTCCACTTCGCGACGGCGTCGGTGGTGCCGTATGCCATCGGATAGATTATGTCAACCAATCCCTCTTTTATCCAGGTGCGCGAATCCTGGCAGGTCGTTCCGGGAAGCGAGCTTAACGAAGCGGGCGCTACGTCGCAGGAAAACCACACGTCGGGGCGGATCTCGTTTATCATTTCCTTAACGGATCTTACAAGATCGGTAACGTAGGCGGCGCGGAATTCCGTCCACTGCTGCCAGCCGTTCTGCCCGGAGTTGGTCGGAACGGATTTTATATTCGTATATTTCTTTAAGAATTCCGATTTTGTATAATCGTCGTAGCCGAACACCTCGCCGGTAACTTCGGGATAGCGCACGTAATCGAGCTGGAAGCCGTCGATATCGTAGTTTTCCAAGAAGTATTTATACGTTTCCAGCAGGGTTTCTTTTACCTCCGGCAGCGCGGGGTTAAGGAAGAACGCGTCGCCGTATTCGTTGCTTACCTTATCCTTGCCCTTGGCGGAGATGCAGCGCCATTCCGGCTTTTTCATACCGGCGGAAAGTTTGGTGTTTGCGGTGCCCTCGTACCCCACGCGGTAGCAGGACATCCACAGATGCACTTCTATGCCGTATTTATGGAATTCGTCGATATACATTTTCAGCATATCCGCGCCGCCGAACGCCGGATTCTGCACGAAAAGCGAATCCTCCGGCATCGGGACGATCATGGAATTATCGTACATCGCCTCTATGCAGACGCTGTTGAAGCCGAGGTCTTTAATTGCTTTTACGGTATTCTGCACCGCGCGTTCGTTTTTATTCGTCGGGATGCGAAGCCAGATCGTGCGCGCCTGCACGGAATAATGCGCGACGAACAGCTTTTCGGTTTCCTCCGCGAGAGAAGTGAAATCCTTGTCCTTCGCGGCGAACAGCGTTTCGTCGCCGGAGGAAGCGGCGGCGATCACTTCGTTTTTAAGGTTTTCGAGTTTTACAATATTCTCTTTCGCGGTCTCGCCGTCGTATTCGTAAAGATTATGTTCGAAATCGCGGTATTTCGCAAGCAGTCCGCCGTAGGTTATTTCGAACTTTTTGCCGATCCCTTCGCGGGTATAGCCGATGGAGAACTTTTTCGCGGATTCGTCCAAAGTAACCGTCATACCGAGCTTCGCGGCGTTTATAAGCGGCTGTTTGAAGGTCCCTATCGCGGAAAGCACAAATCCGCCCTCCGGGACGGCGTTGTTGTTCCCGCCTACCGAAACGACGGTGCCTTCCTTATCGCAGACGACCTCATAGCCCCAGGTGTTCGTACCCGTGGTCTCCCTGCCGCGGTAGATTATAAGCGTGTTCTCCGCGCGGGTGGTGTTTATACCGGTGAACTGCATTTCGGTCTGCTTGAACAGGTCGTCTTCCGCGCTCGCGGCAAACGCCGGAACGAGCGAAAACAGCATTGCGGAAAGAAGTATCGCGGTGATTCGTTTTTTCATTATGTAAACCTCTCTGAAGATTATTCTCCGCGTTTGCCTTCGGTCATCGCGTTATAAACGGCGAGCGCGTATTCTTTGTAGCTTTCGTCCTTCGGATGCAATCCGTCTTTGAAAACCTCCGGGTGCGATCTCGACCAAGTCCAAAGGTCGATCACGGGCAATTCGTATTCCCGAGCGACGCTTTGAAGTATCGGAAGCGCGTATTTTTCGATGCGGGCCGACCATTCATCGGCGTTCCACTGATCGCCCGGCACTTTTGTGAGCGAGCACGGCAGGCAAAGGTATATTTTCGGGTTCGAAGGCAGCGCTTTGTAGGAATCGAGCAGCTCTTTAACACTCTGCTCGAACTTCTGCGCGCGGTCGGTGCCTTCCCACGCCTTGTACGGCTGGTTGGAGGTGGGGTTGCAGTCGTTCGTCCCGAGCGCGAAGATAACGATATCCGGCGCGAGCGAGAGCGACTGTTTATACTGCGCGGTCTTGCAATAGGCGAACTGGTCGGTGCTTACCACGGAATAGCCGCTTATTCCGTAATTCATCACAAAGTATTCCGGCCCGAGCATTTCCTGCAGATAGGTGGGATAGTTCTTGTTCGAGTCGTCGGAATTGGAGCCCTCGGTTATCGAGCCGCCGACGCAGGCGACAGTCGTTATTTCTCCGGTCCCCTTTTGTTTCATATCCTTCAGCTCCCCGCCTTTGTCGATAAGCTTTGCGAATTCCTTTACGGCGAGATACGCGCCGCCCGCGTTGTTCGCCGCGAAAATCACCGAAGCGCCTTTTACGGCAAGGTAATAGTCGCCGCGTTCGTTATAAATCTCGTAGAAATAGTCGTCGCAGACTTCCCTGCCTTCGCACATCCCGACAAGCAGTTCGGTCTCCTGCGCGGGGAGTTTTTCGTCCTCGGCGTATATATCCGGGGTGTATCCGGTTTTCTCCGCGACAAGCGACTGCAGCTCCCTAGCGACGAAAAGATACTGCGAGGGCACGTTTGTTTTGCGGTAGACGATGCGGTATTCTGAAAGTTTATGGCCATTTATACCGAAAACGTTCACTGGCTCTTCGCCGCAATCCGGCGTTAATTCGGAAACCGGATCGTCCGAAGGCGAAGCCGTTTTTCCGCAAGCAGCTAACGAGAACAGCAAAACAGCCGCCAATAAAACACAAATAAGCTTTTTCATTGTTTCCTCCGGTATATCGAAGCGGTCGGGTCTGCGCAAACATATTTTATAACATCGCGAACGGTTTGTCAACAATACGTTTTTATAAAATAATAATAAAGTAAATTAAGCGTAAATATTGACTTTTCGGCGAAAAATGTTATACTATAACCAATTATGTAATGAAAGGACCAGCCGATGAGCGAAACGAAGGTTATTTGCTTTGCCAACCAGAAAGGCGGGGTCGGCAAAACGACCAGCGCGGTGAATATCGCCGCCTGCCTCGCGCGGAGCGGAAAGAACGTGCTGTTTATAGATTCCGACCCGCAGGGCAACGCCACGAGCGGGCTCGGCATACACAAAAAAAGCATCGGCGTCGGCACGTACGACGTTGTTATCGGCAGGGCGCAGATATCCGAAGCTATAATACCGACTTCGCAAAAAGGGCTTTACATAGTCCCCGCCGGGATAGATCTTGTCGGCGCGGAGATAGAGCTTGTCGACGAGCCGAACCGCGAATACCGTTTGAAAGACGCGGTAAAAAGCGTTTCCGGCAGGTACGATTATATAATCATAGACTGTCCGCCCTCGCTCGGGTTATTGACGATAAACGCCCTCACCGCCGCAAGATACGTTGTCATCCCGGTACTGTGCGAGTATTATTCGCTCGAAGGGCTTTCGCAGCTTACGATAACGATATCGCAGATAAGGCGAAGATACAATCCCGAAATAGAGCTTTTAGGCGTACTGATAAATATGTTCGACGGGCGGCTTAATCTTACGATAGCCGTGCTGGAGGAGATAAAAAAGCATTTCGCGGGGAAAATATTCCGCACCCCGGTGCCTCGCAGCGTTAAGATAAGCGAAGCGCCGAGCCACGGGATGGTAATTACCGAATACGACCGCAACGGTAAAGGCGCCGCGGCATACGCCGCGATCACGAGCGAGCTTATGGACCGCTGCACCGGAAACGGAGGTTAATATGGCGAAAAAAGGATTGGGGCGCGGACTTGACGCGCTGCTTGCCGACAATTCGATAGAAGAGCGCGCCTCGTCGGGCGGGATAACATTATTAAAGCTTTCGGACGTGGAGCCGAACCGCGCTCAGGCGAGAAAGCGTTTTGACGAACCGGCGCTTCTGGAGTTGGCGGATTCGATACGCCTGCACGGCGTCCTGCAGCCGATAACCGTTCGCCGCAAGCAGAACGGATATTACGAGATAATCGCGGGGGAACGCCGCTGGCGCGCTTCCAAGATCGCCGGACTGAGCGAGATACCCGCGCTCGTGCGGGAAGCGGACGACCTGCAGGCAAGCGAAATGTCGCTTATCGAAAACCTCCAGCGCGAAGACCTTAACGCGGCTGAGGAAGCCCGCGGCTACCGCGATCTTATTGAAAAGTTCGGGCTAACACAGGAGGAGGCCGCGGCGAAAGTAGGCAAATCGCGCACCGCCGTCGCCAACCTGCTGCGGATATTGAAGCTGCCCGGCTCGGTGCTCGCGTTTGTTGAAGACGGCTCGCTTTCATACGGGCACGCAAGGGCGCTTATCCCGCTTGCGCAGACTTTCGACGAAGCCACCGTCGAATCGAAAGCGCGAATAGTGATAAACGCCGATCTAAGCGTACGGCAGACCGAGAATATGGTTAAAAAGCTGCTTTCCGGCGAAAACGGCGCGGTGACGAGCGAATCAGCAGTCGGAAGAGCGTATTACGGCAAGCTGGAGCGCGACCTTTCCGATTCGCTCGGGCGGAAAGTAAGCATAAAGCGCGGCGTTTCCGGCAAAGGGCAGGTCTGCCTTTCGTTCAGCGACCCGGAGGATCTTGAAAACCTTATAACCGGGCTGTGCGGCGAAGATTTTTTCGAGAGTAACGATTAATAAAGATTTGGAGATATAAAAATGTTAGACATTAAGTTTGTGAGAGAAAACCCCGATATCGTTCGCGAGAACATCAAAAAGAAGTTCCAGGACGCCAAGCTTCCGCTTGTCGACGAAGCGATCGCTTTGGACAAACTCAACAGAGAGATAAAAGTTGAAGTAGAGGCGCTGCGCGCCGAACGCAACCGCACCTCCAAGCAGATCGGCGCCCTTATGGCGCAGGGCAAAAAGGACGAAGCGGAGGAAGTGAAGCGCCGCATCGCCGCCGAGGGCGCGAAGATCGACGAGCTTTCCGCCGAGGAAAAGGAAGTTGAAGAGAAGCTGCTCGCCGTTATGATGCGGATCCCGAACATTATCGATCCTTCGGTGCCCATAGGCAAAGATGACAGCGAAAACGTTGAAGTCACCCGCTACGGCGAACCGCTTGTCCCGGATTTCGAAATACCCTATCATACCGATATACTCGAACGTCTGCACGGCATAGACCTCGACAGCGCGCGCCGTGTTGCCGGAAACGGGTTCTATTACCTCACCGGGGATATAGCGCAGCTCCATTCCGCCGTGCTCGCTTATGCTCGTGACTTTATGATAAAGCGCGGGTTCCAGTACTGCATCCCTCCGTTTATGATAAGGAGCAACGTCGTTACCGGCGTTATGAGCTTTGCGGAAATGGACGCGATGATGTATAAGATCGAAGGCGAAGACCTTTATCTTATCGGCACGAGCGAGCATTCCATGATCGGCAGATTTATCGACACCATAATCCCCGAATCGGAATTACCCAAAACGCTTACGAGCTATTCTCCCTGCTTCCGCAAAGAAAAGGGCGCGCACGGCATAGAAGAGCGCGGCATATACAGAATACACCAGTTCGAAAAGCAGGAAATGATAGTTATCTGCAAGCCCGAAGACAGTATGATGTGGTTCGACAAGCTCTGGCAGAACACAGTCGATCTGTTCCGTTCGATGGATATCCCCGTGCGCACGCTCGAATGCTGCTCCGGCGATCTGGCGGACCTTAAAGTCAAATCGCTCGACGTCGAGGCGTGGTCTCCGAGACAGAAAAAGTATTTCGAAGTCGGCTCCTGCTCCAACCTCGGCGACGCGCAGGCGCGCCGGCTCCGCATCCGTGTCGACGGAAAAGACGGCAAGTACCTTGCACACACTTTGAACAACACCGTGGTAGCGCCTCCGCGTATGCTGATCGCGCTTATAGAGAATAATTTAAGAGAAGACGGCAGCGTGGCGATCCCCGCGGTGCTGCAGCCCTATATGCTCGGAAAGACCGAGATAAGACCTTAACGCTTTATTGTTTGCGGAAGGAAGCTTGAAATGACTGTCAGAACGGTGGTAATCGCCGCCACGCTTGCGCTTGCCTGCGGAATAATTACTGTGTTTTACAATTCCCGCTATATAGGCAGGTTCGTCCGCGCCATACTCGATATAGACGCGCTCTCACCCGAATCGGCGATCACGCTGGGCGAGCTCGGTTTGAAGGAGAGCGCGCTGTTCCGTTTTGCTACGCGTCCCGGGACCTCGCTTTCGAAAACCGTTATAAAAACAGCGGACGGCTGTTATTATATCGATCCGCAGCACGCGGAGCTTGCGCGCAAAAAATACCGCGACGAACACGCCACGGTGCTGTTAGTCATGCTTCTGCTGCTCGCCGTCTGTGTGTTTGCGATAGCGGCTTCCTATTTGTTCCCCGAGATTTACTCTTTCGCGGAAAGAAGATTCACCGATATATTCGGCGGAGGACGTTAAAATGAAGAAAAAGAAAAAAGCAAATCCGTTGATAGTGATACTTGCACTTGCGATAGTAATGGTGCTTATTACCGTCGGCGTCGTCCTTATACTCGGCTACCGGTTCACCACGCTTCCGAACGGCGCGAAGTTTTTGGGCAAATCCGAAAACGGCCAGCCGGTTAGCGGAACGATAAAATACCAGACGGGTATGGAAGCCGAGCTCGATTATTTCGCAAAGACGATACGCTATAAAAACGGCGATATATACATCGGCGATATCGTGAACGGCTGCCGCGAAGGCAACGGCGTTATGCAGTACAGCGCGACCGGAGACGTTTACGAAGGGCAGTTCCGCAACGACGAGTTATCCGGGACCGGCGTGTTCAAATACGCGCAGGGCGACGTTTACAGAGGAACGCTGCTTAATTCCAAAAAAGACGGCTACGGCGTTTTCGAATATTCCAACGGCAACCGTTACGAAGGCACCTTCCGCGACGACGTGCGCAGCGGTCAGGGCAAATTCGTGTGGGCTTCCGGCGCGAGCTACGAGGGCGGATTCGAAAACGACCTTAAAAACGGCTACGGAGTTATGACTTTCGAAAGCGGAAGCAAATACGAGGGCACGTTCAAAAACGATATGCGCGACGGCGACAACTGCGTTTACACCTGGGCAAACCGCGAAAGGTACAACGGTTCGTTCCGCAACAACCTTATGGACACTCGCAAGGTGGATGAAAACGGCGAATTCATAAAAGGCGAAAACGGCGAATACGTACACGGCGATATGGCGGTCTACACCTTTTCGACGGGAAGGACCTACCGCGGATACTTTGTCGAAGGTCAGGCGGTCGGCGTACGAATAGAAAACAACACCGAAGAGGTATCCAATCCGTGAGCAGATTTGTTTATTCGGCGTTTGCCGACGAAATAAGCGAAAGCTTCGATATACAGATAGAATCACTTCACAAGCTCGACATCGGTATGCTCGAGCTTCGCGGAGTTGACGGCAAAAGCTTTACGGAGCTTTCCCCGCGCGGAACGCGAGAAGTAAAAAAGAAGCTGGCTGCCGGCGGCATCGGGCTTTCCGCGCTCGGCACCCCGCTGGGAAAGATATTTGCCGACGGCGATATGAAAGCGCATCTTGCTCTTATGGACAGGATAATGGATATAGGAGATACGCTCGGCGCGAAGCGTCTGCGCGTATTCAGCTTTTACAAGCCGGAAGGAATGAGCGCCGGGGATTTCCGCGAACGCGTTTTCGAAAACACGGAACGGATGCTGGAACGCGCCGAAAAGCGCGGCTTTGTGCTTTGCCACGAGAACGAGAAGGATATTTACGGATACAACGCCCCGCGTGAGAAAGAGCTTTTGGACAATTTCGGCGGCAGATTGAAGGCGGTGCTCGACCCAGGCAACTTTGCGTTTTGCCTGGAGGACGCTTCGCTCGGGTATCCGATGCTTAAAGACTACGTTGAATACTTCCATATTAAAGACGCGGACGCGACCGGGGCGATAGTACCGCCCGGCAAAGGAGTCGCGGGGCTTGAAGACATACTGCGCGCAGTAAATAAGGACCGTAACGGCGAAGTCGTTCTTACCATAGAGCCGCATCTTATGGACTTCACGGGGCTCGCGTCGCTTTCCAAGCTCGACGATATAAAGCACGTTTATACTTTCGAAACACCGTTTGAAGCGTTTGAATACGCCTTCAACAGCGTTAAGGAAATGGTGAACAGAATTGGATAAACTCCGCGAAAGAATCGACAGATCGGCATTGAAAAATCCGATCTGCCTTGTTATTTGCTTTTTTGCGGGCGCGGCGGGGTCGCTTCCCTATTTTTGGGAGCCGGCGTTTATCGCGGCTTTCGTTTCTTACGCCGCGTTTTTCGCGATGCTTATCTGCCGTCTGCGTGCAAAACGGAAGATATTCCTCCCCTGCTTCCTTTATTTTCTGGGGTTTTATATCCCGGTATATTCCTTTCTTTCGGAGCTTTACCCCTTCGCAAGATTCGGATTCACTCCGTCGCAGGCGGTGTTCGTTCTTATTTGCGCCTGCTTCCTTATCCCGGTCTACCACGCTTTGCTGCGTTCGCTCGTCCTACTGCTGCTCAAAGCAGTCCCCCGCGGATACCGGACCTGCGTAACGTTCTCCGTTGTTTTTCTGTTATCCGAGCTTATAACGTCCGTAGGCACGTTGGCGTTCCCCTGGGCGAACACAGCGGTTGCTTTAACGGGGTTCCTTCCATATCTGCAGACCGCTTCGCTGCTCGGCATAACATTTATAACGCTTATCACCGCGGCGATATGCTATTGCGCCGCAAAGCTGCTTGTTTCCCGGGAGAGCGCAAAGAAATACGCGGTCGGCGCGCTTGCCGTCCTCGCGATCGACTTGCTCGCCGCGGCTTTTATCTGCCCGGCGCGACAGAACGACGCAGCGCCCGATACAAAAGCCGCGCTCGTTCAGGGAAACGTTTCCTCCAACGACAAATGGGTAGCGGAGAATCAAACCGAGATATTCGAAAAATACGTTTCTCTTACGCGTGAAGCCGCCGAAAACGGCGCAAAGCTGATTATACTTCCGGAATGCGCCGTGCCCGTGGACTTCGTGCCGGAAGGGCGGCTGCACCGCGCGATTTCGGACGTCTGCCGGGAATACGGCGCGACTGTGATTATGGGCGTAAGCGTGCAGGGCGACAAAGTGACTTATAATTCCGTTATAGGGATACTTTCGGACGGCAGCGTTACCGAACGGTACGACAAGCGGCACCCGGTACCTTTCGGCGAATTCATACCTTTTGCCGGTTTTATCGGAAAATTCTTCCCGTTCGTTGAAGAGTTCAACGAGACGAGCTCGAACTACGGCGCGGGCGAGACCTTCGTCAACCTGAATACCGACAGAGGCATTTTCGGGCCCGTGGTATGCTTCGATTCGATATTCCCGGCATACACGCGCGAATCGGCAAAAAACGGCGCTCAGGCGCTTGTGGTCGTTACAAACGACAGTTGGTTCGAAGACAGTTTCGGCATCCGCACCCACCTGAGGCACGCAAAGTTGCGCGCCATAGAAAACGGCAAGCAGGTGCTGCGGGCGGCGAACACCGGGATCTCCGCGTTCATCAGTGCGGGCGGCAGCGTTACCGCGAAAAGCGGGGCGCTCACCGAGGAGATAGTTTACGGCGACGTTTTGAGAAGCGACGGCGCGACGCTTTACAGCCGAATCGGCGACGCCGGAGCGTTTATAATTTACGGCTGCGTTATATTGACGGAAATAATTATTATATTTGTGAGGAAACGCTATGGAAAGAATACGGCTTCATAACAAAGAGATATACGATGGCGCATCGACCGTTACGCTTGAGCTTTGGGTGCATCCCGCCTCCCCGGAGCTGACCAAAGGCGCCCGCCCTGCTATGCTCGTGCTCCCCGGCGGCGGATACGAATTTTGCTCCGACCGCGAAGCGGACCCCATCGCAAGCGCTTACTACGCGGAGGGCTACAACTGCTTCATTCTTCGCTATATCTGCGGCGACAGGGCGAAGGTAGCCAATCCGCTTTACGACGCGGCGGCGGCAATGGCTCACATCCGGCTCAACGCGGAAAAATACAACGTGGACAAGGACAGAGTAGCGGTGATAGGTTTTTCCGCCGGCGGACATCTGGCGGGCTTTATCGCCACGAGTTGGCACAGACAAGAGCTTGGGGAAAAGCTTGGGCTGGATAACGCGCTGTTCAAGCCGAATGCCTGCATACTAGCATATCCCGTGGTTACCTGCAACGTCCCGACGCACGGCGGTTCGTTCGATCATCTGCTCGGCTTTGACCGCGACGAAGCGCTTAATCATACCGCGAATCTCGACGAACTTGTCGACGAGCGCACCTGCCCCTGCTTTATCTGGAGCACCGCCTGCGACGACGCGGTGCCGGTCGCGAACTCGCTGGCTTTCGCGCGGGCGCTTACCGACAAAAAGATCTCCTGCGAGCTTCATATTTTCCCGATGGGGTTCCACGGGCTTTCCCGCGCGAACGCAGAAACGGCGCCGGACTGGGGCTCGGAGCAGTACAACATACCCTACGTCGCAAGATGGATGCACTGGTCGCACGTCTGGCTCGAGCATATTTTTTACAACGGCAGATACAGATTGCATTAACGCGCAAAAATGATAAAAAACCTTCTTTTGCGGAATAATAACCGCAAAGGGAGGTTTTTATATGTGGGTTTTCATTATCGGCGCGATGGTCGGCGGGTTTTTGGGCATCGCGTTTATGTGTCTGCTTCAGGTGAACCGCGAAAGATAAAGCCGTAAAAGAAAACTCCTTTTCCGCATTTCACGGAAAAGGAGTTTTGATTTTTGCTTGCTAATATCACGCATCGGCGCGGATCAATACATTCCGCCGCCCATACCGCCGGCCATTGCTGCGGCGTTTGCAGCCGCGGCGTTTTCGTCCTTCTTCTCGGCGACGAGCGCTTCGGTGGTGAGCACCATGGAAGCAACGCTTGCAGCGTTCTGCAGCGCGGACCTGGTGACCTTTGTCGGATCGACGATGCCGCTTTCGATCATATCGACGAATTTTTCGTTATACGCGTCGAAGCCGTGGCCCTTCGGTTCGGATTTAACGCGCTGAACGATAACGGAGCCCTCGAAGCCCGCGTTTTCCGCGATCTGACGTACCGGTTCTTCGAGCGCGCGGAGCACGATCTTGACGCCGGTCTTTTCGTCGCCGTCGACTTTATCCAGAAGCGCTTCAACGGCGGGGATGCAATCGATAAGCGCGACGCCGCCGCCGGAAACGATACCTTCCTCGACAGCCGCCTTGGTGGCGTTGAGAGCGTCTTCGATGCGCAGCTTCTTTTCTTTCATTTCGGTCTCGGTAGCGGCGCCGACTTTAATTACGGCAACGCCGCCGGAAAGCTTGGCAAGACGTTCCTGAAGTTTTTCTTTATCGAATTCGCTGGTGGAGACCTCGATAGCGGACCTAATCTGCGCTATGCGCGCCTTTATCTCGCCGCTGTCGCCGGCGCCGCCGACGATTATGGTGTTTTCCTTGTTGACCTTGACCTGTCTTGCAGAACCGAGCTGTGCAAGCGTGGTCTCCTTGAGTTCAAGACCGAGTTCGGAGGAGATGACCTCGCCGCCGGTGAGTATGGCGATATCTTTAAGCATTTCCTTGCGTCTGTCGCCGAAGCCCGGGGCTTTGACAGCAACGCAGGTAAAGGTGCCGCGCAGCTTGTTGACGATAAGGGTGGAAAGCGCTTCGCCTTCGATATCCTCGGCGATTATCACAAGTTTCTTTCCGTTCTGAACGACCTGCTCGAGCAGCGGGAGCAGCTCCTGAACGTTGGAGATCTTTTTATCGGTGATAAGGATGGACGCGTCGTCGATAACGGCTTCCATCTTGTCGGTATCGGTTACCATATAAGGGGTGATATATCCGCGGTCGAACTGCATACCTTCGACTACCTCGCAGCTCGTTTCGGCGGTCTTGCTCTCCTCAACGGTGATAACGCCATCGCTGGTGACCTTTTCCATGGCGTCGGCGATAAGGCGGCCTATGACCTCGTCGCTTGCGGAAACGGTGCCTACGCGGGCGATATCCTCGCTGCCGTTGACCTTTTTGGCGGACGCTTTAAGCGATTCCACGGCGGCGTCCACGGCTTTGGCAATACCCTTTTTGATTATCATGGGGTTCGCGCCCGCGGCGACGTTCTTCATACCCTCGCGGATGAACGCCTGCGCAAGCAGAGTTGCGGTGGTGGTGCCGTCGCCCGCGGCGTCGTTCGTTTTGGTAGCGACTTCGCGAACGAGCGAAGCGCCCATATTTTCGAACGCGTCGTCGAGTTCGATCTCTTTCGCTATGGTAACGCCGTCGTTGGTGATCAGCGGGGCACCGAATTTTTTATCCAGTACCACGTTGCGGCCTTTCGGACCGAGCGTGATCTTAACGGTGTCGGCAAGTATGTCGACGCCTCTCATAAGTGCTTCTCTGGCTTCGATGCCGTTCTTTATCTCTTTTGCCATTGTGATACGCCTCCGTTTATTCTACTATCGCCAGTATGTCGTTCTGGCGGACGATGATGTATTCCTCGCCGTCGAGTTTGATCTCGGTGCCGGAATACTTGCTGGTAATAACTCTGTCGCCGACTTTGACGGTCATAACGACTTCCTTGCCGTCTACGTTGCCGCCCGGTCCTACTTCGATGACCTGCGCGATCTGCGGCTTTTCTTTTGCCGCGCCGGTAAGGATTATACCGCTTTTTGTGGTTTCTTCGGCTTCGATCATCTTAACGACGACTCTGTCAGCCAAGGGTCTGAGCTTCATAATGTACCTCCGTGTATTGTCTTATTCTTCGTTATTTATATATCATACAAATATGAACAAATTATGAACGAAATATGAACAAATTGTAAACATTTAGCACTGTTGTTTTTTGAGTGCTAAAAAATGCATAAATCGTCAGCGATTATTCTTCTTTTCTTTTGCATAAAGTGCCAAAATACGCGGTTTCAACGCGAACGTCTTTTGAAGAACTGGAAAAGCTCGCAGCGGATCATTCCGTTGTAAAGCACGCGTTTTTTATCGCACCGGCGCCCGAAATACCGTTCGAAATCCTTATCCGATGTAATTATATACATCTGCCAGTCGGGTATTGCCGCGGCAAACCGCTTCCCCGCTTCCCCGCACAGCGTGCGTGCGCTTTGCAGGTCCAGCATCCTTTCGCCGTAGGGCGGATTGAAAATTAGGGTGCCGCGTGCGTTTTCTATCGGCGAAACGAATTCGCGCACGTCGGCGCGGAAGAACTCCACCGCGCGGGACATTCCCGCTTTGGCGGCGTTTTCCTTTGCGGTAGCAAGCGCCTCGGGATCGATATCCGAGCCGAATATACGCGTAAGCGGCTCCGTGACCGCCGCAAGCGCGTTTTCACGCGCGGTCTGCCAGCTTTCCTTCGGGATGCAGGGGAACGCCTCCGCGGCGAACGCGCGCTTTATCCCGGGGGCGGTATTCGTCGCCATAAGCGCGGCTTCGATCGCTATCGTGCCGCTGCCGCACATCGGATCGCAGATAATAACGTTGTCTCTCGGGCGGGAAAGCTTTACCATTGCCGCGGCGAGCGTTTCACGAAGCGGCGCGATACCCGCGTTCGCACGGTAGCCGCGCTTGTGCAGCCCTTCGCCGGAAGTATCTATCATAAGCGTCGCGCGGTCGTTGAGAATAAAGAATTCGATCTGATACTTAGTTCCGGTCTCCTCGAAGCGGCGCACGCCGTATTTCGCGGCGAGCGAATCGACCATCGCTTTTTTAACGATCTTCTGGCAGTCCGGTATTGAAAACAGCTTTGACCGTACCGAATGACCTTTTACCGGAAAAGCGTCCGTTTTTCCGATATAATCGCCCCACGGAAGCGCTTTCGTGCCTTCGAACAGGTCGTCGAAGGAATACGCTTCGAAGCTGCCGAGATTTATGAACAGCCGTTCCGCGAACCTTAACGAAATATTGCAGACCGCGGCGGCGGAAGACGGCGCTTCAAAGGTTATCCTGCCGTCTATCGTTTCTATGCGTTTGTACCCGAGTTCGTCGATTTCCGAGCCGAGCAGACCTTCCAGCCCGAAAAGACAGGTTGCAGTGAATACCATATCCTACCTTACAAGTACGTTAACCGTGATCTCTTCCGACCAGCCGAGGAATCTGCTTACGCGGAAGGTGAAGCTGTCGGTCCCGGTGAATCCCGCGTTCGGGTAATAGATGAACGAACCGTTGTCCTCCATAGCCAGACTCCCGTGTTCCGGAGTTATCTCCGCCGCGAACAGTACCGCGCCTTCGGCGTTGCCTCCGGCGGCAACGCTCCCGGAAAGGAACGATTCACACGCGGTCTCGAAATACAGCGGCGTTGTATCCGCTTCGAAGTCGACGGTAAGTTCGCGTTTTACGAATATGTAGGTATAATCGTAGGCGAGGCGCGCGCGGTGGTTCAGAGACCTTGAAGCGCGGCCGAGTATTCCGAACGACTGGTAATACATATGTATCGCGTGCATATAACCGTCTTCGACGCCGTGGCGGAGATAGTTCATATATTTTACGAAGAAGCGTTTGTCGGAGATGGTATTTTCCTGCATTTCAAGCTCGATGCACATATTATACATCTTCGCGCATTCGGCGGCTTCGGTAAGCGTGAATTCCTCCACCTCCAGGTCGAAAGCGTAGTTCGGCTGATAGCATCCGGCTTCGAATCCGAATTCCTTCCACCTGGTAAAGCCCTCCGCTTCGTTATAGGGTATCCAGAACATCGGGTATCCCTGCTTGCGCGCTTCGGCGGTTATTTCTTTGGTTATCGTTATATCTATTCTGTTTATATCTTCGCGGAACCAGTAGAAGCCACAGAGCGAAAGGTTTTTGTAATTCTTCGCGTTGAACAAGTCGTTGATCTGTTTTATATAGGTCGAACCGACTTTTATTCTGTCTTCGGATTTGGAAAGGTCTTCGGAAATACCGTCACCGTCCACGTCGCCGAAGTCTTTGACAGCGTAGTGGATACGCGGGATCGCCACGAATACCTTTAAGTTCAGTTCGCTGAGACCGAGCTGCTCTTTAACGTATTCGGCGGTCTTTTCCAGTTCGTCCATCCCTTTGCCTTTATCGAACATATTCGAAAGCAGAAAATCCCAGTCCGGTTTTCTGGAGCGGCCCTCGCCGTAGCCGCCGTTCGGCATCTGCCCGGTGCCCGGGAGGAAGAGGAATCCGTCGAACATCGTGTCGATGACTTTGCCGTCTTTATCGATATATCCGACGTACGGCAGCAGCGAATCGAAGTTTACGGTTCCTACGTTATGATAGATAAGCATAACGTCGTTCACACCGGACAGAATATCATCGGAGGGATACAGATAGCCGGGTTTTTCCGAAAGCTTGAACTGATCCAGCTTTTCCATACCGGCAATTTCGGCTTTTTCGGCGGAGGAAGCGTTCTTTTTGCCGAACACCTCGATTTCCCCGACAAACAGCCGCATATCGTCCATTTTTATATTCAGAGCGACGTAGCGCGCCTTTACGGGAATGCTTGCTTCGACCCTTGCTTCGTACAGATAAGCGTCCTCGACCTCCGTAGCGCCCTCTCGGGTGGGATGCGAAACTCCGGCGGCGTACCAGTTTTCCCCGTCCTCCGAAACGGCAAGCGTGAGAGTATCTATCCCGCCGCAGGAATAATCGACGTATTCGAGTACGTGTATGGCAGCGGACGACACATCGCATATCGCGCCGAGATCGTAGAACACGCGCCTTCCGGTACCGTAGCCGAACTGTACCCATTTTCCGTTATAGCGCTCGTCCGTACCGTCCTTTTCGCCGTCCGTGAGCAGCGCGGTGGATTCGGCGTCGAGAGTGTTATAATACGGAAGCTTATTCAGGTCGACGGGGATATCGCTGAGTATTTCCTGCTTCTTTCCGGCGATAAGGTCGATCTCCATGTCATAATCCGCCTCCGCGGGATCGAAATACTTCGGCTCGGAGGTAAACGGCATCGAAAACTCGCCGTAGAGATAATCGGGTAGCGCCGTATCGTCGCGGTTGGCGAAAACCTTTATCTCGTCTATCCAATAATACGCGTCTTTCTGCTTTGCGGGAATGACGAGGCGGACCATACTCGCGCCGATAAGGTCTTTTACCGCGAGTCTGTACGTGAAGTTATCCGCGCCGGTCACCAGGGAATACGCCCTGCCGATCCTTTTGAGCGAATCATCGCCGTTTCCGGCGTATACGTCTATATACGCGGGCAGATGGATCTTTGAAGTGACGCGGTTGAATGCGCCTATCTCAAAGGCGTAGATATCGTCTTGCGGCTCCTCGAGATAAACGTTTATCACCGAAGGGTTCTCCGCGGATAAACCCACGAACTCGCCGTGTTCGAGCGAGGGCTCCGGATCGCTCCCGTCGGTGAGTATATCTTCGGAATACGGCATTCTTTCATCGTATCCGGAGGTGATTATCTTATATTTTTTGCCTTTGGCGACGTTTACCGAGCCAATTTCCGGATCGTACTTCTTTCCAGACGCAGCGGCCGCGCGGGAAGAGGCGAGCTGGGAATCGGGCAGCTTTTCTTTTTCGTAGCTGAGCAGAGGGGCTCCTTGCGCGATCTGCACGGAGTTGGAAGGAACGTTGGCGTATACCGTTACTTCGTCGAGGAACACCCACGCGGCGTCGGGAGTTACGTTAAATCTGATATACCTGTAATCGACCTCGTTTTCAAGATCGAGCGCCGCCTTCTGGACAGTAAGATCGGCAAACGGAGGCAGAGATATAGCGCCTATCTGCGCAAACGTTTTGCCGTCGTCGGAACCGGAGACCGATACCCCTTTCGGGATATAAATACCAGCCGTGTCGACGCTTAGATAGGATATCTCGAAAGCGTTTATCCTTGTTCCGTCGCTTCCGAGGTCTATCGTTATCGTGAACGCGCTTTTTCCGTTGAAGCCGCAGAAGCGCGCGTCGTTATAGCTGGGAGAATCGGAGGCAAACACGCCGTCGGTAAGTTCGGTTTTCAATGTATCGGGATAAGTGGGGGAAGCCGCCCTGGACAGGGTATAGCTTTTGGAAACGGATACGGCGGTGCGGTAATGCGTGTCTTCCCTCTCCTCGATATACGCGGTTATGGTGTAGGTCTTCAAAACGTGGCGTTTTACCATTGCGTAGTCGACGGAGGTAACTGCGCCGTCGCCGTTCGCGTCGCAGCCGAGCCGCTGGTCCGCGGTCGGAACATAGGTGCCCAGCACCACGCGCTTGACCATTGCGTAATCGACGGAGGTAATACTGCCGTCGTTGTTTACGTCGCCGCGCAGACGTTTGTTCTGCCGGGACGAAGTGAATACCGGAACGGACAGCGCGATAAGCGCCGCCGCGAGCAAAACGGAAACGATCCTTTTCATAGGTGTTCTCCTTTGTTCCATACGGTCCGGCGTATCAGCCGAGATCCGGTTCTTCGCGGAATTCGATCCGCGGTTCGTCGCAACGTGAAAGCTCGCATACGATTATCTCGTTCTCGCCCTTTTTCAGTACCGGCGCCGGGACGTAAAGCGTTTTCTGCGGTCCGGCGGAATTCCAGTATCTTCCTATGTTGAAGCCGTTTATAAGAACGAAACCTTTTTCGAATCCGACGGGCTTCAAAAACGTGTCGCAGGGGTCTTCGGAAATTACCAGCCCGGCGCGGAAGAAGGCGGGGCATTCGGTTTTCCCGTTCGTTCCGGTAAACCGCAGTCCGCTCAGATCCTCCATCGGAAGCGGATACATCGTCCAGCCGAACATATACTGCTGTCCAAGCCGCGCGGGATTCACAAGCCCTTTAAGGTTGTCGGTCATGGTGAAACCGTAATTCACGCGGCCCATATTCTCCACAAGTATGTCTATCCTGTGCTTTTCGCCTTTTTTGCAGACGAAGCCGATATCGTCGCAATGCTGATCGCGTTCCTTCACTCCGGCGAACACGCCGTCGATGTATACCTGCGCCCGGTCGCGTATCGGCTGTATGTTTATGTTTTCCGATACCGGGTAGTCTATCTCCGTGGAATACAGAACGAATCCGAAATCAACGCCCAGCTCCTCCATAGTGAGCGGGTAGGCGCGTTTTACCGGAGCGGAAATGCCGCGCAGATTGTCGAACAGCCCGGCGTATTCGCGGAAAACAAGCTCTCCGTACGCCTTCTTTTTCGAATTCTTTACAGTAAGCTCCGGCAGCTTGCCGAAATGCTTCTGCGCGACCTCGCGCACTTCGAAGAACCTTTTGGTAAGGTCGCCGCATTCGGTAAGCGCCGCGTCGTAATCGTAGCTCGTGGCGGTCGGAGTGTAGTTCTCGTGCTCGTTCGCGCCGTTTTGAAAGCCGAAATTGGTGCCGCCGCAGAACATATAAAAATTCACGCTCGCGCCGGCGGAAAGCATTTTGTCGAGCTCCGATGCGACGTCGTCCGGCGTGCGGCGGTGATGCGGACCGTACCACCAGTCGAACCACCCTTCCCAGAACTCGGCGCACATAAGCGGCTGACCGGGACGGTACTCGCGCATATAACCGAAATGCGATTCGCTCCCGGAGCCGAAATTCGCCGCCGCGAGAATGCCTTCCGAAGTGCCGCCGCCCATAAACAGGTCGCCGGGACCGTCGGAGGTGAACAGCAGAGCGTCCATTCCCTTTTCACGGTAAAACTCCGCGAGACGCTTTATATATTCGTGATCGTTGCCGTAGGAGCCGTATTCGTTTTCGACCTGCAGCATGATAACGTTGCCGCCGTTGGTTATAAGGCGGGGACGCAGGATATCGAAGAGCTTATCGAGATAGCGGAATTCTTTTTCCAGAAAAGCTTCGTCCGCGCAGCGCAAACGCATATCGCGGTAGTTTAACAGCCACGAGGGCAGCCCGCCGAGATCCCATTCCGCGCAGATGTAGGGCCCGGGGCGCACGATGCAGTAAAGCCCCTTTGAGGCGGCTGTATCTATGAATCTGCCCAGATCGAGGATACCCGAAAAATCAAAAACGCCTTCCCTGCGCTCGTGCAGGTTCCAGCAGGTATAGGTCTCGACGGTGTTGAAGCCGCACTGACGCAACTTTTCGAGTCGGTCATCCCAGTATTCCGGCACCACGCGGAAATAATGGATTGCGCCGGAAAGGATCTGAAACGGCTTGCCGTCGAGCAGGAATTCTTTTTCGTTATGTGTGAAAACAGACATACTCCGGCTCCTTATTCGGTATCTTCTTTGATATAAATGCCCTTAAGGCGCATAAAGTGGTTGGAAAGCCGTATCTCCTTACCGCCGGGAGGCACGGGATCGAAAAAGTGATTGTAGCCGTAGGTGTCCTTATAGACGGCGTGCGTTTCGGTACCGTCCGACCACCTTATTATTACTTTCGCGCCGCTGTCGAGCACAAGATCTCCCACCAAAAAACTCATAATACCACCGTTTATTTATATTTTTATTTTTGCCCATTTCCCGGTACGGAACCTATAGGCGGAAAACGCGAGCCGCATATACTGGTCTATAAGCAGACTTATCCACGCCCCGTACAGCCCAAGACCGAGCGTATAACAAAGCAGATACGCCGTTGCCGGACGGAACAGAGCGATGGAAACGGCGGACGTCACGGCGACGTATTTCGTATCCCCCGCGCCGCGCAGCGAACCATTGCAGATGACCTGCGATATAAGCGCCGGGGCGGCGGCAGCTATTATAAACAGAATGTTCCTGCCGGTATTATAAACGTAATCGTAGTTCGCGTCGCCCTCTTTAAGGAACAGAAGCATTATCGGTCCGCCGAGGAGCGAAAATACGAGAACGAGCACGAGCGATATGCAAATGCCGATCCTCTGCCCCGCTTTTGAGTACAGCCCGGCGATATCGGGGCGGTTTTTGCCGAGATTCTGCCCGATAAGCGCGCTTGCCGCGACGCTCAATCCGTCGCCGAACGCGAGCGACAAAGTCTGTATATTAAGGCATATCGTGTGGGTGGCTATCTCCGCAGTGCCGAGATTGGCGACGATCACCGAATAAATAAAGAACCCGACGCGCATAAAGATCTGCTCCGCGCCCGCGCCCGCCGTGATCCTTCCGAGCGTTGCGAGCTGCGCTTTGTCCCAACGGAAGAGCTTTAGTTTTTTATGCGAAAGGAACTTGTCTTTGCCGATAAGCGACGAGACGCTCATCGCAAATGAAGCCGCGTTGCCGAGCAGAGTGGCGACGGCGGCGCCTTTGATGCCGAGCTCCGGGAAAAACCATACTCCGTTTATTAGGAAATAGTTAAAGACGATGTTCGTGATATTCGCGACGGCATTGGAACGCATTGCGATCTTTGTGTTGCCGCTGCCGCGCTGCGCCGCGTTTACAGTCATTCCGACGGCGGTGAACATAAGCCCGCCCATCGTTATGCGGAAATAGACCGCCGCGTCGCCTAAAGTGTCGCTTTTGGCGCCCGCGAGCAGCAAAAGCGGCTCCGCCGTGAACATCGCCGTGGTGAAGAGCACCGCTATAAGTACGAAGCATACGCCAAGCGCCTGGGAAAGACAGGCGTTGGCGCCTTCGCGGTCATTTTGCCCGCGGCGCCTAGCCACGATAGCCGTTACGGAGACCGAAAGCGAAAAAAACACGGCGTAAAAGAGGAACCGCGGCTGATTTGTAAGCCCTACGGCGGCGACCGCGTTTGTGCCGCAGTTTGAAACCATTATTGAATCGACGACGTTCACAAGACTTAAAAGCAGCGATTCGAGCATCGCCGGCCACGCGGTTTTAAGGAAGCCGACGTAAAGATCGCGCCCGGATGGAACGTCGCCGGAAATATTTATGTTTTTTGAAAGACGGCGCGAAGAAAACAAATTGATTTTCATTACTGTATCCGCGCTTTTCGGCGCGGCGGGAAAGCTCCTGTGCCCGCTTCAGTTTGCGTGATAAAGCTTTTTGGTCTGGTAAAGCGGTTCGCAGGTAAGGTTTACGCCGAGCTTTTTGAGCAATTTTTCATCCACCTGGGAAAGCAGGACGGAGGAGTGCATTTCGGCGTGTTTAAGGTATTTGAGCTGTTCGAGCGCTTTTCCGGCGTTCGGATCGTCCACCGCGCAGACCGACAGAGCGATAAGTATTTCGTCGGTATGCAGGCGGGGATTGCGGTTGCCGAGATGCTGTGTTTTAAGGTCCTGTATCGGCTCTATGACCGACGGAGAAAGAAGAAGTATGCCGTCGTCTATCCCGGCGAGCGCCTTCAAGGCGTTCAGAAGCATCGCGCTGGAAGCGCCGAGCAGCGAGCTCGTCTTGCCGGTGATTATCCTGCCGTCCGGAAGTTCTATCGCGGCGGCGGGAGCCCCCGTCGCCTTTGCCTTTTCGTTCGCCGCGCGGGCGACGGCGCGGTCCTCCGGCGTGATTCCGCACTGATTCATAAGTATTTCTATTTTATTCACGGCGGAAGCTTCCCACATACCCTTGCGGTACTGGCACGCCGCCTCGTAATATCTGCGGATTATCTCCTGTTTGCCCGCCTCGCGGCAGACTTCGTCGTCGCATATGGCGAGCCCCGCCATATTCACGCCCATATCGGTGGGGGATTTATAGGGCGACTGACCGTAGATCCGTTCGAAGATCGCGTTAAGCACCGGGAATATCTCCACGTCGCGGTTGTAGTTGACCGTCTGCTCGCCGTACGCTTCGAGGTGATAAGGGTCGATGCAGTTGAGGTCGTCAAGATCCGCGGTGGCGGCTTCATACGCGAGGTTCACGGGGTGTTTCAGAGGTAGGTTCCAGATCGGGAAGGTCTCGAATTTTGCGTAGCCGGCTTTTACACCGCGCATATGCTCGTGATAAAGCTGTGAAAGGCAGGTCGCCATCTTACCGCTGCCGGGGCCGGGCGCGGTGACGACAACAAGGCGGCGTTCTGTCTTTATGAACTCGTTCTTGCCGTAGCCCTGGTCGCTAACTATAAGCTTTATATTGGACGGATATCCGTCGATGGGATAGTGCTTGTAGGTGGTGACTCCGAGCGCTTCCAAACGCTTCTGGAACGCCACGGCGGCGGGTTGGGAATTATACTGCGTGAGCACCACGCTGCCGACGTAGAGCCCGCTTGCGCGGAACGCGTCGATAAGGCGAAGAACGTCCTGGTCGTAGGTGATGCCGAGATCGCCGCGGACCTTGTTCTTTTCGATATCGTTGCTGTTTATGGCAATAATGATCTCCGCTTCGTCTTTTATGGCGGAAAGCATCTCTATCTTAATGCCCGGGCGGAAGCCGGGAAGCACGCGTGAGGCGTGGTAGTCGTCGAAAAGCTTACCCCCGAATTCGAGATAGAGCTTGCCGCCGAATTTTTCGATCCTTTCCTTGATGTGCATAGACTGCAGTTTAACGTATTTGTCGCAGTCGAAACCTATCCTGTACATTTTTCCCCTCCGAATGATTATTGCTCTTTCATATAATCGGCAAACTCGTAAAGAGAGCCGACGACCTTCGATCCCGTGGCACGAAGCGCGCTTTCCGGGCGGTGTCCGCCGGACAGCAGCACGCAATCGCTCCCGCAGGCGGAAGCGACTTCGCGGTCGTGCTCCATATCGCCTATGAACACGGTGCGCTCGGGGGCTATACCGTGCGTTACGATATATTCGCGCGTGCGCTCCAGCTTGCTTCCGGCGTAATAGTCGCCGGAGCCGAGCACCGCTTCGAAATACTCCCCGATGCCGTGGCGCTTCAACGCGGCGCGGACGATATCGCCGTGGCTCGAAGAGAAAATGTATTGCTTTACGCCCGATTCGTATAACGAGCGCAGCACCTCGCAGGCGCCCTCGCGCAGGGGTTCGCCGGCAAGGCATAGCTCGTAGCCGGAATTGAACTCCGCGGCGATGGAATCCATATTCTCCCGGGACATATCGAACGCCTTTTCGTAGAATTTTATTATCGGTATATCGACGTAATCGCGGTAGGTATCCATGTTTATCGGCGGCATACCGCGGCGCGCGAGCATGAGGTTCACCGAATCCATCGAAGCCGCCGCGTCGTCTATTATCGTGCCGTTCCAGTCCCAAAAAACAAAAGAATACTTCATTTTAGCATTTACCGTACCTTTCAAAACCGATTGTATCATATCCGCGGCGGTTTTTCAACATATTTTAATAAAGCTGATATATATTTTTTATAATAATTTTTATTTTATAATAATTTTTACAAAACAG